>CALJOK010000062.1 GCA_937981555.1 uncultured Saprospiraceae bacterium
GTGAGTGGCTGAATGTAGGAACGGAATGAAGCTACTCCCGAGCGTGAGAGAAGCTGCTGAATTTATGAAATGAGTGAAGGTGGAAGATTGGATGCTGTGCGCGTTACGGCTGAATGGAGGAACGGAATGAAGCGGTAAATGGATTTGAATAAAGCAAAAAAACAGCTTCCAATCTGACTCCTGAAGGAATGGAATAATGAAGCTGCTGACGAACGGATAGGAAACAGTTTTTCCAAATTACAGAGGCGCTGACTCTCGCTTCAAGCTAAACTCAAAACCAAACTCGCGCTTTCGTCGCTTGTAAAATCAAAGATTCAACTTTCAAAAAACCCAAGTTCCTGGAAACAAGAAACCCGATTCAATTAGTTTTGAATCGGGTTTCTAAAGTTTAAATTTCACAGTTCCTGAAAATTGTGCATATTCCGAAACGTCTGACCCCCTCCCTACGCTATGCTGACCCCCATGTGGATAACTTACAAGAATGAGAATGTTAAGATAATTCTTTTAAGCTTTTTCTTAAACTTTTCCCTTTTAATTCTATTCGATGTGACTTAGGTGTAATCCGATCAAGGATGGCATCAGTAATAGTCGGTTCTGCTAAATACTCATGCCACTTAGCTACAGGAAGTTGAGAACAAATCACAACTGATGCCTTCTCATAACGATCTTCCAAAATTTGCAATAGCGCCATTTTTACTTCATGAGTAAGAGGTTGTAAACCAAAGTCATCTAAAATAATGAGCTTAGCTTTCTTTAATCGATCTAACCATTTGATAAATGTTCCATCTGTTTTGGCAATGGCGATTTGCTCTTTTAATCGGTTCATATTAAAGTACAAAGTACGATAACCTTGAACGCAAGCATTGTTTCCCAAAGCACAGGATAAATACGATTTACCACAACCTGTCGAACCAGTAATCAAAATATTTTCACCTCTATCCAGATAGGCGCAATCAGTCAATAATACTAATTGTGTTTTAGTCAGATTACGTTTTTCAGAGGTGTCAATATCTTGAATGGTTGTTTGATAACGCATCTTGCTTAGTCGTAAATACATCTTCATTTTTTTGTGAGCTCGATGCTGTTGCTCTGCATCTGCTAGCCGAGCCATCAGCTCATGGGCATCAGGTTGTTGATTAATGGGCATTGATAAAATACCTTCATAGGCACTTGCCATACCGTCTAATTTCATTTGCTGCAAGATTTGCAGCGATGCATTTGTCATAATTTTATTGTTTTGATAATTAATAATTTTAATCATTTTGGGTTATTGATAAGCTTGCGGTCCACGAATATTATCGTGAGTGGGTGGCACAAATTCAGCGTTTTTTTCAGTTGTTAAATCTTCCTCATCGAGGTGATGTCGGAGAATACGAAACAGCATGGTGTAATTAACTTTGTTCACTTTTTGACAGCGAGCCGCCGCACGTTCCAGTCGATTATTACCATGTTTTTTTCCTAGATGAATGACTCCTTGACAGCTTTTGTAATTATGACTTTGGTGACTTTTGGAAGTCAAAATTTGTGAGATTGCCCAATGAGTTGCTGCACCAATTTTTAAGCCTATTGCTAAAAAATAACCGGCATCGTAACCTTCAGATTTTTTCCATTCTTGATGAGACTTGGGCATGTGTTGGATGTCGGTTTGATATTGATAAGTACGTTGTGTTTGTAATCGTTGGTGTATCGCAACTCGTTGGTGGTCAATATAAATCTCTACCATTTTGCGAGTATAAACAATGGTTGCTTTCTTGCCTACATAGCGATAAGGAAGTGAGTAGTAGTTTTTTTCTTCGCCTAAATAAGCATGGTAATTCCGTTGTACTTTAGCAGTAGTCGTTTTTTTTATTTCAAATAATTCGCTAGGCAAATCTCGCATTACGGGTAACTCATATTGTTCAAAAGTAGATTGACGAGTACCTTCTTTTTTTTGATAAGGAAGAGAATTGTGATGAGTTAGCTGTTGAGTAATCGCAGCGTTTAATGCGGCTTGACTGTGATAAATCTCATTGCGTAATGGAGCATAGATTCGAGTATAAACGGTACTGACCATATTTTCTACACTTGCTTTATCTTTCGGTTTGGCTGCTCGGGTAGCCTGTAGATGAATACCATAATGAGCGGCTAGTTGCACACATAAATCATTAAATTGAGGTTCGTAACGATCAGCTCGTATCACAAAAGCCTTGAGGTTATCGGATAGTATAATTTGTGGTAGCTTCCCAAAATAAATTAAGGCAGCATTTAATCCAGCTATAAAATCTTCCGTCTTTTGACTTGGTAAAGCAACCGCAAAAGTGTGTTGGGAATGAGGCATTACTGCAACTAAAACTTCACAATCATGAACCTCTCCAGAATCTATATCTACCCATCGTAATTTTTTGCCAGTAAAATCTACCTGCATGACTTCACCTGGTGGATGATGCATGGGGAGTGTTAAATTTCGATGTCCGACATGGTTGCGAAGCAGTTCACAAAAACGACTATAGGCAAAACCATTTGGATATTCCACTCGATATTCTTCCCACAATAAATGTTTGGTGACACCAACTCGGCGAAGTTCTTCTATCCAATCGTTTACTTTAGAAAAAAATATAGCGGTACGTTCATTGTCAGGTTTGTTTTTATCTCCATAAAAAATTAATAAAAACTCTTCATCTGACAAAGCCAATAATTTTGATAAATCACTTTCCACCAATTGCCCTCGACGAACATATTCCTTGACCGTATTTTTTGAAATCCGAAGTTGCCGTGCAGTTGCTTTGAGCGATTGAGTGGCTACATACGTCTTGATTATTTCTTTGACTTGATCCATACGTTTTAATTGTCCCATATTGCTGCTGCTTTAATGAACAGCTAATTTGGGTATTTTTATTTGTATGCATCCACATGAAAATGGGGGGTCAGTACAGCGGTACGTTATTAACACCCTAGGATTTTTTAGGGGGTCAAACCTCCGTTATGGTGGGGTCAGTATAAATCGTAGCTGGGGGGTCAATGGTATCGGAATATGCAAATTGTAACTTTTACAAAAAATGTACATCTTTGCTATGCTTAAGTTTTAGTTAAACGGCTCAAGGATTAATTACCCTTGGGTCGTTTTTCCATTCTGGTCTAGAATTTTATCAATCGTCTTTTCAGCTTTCAAGGCTCGTTTTAAATTTGCTTCTCCAATTTTTGCAATTTCTTCAATTACTTCTAAATCCCATCTTCTCGCTCCGATTACATCATAAACATGATCGGCTTTACAATTCAATTTCTTTGCAACTACCTGAGCTGTTCCTCTTGGTAAAAAAGGTTTGAGTTCTTTTACTTTTGCTCTCAACTCTTTTTTGATTTGCATTGGTGTTCGTGTCTCTGACATCTGATTCTGTTTTTTGAAAAGCAAGATACTTGAATCTTTTAATATTGAAAACCTCCTACCGAATAAATTATTGGTAGGAGGTTCTTTTAGTAAGTTGACCATCTTTCGGATTATCATTTCCTTAGTCACTTCAACATGTCATTGTGTTGATATACCTAGTGATTGCTCATGTCTTAACGGATTATCATTTCCTTAGTCACTTCAACTTCTGATATTCTGATAGAGGAGATGTCGGCAATGTCTTAACGGATTATCATTTCCTTAGTCACTTCAACTAGCAAAAGCTAAACTAGCTTATAATGATTTTAAAGGTCTTAACGGATTATCATTTCCTTAGTCACTTCAACCTAAAGCTTCCACTAAGAGTACAAGACCTTCAAGATGTCTTAACGGATTATCATTTCCTTAGTCACTTCAACCCTTGTTTTTTATAAGTATATGATTATCAGTAACTTATAATGTTTTTTTTTACCCCTGTGGAATGCCCAAATACGTCATTTGGTCTAAAATTACTTAAATTCATATATGTTGAAGTGTAGTTGAAGTGTAGTTGAAGTCGCTTTTTTAAAATCATCTAAAAATATAATTTTTTTCTAAAATTTTCTAAAAAAGAATAATTAAGTACTGCATCACTCCACTAAATCTCGTGGACTCCAACTCCCCTATTCTTCCGAACGATTTTTCTGGTTTTATATATGTTATTTCAGTTTCTCTATTTCTAAATATATTTTTCTTTTGTTTCTAACAATCGAGATGCTTGCTGTATGTTAATAATTTACACAAACAAAGTCAGCGGAATTTTTTCGATATCATACTTATATCCTGTCGAATGGAAACCGTTCCTTATGTTCATGTAAATGCTTAATATTTATCGAGTTGAAGTATTGTATACGCAGCAGGTAAAATTTTGTATGATTATTATAACCGAAAAGTAGCAGAAGGAAAAAACGAACTGATTCGTATACTAATGCCATGTATTAAAAATAACACTACATATCAAAAAAACTTTAATCATTTTTTTGGCGGTAACATAAAAACGCATTGTTAGAGGCTAGCTTCTTTTTTTATTTCCCAATTAATTATGTTTCGCTCTTTAACGGAGCAATTTACTCCAATCCAGATTTTTCTTTTATCTTTTGTTTGATACTTTTGATAATATTTTTTCTCAGCAATTTGGGTCAATGCTTTATTTGAAGTTCCAATTTTAAATTCGATTATGTAAATTGATTTTGTCAATTCGATAACAGAATCAATCCTTCCAATATTAGTGGAAACTTCAGATAATATTTCAAACCCTATCAGTCTTAACATCAAATGTAAATGAGAATGAAAATATCCTTCTTTAGATTTATTTATTTCATAAGGAATATCTGCGAAAATTGATTGAACTTCATGAAAAAAATCATCAATTTGTTCAGCTAATAGAAATCTTTTTAATTTCTCTGCATTGCTAATTTCTTTTATTTCTCTTTTCAAGGTGTTACCTAAATGATATGTATTCGCTCCAACTTCATCACCATCAAGAAATTTTTCGAACTTTAGCAGAGCATCTAATTCTAAATGTTGTTTATTTGAAAAATCCCGATTTCCATCTTGCAACTCTATTCTTACAAATCTTAATTTTCCTCCATCATAAACATCTTGTCCAGATGCATTTGTACCAATTCTATAATTTGTGAACATCCATAAAGGTCTTATTTCAGTCAATACGGTCTCAGATAAAAATTCTGTATTTATGCTTCTTTCATATCTTCTTTCATATTCTGCTACATATTCATCGTATCTTTTTTGAACTGTAGTCCAATATTCATTTTCACTCATTGTAAATTCTATTTTTTAATTGACAACTTTTTTAAGAGTACCTTTTAGATGCTAATTCGAAGGATATTTTTTCTTTTTTTTCTGCTTGCCGAGAACGTTTTTTGTTTACCCGCTTGTGGCGACCGAATGGGAGACATGAGTGAGTGATTACGATACAACGTGCAACCGTTAGAGAGTATAATCGACATGCTGCTTGTTACCCACCATATTATTTATTTTTCCAAAGTTCCAATCTTTTAATTAATTCGTTTTTTGGAAGTCTATTATTTAGAGTGTATAACAATTCAATTTTTTCAATTGCTTCTTCTAAGGTAAGTTGATTTTGTACTAACATTTGATCAAGAATATAAATTATCCCTCGAACTTCTATGCCATCTTTTTTAGCGGTTTTCCGTAGTTTTCCATCTCCTGTAAGAAGCGTACAATTCATCTTCTTGCTGTAATACCAAACAGAACAATCTTCAAAACTCAGCCCAGATGAACTCTCTAATAAATTATTTATGCCCTGTAAGTCTTCAATATTATTGGTTGTAATCAGTTGGATTTTTCCAGAACTAATAAACTCTTGAATTACCTTATTTTGATCCGGATTCAATTCTTCTAATACAAAATCTGTTGTGTTCAATTCAAAGTTCAAATTAGAAAACTCTTCAAGTAATTCTAGTTTTACTATATCGATAAGAATATTGGCATCGTTGATTACTATCTTCATAGAAATATTATATAGCTGCTAAATTCTCACGAACAGATTCTAGACTTTCATTTAATAGTGAAGAAGCTTTACTAATAGATATATTTTCCTCGGAAAGAGCTCTATAAACAAGTCTCTCGTACCTATTAGAGAGTTCAGGAGTTTCGAATCTTGAGTTATTAATTTCTTTTTTTAGACTAGGATTGAAGTTTAATTTTTGATAAAATTGTTTTTGTTTCTCTTGAGACAAGATTTTAGCATCGACTAATCTGTAAACAATTGCTTGAATACTTATTCCATATTTTTTTTGAGTTGCTATAAATTCTGGTAAAGTAATATGATTTCGCGCTCCACCGAATTCTTCTATTACTATTTTTTTAGGAAATAAGAATTCGGCTGCAAACTTATTACAATATTGTTCTTCAATACTAGCTTCGCAATCGGGTAAATTAAGTAACAAGTGACCAAGTTCATGTAGAAGAGTAAACCGTTTTCTTTCAACAGGAAATTTTTTATTTATGACAATAATTGGATATTTATTATTTACAAAACAAGCTAGACCATCAAATTTTTCATCTGCATCTTCTAATTCAATAATTTTTATTTCTTTGTCTTCTAAGAGTTGGACTATATTATGGATTGGATCTATACCAATATCCCAATACTTCCTTAATTTTAATACAGTTCTCTCAATATCTTTAAGAGAGTTGATTTTATCACTTTGAATAATATTTTCAAATGAATAATCAATTGAAAGAATTTCTTCTAACCATAAATAATTCTCAAGCTTTATTTTAATTAGTTCTTTTAAGCCTTCTTGCTTTCTCTTCGAGAATCGAGACTTTTTTCTAAAATTAACTTCACCCAATTCAATTTTATATGATTTGAAAAAGTAATCAATTTTTAAATTGAATAGTTTAGATAATTTAATGAGTTTAGAACTATCAGGAGTTGATAATCCCTTTTCATATTTACTAATCATTTGCTTAGAAACACCTATTTCATCAGCAACTTCTTGTTGTGAAAGGCAACGTAATTTTCTCGCGTTTTTTACTCTATATGCAATTATTGATTCCATTTTACATGTTTTAGTTGACAAATATACACTTTTTAAACAGTTTGTCAACCAATATAATTCTATTTTTTATTGATTTTAACGTTTATATATAGGTGGGTACCACTTCGAATATATGGTATGATCAGCTTTTACTGGACATGACCAATAATAAATCGGCTTTCTTGCGCCTTATGCGCGTCTCTTTTTAGGACTACTGCCCAGTTAGTGTATAACTTGTTATGAATCCAATACCCACCTCGACCACTTCAGATTCTTCCTCACTATCAGCCCTGACCAGCTAACCAAGAGAACTTACAAAAAATAATTAATAAAAATCGCCAAATTCCAAAACATAGAAAATGCGACTTTATCCGCATTATGAGCCAATACGGTTACGCTATGGTTAATGAAGAATTAAGTACTTTATAATTCCGCTTAGCCGAGTTGGAGAAATTTGATTCTCTCTATTTTTTTGATCGACTTTTAAACGCTTTTCCTGATTCTTGATTCTGTCACTTTCTCGTAATTCTCGAATCTGAACTTTCAACTCCTGGACCTTTGCACCATTTTCAAAAACTGAATTGACTTTCTTTTCTTGCTCCTTGATCTCTTCCATCAATTTTTCTTTTTCATAAATCTCGGTAGCAAAATCCAAATCTGATTTCAAACTTTTCAAAATTGCTTCCTGTTGTTGGAAATCTCTTTTCATTTCTTGTTCCTCGTCCTCTAGATTTTTGATTTTAGTTTCCAAAGTTTTGATTCTAGGACTTGATGATGAGATGTAAGTTTCCTTTTCTGATTCCTGATAAAGTTCTTCTACAAAAAAATCTTTGAGATAAGTTCCTTTGTATTTATTTCCAGTTTCAAAAGTTGAGGTTTTAAAATCATTATTCGCTACAATTTCAATTTCCATGATTAGAGAATCTACGGTCAACTTATTTAAACTATCTGCAGATATCGAAACAAAACTCTTGGTGTCAAATCTGAACTTCTTGTCTGTATGACTTGGCGTTACTGAAATTCCTTGATGAATGGCTTTATCTAAGAACTTGAATTTCCCATTTTCCAAAAGTGTAGTTTTAGAATCTGAAGCTTCAATTACAAATGCCTTTCCGCTAAACTCTTCACTTCCCATTTTGTAAGAATATTCCACTTCCAACAAATCCAAACTTGCATTATATTCTGATTTCAAATGTGATTGAGTTCCAAAGGTCCGATTATAAGAGGTCCAAAATCCTTGTTCCATCAATGGCATCATCAGGAAGAAACAAATTCCAAAGAATCCAAAAATCCTTGCTTCGCTTTTTACATCACTAACTACAAATCTTGCTTCAGGCTTTCCTGGAATAACACAAGGATTCAAAGCCCATGGATAGAACAATGGAACTCCTGCAACGGTCATCATATCAAAAATCAAGTGAGAGAAATATCCACCGAAAACTAGAAATGTAATCGGCGCTTCTGTTTTCAAACCTTTGGAAACTAGCCAGGCGAAAAAACAAACGACTGCTAAAGCTGCAAGGTTATGTGTTATGGTTCTATGTCCATAATTCCGATTGATAAATCTCGATATCGGTTTGAAGATTCTTCCCATGATTGAACCGGGATGGTCGATATCTGGAAGCAATGAAAAAATGATGCAGATTAAAATGTATTCCCATTTCTCCAAAATGTTGATTCCTGCGATGCCGCCGAAGATTCCGGTTACGACAACTCCGCCTACTATGTGGTTAGGTGCTGTCATAACAATGGTTTTACATTTATGATTCTATTGGAAAATAAAATTGCGATTCTTAAAATTCCTATTAAACTTTTCATTGGCGGTTGCGAAGTTTTTAAGGTTTATAAAATAATAACTCAATTCTGACAATGAATCAATCTTTTCAATTCTCCAATCGTCGGAATT
>CALJOK010000063.1 GCA_937981555.1 uncultured Saprospiraceae bacterium
GTCAAACTTGAAAAACTAAAGTTTTCTAGCAAGTTGAATCACTTTGCTATGAAATCTAAAATTTACCTTGCTGCTAATAAAGCAGCTTTCAATGAACTTAAATTACTCAAGACTAATTTCTTGAGTGCGTAACATGAGTTACTTATAAAGTTCCTGCTCCTGCTCCCTCATCCATCCACCATTCCGCATTCTTAATAGCACTAGCAGGGTAGGTCTTATAATTCCCTTTCTCTGAAAAAATTTCTTTGATGACCGATGTTTTTGAAATACCTGTTACTAAAAAATGAATCTGCTTTGCGGCATTGATCACATTTCCTGTTAGGGTGATTCTTCGTTGTCCTGATTCAGGATGTACTGCTACCGCACAAGTTTCAGCTGCATTTAATAATTCAATTTCATGTGGAAAGATCGAAGCGGTGTGACCATCACTTCCCATTCCTAAAATAATTAAATCAAAAATTGGCAAACCATCTTTTAAGAATAAATTCCATTCTATTAATTTCCCGTAGCGGTTAGCTTCTTCGGTTGGATCATTTTCACCAAGGACTCTGTGGATATTTTGAGGAGGAATATTAATGTGTTGAAGTAATTTTTCATCGGTCATTTTGTAGTTACTTTCCTCATCGGTTGGTGCAACACATCTTTCGTCTCCCCAATAAAAATGTACTTTTTTCCAATCAATTTTAGCTGCATATTTTTTAGCTAAAATGTCAAATAAAACTTTGGGCGTACTTCCGCCAGAAAGTGCAATGTTTATTTTTTCGGCTTGCGCAATTTCTTTTTGTAAAAATTCTGCGAAGGCTGTTGCAACTGCTTCGTTGTTTTTAAAAATATGTGTTTTCATCATTATTATCTTTTTTTAATGGTGAATGGTTAATCCTACGATGGAATTACATCACCATGGTATTAACCATTCACCATTAATTTTACAACTCCGAATAATTATCATCCGCCGTCAAATTACTACAAGGGTTTCTCCAAGTCAAACTATCCGACTCAATCAATTTTGAAACAACTGTTGGGCCCCAAGTTCCTGCAGGATAACCATGCACTTTAATCTCAGGTTTATTTTTCCAAGCCTGCAAAATCGGTTCAACAAATCGCCACGCCTCTTCGACAGAATCACCACGCGCATAAAGTGTCGCATCACCTTTTATTACATCCAATAATAATCGTTCGTAAGCAGCAGGAACATGTGCGTCTGTCAAATCTGAATAATGAAAATCCATCCCCACATCTTTTACTTCAAAACCTGCACCTGGCACTTTCATTCCAAATTTCAACAGCAAACCTTCGTCTGGTTGAATTCGAATAATGAGTTGATTATTATCATTATAAACTTGTTCCTCTTTTCGAAAAAGTGCGTTCGGTGGATCTTTAAAAGTAATCACTACTTCTGTTACTTTGGTCGGCATCGCTTTTCCAGATCGAACATAAAATGGAACTCCAGCCCATCGCCAATTGTCAATAAAAAATTTCAACGCAACAAAAGTTTCTGTTCGAGAATCCTTTGGCACACCTTCTTCTTTTCGATAACCATTGATTTTTTTTTCGTCAATTGTCGAAGGAGTATATTGTCCTCTAATAACTTTTGACGGAACATCTTCTTCTTTGATCGGACGAATAGATTTTAGCAACTTTAATTTTTCATCTCGAATCGCAGCAGCGTCGGCAGCAATCGGAGGTTCCATTCCGATGTGCGCAATTATTTGCATCAAGTGATTTTGAAACATATCTCGCAACGCTCCAGATTTATCATAATAACCTCCTCGACTTCCGACTGTCAAATTTTCGGCATTCGTAATCTGCACATGTTCGATATAATTTCGATTCCAGAGTGGTTCGAAAATTCCATTGGCAAAACGAGTGACTAATAAATTTTGAACCGTTTCTTTTCCGAGGTAATGATCGATTCGATAAATTTGATCTTCGTTAAAATCATTTTTGATATTTTTATTTAACTCAATCGCAGTTTCCAAATCATAACCAAATGGCTTTTCAATCACCAATCTTTTCCATCCATCCTTTTCTTCATTCAAACCATGCGATGCCAAACAAGCTGGAATCGTTTCGTATAAAAATGGGGGCGTCGACAAATAATAAATATAATTCCCTCCGATATTAAATTTCTCATCAAGCTTTGCCAACTCTTTTTTCACTTTTGCATAGTCATCAGAAACGGAAGTTTGAATAGGAATATAAGACAGTCGATTCGCAAAATCCTTTTCCATTTCATCATCTCTTTTTTCTTTTTCCTCATGCTCAATAAATTCATTGGCGAAAAAAACTTTACTTCGAAATGCTTCATTCGAATAATCCGAACGACTCACTCCGAGGACGGCAAAATTATCAGGTAAATATTTTCCTTTGTGCAACTCATAAATTGCAGGTATTAATTTACGCACCGCCAAGTCGCCTGATGCGCCAAAAATAACAAAGATTACTCCATCCATATTTTTAATTGGTTACATTTATTTTCGTCAAACCTACTTAAATTCTACAACTCCAACAACACTATTTTTTAAAAGTTTATCTCAATTCTGTCTTTGATAAAACCATTTCAAATAAAAATAGTTAGAACTAAATAAATTCATGCAAACAAATATTTCAGCAATGCGTATTATTGCAAGTATTTTTTCAAAAAAATAAAATCAGCATTATGAGTAAAAAGAAATTATATGATTTCGGAATGGTCGGACTTGGTGTGATGGGTAGAAATTTTTTATTAAATGTAGCCGATCATGGTTATTCAATTATTGGTTTGGACAACAACCAAGAACAAGCGCAAGCACTCGTGGAAGAAGCCGACGGCAAACCTGCTAAAGCAACAACCGACATAAAAGATTTTGTCGCTTCGCTAAAGAAGCCACGTAAAATTATGCTACTCGTTCCTGCAGGAAAAGTCGTGGATATTGTCATCGAAGGTTTACTCAAACATGTGGAACCAAACGATGTCATCATCGACGGAGGGAATTCTTTTTTTGAAGATACGGAAAGACGATTGGAATATTTGAAGGAGAAAAAAGTTACCTTTTTAGGCGTTGGTGTTTCGGGTGGTGCGAAGGGTGCGAGGTTCGGACCAAGCATCATGCCTGGTGGTTCGAAGCAAGCCTATAATAAGGTGAAGAAAATTTTGGAAGCTGTTTCTGCCAAAGTAAATGGCGAACCTTGTGTAGCTTATATGGGAAAAGGTTCCGCAGGAAACTATGTCAAAATGGTGCACAATGGAATCGAATATGCCATGATGCAATTGCTTGCAGAGAGTTATGATATTTTAAAAAACATCGGTGGCTTGAACAATGAAGAATTACATCAAGCTTATAAAAAATACAATCGAGGAAAATTAAAATCTTTCTTAGTCGAAATCACCGCTGAGATTTTTGCTCAAAAAGATGACCTCGGCAAAGGAATGTTGATTGATAAAATCCTTGACAAAGCCAAACAAAAAGGAACTGGAAAATGGACTTCACAAAATGCGATGGACTTTGGAATTCCTGTTCCAACGATCGATGCGGCAGTCACGATGCGTGGAATTTCTTCTTTGAAAAGTGAAAGACTCGCTGCTGAGAAAATCCTAAAAGTAAGAGTGTCCAAATCAAAAGTGGATAAAAACAAATTGGTAAAAGAAGTAGGCGATGCATTATTTTTTGCCTTCATCACCGCTTACTCCCAAGGGATGGCTTTGTTAACAGATGCTTCAAAAGAAAAAGGATTTGGATTAGACTTGGAAGCAACTGCTCGAATTTGGAGAGGTGGTTGTATCATTCGTGCGTCGCTGTTGGAAGACATTCGAAAAGCTTATTCAACTGATGCTGATTTGCCTAATTTGATGGTGGATAAAACTTTTGCCAAGCACCTAAAAGGAAATCATAATGCACTTCGATCTATTATCAAAAAATCAATTGATGCAGGAATTCCAACTTTGGCTCTCTCTGCTTCGTTAGCTTATTTTGATGCATATCGAGATGGACGATTGCCGTTGAATTTGACGCAAGCGCAACGGGATCATTTCGGATCGCATACATATGAACGAGTGGACAAGGATGGAGTTTTTCACACGGAGTGGGAGTAATTCTTTCTAATCATAAATAAGAAGACTCGAATTTTTAAAGATAAAGATTCGAGTCTTTTTATTTTAAAACTTTTCTTTAAATTCGACTTTCCTTTTCTCCAAAAAAACAAACATGCAACAAGCCATCTCCGCAGGTCACGAAACTACACTTGCTGTAGCCAAAGAAATTTTACTCGCCAAAGGCAATGCATTTGACGCAGCGATAGCAACACATCTTGCTATGTTCATTGCTGAGCCTTGCATGGCTTCCGCAGGTGGAAATGGTTTTGCATTGACCAGAACTGCAAAAGGAAAGGTCCAGTTTTTTGATTTTTTTTGCCAAACTCCGATCAATAAAGAAACCTTAAATGGACTTGATTTCTATCCTGTGAAAATTGATTTTGGAAGTGACTCCGAAACCTTTCATGTTGGTTTAGGAGCAGCAGCGGTGCCAGGAAGTATTGCTGGAGTTTTTGAAATGCATCGAAGATTCGGAACCATTCCGATGAAAGAATTAGTTCAACCTGCCATTCAATTAGCGAAGGAAGGAGTACCGCTTGATACCTTTCAAGCATTTGACTTTCAATTACTTGAACCTATTTTTCGGCAAGACCCAAATGTAAAAGATATCTTTTTCAAACCCGACGGAAAAATAAAAGAGGAGGGTGATTTAATTCAAATGCCTGAGATGGCAGATTTCCTAACCTTCATTTCTATTGAAGGGGAACGTGGATTTTACCAAGGAGGAATTGCAAAAAGAATTGCTGATGATAGTCAACAACGAGGTGGTTTTTTGACAAGAGCTGATTTCGAAAACTACCAAGTCAATGTACTCGATCCTTTAAAATTTAATTATAAAAATCGACATATTTATTTGCCCAACGGACCGAGCAAAGGTGGTGCCATACTAGCCATGATGTTATCGCAAGTCAATGAACATGAATCTTCTCTCGCACTTGCTATCGAAAAAACTCAACGCTTGGTGGCTGATGAATCTAAAATTAAAACACATCTTGACCAACTAGTTCCTAATAATAATTTCAGTTTCCAGCCTTCTATCTCTTCCAACCGAGGTACCTCACATTTCAATATTTTAGATCGTTGGGGCAATGCAGTTAGCTTGACTAGTTCGATCGGTGAAGGTTGCGGATATTTTATTCCCGACACCAATATGCAACTCAATAACATGTTGGGAGAAATATTTTTGTTGCCTGATGGCGCACATTCTTGGGAGCCTGATACTCGATTGCATTCGATGATGACTCCAACGATGATTACTCAAAAAAATGGAGACTTAGAATTTATTGCAGGGTCAGGAGGTGCGGGAAGAATTCCATTTGCGATTGGTCAAGTAATTTTCCAACTCTATGAAAAACAAAAAAATCTTCGGCAAAGTACCGAATATCCACGAGTTCATTTTCAAGAAGGAAAATTTCAAATAGAAAGAGGATTTGATTTTTCTATGGAAAAAGAAAATGTCATTTTTTGGGAAAACTTAGCGATGTATTTTGGAGGTGTTCACTCAATTTTTAATGATGGAAAAAGATTAGAAGCTCTTGGAGATGCAAGACGGTTTGGAGTTGCTGAAGTATTTTAAAATTCTATTTATCCAAAAAAAAAAACTTCAACTCAACAAATCTCGATTTTCAATTGCCCACTTCAACAACCCATTCTGCTCTCCTGACAAATTCAATTTCTTACCAATATTTCCGCGATGATTTGAAACTGTTTTTGGAGTAATAAAAAGCATATTTGCAATTTCCGCAGTAGTTTTTTGACGAGCTATTAATTTTAAAATATTGACTTCGTGATTAGTCAGATTTTCCAAAATATTGTTTTCCTTTTTTTCAAACATTAAAAATTGAGTAAGGCTAGAATTGACATAAGGTTTCCCTTGATTCACCGAACGGATGCATTCCAAAATTTCTTTTTCACTACTTTCCTTTAGTAAATATCCCTTCACTCCAACCTTCATTGCATTGCGAAAAAAAGACTCTTCTTTAAATAGTGTCAGCAAAACGAATCTAGTTTTTATTCCTTCCTCCATTAAAATTTGCGCCACTTCAAGACCAGTATGATGCGGCATTTCAATATCCAAAATGGCAACATCAGGTTGAAGGTTACGAATTTTTTCTAAAGCTTCTTTTCCATCTGCAGCGCTTCCTACCCATTGAATATCATCAGATTCTTTTAATAAATCAGTCACTCCTTTTCGAAGTAGTGGATGATCATCTGCATTGAATACTTTTATTTTCATAGTTAAAAAACTTAATTATTTTTTGGAATCGTAAATGTTAGGATAGTTCCAGAAGGAACATTTTGTTCCATTATTAATTGCCCCCCGATAGATGAAATTCTTTCATGCATCGTTCGAAGCCCAAGGCTTTTTGAAGTAACTATTGCCAACTCGTGATCGTACCCTTTACCATTATCCATTATTTTCATGATCAGTTCATTTCCCTTTTCAACGATACTAACTTTGGCTGCAGTTGCCTCTGCATGTTTAACAATATTGCTCAAAGCTTCTTGAATCACTCTAAATATATGAATCTGGTTTTTCTTCAAAAACACCTGATCAACATCTACAATTTCTTTAGTTATAAAAAGGTCAGTCGATCTTTCTACTTTTTCAATAACGTCATTTATAGAAGCTGTCAACCCGAATTTTTCTAATTGAAAAGGATGCAAATCTCTCGAAATAGTTCTGACTTCTTCGAGGGTATCCGAAATCATTTGTTGATTTTCTACAGTAACTTCATGTGTCGCTGCCATTCCTTTTTTTATCAATAAGAGAGATTGCCCTACTCCATCATGCAAGTCTCTAGCGATTCTTTTTCGTTCATCTTCTTGAGCAAAAATGAGTGCTTCAGCAAATGCCATTTTATCATTTCTATCTTTCTTTATTTTAAAAAAATTATACCCGAAAAAACCTAAAATAAATATAAGAAGACTACTTCCAATAATCCCATTTCGCTCATTAGTGATTTGAGCATTAGAACTTTCTAATTCAAGGATGTCATTTCTTTGTTCCAAAATTTGTTTCTCTTTTTTTACAGATTCAAACTTAGCTTCAGCATCTGCCATTAATTGGATTTTCTCCATGTCGTTGGTTTTGGCAAGGGAGCGATCATAGGCTTCAAGATGATCCAAGGCTTTATCATATCGATCTAAATCACCATAGACTCTGTACAGATAATCATGGCTTGATCTAATGGATTTTTCATCGCCAGATTGTTGAGCGAATTCCATACTTTTTTTTGCATGGATAAGTGCCTGTTTTGGATCTCCTTTTTCAAAATAGGCTATGGCAAGTAATTTATCAAGTCGGCTTTGGAATTTGTTATCTCCACGCTCCTTCAGTAATTTTTCTGCTCTTTTGCCCACTTTTACAGCTTGGTCATAATCTTTAAGGTTATTGTTTGTTCCTACCATCCCTATTAAAACACTAGTAATAGCTAGTTTATCTTTATTTTTTTCTGCAAGCTTAAGCTTGAGTTCTGAATTCTCCAATGAACGACTTATATAAGTGCGGTAGCTATCCAAATGAAGTTCTTTATTGAGCGTGTCTTTCTTTGCCTTTTCATAATAGTTTTTCGCTGTTCTACTCAAAATAGACGAACGAGCACCATATATGACCATTTTCATCTTATCACTATCTTTGGTTTCTGCAATAGCCACAGCTTTTGCGATATATTCTTCCGTTTTATCCAGTAAGGAAAGACCGAAATACAGACCAGCTATATCATAATAGATACTAAATAATTGCGTGGTATCCTTTTGTTTTTCAAAAGATATTATACTGCTTAAGTAATAGTCGATTGCTGAATTAGGTTCATCCTGCCTTTGTTTTATTTTCCCTAAATAAAATAGAGCGGTTCCTTGCAACCTATCATTCTCCAATAGAATAGCCAATGTTTTAGTCTGTTCATAATACAAAATGGATTCATCATATTTGTTAGTATAAAATAGTGAATATCCATACATATTTAGAGCCGAAAGCTTGGTGAAATCATTCGGATAATCATGGCTAAGATCAACCATTTTTTTGGCGATGAGTTGTGCTGTATCTTTATCGATTAGATGATATTGATTGAACATTTTTAGTACGATGCTTATCTCTTCTTGTGATACATCAGTCATGTTCATGATCATATCAAAATGCGAAGGTGTTGCTTCCAAAGGATCAGGTAAAGAAGATTCAGACTGTGAAAAAAGTAAAAATGGGATTAAACTAAGTAATCCAGAAAATAAATTTTTCATAATGATTGGTGGTGGTATAAGTAAGAAACAAGTTCTTGTTTGTAAAGTAACACAATCCACTAGGTATTATATTTTTTTGTAAGAAATTATTCATGTAATGCACAGCATTAAGTTGACTAGTGATTCATCCCGTAAGTTTAGACCTAAAACTTTCTCCATTAAATTTCCACTTCAAAGGTTTCGAATATTGAAGATTATAAAACTCAATAAATTTTATTGAGTTATTGTTCCAAATCGTCAACAGAAATAAATTGCCCTGATTTGGTATAGTTTAGATAATCTTCTTATCCCTTGAACTTGATTGTCTGTAATTGTTTATCGTTCCTGTTCTTTTGTCTAGTTAAGCTATTAAGCAACTTGTTCCATTTCTTGTATATTCAGGATTAATTTTTTCAATTTTAGAGCTGATCCACTCCGTTAGTTATTAAATTAATATTTAATAAAATAAAGTGTTTTTCTAATTAGCCTCAAAAAAATGATCACATCAATAAAAAGGAAAGCCTGGCGCCGCTTGATTCCAGGCTTTACCTTTTATTTTCAACTACTTATGCAGTAGTAAATTGTTAAATGATTAAAAAGCCCTGACAGCACGAGTACGTCTGGAGAGTTGTCCCTTAGAAGTACCATACTGTTGGCCATTGAGGAAGTAAATGTTCCACGCATCGGTGATGTTATTTTCGGTAGAACTCCAGTAGACTAAGTATTCAAAACCACCAAGCCCAATATTCCCTCCCAGCCAAAGGTTGTAATACATTAAACTCAGTTCTTCCTTCGAAGGCAAAAACCAGTCATCATATAAAATACCATCTATGGTTACTGAATAGTCATCGCAAATCTTGGCAGCTGTTCCATCTTCACTACATCCATTTATTATTGCTGTTGTATTCGCTTGACCACTACCTACTGCTGTACTTGTTCCTACTATAGACGTCCCAGGACAACCCCAACGTCTGGTGAAATCTCCATTATAATCCTGATCATTCAACGCCGCTACCAATCCATGCTGCCCACTAGCATCCAGGTAAAATATAATACCTCCGGCATGTGCATCGCCTATTTGCAATGGACAAGGCCCCCAGGTAGGTACACCGTCACAAAAGGTTAAGTTTTGCCCCGTCGTTCCTGGCGTAACACTTACCCAATTGGTTCCATTCCAGTAATTCATCTCGCCGTTTTGGGTTCCATTCGGAATTGTTCCTTGTGTCCCCTGAATCCCCTGAACACCTTGTGGACCTTGTGCACCAGTTGCACCAATTTCTCCATTTGTTCCATTTGTTCCATCAGTCCCCGCTGGACCTTGTGGCCCTTGTGACCCAGCAGCTGATGCTTGCCAAGTTCCTGTTCCATTTGCATCTGAAGTCAGAACATGACCTACTGTTGCTCCTGTCGTTACTTGGATTCCTTGTGTCCGAGTATTTCCTGCAACGTCCAATAATTCCTGTGGGTCATCTGTGCCAATACCTAGTCGTCCTACCATGTCGATGCGCATTGCCTCTTCCATCTGTCCGGTTGGATTACCGTAAGGTTGAGTCCAAAATCTCAAGCTTCCTCCAAAGTTTCCAGAAGTACCGTTCTTATCTTTTCCGCCATAGATTCCGGCAGTACGAATAGGAGTTGGATCGTTAGCCCAGTACGGACTTGCGAAGACAATTCCAGAGCCGAGTGATCCAGGAGCAGCAGCAGCAGGATTCGTTGACTCCACTCGAAGTGCATTGGGACCGTCATCTACTGAAGGCAATTCGTCTCCGATATTGACAGAGAATTTCGCCCTCGCAATACCTGGGAAATGTGTCGTACCGATGGCAAGTCGTTTGTTTACATTATCCCAAAAAAGATCTGCGTCACTATTCAAGGTCTCGCTGTCTGTATTAAAGAAAGCAATCTCAGTTGGTGTTCCGTTGTTTGTTCCAGGTCCAATTGGTCCTTGTGATCCAGTTTCTCCTTGGATTCCTTGTGCGCCAGTTTCACCATTCAATCCGTCCGTTCCATCAATTCCATTTGTTCCATTTATTCCTGATGGACCAGTTGCTCCTTGAAGACCAGTTTCACCTTGGATTCCTTGGGCGCCTGTTTCACCATTCATCCCGTCAATTCCATCAACTCCATTTGTTCCATTTGTTCCTGATGCGCCAGTTACTCCTTGAGGACCTGTTTCGCCCTGAATTCCTTGTGCGCCTGTTTCACCATTCAATCCATCAACTCCATCTGTTCCATTTATTCCTGGCAATCCATTTGTTCCTTGGATCCCTTGTGGTCCCTCAGGTCCAGCTGTATTGTCTGTCCAACTATAAATTCCATTTCCGTCTGTAGAAAGAACTTGATCGGTATTACCTCCTACTGGTAATTCAATTTCATTATTTGGATCATAATCTGCGTCATTAACATCAATCCCTGTCAAGGCTGATCCATCACCGAAAAAATTATCAGCAGTTACATCCTGACCTACAATAAGATTTTTTATGATTTTAACATTTCCACCTTTTTTGACACGCATCCTTTCTATATCTTTTGTAACAATGATTAGATGTTCATCATCAAGGGTTCCTAATTTATGAATGGAAGCATCAGTATTGGCATTTCCTTTAGTAAGCCAATTCTTATTAACTCTACTCCTAGATTCGACACTATTCTCCTCTCCGACAACTTCAGAGGCAGTCGCTGCATGGAAAGCAAAGGGAACGGTCAACAGCTTGGTATTACTGAGCACTTCAAAGTTGCTGCCACCATCAGTATCAATAGCAAGTTCCATCCAAATGTCTTGAGAGCTCCAAGGTACTTCCGAAAAAATACCGAAGTCTGCTTCACCTTGTCCAATGGTCACCGTAAATAATCCTAGTTTGTTCGTCCTTACTTGATGAACTTCCGAATAAGTTTCTATATCTATTTCTTTAGTATTTCGACTCATCAAAGTCACCTTTAGCGTGATATCTTGGTCAGCCATTACCTTTCCAGAATGTTCTCGTGCTACTGCTTGATAGTTCATACCTTGAGGAACTGATTGTGCCAGTATGGAAAAAGTAATACTGAAACACAGTATTATAAGTAAGTAGATTCTTTTTGTCATAATTTAAGTTTCTTTCTAAAGTTTATTACAAACCTTCATTGAGTTAATGAAGTTTTGTGATTTTAAATGATTTTAATAACTCACCTTTTTCAGTATATAGACTGAGGAAGTAAAGGCCACCTGGATATTTATCAAGGTTCAATTCGTGATCTTCCGAAGAGAGGTCAATCGTTTCATTTTGCAAGTGTTGCCCATTGAGGGTTTTCAATGATAGGACTCCCTTTCCTTCCAGTTCCGAGTTAATTTTCACATACAAATTGTCGGACGTTGGATTAGGACCTACCCTTAAATTGATCTTGCCGTTTAAAAATAATTCAGTAGTTTCTGTAACTGTTTCAACTAGTAGAGTTGGTTGTTGAAAACCTTCGGTTACCAGTACATTGGTAATTTCTCGTGATTGAACTGCCAACTCACCAAGCGTCCAGTCTAATGTGAGGGCAGTCCCTGCTTCGGAAGTCCCAGCTGGAGAAATGACTGTACGATCAGTTTGCTGGGCATGGATCAGCGTTGACATACTAATCCAAAGAGCTAGGACAAAAAATTTTCTTTTCATAAGATTTTTTTGTAATTATTAAAAAATAAATTTGAATACGTCGGTAAAAGAGCTATCGACAAATCAGAAGGATGTTTTCGATTAAATGCTCATCTATTCCAGAATTGTTTACCTATAGGATATTAAGGTTTCTTTATTCGTATATGCTTTGACTACTTAGTTTTTTTGTATCACAAACAATACTCCTCTAATTCTTCCTCGTATAATTTGCATGCGTAGAAGTGGAATTCAATAAGTTGTAGACTTTGAATTTCACAACTTACCAGTTCTACTCTCTACTATTTATTTAGTAATTAATTCACATTTATTTTTTATCCAAACCAATTAGAGTTAATCATTTAATATTCCCCTCAGGATCGATAAATGATAATTGTTTTCATGATAAAAAAAAATTAAGGAGTAATAAATTAATACTACAAAGGTAGAGGACAAAGGGGCGAGGAAAATAGGGGCTGGGTAGGAAATGCATGAAGGCTAGCCCCTAGTAATAATTATATAATTTAAAAAAAATGTTAAAGAAACCCATCATATGGAATTTTTTTGGCAACTCTTGTGTTATGACATTAACAACAAAGCAGAAAATAAAACGCAACGAAGACAAAGCTATAAAACTAAAATTTCTCGTCTTCTTCATTTATTTCTGATACACAAGTTTGGTTTTTGACTTGCCTATTTCGTGGGCTGTCAACTGGTACGATTAAGATAACCTTGTTGTTGTAACAATGTATTTACAATCTGATTCTTAACCGAGTTTATCGAGGTATTGACCTTTGGTGAACACAAAATCTATATGTATTATGAAAACTCAAAAATTAAAAAAACTTAAAGACTTTAAAAAATTTGCTATCAAGAAAGCTGCTTTGGAAAAAGTGAAGGGGGGGATTGTTATTGAGGATTTACACGATGGTTAGGTCAATTTTGGAGGAGTTTTTAACTCCTCCATTTTTTTATAAACCCAACTCTTCAAAGCTATTTTTTTTTGAATTCCAATTTCTTCTCTTACTTTCTTAATCTCTTCGACACTTCTATTATCCTTTCTATTAAGCTTAATTATCTTTTTCACACAGAACGTAAATGCAAAATATCGCTGTATTATTTCTAGAGAGAGAACCTTATCTTTTTTGAGTTGTATTTCAAAACTTTTGATATAATCTATTAAAGTTGAATAATAAGATGGGTCATATTTTAAAAGATCATAAGCAGTCCGTATCCACAATAACCTTGATCTAATGAATATAAACATGTTCTTTTTGTTATATGTTATTTCTCTAAGCAACTCTAGAGTTTTGTATAAACATTTATGATCTTTTTCAATTCCTACAAAGTAATTCCAAGATGCGAGAGCCATAAGTTTCGTCGTATAAGCCTCTTCTTTTGGCAAATATTTCTGATAATTATTTATAAAATTATAACACCACTCAAACTCCCTAAGATTCGTCGAAATTGATGTAATATTAAAATAAGTAGAAGCAGTCATGATATTATTATTCATGCTATACCCTTGCTTTAAGCCAAATTTAAACAATAAAAAAAGTTCTTTAAAAGCTTTTTCATTACCTTGATTTAATTGGCTAATACCATAATTTACCATATTCTGATAAATGAATTTTTGGCTTTTCAACTCAATTTTATGGAAATTAGAAAATAGTACTTTCTTGATCTCATCATAAAACTTCGTTGATTTTTCTTCCTTTCTGAGTCTAATAATCTTATTATAAATATTTGTAACAGGCGGTAAAGATTCTTTCTTGTCTAACTCTTCTAATATCTCTTCTAAAAACTTAACGTCAACTGAAGTATTAATTCTTTTTGTCATCGTAATATGTTCCGCAGCTAATCTCAACTTAGCAGTTGTATAAAACATATCTAAATCTTCCATTGAATCAAATAAGTACTTTGGTATGTTTTCCTTTCCATAAAAAAGGTAATCTCTCTGCACATCATACCGCTGAAAAAAATACTCCTCCTCCCGATAAGGCGACTCCTCCAAATCAACCAAAACTCCCTCCACTTCCTTCTTATAATTTTTATACAAATTCCGATTGGTATATGCTTTCCCCTTCAACCTCCTCTGTAAAATTTTATCCTTTTGAAATTCCTGATACATATAAAATTCCTGAACCACACTCACCAAATTAGTCATAAGCAAATTCATCCTACCCTCATGATAAGCTTTTCCTTCAGGGTGAATGGAATGATATAAGTGCTCTTTCGTTAATTTTTTATGATTAAAACCTGGATGGTAAGAGAGTATTTTTTGGAGGAGAAGAACAATTAATTTATTCGTGTTATGATAGGGAGATTTAGCAAACTTGATCAATAATTTAAGTTCTGATTCATCTATTTCCCTTAACAATTGAATTAATTTCCCATCTTTTAACTCCATTTACATTGTTTTTTTTTATATAAAAATATTCAATCTAAATTATTGATTATCAACTTATTAAATTGATATAACAATTGATAATTGTTATTATTTTTATAAAAGTAGTTAAAAATGTTATCAAGTAAAAAAAAAAGAAAAATGTAAATTTGGATCACAAAAAATATAAAGCTCGAATTAATCTATTTATAGCAAATGAAAAATCTACAGATATGAAGACACCTTAATTATTCGAGTTAATAAACGCTTCCTCCCCTACGAATTAAAGCTTATGAAAGCCTTCTCGGCTTTTTTATAAAACGCCACACTATGATTCATCCTGCTCACATTTAAATTGTGAAGCAGGATGTTTTATGGAAAAGAATTGCTTCTCTATTTTAGAAAACTTTGATAAATTTCTTCTATATATTTCTCCGCTCCAACTTCTTTTCGTTTCGCAAAATAGGATTCTGCATCATCTCCAACTAAATATCGCAATCGATCAGAACCATCATTTGCTGCTTCAAAAATCTTTTTGGCTACAGCAATTGGGTCAGGCATATCGGGTTGTCGTTGCTTTCTGGTTTCAATTGTTTTTTGAGTCGCTTCGATATATTCAGGCATAGATTCATCGTGCGACCAACTAATACCTTCCAACTGAAAATTAGTTTTAAAACCTCCCGGCTCCACTAATTTCACTAGAATATTAAGCGGTTTCAATTCGTAAGAAATCGCTTCCGTAAATCCTTCCACCGCCCACTTGGAACATACGTACATCGATGCCAAAGGATAACTTACCAATCCTGCAATCGAGGAGATATTGATAAAAAGCCCTGCTCGATTTTTCCTAAAATGTTCTAAAAAAACTTTTGTCACCATCATCACCCCCTTAATATTGACGGCAAGTTGTCGATCAATTTCAGATTCGGTGGTTGGTTCGAAAGCACCGTAACAACCAAAACCCGCATTGTTGACAATCACATCAATTTTTCCAAAATCATTTAAAATTGCAGTTCTTGCATTTTCAATACTTTGCGTATCAGTTACATCTAATTGATAAATGGAAATATTTGGATGCTCTGTCAAACTTCCTGCTTTTTCAACATTCCGCATCGTCGCAATAACTTGCCAATTCTTTTCAGCAAAATATTCCGCAGTTATTTTTCCAATCCCTGAATTGCTTCCTGTGATAAGAATCGTCTTTTTCATTTTAAATTAATTTTGCATTTTTAAAAAATTGGATTTTTTCAGTTTTTATTTTTTGAAAAAATCTAACACCGCAAGTTCAATTTCTTTTGGTATTTTTTTAGAAATTTCATTTTTAAAATTTATTCGCTTTCCAATCTGATTTGAAAAATAACCAGATTCGTTATCAACAATTAATACACCTTCCGTAAACTTTCGTTCTTCCACTTCTCCAGTAGTTTTCATGGAAGAGAAAATAAGTCGTTCGATAGAATTATCATTTTCATAAAATCTTAGCCAAAAATATATTTTACTCTTATCATCACTTTTGATATCTGCCCGCTTAATTTCAATGATCGATTGTTCTTTTCCTTTTAGAAAAAATAAAACTTTGAATGGGAATTCTAATTTCTTTAAATTGATATTTTTAGAATTTCCACTCCTCGCTGCCACCTCTTCAGAAGTCAATCCATACATTGGTGGAGTTTCGACTCCCAACATGCCGAGATAAAAATACAACTGACCTCGGTGATGAATTTCATGTTCAACCATTGCCCTTAACCATTTCCAAAGCGTAATTTCTACATTCCCTGGAGTCATGCATTTTTTATTTAATTCTTCAGTTGTTAATTTTGAAAAAACTGCCATAGATTCCTCATACATCGCATCATAATATTTAGCAACGCCATCCAATCCTTTTGCATATTTCTCTTCACAACCATCATAAAGACTTGGTTTGAACTGAGCATTTTCGGCATACATGAATCGTTCAATATTGGCAAGATGTCGAATGATATCTCCAATCGTAAATTTTCCTTTTTGATAAGTCCATTCGATTTTTTCTTCAGGAATAAAATCGAAAAGCCTTCTTGTACGATGTTTGATTCTCGAATAATATTTTAAAAAACTTTGAACATCATTTATTTCCATGATTTATTTTTTTTCAAATTTCGACAAAAAGTATTGTTTCTTAAGATTTTCTCTTAAAAACATTCCCGCCCAATTCCCTACATTTGTACAAATTATTATTTTCAAAAAATACACCTATGAATTTTGACGAAATACAATCTCTTCGAGAAGCAATCAAAGCAAGTCCTGATAGCATTCCACTTCGAAAATTACTGGCCAATGCTTTGATGAAAAATGAGAGATGGGAAGAAGCAGAAATAGAAATCAAAGATGCGCTTCGAATGGCACCTAATGATTTACAAATAAAAATTGCACTCGCTCAGAATTTTTATGAGTTAGGAAAAATATCAACAGGTCTGGTTTTGGTCGAAGAATTAGTTGGCTTGGAAAGACCTCCTGCGCAAGCATATTTGATTTTAGCAAAACTACTTTTAAAAACAAATGATGCAGAAGGCGCAAAAGATGCTTATGAAAAAGCAACGATTATCGATGCAAGTTTAAAAGACACTTTTCTCGAATCTGAAATCAATATGAAAGTTCAAGAAGGTGCGTCTCCTGAACCTGAAAAAATAAAGCTCGGTGGACCAGATGAAGATGATTTTGACGACGAGGATAGTTACATAGATATCGAAAGACCTAAAACTTCGTTCGAAGATGTTGGCGGTATGGATAAACTAAAAGAAGAGATTCGGATGAAAATTATCCACCCACTCGAGCATCCAGAAATTTACAAAGCTTATGGTAAAAAAATAGGTGGAGGTATTTTAATGTATGGTCCTCCTGGTTGTGGAAAAACACATTTGGCTAGAGCAACAGCTGGAGAAATAAATGCCAATTTTATATCTGTAGGCATTAGTGACATTTTGGATATGTATATCGGGCAAAGCGAAAGAAACTTACACGCAATTTTTGAAAAAGCTCGAAAATTAAAACCATGTGTTTTATTTTTTGATGAAGTAGATGCACTCGGAGCGAATCGAACGGACATGAGAAATAGTGCTGGCAAACATGTCATCAATCAATTTTTAGCAGAGATGGATGGTGTGCAATACGACAATGATGGCATCCTAGTTTTAGCGGCGACGAATGCGCCTTGGCACTTGGATCCTGCGTTTCGACGACCTGGAAGATTTGATAGAATTATTTTTGTTCCGCCACCAGATGACGTAGCGAAGAAAGCTATTTTGGAAATAAAGTTAAAAGAAAAACCAACAGAATCAATTGACTACCAACGAGTTATTAAAAAGGCTATAGATTTTTCAGGCGCTGACTTAGAAGCAGTAATTGATATTGCGATTGAATCGAAATTGGAAGAAGCTATGAAGAGTGGCATCCCTACCCCACTTTCTACAAAGGATTTGGAGTTGGGTGTAAAGCAACATCGAGCGACCACAAAAGAGTGGTTTAATACCGCAAAAAATTATGCTTTGTTTGCAAATGACTCAGGACTTTATGATGATATTTTGAAGTTTATGAATCTTTAATTATCAAGGATACAAGCAAAAAAAAGAGCGATGAAATTTCATCGCTCTTTTTTTGTTCACTTCAATCGCTTTACACGAGAGAATTATCATAAGCCATTTTTATCAATGCAGCAGTATTCGAAACTTGTAATTTTCGCATAATATTTTTTCTATGTACGCTTACAGTTTGATCGCTAATAAATAATTTTTTAGCAATTTCTTTATTAGACAAGGCCAAAGTAATTAACCTTAGTATTTCAATTTCACGTTTTGTCAAATTATATTTTTTGACAAATTTATCATCAAATTTACTTGGCATCGCATCCCTTTGATCTTCTGGCATAATATGGATTTTCACTCCATCTCCAAAAAATCTTCCTCCATCAATAATCTCATCAATTGCTTCAAGTAACTCTAATTTTCCAGTACTTTTTAAAATATAACCATCTACCCCTTCATTAAATGCTGTTCGCACCAACTTCACTTCATCATACATAGTCAATGCTAAAACACGCATTGATTTATATTTCTTTTTCACAATGGAAAGCATATTCAAACCATCACCTTCAGGCATATTTAAATCCAACAGAAGTAAATCAGGTTGAATCTCTTTTAATAATTCTAACAAATCTTTGCCAGAATGAGCTTCTCCAATTATTTCAAATTGAAAATTATTAGCTCTGCCTAAAATGGTTTTTATGCCTTCTATAAACAATTGGTGATCATCGGCTATAACTATTCGAACTGTATCCATATCAATGTTTTTGAAAGAATCATTTTTATTGAAAATGATTTTATTCTCTCTTTGTTTTTTAGGATTTCTCTATAATGCATTCTACTCAGCTCATCGCGTTTGGAATTTTATTATAAAAAAATATAAATTATTAATATTTTATATTTTTAATACAAATCCAATGCCAATGCCTGAAAAAAAAGGCAATAATTAAAGTTGTGTAAATATTGATAGGTTGTTTTGTAATAAAACCTGAATAAGGTTTTCTTAGATTATTTAATTTTTGGGACAAATAAGGATAAGTTTCCTTTTTAGATTTCGGAAAAAAAGTTCCAAGATGGATTAGCAACGATGTTGATTTATTTTTCCCGTTTTTAACCGTTTAAAAAATAAAGCTGGGGGGAAGCTATTTCTTTAAGTGATTTTTCCAAATGTCTTTATGAATTAAATTAAAACACCTGAGAGCCATAAAGATAAATAAAACATTAACATATCCAATAGAGAATATTTATATTCATAAAAGTATCACATTATTTTTTCACATATGAATTTGAATTAAATATCTCACCTTTTCCATTTTGATGTTGTGCATAGTTGAACCCTGGATGAATACAGTATGAACCTACCTCTCCTTTTTTATTCATCGCTAAATATCCAATTTGAAAATCTTGATACTTGTGTTTTCTGACGATTCTCATCACCGCTTCCTCGCAAGCTTCTTGAGGCGTTCGACCTTGTCGCATCAATTCAACGACTAAAAATGAACCTAATGTTTTTAAAACAAATTCACCCATGCCAGTTGCAGTTGCGGCACCTACTTCATTATCTACAAAAAGTCCAGCACCGATAATTGGAGAATCTCCTACTCGGCCATGCATTTTGTAGGCAAGTCCACTTGTCGTACAAGCACCAGATAAATTTCCATTTTTATCCAAAGCCAACATGCCTATAGTATCATGGTTTTCGATATTAATAATAGGTTCGTATTTTTTTTCTTTGAGCCATTTTTTCCATTCCTTAGTTGATTGTTCAGTCATCAGATTTTCTTTTTCAAATCCCTCAGAAAGCGCAAACTGAAAAGCTCCTTCTCCTGCTAAAATTACATGTGGTGTATTGTCCATCACCTTCCGTGCTACCGAAATTGGATGTTTTATATTTTGTAAAAAACAGACTGATCCACAATTACCATTTTCATCCATGATACATGAATCTAATGTAACTTTGCCATCTCGGTCAGGTCGTCCGCCATAACCTACAGACATATCGTTGGGATCTGCCTCTGGAACACGAACACCTTGCTCTACAGCATCGATTGCTTTTCCTCCTTCTTCTATAACCTTCCAAGCCGCTTCGGTTGCTTTTATATTAGGTTCCCAAGTCGCAATAACTTTAGGAATAAATTTTCCATCATCAGAAGTTGACGATTGATTTTCTTTGGCATTACATGAAGTTCCGACAGCGAGAGACATAGAGCCAAGAGCAGAGCGTGATAAAAACTTTCTTCTAGAAAACATAAATTTGATAATTTTTTCTGCTAATATAATTAAAGAAAATTACCATTTTAAAACTACTACCTATTTTATTTTTTAAAAAGAACTTCAAACCATAAGCAGGTATTAGAATACAAATAATATTTTTGCAAAAAAAAACATGCAATTAGTATCCTATATTTTTTTTAGAGTGATGGTTTTCCTTTTTTCGATTACGCCATTTTGGTTACTCTATCGATTATCGGACGGATTGCGATTTCTATTTTTGAAGGTGATCAAATATCGCTACAAAGTGGTAAAAGAAAATTTGACTCATTCCTTCCCTGAAAAAAGCGAGACTGAAATTAATTCATTGATTGAAAAATCATATCGAAATCTTTGTGATATTTTGCTCGAAGGAATCAAAGGAATGTCGATGAGTGATGCAGAAGTTTTAAAACGATATAAATTTGTCAATCCTGAAGTGGCTGATCAATATTATGACAAAGGACAAAATGTGGTCGGTATGGCAAGTCACTACGGCAATTGGGAGTGGGCAGTTCAAGCCATTAGTTTGCAATTAAAATGCCTCACCGTAGGAATTGTCGCTCGCATCAAAAATAAATATTTCGATGGCTATATTAAAAAATATAGAACTCATGAAAATGTGATGGTGCTTTATCCCGACCAAGCAAATAAAGTCATCGCAGATTGGGACAAAAGACCTGCACTTTTCGTTTATATTGCAGATCAAAGTCCTTCTAAAAGTTCGGCTAAAAAAGCAGATTGGGTGCACTTTTTAAATCAAAAAACTGCCTGCCTTTGGGGCGGAGATCGAATGGCTCGACGCATGGATTACCCCGTTGTCAACATGGCAATTAATCGAGTAAAACGAGGCCACTACGAAGTACGTTTGGAAACTATAACCGATACTCCAAGAAATATGGCAGAAGGTGAAATCACAGCAGCTTATATGCAACAACTAGAACAACAAATTTTGAAAAAACCACAAGACTGGCTTTGGTCACACAAGCGATGGAAATTAACTCGATAACTTCCATGAAAGTTATATACAACTGAATATCAACACTTTAGGCTAAAAAAACAATACATGAAAGATAATATTTTAAGTAATTTCCTTCAATTATCAGTACCTGTAATCATCTTTATTGCCACGATAATTGTTGCTTTTATTTTCCAAAAACTATATCAAAACTTCATTAAAAATTCCTCTGGAATTATGAAGAACGATCCCACTAATTACAAATTTGTGGGGCACGCTATGAGTGCAATTATTTACCTAGTAGGGTTCGGTTGGGCTATCTATGAAATCCCTCAAATGAGACAAGTAGCTAACTCATTGTTAGCAGGTGCTGGGATCTTAGCCGTAGCTGCAGGTTTTGCTTCACAACATGCTTTAAGTAATATTATAAGTGGCTTGTTTATCATTATTTTCAAACCATTTCGAGTCAATGATCGACTATTGATTAGAGATACGATGCAAGGATTTGTAGAGGACATTACCCTTCGTCACACGGTGATTCGGGATTTTGAAAATAGGCGAATTATTATTCCAAATACAGTTATAAGTGATGAAGTCATTATCAATTTTGATTTTAGTGATGATAAAATCGTACGGCCAATTGAATTTAATGTAGCAATGAGTTCAGATATTGATTTAATTCGAGAAATTATTCAAGAAGAAATTGCTAAACATCCTCTTTCTTTGGATAATAGAACATTAGAAGATATCCAAATAGGCAAACCTAAAGTACCTGTGAGAGTTATTGGCTTTAATAATATTGGAATAATTATCAAAACCTGGACTTGGGCAATTGACGCTAGCAAAGCATATGAACTATCCTGCGATGTAATGGAAACTATCAAAAAGAAATTTGATGAAAAAGGAGTAAAAATGGCGCTTATCAATAAAAACTTCACTTAGCTAAAGCAAGTAGAAAATGAATAAGGCATGTATTTTGAAATTCATTACTTTTTCTCGAAACGACCGTCAAATAGATGAATCCTTAGATTTTATATACCAAATTAGTTTCAAAGGATTTTTTCCAAATAAAAATGCACCTATATTTGTATAAGTAATTTTATAAAAAAACCGTTATTAACTTAAATCATCCTATCCTATTTAGATTAACAATTTTTCAAATTTCAAAAATGTTTAAAATGAAAAAATTTATTGGACTCTTTCTTTTTGTATTTTTAGTTGCAGGACTTCAAAATGTATCCGCTCAAAAAGAACTTAAAGAAGGAAATATTACTATTGGAATTACCGATTTACAGGTAGATGATCCATCTGCTGCTCCTCAATTACAAATGCTCAAAACTGCGACGATGAATATCGCATTTACCAAAGATCAGTCGTTAATTACGGGAGATGTAATGGGAGGAATGATGAAAATGCAAGTGCTCTATAAGTCAGACCCAAAAGATATGCTAATGTTGATCGATGCTATGGGGCAAAAAATGATGACGGAATTAAAAGCAGATGATTTTACAGAAATGGAGAAAAAAGCGAAAGATGCGCAAGAAAAGGCGAAAGAGAAAGATAAAGAATTTGACTACGATGTAACTTATGATAAAAAGGATAAGAAAAACATTTCAGGATACGATTGCTACAAAGCTAATATTGTAATCAATAATAAGGAAGCTAAAGAAAATAACATCAAGATTGCGCTCTATGTAACTGATGCAATTAAATATCCTGCTTCGATGATGGAAAGTATGAAATCATCTGGTGCTCCTGAATTAAAGTTGAAAGAAATGCCTCTTGAAGTTACAATTTCAGGTGGAGAAAAAGGAAAAGGTGGTTCTATCACTTTTGGAGCTACTAAGATCGAAAATTCAGTAGATAAAAGTGTTTTCAAATTAAATACTGATGGCTACGAAAAAATGGACATGGACGATCTTCAAAAAATGGGTGGCGGAATGTAATCCAAATCTTATTTTTTTATAATAAGAATCCTGCTTTCGGAGTAATCTGAAAGCAGGATTCTTTTATAATGGAAATTGATTTCGAATTCTAACATAGAAAAAAGACAAAAATATATCAAAATTCACCAACGATAGTACCACTTCCTTCCGTTTAATAGAACAGAAAAACATTCATTATTTAGATAAAAAATTGTAATTTTGCGCACTTATGAAAATAAAGTTAATTTTTCCCATTTTATTGGCAGTCGGATTTATATTTTTCAGTTCATGTAAAAGTGATTTTGAAAAATTACGAGCAGGTGGAGATGTAGATTTAATTTATACAAAAGCCTTTGAATATTATGAAGCGGAGGAGTACTTAAAAGCTCAAAATCTTTTCGAACTTATTATTAATAATTTGAGAGGAAAGGTGGAAGCGGAGAAAGTATACTTTTACTATTCTTACACCCACTTTTATTTGAATAGATATGTTTTGGCTTCATATTATTTTAAAAATTTCACAACCACTTTTCCGAATAGTACGTATAGAGAAGAAGCTGAATTCATGATTGGTTTTTCCAATTATAATCTTTCACCAAGTTATCGCTTAGATCAAACTTACTCAGCCAAGGCTATTGATCAATTTCAATTATTTGTCAATACTTATCCTACAAGTGAACGAGTAGCAGAATGCAATAAATTAATTGACATTATGCGTCGAAAGATGGAGAAAAAAGCATTTGCCGAAGGTGAATTATACTATGACCTTAGACAATATCAAGCAGCTACTACATCGTTTGAAAACTTGTTAAAAGATTTTCCGGAATCTCCAGATGCAGAACGAGTACGATTTCTAATATTGAAGGGAAATTACCTTTTAGCTCAAAATAGTGTTTTTGGAAAACAAGCGGAGCGATACAACAATACGTTGAAGTATTACAAAAAATTTGTTAATAAATATTCTACCAGTAAGTATAAAAAAGAGGCGGATTCGATTTTTAATAACACTACTAAAAAATTAAAACAATTAGAAAATGACAGATATCAAATCCAAAGTTCAAGGTCTTGAAGCTAATATTCAAGCACGTTCTATCAAAGATTTTATTGGAGAAGCTGACAATATTTATGAAGCGTTAAATGTAATTAGCAAACGAGCTTCCCGAGTAGCAGTTGATTTAAAATTAGAATTGACTAGCAAGTTGGACGAATTTGCAGTTAACTCTGATACAATCGAAGAAATTCACGAGAATAAAGAACAAATCGAGATTTCTAAATTCTATGAGCGGTTACCAAACCCAGTTTTAATTGCTGCTGAAGAATTTGCAAATGGAGAAATTTCTTACCGTTACAAAGAAGGTGGCGAGAAAAAAGACTTTTAATCAAAAAATTAAAAGTAAATTCTAGATGAAAAATGATGAATTTCCTATATTAGGTCATTCATCATTTTTCGTTTAAGATATATAAACATTATGATCGGAAAAAAAATCATCCTAGGTATTTCAGGTAGCATTGCAGCTTATAAAGCAGCATTTCTTACTCGATTACTCATTAAATCAGGAGCTGAAGTTCAAATTTTGATGACAGAGTCAGCTACCCAATTCATCACTCCACTTACACTTTCTACTCTTTCCAAAAGACCCGTTCACACTCAAGTTAGTTCAGAAGAAAGTTGGAATAATCATGTTGAATTAGGCCTTTGGGCAGATGCAATGATTGTTGCACCTACTACTGCCACCACTTTGGCGAAATTGGCTAATGGAATTGCTGATAATGTAATTGTTGCTACTTATCTTTCTGCTCGATGTCCGGTGTTTTTTGCTCCGGCCATGGATTTGGATATGTGGTTGCATCCTTCCACAGTTGGGAATGTGCAAAAATTACAATCCTACGGAAATCAATTAATTGATGTCGCGCATGGTGAACTAGCAAGTGGATTAGTTGGAAATGGACGAATGGCGGAACCTGAATTTATCGTTGAAACTTTAGAAAAATATTTTGCAAAAAAAGGAGATTTAGTTGGAAAAAAAGCACTCATCACCGCTGGGCCAACTTATGAACCAATTGATCCTGTAAGATTCATTGGAAATAGATCAAGTGGAAAAATGGGGATTGCTTTAGCCAAAGAATTAGCAGAAAGAGGTGCAGAGGTGGAATTAATTTTAGGCCCATCTGCTCTAAAAATACAACATCCAAATATCGAGACTATTCGAGTGACTAACGCTCAATCCATGTACGAAGCAGCTCAAAGTCGTTTTGAAAAAAGCGATATTTCTATTTTAGCCGCTGCGGTAGCAGATTATCGACCAATCAATGTAGCTGATAAAAAAATAAAGAAAAAAGATAAGACACTTACAATTGAGTTAGAAAAAACCACAGATATTGCAGCTACTCTCGGCAAACAAAAAAGAGATAATCAATTACTCATCGGTTTTGCCTTGGAAACCAACAATGAAATTGAAAATGCCAAAGGTAAATTAGAGCGAAAAAACTTCGACTTTATTGTTTTAAATTCGTTACAAGATAAAGGAGCTGGTTTCGCTGTAGATACCAACAAAATTACTATCCTTCGAAAAGACAATAAGATCAAGGATTTTGAGTTAAAATCTAAGACAAAAGTGGCAATTGATATTGTGAATGAGATTATCTCAATGATTGAATAAATATTAGACATTAGTTGTAATTATTCTGAGCGATGTTAGTGTTCCAAATGCAAACATCGCTTTCAAGTAAAATAATTTTAAAATGAAAAAATTTCTCCTTTTACCTTTTATCATTTTTTTGAGTCAATTTTCAAATGCTCAAGAATTACTTTTTGATGTAAAAGTGAATACGCCTAAAATTCAAAATGTGGATCCTAAAGTTTTCAAAGACATGGAAACGAACATCCAAGAATTTTTGAATAATCGTAAATGGACCGAAGATGTGTACGATCAAGAGGAAAGAATTAAATGTCAAATACAATTGACGATCACGGAAGAGGTTTCTCAAACTTCTTTTAGAGCTGACTTAGCGATTCAATCAACTCGTCCAATCTTTGGAAGTAATGAAGAAACCCCTCTTTTAAATCACGTGGATAAGGATGTGGTTTTTAATTATGAGCCATTTCAGCCAATTGTTTTTAGTAAAAATTTATTTCAAGATAACCTAAGTGCATTATTGGGTTATTATGTCAATCTAATTTTGGGAATGGATTATGATTCATTTTCACCACTTGGTGGAGATCCATATTTCAGAACTGCTCAAGAAATTATCCAAAGTGTGCCTCAAAATGCAGCTTCTGCTTTCCCAGGCTGGAGACAAATCGATGGCAATAGAAATAGATATTGGATCATCGAAAATTTGACTAGTCCTCGAATTAGAGACTATCGAATGTCGATGTATAAATATCACCGAGAAGGTTTAGACAATATGCACTTAGATCCAACTACTGCACGAGCAACCGTCATGGAAGCAATCGCTGTAATAAAAGATGTTAACCGAAATTATCCTTCATCCATGATTATGCAAATGTTTGCCAACAGCAAAAGAGATGAATTGATCGAGATTTTCAAGCAAGGAACTAAGTTAGAAAAAGATGATTTTCACAAAATCATGGTTCGAATCGATGCTTCCAATGCTAATGAATATAGACGAATTGGAAAATAAATTTTTTAATGGTTAATGATTAACTGTGAACGCTTAACATTATTGATCGTTCACAGTTAACCATTACAGTTTACAGTTCACCATTCCCCTAGATGCTTCGCAAACTCTTCCGCTACCTTCAACCATATCGCCGCAACGTCATCCTCAACATCATTTGCAACGTCTTCATGGCATTGTTTACGATCGTGAGTATTCCTGCCATCATTCCTTTTTTACAAATACTATTTGATATCGAAGCACCTGTGATGCAGGAGCCAGAATTATCTTGGAGTGCAGGGGATTTGATTGAATATTCCAAATATTGGTTCAGCAATTTGATGCATACCGAAAGCAAGGAAACTGCACTTGCCTACATTTGTATTTTCATTGTTATACTTTTTTTATTAAAAAATCTATTTCGATATCTTTCCTTATTTTTTATGGCTCCGGTACGAAATGGAATTGTGCGAGATGTTCGTCAACAACTATTTCACAAAATGATGGCGTTACCCCTCTCCTATTTCTCAGAAGAAAAAAAAGGAGATTTGATGTCGCGAATCACGACTGACGTGATGGAAATCGAATGGAGTATTTTAAATGTTTTAGAAGCTTTTTTTCGAGAGCCTTTAATTATGTTTGGATGTTTGGGATTGATGGTTTATTTGAGTCCAGCATTGACTATGTTCGTTTTTGTGCTCATCATTTTTACCGCAATTATCATTGGGGGAATTGGGAAAACTTTGAAAAAGAAATCTTCAACTGTTCAAGAAAAATTGGGAAATTTAGTTTCCATTGTCGAAGAAGGACTTTCAGGTTTGCGAATCATCAAAGGTTTTAATGCCGAGAAATATCAAGAAGGAAAATTCCAAAAAGAGAATAATGATTATAAAAAAACCTTAACCCACTTGCTTTGGCGGAGAGACTTGTCATCGCCTTTAACTGAATTCTTAGGCATTGCAGTTGTCTCAATCTTGTTGTGGTATGGATCAAGACAAGTATTTAGTGGAGCTCTTGGAGCAGAAAGTTTCTTTGCTTTCTTGATGGCATTTTACTACGTAATAGATCCTGCTAAATCTTTTTCAAAGGCATATTATAATTTCCAAAAAGGAGCTGCTGCAGTCGATCGAGTCGACCATATCTTAAATGCTGAAGAAACCATCAAAGAGAAAAAAGATGCCTTGCCAATTCAGCAATTCAATCATTCCATAGAATATCGAAACATTGATTTTTTTTATCAGAAAGATGAAAAAAAGATTTTGGATAGAATAGATTTAAAAATTCCTAAAGGGAAAATCATTGCACTCGTCGGAGCCTCAGGTGCAGGAAAAAGTACCTTAGTTGATTTGCTCCCAAGATTTTACGACGTTAGTTCAGGAGGAGTTTTTATTGATGGAAAAAATATCAAAGATTTAAAAATAAAAGACCTCCGACATTTAATGGGAATCGTTTCGCAGGAAGCTATTTTATTCAACGATACCATTTATAACAATATAGTTTTTGGATTAGAAAACATCTCCAAGGAACAAGTCATCGAAGCTGCCAAAATCGCCAATGCTCATGATTTCATTTTAAAGACTGAGCATGGTTACCAAACTAATATTGGCGACCGAGGTAATAAACTTAGCGGTGGTCAACGCCAACGAATCACTATCGCAAGAGCTGTTTTAAAGAACCCTCCCATTCTTATTTTGGATGAAGCCACTTCTGCACTCGATTCTGAATCTGAAAAATTAGTGCAACAATCTTTAACCCTTTTAATGAAGAATCGAACTTCGATCGTCATTGCCCATCGACTTTCGACTATTCAACATGCAGACGAAATAATCGTAATGCAAGATGGAAAAATTATAGAAAGAGGACGCCATAAAAATCTTTTAGAGCAAAAAGGCGCTTATCAAAAACTAGTTGAATTACAGACATTTTAGTCCATTTACTCAATAAACTTCTAGGTTAATATATTAATCCTTTTTTTATGTCTAAAAAAAAGTAGTCACACTTCCCTTCTTTAAATCAAAATCTCCTTTCAAGTTGGTATATGCTTTGCATAACAGTTTAGCAAACTAAGTATAATAAATTCACTTATTTATGAATGCCAACCATCATCGAAAAAAGACTATAAAACAACAATTGCTCTTGTTAGCAATGGTTTGTTTTTTGAGTGTTGCAGGAAGCAATTCGATGTTAGCGTTTGGTAATGATAATAATGGAGATCCAGTCTCTTCTGGTGCAAAGCTTTCTAAGCATCAAAAAAATCAATATAAAAAAGATGCGACTCGATTAGCTTTACGTCAGTTAGTTAATGGAAATAATTTCGAAGGTTTGGATGCAGAAGTGCCAAAGGAAATGGTCGAATCAATTTATTCCGGTTTGATCGCTATTCATACAAGTGGATTACCTGAAGCAAACGTAGTAACCTCTCAACATAAGTTACACACTTTTCCAACCCCAACGGTAGATCGATTAGTAGTGATTTATAAAAGAGATGCAACTTGGGCTACTCCTCTTAGATTAGGAGATGATGTGACGGACAATGATAAGATCAACGAACTAAGCGAAAAATTTAAATTAAAAATAGACCGCCATGTAGAATGGGATGAAGAACATTTTTCATTTAACATGCGTGCAGAAGAGTCCATAAATATTGCTCCATTGGCAAAAGATTTATCAAAAGTTGAAAGTGTAACACTTGTTGACATGATGGAACCAAATGGCGATGGAAATGATATTGAAGTAAAGAAATTAGCAAACGGTTGGGAAATTAATTACATCATCAAATTTGATGGATGTATCTCAGGATGTAAAAAAAGACATACTTGGAGCTTCGAAGTAATTAATGGTAAAGTGAATTTTAAAGGAGAAAGTGGGGATGAATTACCTAAATGGATGAGGTAAGATTTATAGGCGTTCGCAAAGGTGATTTTTAAAAGAAAAAATCATTAAGACCTGTAACCTAAATTTTGAAATAGCGTTTTAGAATATATCTTCCTAATTAATTTTAGGGTGAGTGTTTGTTCATAGTTTTTGTTTTTTGTTTTGTCCCCTCGAAACATCGAGGGGATTTTTTTATTTTAAAAACTACCCTAAACATGGTACTTTTGGCATCCAATTTGCAATATAGATAATAGAGTCAGCAATCAATATTTACTCCCACACAGAATTAATAATCAGCGTTTTACCCCTTTCTATTTTAGTTCGATTTTAAAAAGCAGTATATCTATAACAATGCTTTTACAAAAAAACTAAATTGAAATTTCTCCCTTTTTTAAATATGATAAATATTATTTTTCAAAAAGAAATTTAATGATTTCTGAAAAATAATTATTGGAAGATAATTTATTCCAACTTCAACTCCTACTAGATTAAGACGGAGAGTGACAAGTGGCGAATTTATCAAAAAAAATAAATTTTATTACGAAGAGTAATTTCCTCTTCGGTCTCAAAAAAGATAAATTAATTCCTTCGGGAATTTTAAAGATAAGTGTTTGTTCATAGTGTTTGTTTTTTGTTTTGTCCCTGTCAATGCTAATTGACAGGGTCTTTTTTTTTCCAAAAAATCAATTACAAATTTTCTTCGCTTACAGGTCATCTAATAAAGAGAAAAGGTCAAAAAACTGCCATGCAATTTTTCAACCTTCCGAAATTTTCCAAAAAAATAAAAGTTTTTTTATCTAGTAGCGGTCACGTCACCTTTGTATACTTCGACACGACCGTCAAGAAATTCAATTTCTGCAAAATAAATAAATACATTTCCTGCATTCTTTTTGTTATTAATTTTTCCATTCCAACCTTGTGTTTCATCATTTGCCTGAAAATCGGCATTAGAAAACACTACAGCTCCCCAACGATCAAATACTTGAAAATTTTTGATTTTTACAACATCATCTCCTCCGTAAATTGTGAAGGTGTCGTTCTGGCCATCGTTGTTAGGAGAGAATGCATTTGGCACAAAAACGTTTCGTGCTTTTTCTACCTGGATCGTCACATGAGCCTTGACAGAACATCCCTCTGCAGTAGTAACAGTCAAAAAATAGGTAGTGGTTTGTATTGGCAAAATAGTTGGAGCCATACAGTCTAAGCATGAAAGTGATTCATCAGCCTCCCAAGAGAATGTAGCGTTGGTGTAATTTGTTACAACTTGAAGACGATATTCGTCACCCAATTGTACAGTCGCTGGTTCCAAAATTTCAACTAAAATTGGAGCTTCTGCTTCGATGTAAACCTCTTCAGAAACTGAGCATCCAGAAGCATCTGCTACTTCAACATAATATAAACCTTCTGGAAGGTTTTTTACTTCCTCAGAGCTAGCAATAATTTCATGGTTAGCATTTTTCCAAGTATAAAAATATGATGTACTTGGATCGTACATAGTAACTTTTGCAGTTCCTCCAATGTTTGTACAGTTAATGTGAGTTGCTTCTAAATTTTCAATTTCCGGAGTCGCAATGTAAGGAATATTGATTTCGAGTGCAGCAGAGCAACCGTTCACATCTGATACGACAACTGAATAGTCGCCAGCGGAAAGATTATTAAGCGTGTTCGTGTTTGTAGTGTTGTTGTCCCAGTTAAAAGTGTAAGGACCAAATCCGCCAGTCGCTTGAAGCTCAATCATACCATTAGAATTATCGCAACTTTCAGGTTGAATTTCCATCAACTCAACTAAAAGACTTCCAAGCGTAATTTCGATTTCATTAGAGTTAGCAGTAAGTGATCCAGAGCAAGTGTTAGTCGCTGTAACGATACAGCTAATTGTTTGTTCTGTAGTAAAAGTAGTGTTAAAAGTGTTTGTAGTGTTTCCTGTTATTGTCCCATCTACCAACCATTGATATTGAGGATTAGAGCCTAAGTTTTCGCCTGTAGCAATAAAATTTACTGAGCTACCTGAACAAATTGAAGTGGCATCTGAAGTAATCGCAATAGTTGGATTTTCTGGAGTAGTAACTTCGATTTGGATCGGTGCGCTAGTTATTGTGTTTGTGGTTACGCACGTTTCAGAAGTTACTGCTTGGCAAGTGACGGATTGTCCGTCAACTAAGTTGTTTGTTGTAAAAAGAGTGTTGATTAAGCCTGTTGTTGTTCCATCAATAAACCATTCATATTGAGCAGTAGAACCAAGGTTAGTTCCAATTGCTGTGAAAGTAACTGTTTCGCCTGAGCAGATGTTCGTTTGGTCAGCTTGAACATTTAGTTCAGGAGTTACAGGTGAAGAAATATTGATCGAGATTGAATTTGAAGTAGCTGTTGGAGTACTTGCACAGATATCGCTACTGGTAACTAAACAAGATACTGCCTGTGCGTTGGTAAGATTTGAAGCAATAAAAATTGAAGTGTTTGTTCCTACATTTGTTCCGTCGATCATCCATTGAAAAATTGGATTAACTCCTACCTGATTAGTGTTTGTTGTAAAAGTGATGTCTTCACCGGCGCAAATATTGGTAAAGTCAGAAATAATAGAAATAGAAGGTGTGGTTGAAGTATTGACAGTAAAAGTAAGTGTATTAGATATAATTTGATCGTCACCATTACAAAAATCAGCGTAGTTCAAGTGACAATTTAATATATCTCCATCATTCAAAGTGTTAATTGAGATAGTAGTGTTTGTTGCACCAGGAATGTTCTGGTTATTCAATGCCCATTGGTAAGAGACATTTGTTAATCCTTGAATATCTGTAGCCAAGGCCATAGCTGTTACAGATTCAATAGAGCAGATAGTGGTGTTTGTAGTAGTGATGTTAAGTGTTGGTGTGTTTGTTAAAGCATAGATAATGATTACTTCCAAAGGTGGAGTCGACACCATTTGTGAAGCGCAATTATCTGAAAACGTAATTTCACAGTTGACTAAATCTCCACCATTAAAAAGAGCGGTGTAGCTTGCGGCAGTAGCCCCAGGAATAGGATTTCCATTAACTAACCATTGGTATTCAACAGTAGCAGTTGTTGCTCCAACGTTAGCGGTGAAGGTTACAGGATCATTTTCACAAGGTTGATCATTTGATACGCTAACAAAAATAGATGGGATTACTAGCGAACCAGAAGTAGTAAGAAAATGAATAATATTATGAATCAACTCAGGTGAGTAATCGAGTCGAATCCAATCTTGATCAGAAGTGGTCACTATCTTTCCATGAGATGGATTAGTTGGGCAGTATGTAAAACCGAAGTGTTTGTCATTTTTTTCTAAAAAAGGAGTAATGTTATCTCCACCTTCTCCGTAAGCTCCATACCAAAAATGGTCAATCGAAGTTACAGGTGAATCTCCTTCTGCTAATTCTCCAAATATATTCATTGGAGCTAAATTTCCATTTGATTCTCCAATCCAACTAAACGTTCCTCCTAATTGACTCACAACATATTCGAATGCTTCGCTACCAGGTTGTGTAGCTTGATATTCTGCTTGGATATAAGCATTTCCGCCTTGAGCGACAAATTGGTGAAGCACTTCTTCGCGAGTATCTGTCAATTGAATTAAACCGTTAGAAAGAATTAAAGCATCAAAACCAGATAAGTTATTTACATCGTCCAATGATGTTTGAGAAAGGATAGTAGTAGAGTGTCCAAGGTTGTTAGCAATGTTTTGCCATTTCGCGTCCATCTGTTGAAGTGGGTGAAAAGAAGTACTTTCAATGATTACAATGTTTGCTGAGAATGCAAAATGAGAAAGGAATATAAATACGAAAGTAAATGCAGAAATTCGGTTTGTAGAAATATTCATGGACTTGGAACTTTTATCTGGGGGAAGGTTTTTGGAAAAAAATTGTCGTTAATTGTTGAGGGTAGAATAAGTCTGGGGAGATATAAAAATTGTAAGATTCGTTGCAAAAAAATGGGAGGAAAAATGCTTTAGATTATTAACCTGAAATATTTTGGTGGGAGTAAAAAATTGTAAGTTCGTTTCGATGATTCAAATATAGGGGTAGAATCAGATGGAAGTCAAGCAATTCAATTGAAATGCAATACGCTGAAATGAAGTTTTGTAACTACTCAGAAAAATATTTTATAAAATTTTATAATATAATAAAACCCTTTATTTTATTGACCTCAACTCTTATTATTTCCTTTATTAGAAAAAAACCGTCGCTATATTAAAAATTTCGTGACAAAAAATAATTGCTTTTGCATTCCTTTTCTTTACGTTTTTTTTTGAAATAAAATTAAAATCATCCTTCGTATTTTAAAATAAGATAATACATCCTACAACATGACTAATGTGACATTTCTAATTTTTATATCAAAAAAAAATAGCATACTTTAGTTGATAAATATCATTGGTTTTTTTCCAAAAATCAAAACTTGACATGAGTTTAATTGTTACCTTCGAGTGACAAATTCTCGTATTTTGACCAAAAGAATTTACTAAAAAAAGCAACTAAAGAATTAAAACATGGCTAGAAAAAAATTAGCACATCTACGTGAAGATTACTCAAAAAAAGAATTAGACATTTCTGATGTTTCAAATAATCCAATCAAACAATTCGAAACTTGGATGAAAGAAGCACTCAAGAGTGAAGTTCCTGAACCTAATGCAATGACACTTTCAACTGTCAGTCCTGATGGAATTCCTTCAGCAAGAATTGTTTTATTGAAAAATTTGGATGAAAACGGTTTTACTTTTTTCACCAATTATAAAAGTCATAAAGGGAAGGAGATGGCTAAAAATAAAAATGTCGCTTTGACTTTTGTGTGGTTAGGATTGGAAAGACAAGTTAGGATTGAAGGTGTCGTCCAAAAAATCAGTAGGAAAGCTTCTAAAAAATATTTTCAAAGTCGGCCCAAGAAAAGTCAAATGGGTGCGTGGGTTTCTTCACAAAGCAAAGTAATCAAGAATCGAAGTGTACTTGAGAAAAGTATGAAAGATTTGGAAAAAAGATATCAAGATGAAGACGTGCTTCCTTGTCCTCCACATTGGGGCGGATATATCGTGCAGCCAGTCTTAATTGAATTTTGGCAAGGACGGAGAAGTAGATTGCATGATCGGATTCAATATAAATTGTCGAAGAAAGGGAAATGGAAAATGGAAAGATTAGCTCCGTAAATAGTTAACACATGATGGTCTGCTTTAACTGACCTAAAAAAAGGAGCACAGCAACTAATAAAAAATAAGTGATTCTAGATCAATTCATTCAAATCACTTGTTTTTTCTAATAAAAAAATCCAAGAGAAATCAATTCCCTTGGATTTTTTATTTTGACTATTTTGTTTAGTCGCTGCGCTCCTTTTTTTAGGTCAGCTAAAGCAGACCACTACGTGGGATTTGCTAGTAGTTAAATTAAAAGAGACTAGCAATACTTATCAAATGCCATTTTCAAATTAGCAGCAATCATTTCTGCAGGTCGTCCTTCGATGTGATGACGCTCTAACATATGAACTACTTTCCCATTTTCAAATAAAGCAATTGCAGGAGAAGAAGGAGGATATGGTAATAAATATTCTCTTATTTTCTCTGTTGCTTCTCGATCTACTCCAGCAAAAACTGTCGCTGATTGAGAAGGTTTTTTATCACTTTGCATAGCTAATTTCGCACCTGGGCGAGCCATTGCTGCTGCACATCCGCAAACTGAATTGACCACAACTAATGCGGTACCTTCCATATTATTGATAAAATCATCAACAGCTTCAACAGTTTGTAAACCTTGAAAACCATGGTCAGTCAAATCTTTGTGCATTGGAGCTACTAAATCTGGTGGATACATATTATTCTATTTTTTTGATTAAATTTTAATTCTAAAATGATCTTCAACGATCTCCCAATTTGTAAATTGGATTACAAAAATAACGCTTTTTTACGATTAATTATGATAATCTAATTTTGAAATTCGTTCAACGTCATATTAATAACTCAAGTTACGCACTTTTGAAAAAAAGTAATGAAAGCCTAGCTTTGTGAGATGCAAGATAAATTAGATTTATACACAGATTATTTACTATCAAGTTTTGGACAAACATCAGCAACAGGATTATCACGACTAGT
>CALJOK010000064.1 GCA_937981555.1 uncultured Saprospiraceae bacterium
GATGAAAAAACGAAACAAAAAAATCTTGTCAAAAAAAGGCTTGCCGCCGAGCTGCTCCCGCACCCACGTTTTTTGACTTTGCCAACCCGCTTTTTGTTAGGGGTTAGTGGTAGTTGATTGTTTTTGAGTCTTTAGGTTGTATGTGTTGTTTTTTTGTTGATTGGTTTTTCATTTTTTCCAATCGATGAAAAAACGAAACAAAAAAATCTTGTCAAAAAAAGGCTTTACACCGTGCTGCTCCCGCACCCACGTTTTTTGACTTTGCCAACCCGCTTTTTGTTAGGGGTTAGTGGTAGTTGATTGTTTTTGAGTTTTTAGGTTGTATGTGTTGTTTTTTTGTTGATTGGGTTTTCATTTTTTCCAATCGATGAAAAAACGAAACAAAAAAATCTCCGCAAAATAAATGCTGTACTCTGTGCTGCTCCCGCACCCTCCTATTTTGCGCTTCCCAGCCCGCTCCTTATGAGGGGTTAGTGGTGGTTTATTGTTTTTGAGTTTTATAGTTGTATGTGTTGTTTGAATGTTCATTTTGCCATCCCGTTCTTTGTGAGGGGTTAGTGGTGGTTTATTGTTTTTGGGGATTCAGTTGGTTGTGTTGGTTTTTGGTTGATTGAGTTTTCATTTTTTCCAATCGATGAAAAAACGAAACAAAAAAATCTTGTCAAAAAAAGGCTTTACACCGTGCTGCTCCCGCACCCACGTTTTTTGACTTTGCCAGCCCGCTTTTTGTGAGGGGTTAGTGGTGGTTTATTGATTTTTGGTTTTATAGTTGTATGTGTTGTTTTTTGGTTGTTTGTGTTTTTCATTTTTTCCAATCGATGAAAAAACGAAACAAAAAAATCTCCGCAAAATAAATGCTGTACTCTGTGCTGCTCCCGCACCCTCCTATTTTGCGCTTCCCATCCCGCTCCTTATGAGGGGTTAGTGGTGGTTTATTGTTTTTGGGGATTAAGTTGGTTGTGTTGGTTTTTGGTTGTTTGGATTTTCATTTTTTTCAATCGATGAAAAAACGAAACAAAAAAATCTTGTCAAAAAAAGGCTTTACTCCGTGCTGCTCCCGCATCCTCGTTTTTTGACTTTCCCATCCCGCTCTGTGTGGCGGGCTAGGTTGCGGTTATTACTTTTTTTGTACAATATGTAAATGTGTTAGCATAAGCGTTACACATATTTTCTTACTCCTGCTCTGAATATATTTCTGGCGAATAAAGCGAACATTAAAAAGATGCCTCCGAATAGGCGCATGGCTCCGGAGTCATCGCCTAGTTCTCCGCTTATGTATCGGAGTACCATTAGGCTGGAAAGAAGGATGACTAGGACTAGGGAAAAATCGAATTCTTTGAGTGCGGAAGTATGGCGATAATCTCTGATGACTTCCAAGGTGATTTCTGGTTCTTTGGAATATCGTTCGATCATTTCAATCATGAAAAGTGGATTGCCGTTGGTGTTTTCGAAGATGTGATTTTTGTATGTTTCGTAGTCTTCGATTTTTGGAAGAATAGGTTGGGAAACACGATTAATCAACTCGATGCTTTCAGGACGGGAAAGTGGTTGGAGTTCGATGCGTTCGAAGTTGGTGAGGAAAGAAGATTTGGCTATTGGGATTCTTCGAGCGGCGCAGATGATGTGGAAATGATTTTTTAATTTTTCCAAAGCAAGTACACCTGTTGGAGGAATACGAGTAACATCATCGATGAGTAAAGTATATTCATATTGTTCGGTGATTTGGATTAAGAGTTCGGTCATGCGTTTGATGGTTTCTCGATAGACCAAAGTATCCATGTCGTTTTTGTTGAGTTGTTTTTCATAAATAGTTTTGGCAATAGCCTCTTTATCCGTTTCGAAAAGGTGGAGTAAGAGTCCTGCGATCATTCTTTTGGTGGTGGAGAGATCACCGATGCGAATGAGATTTCCATCCTGATAATTATCGAGTAAATGTGTTTTTCCAACACCTTGTTCGCCGGTGATGAGTAAGTTGATTTTCTTTTTCCCAAAATCATGCAGCTTTTGCATTTCCATTTTTCTACCGATATGAAAATTGGTGATACCGATTTCTGTTGGGATAATATCAATAGTTGGAAGAGGAAATAGTTTTCGATATAATCTGGTGATCAAACTATCTTGCTCGATAGATTCAATAGCGGTTTCTTTTTGGTCTATTGAAATTTGCAAGTGTTTTTCAGTTACTTCAATAGATGGATTACCTAATAATTCTTTGGCGATGGATAATTTATTTTCTTGCACAATTCGATGGGCAAAAGTATTCCTTAGCATAGTTGGGTTGACGGAGCCTTTAGAAAGCAGGTTGATTTTTTTCCAAACTTGTTTTCTTCCAAGGTGAGGAGTCTTAGAATTTTTACCTGCAGGGAAAAGATAATTTTCTGGATTAGAATCTGGTAAAGTTTGCCAGTAATCAGCTAGTGATTTTAATAAGCGTTGGGTAAGAGGAACCGTTCTGGTTTTTTTTTGGAATTCAATGGTTATTTGATTTTGAGAAAAACTGATGTGCTGGCATTGTAGTTTTACCACTTCAGATACTCTTAAACCACCATCGAGCATCAAGAGAATAATGGCTTGATATTTTTTGGAAGTGGTGGCTTGGAGTAATTTTTTTTGATGTTGTAAGTTTATTGTTATGATAGAGTCTTGGTTCATGTTTTAGCGATCAATTATTGGACTATGTTTGATGAGTTGTGTTACTTCCTGTGGGTAGTTTTTTTATAAAAAAAGCCTTCTGATTATTCCATCAGAAGGCTTTCTAAAATCACCTTGGGAAAGCGGGTTTTAAAATCACTTCAAGGTGGAACCAACAACTAAACTACCTCAAAGTCTTCGCCTGTAATTCCAGCTTCGATATCGTCATTTCCAATTCCTCCTTTGATGTGGATTAATTCTTCCTTGGTTAATTGATTCTTAGGATTATTTAAATCCTTTAATTTTTGATGCTTCATAATTGAATGTGTTATGGTTGAAAAATTAAGAAGCTTTAAATTATGGTTTTTGCAATTGGTAATTGCATTGGAGTTGTTAGGGAAAAGGGAACAAGGTAGAAGGATTGTTGAAGGAGAAGAGGTAGATCAAGGTTACTCTTTGGTGTTTTGGAGTGGGTATAATTTTAGCACAAAATTACTAGCGGAAGGGTTTCACTTTTATCCTATGTATACGAATAGAGGACTATCCCATAAATTGTATGGGATAGTCCTCTTCTTTTTATTGCTTTTCTAATAACAATGCTTTTACGTAGCCTATCTTACCATTATAGTCCACCATCCACCAGTATCTTGAAGTCTTTTCCAATAACAATACTTTACTCCCTACGCTCAATCGTTTTAAGATTTTAGTAGAAAAAGAGGCCTTTATCCTTAGACTCGTTTCTTCCGTAATTTGATAGGTTCCATAGTGTAAGGTCTGTTTGACAATCTCTTCCACCTCTTTCTTCAATTCGTCCTTACTCCTTTTCTCTTCTGCTAGATTTACTTCATTTTGCTCTTTTTCAATTTCGTTTTTTTGAGCTAATTTTGCTAATTCTTTTTCCAACTGATCTTGTCGACGAGTTAATTCTGCGGTCTCAGTTTTTAATTTTTCCTGTCTCACCAATTCTGCTGCTGCTTTTTTATCGACCTCTTTTTGTTCCTGAATTTGTTTGGCTAAGTTGACTTCTTTAAGCAATTCTTTATTCTCTAGTTCGGAGATTTCGTTGGCTTTCTGTTTAGCATCTCTACCAAACTGGAAGGTTACATTTACATTATGGATGCCTTGATTAATATTAGAATATTCGCCAAAGTACATATTGTGAATGTACCCAATATTAATAAATCGGTGGTGCCAACCGATACCTAGCATCGTGGACTTGGTAGATCGTCCACCGACTTTAAACCAAGCATAATCTTTATAATCTAACTTTAAATTTCCTTCAAAAGAAAAAGGTTCAATATCTGAACCGTAAGCCAATACTTCTGGCGTTAAGCTTAAGGATTGAGTAGCTTGGAATCGATAAGAAGTATTAATGATATAGACTGGTGAAAAGTCATTATTGTTTTTGACTAAAACAGGAATGGAGATTCCTGCTTTAATTTTATTTTTAAACGTATACCCTACTCCAATACCTGAAGTCAATCGGTATTGAGGAAAATTATTTTCCAAAAGAAATGGATCATCGAAGTCGACAAAATCTGTCAACTTATTCATAGCCAAAGAAGAGAAATGCATGCCGATATTAAAACCCAAGAACAGTTTATGGTCTTCGTTGATTTTTAATTCCTTGGCATAGAGTACTTCCGCCGTGTTGGTTTTAAAGAGTCCAAAAAACTTAGAATTCAATTTTAGTCCAACGCCAAATTTGTATTTTTCAACATTGGCATACGCTAACAAGTTTACCTTACTTGTATTCTGAATACCATTCCCTAAGGATGTGGTAAACGAGGCATTGAGCTGCGAAGTAGCTGCGGCAATAAATGATGAATTATAGCCAACGCTATTATAATTTAAATCATTCATTGACAGCGCATCTTGACCAAAGGTATTAGTAGCGAAAGCTAGAAAGCTTAACAAGATTATTATAATTGATGTTTTCATTTTATTAAAATTTATTATTCCTGAATAAATGAATATCTCCTACATGATAATTGTCTTTGTCGTTGTTATCTCTTAAGACAAAATAATAAGTACCAGTAGGAAGTTCTGCGCCAGTCGAGGAAACTCCGTTCCAAGAATTATCATAATCTCTGGTTGCAGTATAGAGTTCATTCCCCATGTCATTGAAAATTTGTAAAGTGTAATTTTCAAACGAATTGAGGTATGGGATTTCGAAATAATCATTTCGACCGTCCCCATTCGGAGTGAGCAAATTAGAGACTTCTAATTTATAATCAGGAGGCAAACCATTATTGACGACGGTAATTGTAAATACTCTATCAATGCTACAACCCGAAGGGGAAGTAGCAATGATATGAATCGTATAAATTGGTTTATTTTTAAAATCAACATCTTGTTCCAATTGCAATAAATCATTAGAAGCAGAAAAGTAAGCATTATCAACTCCCAGACTGTCATCCACAAATTGGATATCAAATGCAGTCGTTGTCCCATTTTCTAAAACCGTTACTGCTTGTGAAAGGATAGTGCCTTTTTTACTATCATCATACAGTATATCATTTTCAAGGTATAGATCTAGCAAAGGAAAATCCGTTTGAAAAAGATACGGACTTGCTGCATTTCCCATACTTTCATTTTCCGAAAAAGATACCGTATAAACATCTTCAATAATAGCATCTTCTGAGGCATCATATAATTTAAAGATGATTTCGCTGCCATTAGAATTGTTGTCATAAATTGTCATATAGGCAAGGCTTTGGCCGCCTACAACTGTATTGAAATATTGTACTCCTCGACATTCCCCATCGATAAAAGCGCCAACCATATCTGCCTCATCTTCCGTTGCCTGACAATTGTAAACACCGAGTCCTGTCATGGTCATGGTAAATTGAAAGTCAGGAGGATTAACACTCCAATTCGGTTGAGCATAAATATTTACCGAGGTGAGTAAAAGAATAATTAGCTGAAAAAATAATTTTATAGGTTGTTTCATTTTATTGACCATTTGAATGTTCTTTAATAATCTTGATAGTTTCTACGCTATCATTTGATGTTAGGGTAAGGAAATAAATACCGGATGCTAGGTTAAGCTTGCCGACCGAAAGTTTGAAATGATTATAGCCTTTGGTCAAGTCAATGTCTTTTACAAATACAGTTTGTCCACTCGTATGGTAAAGACTTAGTTGCGCATTGTTATCTACTAGCTCAGCATAATATCCAACCGTTAATTGATCGAAAAATGGCGAAGGATAGGCTAAGAGTAATTTGTCGGAAGTTGTCCAACTCTTTACATTTGAACACACTTTTTCGCTCACCTCAACAGTCAAAGGATCATTAATTTCTCCTAAGTGTTGATTGGATTGGAAAAGAAATTCGGTATCAAGTTTATACTCCATAAAGTGCTCTAAATCAAGTAACCTTAATTCTAGTGTTTTATTAGTTTCGCCCATCGCAGTTAAGAAAACCATAGAAGCGTCATCCATTTTTTCAATCGGAGCGATCCCAGTAATCTTTCCATTGGAATCGAAACTCCCCATCGCAAAATTTCCATTTGAAAATTGTTCGATACAATCTCCATCCAATTCTAGAATGACGGTCATATTAGAAGCGGAACTTCCGTAGTCGACATTCCATTCATCATTCTTAAATGATTCCCCATCTCCAGGATAATCTCTATACAATCCGGCCAGCGGATATACAAAAGATTTTGGGCCATCTGATTTATACATATAACCTCGGCCGGGAACCATTGTTTTTAAACTTCCAATCCAGCCCAGCAACGGATCATACACCGCAAATTGTGATTGACCTTTGATCAAGTCTCCTTCACTTGGGGAAAGATTTCCAAAGGCTTCCGTTACAGATTGATTTCTCACAGAGATAAATCCAATCCAGTTCCACTTATTAACAAGGTTAATTGTTCTAGTAACTGGGTCGATAATTTCTCCGGTGATCGTCAACACATCGTCTTGACTCACTTTAAGTTTGTATAGTTTTTCAGGACTGATTCCTTCCACATTTAATGGGCCGTTCCAACCATTGATATCATCATAGTTTGCATATGTGTTACCGTCCAAGGTTTTGATTTCATCTCCTGTTTGAGCTTCGATACTTTCCAGCGTAAGATCTAGATTAGTGGAATCTTCATTGTATAAAAAATGTCCGACCCAGTTCCAACCTTCGTTCAATGGAATTTCATAATCGACTTTATTGTCGGTGGCAAAAATTTGTGGATTCGATACTGTTCCAACTAAAGAATCAGGTTCGAATGGAAGACTGATTGGCGTAATACGAGAATAAACGATTCCTGCACTTGCATCCCAAATTTTAAAAGTGATTACTTCATTTAGGTTGTTACTATGCACATCTAGAAAAACCAAATAGGCATCTGCCTGAGGGATGTATTCTAAATACTGCACCCCTCGTAATTCATCTCCAGAAAATGCAGCTAACTTATCTTCTGAATCAGAAGAAGTAATATCATTTATTTTCAACAAACCAATAATCCCCATAGAGTTTTCGAAGTCTTCTGGATTGATCGTCCAGTCAGGTTCTTCCGCACGGACTTTTAAATTGATCGCAAGATTCTCTGGGTAATTAAAGTCCGTTAATAATTGAATATCTTCAAAATAACCACCAATATTTAGCAAAGGATTAATGCTGAATGCTACCTCCAATACACTATTAGGAGCAATCGTTCCTGAAGAAGGCGTTACGGTTAACCAGCTTGGAATATTAAGCATTTCAAATTGCGTCGCCGCTCCTCCTTGATTTAAAATCGCGGAAGTAAATTCAAGCTCATCACCCAATATTTTTTCAAATTCTAGTAAATCATCTTCCCAAATCACTTGATTTCTATCTACATAAGAAATCCAAGTTTTAGGTGATTCCATGACATTACCATGCAAATCTTTTACGCCTTCAACAGTTATGTCTAGTGTGACGTTTTCGATTAATTCGTTAGCTGAAGTGATGGTAAAAATAATCTCATCATTGTTGACAGAGTAATTAAACGCTACTGCCTCAATTGGGCGTTGAATTTTTATCAAAGGAGTTTGACTAATTAAAGCCACCCCATTTGGATTAGTCACTAGATGAGTGATATCTACTTGATCCTCAAATGTGGGCGTTAAGATCGCAGGGCCAGTTGGATCTAAAACATAATTCTCAAAAGGCAAATAAATTTTTAAGCCGAGTTCATCGCCATTCATTCTGTTTTGCTTATCTCGTTTGATTTGTTCAAATTTTCGAGAAGCATTCCAAAAACGGAACTCATCCATTTTCCCTACAAAGTGATTTTCAATATTTTCCACCGCTCCGGTGTAATATCCTTTGGCACCTAGATACATGTGGTCGCCACCTAGTTGTTTAAATTCTTGCGATTGCATGGAGTTTTCTAAATTCCCATCAATGTAAGCGGATATACTTCCTGTTCGACGAAGGATCAATGAAAAGTGATGCCATTCGCCGTCAAAATAATTATCGTCTACCGCTACAAAATCCAAGCTGTAATTTTTGACATGAATTTTTCCATCCGCATCTTTGTCAATATTCCAAGAGTAAAGCGAATCTGCTGCATTAGCATCAGCCGTCCCGTTGGAGAATAAAGTAGCTTCACCTGCTTGAGTGGAGTTAAACCAAAATTCTAAAGTATAATCCATGCCCTCGGTGATGTTGACATTTCCGGTGGCTACTTTTAAGTAATCATCTGTCCCGTCAAATTCTACCGCACTACCACTTGGATTGATTTGCCATTCACTTCCGATGATCGAGGCATCTCTTCTTCTGACATGATCTTCTGCGATGATTCCATCCGCTTCATCCATTCGCCAATTAAATAACAAACCTGGTTCATTACTATTTAAGGTTCGACTTTTGGAAATCGAAAACTCAGTAGCTGATCGAGCCGTTGTCCAAATTCTTAGTTCGTGAATATTACCAGTAAAGTAATTCGCATCAGTAATGGTACTCTTTCCTATTTCCATTTTTCCAGAACCGGTATAGTCTGGATACATCGTCGTGTTGCCATTATTGACTAATCCGTTAGACGTTCCATCAATAACATATAATTCGGCAGTTTCATTATCAAAATTATAACTTACAGCAAAGTAGTGCCAATCGTTATCGGTATAACTTCCAGAAGAAGCGACTTCTACCCCACCGATTCTAAAGACAAATTGATCGTTATCATTAAAACCGACAAACATACTTTCCGCCAAATCAGAACCTTGACTTAAAATCGCTTGTTCGCCTGTACCATTTCTTTTGGCAGAAAATTCAATCGTAAAATCTCTCGCTCGTAATGGAGCACCACTTACTACTTCCAAATAATCATCCACTCCATCAAAATACAAACTAGTATTATGGTTATTCTCCGTTCCGTTAAGTACCCCTCTGATGTCAAAATTGAGCGAGGTCAAAGAACCCAAATCTATCGGCTCATTGAACTTCATAGAAATCTCATCATTAGGATCCAAGATCCCATCAGCAGGAGAAGGATTACCAAATGGATGAGGATTAATTCGATCCATCAAGCCAGAATAGGTTACAGAAAATTCATCTACCAAGCTACATTGTGAGGTTACCCGAAGGTCATAATTTCCATCCGTCAATTGGGAAACATTCCAATCGTATTGGGTATATGAAGTTCCACCTGGAATAGGAAGATCTACCGCATTGATTCCTGTGGTATCTTTTAAAAACGTTTGTAAGCCAATCCAGTTTGGATCGCTAGAAGGTTTATATTCGAACCGAAGAGATTCCAAATCAAAGAAATTGATATTGTAATCCACAATGGTAACCGGCATTTCATTACTGAAAGAATTATTTAGAATCCATTGATCTTCTGGAGAAGCCAATGCGATATCAGTACACTTAGGTAAAAAGTGAGCTGAAATAAATGCTTCCTCCACAATGTCAATATTGTCAGAAGTTCCTGCTTGAAATTGGCAAGGAGAAGTAATAATAAATTTTAAGCTATCATAATTGTATACAGCCCCAGGTCCTTTTTCAACGGAAACAGTTTTATTAACCGAAGCGCCAGAAGGAATTGATACAGAAAAATTGGGCGAAACTCCATCAACTGTTACAATCGCACCAAATGGATTACTAGTGCTCACTAAATTAACATTATAAATTCGCGGGTCACCACTTTCCGATGAGTTCCCAAGGGTTAAGTTAAAAACAGCTGCCTCATCAACAGGTATATTAGTCAAAGGAGCAGAAGGACTAGAAGATATAGTCGGTACATCTCTTTGTTGCGTCGCTTCACTTATCACCGTTCCAGGTTCATAAAAGGTGGTCACTAGTGCAGGTTCATGTGGGCAAGAAGTTGCCCCACCTGGTCGTTTTTTAAAGACCGGTCCCCAACCAAGGATAGATGGATAAATATCTACCGAAAGGTAATCCCCTTGATCAGGATCATAGAGTGTATAGCTAACTGTTTCTGTACTGGAAGATTCTTCTGACCAGTCTCTTCCACTTGAAAATTTTAATTCAATTCCCTTTTCAAGCCCTATTCCATTATTACTAGTTTTAGCACTTATTTCAGCACTTAGACCAGTTGTCATATTGTATTCTATTGATCGAGTATAACTACTTCCCGATTCATGCGTCATAGAAAAGGTACTAGGCTGAGTACCACTTATCGTACGGTTAATGGGTACTTGTCCAAATTTCTGTAAAATCCTATTTCGCTTAATATTATATTCCTCATAATCTTGGGTGACTTCCGCTAAGGCTATTCCTGTACTTGTGGTTACAGCAAATGTAGCGTATCCTCCAACGGCTGCCCCTGGAATAGGGTTAGCAATTGTACTATAAGCGCCCACCGCACCGACTAGACCATTAGCGACGATGAGTGCATCATAAGCAATAATAGTTTCGGAATATTCTGCTTCCAATTCAGTCAGTTCTTTATTTCTCAAACTATCAATAACTACGGTGTTACCAATATTAACTTTTTCCCATTCATTGAGCCAAATAGCTTCCTCCCATTTTGCTATTTGATTGTTGATCCATCTGACGGAATCACCTACCAAAGAATCGGTTAAGGAAAGCGCATTATAAGTATAACTTGGTCCGCTTAAATCAGCATATTCTCCTGAGTTAGGATTAGGACTAGAAACCAGCACACCGAAATCTGGGTCATCATTATTTTTCCCATAATTAGGATCAGAGATACCTAAGACATTAGTATACTGCGTACTTTCTAGCAGGGCTTTTTTGGCCAGCTTAAGATCAGGGATGGTATAATTTTTTATATGAGCTTCATTTGTAATAAACGACGTTTCATATCCACCTGGAACCATCGATATTCCAAGTTTTATGGCAAGCCTATAACCACCCATATTGGGCCCTAAGCAATCCACTTGTGCACAATCTGAAATAGGCACTAAGCTTAAATGCTCTGCAATTCCCATCGTGACATTTTTTGCTTTTCCAATATATACATCACTACCTGCACCTACTTGATCCATTCCATCATTGGTAGACCAAGAAGAGGTATTGGTGGTGACTACTTTTTGAGAACCTTGATTTCCTCCACTAATTTCGGCAGAGAATCCAGTTGTAACATTAGCTTCTACTTCAACTTCAGTACTTACCCCTATCCCTACATTAAATTTAGCTCCAGCAAATATTTGATCCTTGGTTCTAGCTCCAGCTCCTGCATTCCAATTCCAAGAATTGGTTTCAGACTTAGTTGTCCCAGTTGCTCTAGTAGATGAACTTCCACTTCCGGGTGGATCTCTCAAAATATATTCAGGAACTTTTGGACCAGTAGTGATAAACTGATTTCCATTAGACCTTCCTCCTAGTAAATAGCCTCTGAAAAAACTATCTCCACCCGTTGGAATATTTGACACGGGTGTCCAAGGAGTCGCTACTCCTATGCTGCTAATTAAATTAATTTCAAGTTTCCGAACAAAACTATAATCTGGAATGCTAAGATTTTCCTCAAAATTAGGTACGCCCGGTTTAAATGAATAGATCAAAAACTTCAAAGTATCTAAAGTATTAATATCTTCAAGCGCAACCTCAACTAACGGAAAATCTGCTAACTCATTGATGAATTGTATTTTACCATCAACAATAGGAACACTATCTCTAGTTGTAGATGGAAGATCAGCGTTAGTGTATTCTTCATAAACTTTAATCAAACATCGATATTCGAAATCATCGTCTTGCTGTGTGAATACTGGCCACCTAAATGGATTAGTTCGCAAATCAACAATGGTCGTATCATCCGTTATCGGATCGATAAATTCATAACTAGTTTCTCCAATAAAATCATTGACTCCATCTCGATCTTTCACTACAATCGTAGGTGTTGGTGCAGGGAAAGGAAAATCCAATTGTTCATGATATTGTATCGAATCTACTGCAACTAATCCGATGGAATCATATTCTGTTTGTAACATCGGAGTACCGGTCAGATCTACCACATCAAGTACACCAAAGTCTGTTCCTGGATTAGATGGAATACCTACTGTGGGTACATATATAAGCGGTGGCAAGTAAACGGTATATTCTCCTGAAGCATCGTCAGTTAATAAAGTTGTCGTGGAACACCCATCTCCTAATTGTGAGGTAAAAGTGATTTCGGCTTTTCCTACATTATTGATTGATTTGCCTAAGCCAGGAATTTTCCGAGCTTCCCGTGCTCCTCCAACTACTCGACCGACTACTTTTATCAAGGTAGAATCTATAAAAGCTAAATCTGGTCGATCAGCTTGAAAATCATATTTGCCTACCGCTGGAAAACGACCTTTAGAAAATACATGCCCCGGTTTCTCCACCGTAATAACATGCTCTCCAATCGGTACTTGTATTTCAAATTTTCCGACTGCGTTGGTAACCACTTGATTACCATTATCATCAACAATGAAATCTCCATCTCTTTTTAAAAAAATATTTTCAGCAGGACAAGTTGTTCCTTTATAATATACCGTTCCTTCTACTTTGAAAGATGACTTGTCTTCAAAATTAATATTGTTGTGAATAAAAGATCCATCACCCACGTAGATCGCTTGCGAAGGTGGATCAAACTCGTGAGTCAAATAAGACGGACTCAACACAAAGACTTCGCCGTTACCATTATACGGTAAGGTCATAATATAATTTCCGATAGCATCGGTGTAAGCGACAATTCCTAATTGCGATGGAGTCGGTATAGAATCAGACCAAATCATGTTGCCATTAAAAGAAGCATGATTTCGATTATACTCATTTCCTAATCTCGAAATATCGTAAGCCTCTTTTCCTTTCCCTTCATTCATTCGCAAATAAACTTTCAAGCCTGCTTCTCCTCCATTCATCAGTCTAACATAATCTTTTAAAATATTCTCTTCACTTTTCCCAGTATTCCATATCCTAAGTTCATCCATCAAACCCTCATAAGTAGCACCGATTTGGATGGGGTTGGTCGTATTATCTATCGTCGTTCCAGCTGTAACAAAGGAAGAAGAAACAAGATTGCCATTGACAAAGACTTGTAAACTATCTTGATACAATTGTACCGCTAGATGATTATAATTATTTAACGTGATTAAAGAATTACTAACGGCATTGAAAGAAGTTTGTCCACCGTTATGGGTAATTTGAAAAACATATTCCCCTGCCGTACTATTATAAATTAGTTGGTAAGAACCTGTTTTTTCAAAAAGGGTAAAATCATTCGCTGCTGCTGTCGGTCTAATCCATGCTTCTAATAATAAAGCAGTACTAACTTCCAAGTCAGCCTCATGTGGAATAGTTAAACTAGAAACACCATCAAATTCCAAACTTTTCCCCAAAATATCAGCAGTACTTTCCGCCGTTATCTTTACATTTTCTACCGCTATACCGCCTGCGTAGGCTACTTGTCCAGTAATCGTACCGAAGGGACTTCGGAATCCTACTACAGAATCAACATTAGTATAAAGGGTAGCTTGTTCGCATTGCGATTCTCCAATAATAAAATATTCATACAGTACACCTGCATCCACCAAGTTGTCAATATAAATATTGCTTCCAGAATTGAGGGAAGCGATAACAGTTGAGTCATCATCACTATCCAAAACCTTCCGATATATTTTATAAGCATTTATGAAATTATCGTTGTTGTCAACTGACCAATTAAGTTCTACCCGATTAGAATAAAATCCTTTTGAACCAACTAAGGATTCGCCCTGAAAAGTATCATCTAAGTCAGGAATAAGTTGGATGCTTTCTACCTCTTCTCCCACGACACCATCCGCAGCACATTCGTTAATCGCACGAACCCGATAATCATAGGTCTGGCATTGTACGATAGATGCATCAATGTGAGAAGGAGTCGTTACATTAAAAAAGTAAGATCCGCCACCCCCCAAAAGCGTTCGTTCCACTTCATAGCTACTGGCATAAGGAACAGCAAGCCATTCTATTTCTATACTTTCTTGATCTGCACCAATGGAAACTTGAAGTCCGGTGGGTTTGGCTGGATCACTAATATTGCTACCCGTTACTTCTACAAAACTGCTTGTAAAACCACATGCATTTTTTGCCTGAACTTCATAGACACGGTCTTCATTAGCAGGTATATTTTCAACGGTATAACTTACCGTATTCCCACTCAATGCAGGTAAATTTATTTGATTATGATCATCCCAAATTATGTACTCGTCTATATCATTTGCAAAATCCCAAGACAAATCAATTGTGCCATCACAATTATCCGTAGTGGCGGTGAAGTTAGTGGGGTTAGCTGGATTCCCTATTCTGGTACCATTATCTTCCTGAGAAAAATTTCCTCGGTTATTATGATTAGTCGAAGAACTACATCCTGTTGATGGTAAAACACCTGATACTGAGTTGACAAATCTTGCCTTGTAATTATAGGTTACCCCTTTTGCAGCTGTATTATCAAAATATTGATTAGCTGTTAATGTAGCAGTACCTCTATAAGAACCATTTCTATAAATTTCCACATAAGTTTGAGTACAAACATCTTGTGGTGTCTGCCAAGTAATATCCACCCCATTACATTCTGTATTGTCCGTAGCTGTTATAGATGGAAAATCGGGACTTCTTTTATAAGTGACGGATTCACTTTGATTGGAAGATCCTCCTCCATCCCAAGTACCTGAAAGGGAAAAGACAAGATCTTTGCCTATCTCAGTTGATTTAAGGTAAATCTTTGTTCTTACCCAATAAATATCACTATCTCCTGAATCGGCATATCCTGAAAAAGATTGTAATCGTGTACACTCATCAGTATTCCTAATAAAATTATTTTCACCATTTGGGGTATAAGTGATCCCGTAACATAAATTACAAGAACCTGATGCGCTAGAGCTTCCATCACCGAACGTAGTAATTGTAAATGCAGAACCCGAGCCGACTTTCATTTTTAATTCACCATTTTGCCATTCATCGTCATCTCCTCCATTAGCATCATGGTATAATACAAAAGAAATGGTAACCGTACCTTCGCATTGGTCTATCGATGAGGTCATGTGAGAGGCCGTGTAATTTAAGCCTGCTGTAGCTTGATTTGGCGAAATTAACATACCAATCGCCACTATTAATGCAGGAGCAAACGACCAGATTTTTCTGGGTTGATCATTCTCTTTAAATGGATTAGGAAAAGATAAAAGTAGAGCAAAGAATGCACACAAGACATTCTCCACCAAGAGGTAGATAGATTGTTTCTTCAATTTTTTGGAGTTTTGTGAAGATTAATAAAAATAATTTAGAATAAAATTCTGAGTCTGAAAATTTGTATTTGATAGGATGTAAAAAGAGATTTTTGAATAAAATCTCAGGGTGTGATGAATTGAACGGACTATTTGAAAATTAGTTTCATTTATTGGAGGTCATTAATGTGCCATTTTTGTTTCAACATCAATTCACGAATAGTCTTAAATTATGGTTTTCACAGTTGATAATTGAATTTATTAGGGGCGGGAAGTAGATAATGTAAAAACATTGTTATGTAAAAGGGTAAAGGGGAGGTCAAATCTATTTCTTCGGCGATTGATGACTGGATGTGGACGGCATCCATGCTACGATAGGTTCATTCTTTACACTCCTCATAGTAGTAAGTGCAACCGATTTGGTGGTAGGCAATAATAATATTTCTTTTCTAAATATGGTTAAAGTCTATTTTGCTGGCTCCATATATTTTGCTGGATTTTTTTCAAAACTTACTTTACATCCATCACAACAGAAGTAGACTTTCTCCTCTTTGTATTGTAAAACATGTTTGGCTGTACTTTTTTGAACGGGAATTTGACAGACGGGATTGATATAAAAATCATCGTTGTCTATGACGAGTGGTTCTTCTTTTTGTGGTTCGGTTACTGTAGGAATGCTTCTAAAATCTTGGATGATTTGAGCTAGAATACTGATCGCTACTTCTTCTGGCAGCTTAGCACCAATATCCAGACCGGCTGGCGTTTTAATCTTTTTTAGTTGGTCAAAGTTGAGCCCCTTATCTCTTAATTCACTAAAAATAGCATTGGCTTTTTTTCGACTAGCGACAAATGACAAATAAGAAGGATTCATTTCGACCGCTTTAAAAAGCGCTTCGGTATCGCCCTCTCCTTGAGTGCAGACTACGGCATAAGCATTTTTCCCAAGCGAATTATTTTCCACTTCTTTGAGATCAATTAAGTGATCGGCATCAGGAAATAAATTTTTATCTACCTTATTCGAAATAGCGCTGACCTCATAATCCATAGATTTTGCAATCTTAGACAAAGCCATCCCGATATGAGAAACCCCAAAAATAACGATATGTGGTTTGGGTAATACAGGCTCAATATAAATATCTACTTCGCCGCCGCTTTGACAAGTCATAGTATAAGTTTTGATGTGATCAGGTAAGTTATTTTTTGCTGAGGGACTAATAGAAACCGTTCTTGGTTTGCCTTCTTTTAAAGACAATAAAGCTTCTTTTAGAACAATACCTCTGGTACAACCCCCTCCTATCCAACCATGAATATGGCCTTCTTTGGTAATGATCGCCTTATCTCCTGGTTTCCCAGAAGAAGGAATTAGTCGTCTGATAATGAATGCCATGGCATAGGCTTCATTATTTTGATTTAACAATTTTGCTTTTTCTAAAAAAGAGTTATGCATCGTTTAGTAGCTTTTCAAGTGTAAGTAAACTTTCAAAATTATGTGCCGAGCCAAAATGATTTAAAGAAGGCAAGGCTGCTTTCATGCCCATTTGAATGGGTTCGTAACCTTGCATTCCTTTTAATGGATTGAGCCAAATCAGTTTTTTAGAACGCATCTTAATTTGCTGCATGGCCGTATCCAAAATTGCTGGTTCTCCAGTATCTAATCCATCGCTCAACACAATCGTCATCGTTTTTCCATTCAAATATCGTTTGGCATAATTGTCATTAAAATCTTTTAGACAGCCTCCGATTTTAGTCCCACTAGACCAATGGCTTGCATTGTGTGAAACCATTGCTAAGGCAACAGCCATATTTTTATCAGAAATAAAATCTGTAATTCGCATCAACTTCGTACTAAAGGTGAACACTTCTATTTGTTTGAAATTCGACCGAAGTGTCCATAAAAATTTGAGTAAATAAAAAGAATATTTATCCATAGAACCGCTGACATCTAATAAGACCATTAAACGGTACTTATCTTTTTTCTTATTCTTCTTGGCCAGCTTTATCATATTGCCGCCATTCTGAATATTGATTCGAATAGAATTGGCTAGATCAATCTGACCTTTATTGGCTTTCTTCTTTCGTCGCTTGAGCCGTTGACTCATTTCTCTGACCAGCTTTTCGGATAGTTCATCCAGTAAGTCAGATTGATGTTTGGTTAGATAAGCAAAGTCTGTTTGCTTCAAGGTTTCTTTAGCATTCGCCCCACTAGTTGTTTTTGCCTCTTCCCCTTCCTCCTCTTCATCGGTCTCTCCAGTTCCAAGCATTACTGCGGTATTAGAACTATTGGTCACGATACTTTTCTGATTTTTATTCGTTCTTTTATCTCGAATAACGGTTCCTTTTTGTTTCCAAAATTGAGTGTACAATTTTTTAAAAACTTCTCGTTCTTCCTGCTCTTGACAAAACAAACTGGAGAGTGCATACTCAAAGAGTGCTTTATCTGGCCATAAGCCAAATAAAGCACTTTCAAATGTATCTTTTGTACATTGAATTCCAGATTGGAATCCACGTTTTCTAGCTTCCTGAACAAAGCCGACAAAGGCCTCTGAGAAACTAGAGAATTGAGTATAGTGTTGACCCATTCAATCAAATGATATTTTTACTCCCCATGATTCGGTTTCTCTCTTTCCTTAGCCATGGCAGCCAATCGCTTTCTAGCTGCAACAATATCATTGTCTGCAGTAACTCTATCGCCTGGAAGGTTGACAGATTTGTAGTGATCTCTACTTTTCTTTCCTTCAGCTAATCTGATCTTTTCTTGATCTTCATAATCTTTTAATGACATAGTATTCGTTTTAAGATTTAATAATGATAAAATAATCTCGTCAAAATGCGGAACTTATTATTTTATCATTACTTGGTGAAAAATTCGTTTTTAACCACCTTGATATCGTTGTTTGATTTTAGCAAACAAGATAAACTATTGTACATCGCTGCATCATCATTATGGAGTGCTGCAATACCTCTTGCCCAGTCTATGGTTTCTGCGATACCAGGTGTTTTGTCTAACTTTAACGTTCGTACTTTCTCCACAAAAGTGGCAATTTGTTCCGCCAGTTGTGCTTCGATATTGGGCAAATGTTTTTTGATGATCTGCATTTCTTTTTCTGGAGATGGATAATCTACCCAATGGTATAAACATCTTCGTTTTAAAGCATCTCCTAACTCTCTAGTTCTATTAGAAGTCAAAACCACTATCGGTTTATGCTTCGCAGAGATGGTTCCTAGTTCAGGAATACTGATTTGAAAATCCGAAAGTAGTTCCAACAAGAAAGCTTCAAATTCTTCATCTGCTCTATCTATTTCATCGATGAGCAAAATCATCCGCTTATTATTGGAGATGGCTTTTAGTAAAGGTCTTTTTAAAAGATAGTCTTCCCCAAAAATCATTTCTTCTTTTTCCTTATCCGATTTACTACTGCTCTCAGAAATTTTTATCGCCAGTAGTTGTTTTTGATAATTCCATTCATAGATCGCATTATTGACATCAAGACCTTCGTAGCATTGTAAGCGTACCAATTCATACCCTAACATATTTGATAAGATATAAGGCACCTTGGTTTTTCCAACACCTGGATTACCTTCTAACAAAAGTGGTTTTTCCAGCTTCTGCATCAGAAAAAGTACGGTTGCTAATTCTTCGTCAATGACGTAGCCTAAATTATCTATTATCGGAATTAATTCTCGAGGATTATCTACCACTATTAAAATTTATTTCTTCATTCCAAATAAGCCCTTAAAAAAGTCAAGGATTCCTCCAAAGATACTTTTAATGACTGTACCAATTAAAGAGGTTCCATCAAAAGAATTATCAACAGGAGGTGCTGTAACTTTTGAAACTGTTTCTTTACGCGCTTCTTTAACAGCTTCCACAACATCTCCGGCATTTTCTACAACAGATGGTGATGGTTCTGAAACTTCTGAAGCAGCTTCAACACTTGCTTCTGGAGCTTGTGCCTCTAATTGATTAGAAAAATTCTTGACAAACTGATTCAATAATTGATCTGAAACATCATTTATTAATCGAGATCCAAACTGAGCTAGCTTCCCAACAATGGTAATATCCATACTAAAATTAACTTGTGTTTTACCACCGTTTTCAGTTAGTACGCCATTCATGATCATATCAGCAGAGCCTTTACCTTTACTATCTAATCCCCTTCCTTTCAAAACCATTTTATGATTGGCTTCGTCCAATTCTACTATTTCTACATCACCAGCATAGGAAGCTTTGATGGGACCAAATTTAGTGACCACTTGACCTTTATAATTTCTTTCATCAATTTTTTCTGTGATACTAGCTCCAGGAACACAGCCCACAATTTCTTCTGGATTGGCCAGACTCTTCCACACAATATCTATAGGTTGAGCAATTTCAAAATCTTTTGTAATTAATGTATTCATTAAAATTTTTTAATTATTAAAAAAAAGTTAGCTACTGAATTATTTAAATAATCCAGCAGCTAATTAACTTAAGTAGTCTTCTTAAAGTAGCCTACATTTTGTAACTCTTTGAAAAGTTTAAATGGAGTAACTGGAATTTCAAGATGCTTAATACCTAAATGCGCTACCGCGTCAACAATCGCATTTACAATAGCAGGTGGTGCACCAACAGTCGGTGACTCTCCTACTCCTTTTGCTCCAATTGGATGGTGAGGAGCAGGGGTAACGGTATGGCCTGTTTCCCAACTTGGCGATTCAACTGCCGTTGGGACGAGGTAATCCATAAATGTTCCGTTTAAGATATTTCCTGAATCATCGTAAATTAATTCTTCATACATCGCAGGAGCAATCCCTTGTGTCAAACCACCATGTACCTGACCTTGTACGATCATCGGGTTGATGATATTTCCACAGTCATCGATGGCAACAAACCTACGCACTTTGATATCGCACGTTTCGGCATCCACTTCCACTACACATATATATGCACCAGATGGGAAAGTTAGATTGGGAGGATCATAATAATGAGTGGCCTCAAAACCACCTTCCATTCCTTCAGGGTGATTCGTATAAGCCGCGAATACAATTTCTTGAATTGTTTTTGATTTTTCTGGGGCTCCTTTTACGAAAAACTTACCTGGCTCCCATTCCAAATCTTGTTCGGAAACTTCCAAAAGATGCGCCGCAATTTTTTTGGCTTTATCTCTCAATTTTCGCGCAGCCATTGCTGCTGCTGCACCTGCTGTAGGAGTACTTCTACTCGCGTAAGTTCCTAATCCATAAGGAGCAGTATCGGTATCTCCTTCTTCTATTTGGATATGTTCCATCGGTATTCCCAACTCCTCTGCAATGATTTGTGCATAGGTCGTTTCGTGTCCCTGTCCTTGTGATTTAGTCCCAAATCTTGCGATTGCCTTTCCAGTTGGATGCACTCTGATTTCTGCACTATCAAACATTTTAATACCTAAAATATCAAAATCCTGTGAAGGCCCAGCTCCTACCACTTCTGTAAAAGTAGAAATACCAATTCCCAAGAATTTACCTTCCGCTCTCATTTCAATTTGCTCCTTTCTCAGTCCATGATAATCAATTGCATCCATCGCTTTTTGAAGTCCTGCATGATAATCACCACTATCGTAAGACCAACCTGTAGGTGATGCCCAAGGAAAATCTTCTTTCTTAATGAAGTTTTCCATTCGAAGTTGAGCTGGATCTTTACCTACTTTTTTGGCAAACATATCGGTCATCCGTTCTATCGCATGTACTGCTTCCGTTACTCGAAACGAACAACGATAAGCTACTCCTCCAGGAGGTTTATTGGTGTACACCGCATCTGCTTCCATATAAGCAGCACCATAATCGTATGAACCAGTTCCTATAGAAAATAGACCTGTTGGAAATTTAGAAGGATTCGCAGAAGCATCCGTATAACCATGATCCGCTAATACTTTAAAACGAGTCGCTTGAATTTTTCCATCTTTGGTTCCAGCCATTTCTGCTGTAATGTGATAATCACGAGCGAAAGAATCCGCCTGTAAATTTTCACTTCTATCCTCAATCCATTTGATCGGCGCACCCGTCAAAAAGGAAACGGCAATGGCGATGACATAGCCAGGATATACTGGAACTTTTCCACCAAATCCACCACCAATATCTGGAGAGATTACTCTAATTTTTTCTTCCGTCAAACCAACATGTCCTGCCACCAAAGCAATCACCGTACGAATGGCATGTGGTGCTTGTGTAGTCATGTACATCGTGAGATGATTAGTTACTTTATCATAAGAAGCCACGCAACCACAGGTTTCGATAGAAGCCACGTGGATTCTAGGAATATGCATTTGTTGCTTGACCACCACATCAGCATTATCAAAAACATTAGCTGTTTTTTCTTTATCGCCCACTTCCCAATGCCAAATATGGTTATCAGTTTTTCCTTCCTGATCTGATCTCAAAACAGGAGCATCTTCATCCAATGCTTTAAAAGGATCCATTACTGGTTTCATTGGTTCGTAGTCAACCATGACCGCTTCCTTCCCATCACGAGCCAAATATCTGCTAGTTGCGATGACCGCTGCGACTTCTTGCGCTTGATACATGACTGTATCGGTTGGTAACACCATTTGCGTATCTGACATAAGTGTTGGCATCCAATGTAAGCCATACTTTTCTAGATCTTTTCCAGTAACAACCGCTACGACACCTGGAATCGCCAATGCTGCAGTAGCATCGATACTTTTAATTTTTGCATAAGCATAAGGACTTCTTACGATGTCCATATATAACATGCCCGGTAATTTGACATCATCTACATAATTTCCTTTACCTTGAATAAATCGAGCATCTTCCTTTCTTTTTTTAGAATGCCCCATTCCCCCGATTTCCTTGGACGTTTTACATTTTATCATGAAAGATTAATTTTCTTTTGTTAAAAAATTTTTCAAAAAAAACCTGATTTGTATTTTTATACAAATTTCGGTTCCGTTGAAGGAAGTTCTTTTCCTTGCATTTTGGCAGAAGTCCATTGTATAGCTGAAACAATATTATTATAGCCAGTACATCGACAAAGGTTACCAGAGATTCCCCACCGAATTTCATCTTCAGTTGGATTAGGATTTTTTTCTAATAGCTCTACCGCTCGCATCATTAAACCAGGCGTACAAAATCCACAATGTAAAGCATGATTAAGATGGAAACCTTCTTGAATGGGATGTAACCCTTCGGCGGTAGCCAACCCTTCTACGGTTGCTATTTCTTTACCTTGAGCCTGTACCGCTAAGATGGTACAAGACTTGGCAGATTTACCATCAATGAGTACGGTACATGCACCACAAGAAGAGGTATCACATCCTATGTGTGAACCTGTTAAAGAGGCATTTTCTCTTATTGCATGAATCAGTAACATACGAGGTTCAACCTCCATAGTATGTTCTGCTCCGTTAATTTTTAAAGTTATTTTCTTTGTCATGTTTTTGATAATTTTTAATTATTGACAAATCCTAGGAATGCGAACTAAATAGATTCAGATTTTTCGCTGCTTCTTTTGCCCTTATTTTTCACTTTGAAATCAATCAATTATCCAGATAAACTCATGCTTTCAAAGCAAAAACTAAGAACAAAATAAGCGACCGAAAAATCTGAATTTATTTAATTCGGATTCCTTACTGTCAAAGAAAGATTATTTTTTTGCTCTTGAAATGGCTTTATTGATCATTCGTTTAGTAATAACACTTACTAAATGTCTTTTATATTCTACATTTCCACGAAGGTCTTCTGATGGACTACAGTCTTCTGAAGCATATTGTGCCGCTTGTGCAATAACCGCTTCTGATAAGTCCGATCCAATCAACACCTCTTCTGAACGACTTGCCCTAAGAGGAAGTGGAGATACATTGGTCAAACCAATTCCTGCTTTAGTACATCGACCTTGATCATCCATTTGAATCATGGCAGCCACACCGGCAGTTGCATAGTCGCCTACTTTTCGTTCTGCTTTATGATAAGCTGATCCATAGTTACCACTTGCGGCAGGAATTCTAATTTCCGTTAATACCTCCCCATGTTCAACAGCGGTGGTATAAAAACCTTGAAAGAAGTCATCGATCCCAACGGTCCGTTTACCATCTTTACCCGTTATTTCCACATCTGCTCCTAAAGCAATCATTACCGCGGGATGGTCATTAGCGGCATCTCCGTGTGCTAGATTACCCCCGAGGGTTCCAAAGTTTCTGACTTGTGGATCGGCAATCAATTTAGTAGCATCCATGAAAATTTGATATTTTGCATGAATGATTTCAGATTCTTCCACCTCTACCTCTTTCGTCATAGCACCAATTTTTAAATACCCATCTTCTTCTTTCACATAAGAAAGTCCGGGGATATTATTGATGTCAATCAAATGAGTAGGAGATGCAAATCTCAATTTCATCATAGGAATAAGGCTATGCCCTCCTGCGAGGATTTTAGCGTCATCTCCGTATTCATGAAGTAAGGCTATGGCCTCATCCAAACTAGTTGGAGCGTCGTAATTAAAATTTTCGGCAATCATATTTTAGAATTATAAATGAATTTTATTATTTATTTAGTTGATTAATCTAGTTGTATACTGTTTGAATCTAGCCATATACTTTTGGTAGAAAAAGTTAAAACTACCATTGTACCAAATTCCAAAAAAGAGAAATCCTACCCCTGTATAATATAAATACTCGCTAATCCAATAGAATTGACTTAACACCAATAGCAGCATTCCAATGCAGGTAAAAGTGAGTGCATATCTTGTTTTATTTCCTTTATAATTAAGAAGAATACTAAGCATAACAAAGGCAGCTAATCCGATACTTATATAAGAAAAGGTCGTGTCTGCATGGGGGTACATTTTGGTGCCACTACATAAAGTAATTGCACCAGAATAAGCCATAATACAAAAAGGACATTTAGGAATAATTGCTATAAATAAAGCTGGAAGCCAAGAAGGGAATTTCTTGATAGAGACATTTTGACATTGATTTTTACACGTATGATTTTCCATTTTGCGATATAGTTGTCCAGGTATAAAATGAATTAAATTTCATACTGTTGGCTAAAACTAATAAATTAATCTATAAATGTAAAAATTAACAGCAATAATTCTGAGTTTACAAACAAATACGCAATAAAATAAATTTTACGTATATGTAAAATAATTATTTTAAAAAGCTCATTCGATGAATGTTAGTCATTATATTTTTGCTTTAATTCATCCAGTTTTTTCTGATTCTCTTTTTTTAGTTGCTTCTCTTCTTGAAGTTCTTTAACAGTTTCAAAAACCGAATAGGCTAAAATAAATATTATCCAGAATGCGATGATCATAATTTTTGATTTAAAAAAGAGGAAGCGAGTTTCCTCGCTTCCCCAAATGAAACAACTTTATTGTATCCTAAGACTTAAGCGATTGCCTTTACCGTTCGTGGTTCCTTTTTCTTAGGAATTGGAAAAGCCTCCTGGAGAACTTGACGGTGCTTTTTTGCTTCCAATTTTAAATCTTGGTCGGTTGGTTCCTGAGGATTGGAGTATCCGATTGTATAAGTACTTGGATGCTCTGCCGTATCTGCCCGAAAAATATAAGTGCTTTGATTTTTAATTTGAGCCACCAATTCGGCTTGGATGGCTACGTCATCTGCGTTTAGCATTTCGTAAGAAAAAGTTGCAATGAAATATTTGTTCCGTTCTGCATCGTTGGTTACTTTCTCTTCGAAACCAATTTTCCATCGCGCATCAAGTGGGGAAATTTCATCATAGTAAAGAGCTTTGAATTGTTCTCGGAAATTATCCAAACTGAATTCGTGAAACATAAAGCAGCAGACCTGCGACGCTTCATTTAAAAAATACAGTTCGCACCATTTTTTAAAACCTTGCTTAAACAAGTCGGCTTGAATCGTTCTGATGGCGATTGGAATGACTTGGAATTCTTGTTTAGGTTTAGTGATTGGCGTGACACCATTTAGATTCAAATACCCTTTAGATAAATCTAGTCGGTAGTTTCGAGGTGCTCCAGGCAGGTACAAGATTTTTTTTACTTCGCCTTCATTGATCAGGTTAGCAGGATTGAGGTTTGGATTTAAGTTTTTCATCATTGGTTGTTTAAAAAAGTTTGTAAAAATGTGGTTAGAAAAAATTGACCCATCCTCTTCTTCGGTATTTCTATTTGTATACCCGTAGATAATTCAGGGTCAAAAACCGCTGTTTTAATATTCGGAGGGATATAGCACAGTTGTTACCCTTCGGTCACGTTCTGTGATGATCCATATTTTTTCTTCCTGCATGATTTTTTGAAAATCAGTTGGAAGGAGGTAGACTGAAATAATCCGCTCCCCTATTTCTATACTGGCATCATTATCATTCCAATCATTTTCGCAACAGTCGCCCCAGTCACAAGACTTGTGTTTTTCCAGGCATTGCTTAATGAATAAATGAAAGTTGGCTATTTGATTGATGTAAGTATTTACACCACTTGTGAGCATAGTTAGCCCAGTTCTAAAGCTTTGGCTTTTGATTTCCATAAGGTTTGTTTTAAGATGTTAGAAGGTGAGCGCAGCGGAATCGCTGCACTCGTTTCTCATAGTGTGTGCCTAGAAAGGCATGGTCAATTCACCGAGTAGGTGGCAAGCATCATTGATGAGTTGCAAATCTTCCTCGTTAATTGATTTCTTATAAGGCTCGTAGGCTTGATTGACGTCCCGTTGAATCCTTTCAAAATCTTCGCAAAATTCCATTAGGCATTTTATTTTTTCGCAGCCTAAGTGGTGAGTTATTGCAGCGTCAGTAGCTTGATCTTCTGATTCCTTAGCATCCAAATAGTGGTGAGTGGCAGCGGCTTGATTCGCTGCTACATCGAAGGTTGGTAAATTCATTTTGTTTAAGTTTTAGTTGTAAATTATAAAGGTGTTACTGCCTTGTTTTCTTATATTAAAAATACAAAAAAAGCGACAGAAAAACAATTATTTTTGTTCTTTTTTTTCATAAAAAACGCTATTGAAACATACTAAAAATGCGTATATTGTTACATGAAACTATTAATCACAGGAAGTAGGGATTTCCATAATTATGAAGAATTAGAACAGGGGATCCAAGAGCTAGAAAAAATGGAAGGGCAAAAAATAACAATGCTCTTACATGGTGGTGCAAAAGGCGCTGACACACTAGCGGAAAACTGGGCAAAGGAAAACGGAATTAAAACTCAGGTACTGAAACCCGACTACAAAAAGTATCTTCCAAAGCAAGCACCACTCATCAGAAACATCGAACTTGTAAAACTCGCGGAGGTAACTCTTGCCCTTTATACAAAAAAAGAAAGATCAGGAGGTACTGGATTCACCGCGACTCAAACCATCAAAGTAGGGAAACCATTATATGAGAAATTCCCAAGTGAGCATTTGAAATATACGGCTCCAGTTCCAAAACTCTTCTAGCTGAGAACTTTGCTTTTGAGCGACTCAGGAAAAGGAACATACGAGATAAAAAAAGGAAAAAGCTTTTTTAAAAGCACCTAATTTTCGGTGAGGAAGTGAGGTGCGCAGGCTACGTTTTTCTTTGCTGTATCGCAGCAAAGAAAAGCGTAGGTGCACCCCGCTGACGAACCGACACATGAGCAGGAACTAGTCATAAAGTCGGAGGAGATGATTTAGTGTGGAGGAAGCTTTGTGACGGACAATGAATTCAGAAACTGTTTACTTTCTGAATTGAAAAGTAAACAGTTGTCTGAAAGTACGAGCGGATTTGATTGATGAGTAGCTGAATACTTCGAAATTTATTTCTGAGTCATTTTCCTTTTGATCTTATCTAAATCTGCAATTCCTTTTTCGACTCTTTTTAAATGGTTTTTTCCAACTTTTATTAATTCCTCAATTACTTGTAAATCCCATCTTCTTCCTGACATCACATCATAAATAAATGTTCTACTTTTTCCTGTTTCCTTTTCAACTATTTCAGCAAACCCTTTTGGTAAAACTGGTTTGAGTTCTTTGGCTCTTGCTCGCAATTCTGCTTTTAATTCTTTGGGCGTTCTCTGTTTCTCTGACATGTGATTCTGTTTTTAAAAACAAGATACTTGAATCTTTATAAAATCGAAAATTATTGATCTCACTTCGTTCAACAAATGCATTGAATCTCTCTCCTATTACTGGACAATAAAATAAGATCTTTTTGGAAATCGACTAATATTGAAAACAATACTTTATCCTCTTTTCTTTAATTCATGTTCAATTAGTCTGATTAAAGCTTCAGTATGGTTGAGCGATTCCGTCTTTAATTCATAAGCTTGTTTCCTGAAATGTTTTCTATGGAGGATCATGTTGATGTATTTTTTATCCTCTAGAAGCGCAGGGTAATCAACTGGCTTCGCTCCAGATTCTGTAAACATAAAATGCGTATGTACAGCAGGTAGTACAGCCGTAGGCCAAAACTGATCTTCTAATCTAACCGTTTCGCTTAGTAAGTTAGCATAGATGACATCATATAAATCTATGATCGCATTTCGGAGGCTGTCTTTTTTTACGATTTCAAAACCCTTTGATTTTACGGCTTCATATCCAGAGGTGGCTACAACTATATCAGGAGAAAATAAAGCTTTTCGAAAGTATACATCTAAGGAGTCGTGATACTCTTTTCTTTGCATGATATGATCGACAACAAAATCTATTGATTCGATTGACCTTACTTCTTTTTGAAGATCACTTTTTAGTCGATCGGAATTGGTTTTAAGATTTTCATTTAACTCCGTCAACAGTTTTTTTTCTGTACTTCTGTCTTTGTTGTTTTCATTCCAATTATTAATTTGAAGCGCAATAAGAATACCTATTACCACTAGTAGGATTTCACCAATAGCGTATATTAAATACTTTTTCAAATTACCTTCTGTAATTAATTTTCGTCTTATCCTTCGAAAGATTTTTATCATTAGTTTTTCATGTTGGTTTTCGTAATGACCTAACTCCTATCACTAAATATTGTCCATCAGAAAAGATAAAATTTTTAAACAACGTCGTATTTTATTTTTTCAATGTTTAAAAATTTTCCCGGCTTGTACTATTTGATGATTAGATTCGATTTTGTAAAAATAAATATTAGCCTCCAAATGATTAATTTGAATGGTCGAAAGGCTTTGAGCTTTTAATGTTCTTTTTATAACCAATGAACCGATGCTATTATAAATGTAGATTTCACTATCTGTTTTTAATCCTTCACCATTAATATTTATCAACTCATGAGAAGGGTTAGGATAAATAGCGATACCTGAAAATACTTCCAACGTTTGTAAGGAAGTAGGTTCTTCAATCGTATGAATCCAAGGTTCCGTCCTGATTGGAAAGTTGTAATCAAAATAAATGGAAGCCGTGTTTGCTATCTGAGTTCCAGGCGGTAGATCTGGTTTTTGATCAATAGAAAATTTTACAAAACCTTGCGAAGCTGCTTCATTGGTCATACTATCAACCAAGGCAATTGGATCAAAGATAAACCGCAAAATACCGCTTCCAAATACCTCCACTTCGTAAGGATGAGAAGAAGCTCCAGGACGGAAGGTGGTCAGATCAACTTGCTCAGGTAAGCTGTCCAAGAGCACAACTCTGAAGGCCGTATCTGTTCCGGTATTTTGAAATTGAATAGTATAGCCTAATTCTTTATTCGCAGGAATTAAATGATCTTCTGTTAAACCAATAGGATTACCCAATTTGTTATTAGGATCAAATGATCCCACTACAAGGATACAATGTTGATCGATCGAAGGATTACTTCCGATATAATCTGGAAGACAAATATCATCAGGCGTAATATGTGCCGACGCGCAAAGGGTTGTTCCAAGTGGAACATCAGTTCCTATTTCGAATTTTATTTTTACCTCTCTACATTCTAAAATCGCTACATCAGCTAGGGAAAAAGAAAGGGTTAGTCCATTCTGTGTATAGGGTTCGGAAACCTCCAGGATCATTGCTTCAGAAGGCAAGTCTACCGAAAGCTGCACATCAGTAGCAGCTGCCGTTCCGTAATTACAAAAATTCACCACATAAGAAGAAGTTGCGCCAGGACGTATTCTACAGGGACTTCCAAGGCTTAGTTCTAACCATGGACAAATGACAATAGGTTGCATGGGGAAATCAAATGTCTCTTGTTGGGAAGAATCGGTAAAGGAAAGAGGGACATCATTTTGACAAGCCTCCCAATATGGACTCATTGGATATACTTTTAATTGGTAGTCATCTATTTGGGTATTCATATGATAGGCTCCTTGCCCATTAGAATTGGCATAATGGGTGGTCAAATTTCCATTCGCTTCTACCAGCCAATGGAACAAGGGGGCTTCCACCATATCATTGGTACAATCTATTTCAAAGTCTTGGAAGATTTGCCCAGCAAGAGAGTTGTTGGAATATATTCCAACATTATTCGTTTTAAGAAATAAAAGATCGGTAGACCCAGTTGGGTGGAGTAATCGTCCTACGGCATAAAGGTCTCCTTGATCGTCTTCTTTTAGATCTAGCAACGTAACATTTTCGTTGATGTATTCCGTCCATAAAATTTCCCCAGCCGAAGAGATGCCAGAAAGAAAAGCCATTAGATTATCCGTCCCCGTATCATAAAGTCCAGCGATGACATAATCACCATTTGCCGTCTCCGTCATTGCATTGATGGCAGCCCATTGATCGTCCGTACTTGTATCGTCAGGGTCTTCATATTTGAGTTCCCACACCGTTTCCCCCTCTGCATTATATTGATTAATATAAAGCTCTCCGGTATTGTTGATCGTCCTAGAAGAAGCAGAAATAAAATTCCCATTGGAAGTTTCAAAAACAATATGCGGAAAAGCAGCCCCAGCTGGTCCGCCTTGTTCTTGCCATTCCATTTCCCCAGCGGGATTTATTTTTATTAAATTATCATAACGCGTACTACTTATACTTTTATTAAAAATAGCCATACAGCCACCATCTGGAGTTGCAAATAGTCCAGCAGTAGATCCCTCTGAAGCAAAGTCGATGGACCAAATTACTTCTCCACTAGCACTTACTTTAAAAAGTCTATCGCCTCCATTGGAACTCCAAATGGTACAAAGAACATAATACGAACCATCGGTTGCTTCTTTGACCGCGAAAGCCCATTCCTTGGTATCATCACCAAAAATGGTTCGCCATTCTTGGTTGCCAGCTGAATCATATTTACTTAGTTCAACATCCATATTATCAGCAGCTACATCAAATCTTCTTGCAGAAATCCAACCACCGTCACTAGTCCATTGATGTCTCCCTAATTTTGAATCAGCGGCCAAATCTTTTTCCCATTCCAACAAGATTCCGTCTTTACTAATTTGCCCTAAAGTGAACTCATCATAATGGTAACCAACCACCTGGAAAACATCCCCTTGTTCTTTTAGCATCAGCCCACCTTGATTGGAACTCATAGGGTAAGTGACCTGAAATCCTTGAGAAAATAATGAAGTAGAACATAGGAATAGGATGGTGTAGCAAAAGAAAGTTTTCATATTTTTTTTGTTATAAAAGTAAAAAAATAATCGCAGGAAATGTTGCCTGTTTAGTTACTGGGACTATCCCATAAAGTGTGTCAAAGCAAATTTTTAAATAATTTCTTAAATTTAAAAAAGCTTAGACATGAAAAAGAAAAAGAACCCAAGATTATCAGATTTGATTTCCGATGAAAAATTGCGAAAACAAATAGAAGAAGCACTTTACTCTGACCAACCAATATTAGGACCAGAAGGAGGAATATTTACAGACTTACTTCAAGCGATGGTTAATGCAAGTTTAGAAGGAGAATTAGATCACCATTTAGAGGAAGAAAAGAAATCAGAAAATGCTAATCGGAGGAATGGACACATTGAAAAGACAGTAAAGTCTTTAGGAGGAGAATTGAAAATAAAAACACCACGAGATCGAACGAGCAGTTTTGATCCAAAGTTAATAGGCAAGCGAGAGAAAGAATTAAAAGGTGGTTTAGAAAATGTGATCTTAACTTTATATGCTCAAGGCAATTCGAATGAAGACATTTATCGAATGCTCCAAAAGATGTATGGCATTGATTACTCCACATCTGCGATCAGTAGAATAACAGATCGAGTTTGGCCAGAAATTCTAGCATGGCAACAACGTCCTTTGAAATCTTGTTATGCCATACTATATTTAGATGGAATTTTCTTTAGAGTTCAAGAAGATGGTCGTTTTCAAGAACGAACATTATACTCTGTTTATGGAGTAGATGTTGAAGGGAATCGAGATGTTTTAGGTCTATATTTGGAAAAAAGGGAAAGTGCGCAACAATGGATGTTAGTGCTAGAAGACTTGAAAAGAAGAGGATTAGAAGATGTGTTTTTTGTGTGTATTGATGGACTTCCAGGTTTTAAAAAAGCAATCCATAGTGCTTTACCTCAAGCAATAGTCCAGCGTTGTATTGTGCACAAAGTACGTAACTCAGTTAGGTTTGTAGGTGATAAAGATTATCGTCCATT
>CALJOK010000065.1 GCA_937981555.1 uncultured Saprospiraceae bacterium
GTCATCTTGAAAAGTTTGAAAAATAGCTTAGGAAAAAGAAATCTTACACTTACAATTTTTAAATCAAGACAAAAAACAAACACACACTTTAAACACTTTTTTTACAAACGAACATTACTAACACACGCCAAAAAGCCTCCCGTTTTTTTCCTCCTTGTTTTCATAACATTATAATTACAAATCTTGTTTCACAAGATTTTCAAGATATTAAATTGGTTTTAATTGTTTCAATATTCGGTATTTGGGATAGACCTCTTCAACTTTGTTGAAGAGGTTTTTTTTTGAAAGGCTTGATTTTAAAGAGTTGCCGGAAAGTTTTTTTATTGCAATATGAAAAATACCGATTCGTGGGTATGGCGCTGAGTAAATAAAAGATGTAATTTTAAATCATCAAACGAACGAAGAAATAGTCATCTTAAAAAGTTTGAAAAATAGCTTAGGAAAAAAGAAATCTTACACTTACATTTTTTTAATCAAGACAAAAAACAAACACACACTTTAAACACTTTTTTTACAAACAAAGATTACTAACACACGCCAAAAAGCCTCCCATCTTTTTTTTTATAACAATATAATTACAAATCTTGTTTCACAAGATTTTCAAGATATTAAATTGGTTTTAATTGTTTCAATATTCGGTATTTGGGATAAAGCTCTTCAACATTGTTGGAGAGCTTTTTTTTTGAAAAGGGCTTGAATTTAAAGAGTTGTAATAAAGAATTTATTGCAATATGAAAAATACCGATTCGTGGGTATGGCGCTGAGTAAATAAAAGATGTAATTTTAAATCATCAAACGAACAAAGAAATAGTCATCTTGAAAAGTTTGAAAAATAGCTTAGGAAAAAAATCTTACACTTACACTTTTTTAATCAAGGCAAAAAACAAACACACACTTTAAACACTTTCTTTTAAACAAACATTCTAAGCACACACTTAAAATTCCTCCCTTTTTTTTCCTCCTTATCACCATATACTTACTGTATTTACAATTCTAATTTTTTATCTTTTTAAGATATTAAATTGGTTCTAATTGTTTCAATATTCGGTATTTGGGATAGACCTCTTCAATTTTGTTGGAGAGGTTTTTTTGTAAAACCACTCTCTGGGGTGTTAACTATTACAAAGGAAACCTGGAGATAATATTTTATAAAAGCTCCTCTGGGTTAGATAGTTTATTTTTTGCAATATGAAAAATACCGATTCACAGGTATAGCGCAACGTAAGTTTAAAATGTAATTTTGAAACATAGTTAAAAACAAATAAACACACACAACAAGCTTTATAAAAATAGCTTAGGAAAGAATCTTACTTACAAACTATCTGCCTAGAGGTAGATTATTTAAAAAATCTAAACCTAAAAACACTATAAGCAAAACACTTTACACATTTCAAAAACACCTTGAGGATCCCTCTTCAATGAACCAACACTTAAGTTTTTTTTCCCTCCAATACTCATCATTGATTTCCTTTTATTTGCTAGGAGCAATTTAATTTTCTCTCAGACTCCTGCATTCTACTAATTTTTTACCTGTCGTAAAGTTTTTTTTAGGTTTTAATAGTTGACGTAAATGTCTTGTTATATATGGTTTAAGAAAATTATCTTTTCCAAATAGAACAAGAATTATTTTGACAAAATCCTAAATCCGTTTTACCAAAAACCGACCAGTCCCATGACAAGAAACATTGTACATGCAATCAAAAAATTCCTGAGAATAGGGGTAGTTGTAGTAACTGTTACTACAGGTTCTATCAATGCCTCCGCACAAGGAAGTATTCCTGGTTTATGTTCGGCAAGTTGTAATAGTCAATTAAATGTTTCGCTCGATGGAAGTGGATATGCCTTGATTGATCCAGTCATGGTTTGGGAAGAAGGGTATAATGGAATTTGTTTTCCACTCTTGGATCAGATTGTTGTGGAGGTTGTAGGAAGTAGTTTAGTGCACCTTGATGTAACTCAAAATGGACATACGGTTGCAACCACTTCGGCACTTTTGGATTGTTCATTTATTGGTCAAAATATAGAATATAATTTGGTTAAATATTATTCAAATGGTACGGTAAATAGTTGTTGGGGAAATATCTTGATTGAAGATAAAATGAATCCTAATATCATCTGTTCAGATTTAACGATCAATTGTACAGAGAATATTGATCCTTATCAATTGGCGAACATTTACAATAATGCGATTCCAACTGCAACAGATAATTGTGGAATTCCTAACCTAACCTTTCAAGATTCAACTGAAGATTACAATTGTTCGAATCCAGATTTTTTGAAAAAAATAACTAGAATTTGGACGGCAACAGATGGAAGTGGAAATCAACAAACTTGTACTCAAAATATTTTTATCGAAAAAGCAGTTGGCACAAATATTCAATTTCCAACTCACTTAAATAATATTAGCGCACCTGCTTTAAATTGTCCAAATGCAGATTTGGAACCTACCAATACAGGCTATCCAACTTTATACGGAGTAAATATTGGCGATCAAGATGTATGTAATTTTTCAAGTTACTTTCAAGATCAAACGATCAATACTTGCGGAGGAAGTTTTAAAATTCTTCGTAATTGGACAGTCGTTGATTGGTGTACTAATGAAATTTTTATTCAGCCACAAATCATAAAAGTATTAGATGAAGTTGCTTCAACGATTACTTGTCCAACAATTCCGGATATAGGAACAGTTTCTAATTTTTGTTCTGGAAATATATTTTTACCAGAAGCGATTATTTCAGATGCTTGCTCCAGTTTTTCAGTTACGACTGAAACGCCACTTGGAATGATCAATGGCAATGGAGGTTCGGTGATCGGATTAGCATTAGGCACTCATACCATTATTTACAAGGCGGAAGATGAATGTGGAAATGTTAGTTCATGTGAAACGACAATTACGGTGGTGGACAATATTGCACCAACTACGATTTGTGATGAGCATACAACTATTTCATTAGTCAATGATGGAACGGCAATAGCTTTCGCGAATACTTTCGATGATGGTAGTTTTGATAATTGCGAAACGGCAACTTACGAAGTTCGACGAATGGACAATCCAAATTGTCCAGGGAATGATGCGAGCTCATTTGGAGAGTATGTTGAATTTAGTTGTTGCGATATGGGATCAACAGTTATGGTTGAATTGCGAGTGACAGATGTTGCTGGAAATTCAAATTCATGTATGATCGATGTGGATGTTCAGGACAAATTAGATCCTGTAATTTTTTGCCCACCTGCAAAAACGATCGAGTGTCAAGAAGATTTTACAGACTTAAGTTTGACCGGGGAAGCAACTGCAACTGATAATTGCGCTGGGGTTTTAGTAGCCTATAATGATATTGTAATTGACATTAATCAATGTGGAGTAGGAGAGGTGACGAGAGTATGGACAGCAACAGATGCGCAAGGAAGAACTTCTTCTTGTATTCAAAAAATATATTTGATTAATGAAAATCCATTTGAAGAAAACGATATAATCTTTCCTTTGAATTATGATACAGATGTATGTGGAGGTGGAAATTTATCTCCTGAGAATTTACCTGGCGTATATGGAGAGCCAGTCATCAATGATGATGCTTGCGATGTGATCGGTATTAATTATGAGGATCAAGTATTGCAAATTTCTTCACCAGCATGCTATAAAATTTTAAGAAAATGGACGGTGATTGACTGGTGTGCTTTTGATCCCAATTATGCTGGAACTGGTCAAATTCCAGGTCAATGGATTCATGTACAAGTAATCAAAGTGACCGACAATGTTGCGCCAGTTTTTACCAATTGCCCAACAGATAAAATAATTGACAACTACGATACTGACTGTGGAGCAACTTATGTTTCCCTGCAAGTGGACGCAACGGACTGCTCCAACAACATTGACTATACTTACGAAATCGACGAAGACAACGATGGATCTATAGAAATAACTGGCAACGGAAATGACGCAAGTGGAGCCTTTGAAAATGGAGATTATGCGATAACTTTTGCAGCAACTGATGGCTGCGGAAATACAACTTACTGCTCTTTTTTATTCACCGTTAATGATGAAAAAAAACCAACTCCTGTTTGCATCAATGGTTTGTCAACTGACTTGATGGTGAGTTCAGGGATGGTTCAAATATGGGCCAGCGATTTTGAATCGGGAAGTAGTTTTGATAATTGTACCGCTTATGGCGATTTAAAATTTTCTTTTTCAAATGATGTAAATGATACTTTTCGAGCATTTGATTGTGGAAATTTAGGAACTCAGACGATTGAATTTTGGGTGACAGATTTGGAAGGAAATCAAGATTACTGTTCGACTTATATTGTTATTCAAGATAACAATGGCGTTTGTCCAAGCCCAACAGGGACGGCTACGATCGAAGGAATTATTCAAGATGAAATGGGGGAAGAAATCGAAAATGTTACCATCGAAATTTCAGGAAACAATACATTGCCAAGTGTTACAGGTGCCAACGGAAATTTTATTTTTCCCAGTCTGCCTGCAGGAAATGCTTATTCTGTTTCGCCAAAAAAAGATATGAATCACTCTAATGGAGTGACGACTTATGATTTAGTTTTGATCTCAAAACATATTTTAGGTACTCAATTATTGAATTCTCCTTATAAAGCAATTGCGGCAGATGCGAATAAATCTGGTTCGATTTCCACCTTGGATATTGTTCAGTTGAGAAAAATGATTTTACATATTGATGATCAATTGCAGTACAATACTTCTTGGAGATTTGTCGCAGCTGATTTTGTTTTCACTTATCCTAACAATCCTTTTGCGGATGATTTTCCAGAAGTAAAAGACATTGCAAATTTGTCAAGTGACGAAGCAATCAATTTCATAGGAATAAAAATAGGGGATGTCAATAATACCGCAGCGCCAAATAACTTCCTCGGAACAGCAATTCGAAATGAAGTAGGAGTATTAAAATTGGAAGTGGAAAATGCCAATGTGAAAACGGATGAGTTAATTCAAATAGATTTTAAAGCAAAAGATTTTAATCAAATATTAGGCTTTCAATTTACGCTGGATTTTGAGATAAAGAAAATGAATTTCGAAGAGGTGAACTCAAACCTTGAGGGCTTCAATCAAAATAATTTCGGACTAACATTTTTGGATGAAGGGGAAATTACAATCAGCTGGGATCAGGCAGATGGCTTGACTTTAGAAGATGAAACGATCTTGTTCAGTTTAGTTTTTTATGGGAAAAGTAAAACGACTTTAGCGGAATCAATTCACATCTCTTCTTCCAAAACTACTGCAGAAGCATATTCAGAAAATAACTCTTCAGCCCAAGGCGGGACTGACGTGATGAGTATAGAATTATTTTTCAATGGATATTCTAACACGACGACATGGAATAAATTATTTCAAAACCAACCAAATCCTGCAACGACTTCTACCACGATTCCTTTCGAATTAGTATTGAGTGAGTCAATTATTTTAAAAGTAATTGATCTCAATGGGAAAGTAATTAATGTGATCAAAGGTGATTTTGAAAAAGGATACAACGAGATCAAATTGACCAATCTAAATGGTAATGGAATTTTTTATTACCAACTAGAAACAAGTGAAAAAACGCTGATTAAGAAAATGATCTTAGTCAATAAATAAAATATTACTCAGTAACCGGTTTTTGGGATTTGCCTCTTCTCGGTAAAAAACCTCGGTCTTTTCCGAGGGGGGCTTTTTTTCAAAAAAGATACACTCAGTTACCGGTTTTTGGGATTTATAACCTCTTCCCGAAAGAGATTTTGGGAGAGGTTATTTTTAAGAAAAGAAATTTAACAAGATATACTCAGTAACCGGTTTTTGGGATTTGCCTCTTCTCGGTAAAAACCTCGGTCTTTTCCGAGAGAGGCTTTTTTTCAAAAAAGATATAACTCAGTTACCGGTTTTTGGGATTTATAACCTCTTCCCGAAAGAGATTTTGGGAGAGGTTATTTTTAAGAAAAGAAATTTAATAAGATATACTCAGTAACCGGTTTTTGGGATTTGCCTCTTCTCGGTAAAAAACCTCGGTCTTTTCCGAGGGGGGCTTTTTTTCAAAAAAGATACACTCAGTTACCGGTTTTTGGGATTTATAACCTCTTCCCGAAAGAAATTTTGGGAGAGGTTATTTTTAAACATTATAAAGAGTAGATAATTTAATTTTTATAATGTTTAAAATACCGATTTAAAGGTATGTTACTAATTCTGTTTTTAACGTATTTTTGTAAGGTTAGAATTCTGCTTTAAGCAGATGCTTAATAAATAAAAACGTAGATGAAATAGAAAATAGTATATTCTTTTATCCGTCTAATGTTTTCCCATCTTACCGAACTCAACCCAACTCCGACATGATTCCTTTTGATGTAAAAAAATGCATCGAGCTTCCCTCCAATATTAAGCTATTCGGAATTTTTTTAAACAATAAAATAATTTCTCTTTGAATTTTTTTCAAAGAAATTTTCATAAAGGTTTTATTACTTTTTTGGACTGCTTGCCTATATAATAATATAAGAGAAGGCGGGTTTGAAAAATAAATCCTTACTAGCTAAATAAATAAAACAAATTCTACATTGAACATATTTAAGTTTTAATAACAAAAAAACAAACAACATGATCCCAAGAAATAAAAAAAGTAAACATCGATTTTCCTCTGTTTTAAAATTGATGATTTTTTGTGGAGCATTAATTTTTAGCTTCACTCAAGCCCAAGCTCAAGAGTCAATGAATGCTTCCAACTCGATTCATATTTTGGCCAATCAGTTAGATGTCCAAGCATATCCAAACGGAACATTTGATGCAGATAAAGTTTTTTTAGCATTGATAACTGAGATGGATAAAATGAATAATGATTTTTCAAGAGGGTTACAATATAGGTACTATTGGTTGGTTTCTGTGGACATCAAAAGAAATGGATTTCCATTGGAAGAGTCACTCTTGAAAAATTTGAATAAAGCAGGAAATGAATTTGGTGTTCCGAATTCTACGTTGAAAAAACTTTATTCAAAAACAATTGCTCTATTCTAAATACCCTCATTGAAAAATTAAACACTAGAAAAACATTTTGATCCATGAACAAAAAGACTTTTACACTAAGAAAAAAGATTGACTTGGTTACCTCACTTTGGGTAATGGTTTTGACCTTTATATTTAGTATAGGAACAACTCAGGCTCAATCGATCACTTGTAATAGTTTAGTTAATATTTCCCTTGATGAAAGTTGTCAGGCGACCGTTGAAGCAGATCAAATCTTAGAAGGGACTTATAATAACTATAATATTTTCACAGTTACTTTTACCAATTCTGGTTTGCCTGTTATTTTAAATTCTAACCATATTGGTCAGACCTTAAGTGTGACTGTAACTAGTCCGACTAACTCATGCTCAGGATTAATTTTAGTAGAAGATAAATTACCTCCGATCATTTCTTGTCAAGATGTAATTATACCGTGTAACGGTTCTTTGCCTGGACCGATTACTGCATTCGATGCTTGCGGATCAGCGACCGTAACTTTTCAAGATCAAGTACAAGACAATCAATGTAATGGATCATATCAAACGATCATTACTCGAACCCACACCGCTGTTGACGGTAGTGGGAACTCTGCTTCTTGTGTACAAACTATTTCTATAGAACGAGGAACGTTAGCAGATGTAGGTTATCCTGCGAATATAGAAATTGATTGTCAAGATAGTTCAGATCCAGTATTTACAGGTACGCCAACAGGTACGACTTGTTTTAATTTGGATTATACTTATCAAGATCAGATCATTGCGATTTGTGAAGGAAGTAATAAAATATTAAGAGAGTGGACAGTTTCAGATTGGTGTGCCAATGCAATTGAGACGCATACTCAAATCATAAAATTATTGGATACCACCGGCCCAACGATTCAGCAGTTAAACGATATTTCAGTTGGAACAAATTCCAATACTTGTGCTGCCAATGTTAATTTGCCAGCAATCGGATTAACTGATAATTGTTCAGGAGGCAGTTTTGACGTATATATTCAGACTCCACTTGGAACCATAAATGGAAATGGAGGTTTGTTGTTAGATGCACCTTTGGGTAATCATACGATTACCTATTTTGCAACTGATGCTTGCGGAAATGAATCTTCTTATTCGTTGACTTTAATCGTAACAGATAATATTGCTCCGATTGCAATTTGTGATATTCATACGGTTGTTGCTTTAGGATTTGATGGAACGACTACGGCAGATGCAATGACTTTTGATGATGGAAGTTGGGATAATTGTGGCATCGTAGAATATAAAGTTCGACGAATGGATAATCCAAATTGTCCTGGAAATGATGCGACTCTTTTCGCAGACAATGTTCCATTTTCATGTTGCGATATTGATGATGTGGTGATGGTTGAGTTGCAAGTAAAAGATGCAGCAGGAAATGTTAATTCATGTATGGTTGAAGTGGATGTTCAAGATAAACTTTTGCCGATCGTTACTTGCCCTGCAGATATAACCATTTATTGCGATGACGATTATGAAGATTTGACTTTGACAGGCGAAGGAACAGGAACTGATAATTGCGGAAATCCAGCAGTTACTTATAATGACATCAATGTAAATATTGGTTGCGGTGGAGCAGGAGAGGTGACGAGAGTTTGGACAGCAACTGATGCAGAAGGACAAACAGCTTCTTGCATTCAAAAAATATTTTTAGAAAATGACGAACCATTTTATATCAATCCAAATAACGATAACGATCCAACGGACGATATCGATTGGCCAGTAGATTATACAGGGACAACTTGTGGAGCAGGATTGGAACCGAGTGATTTACCTTCTCCTTATGATCGACCAGTTTTGCATGAAGATGCTTGCGACTTTATAGCAGTTGGTTACACCGATACTAACTTAGAAATTCAAGCGCCAGGATGTGTGAAGATTTTGAGAAAATGGCATGTAGTTGATTGGTGTCAGGCACAACCTAATACAGATCCCACCATACCTGGACCAGGTGTTTGGCACTTTACTCAAGTGATTAAAATTAATAATTCTTCTGCACCAGTAATTGATGAGTGCAATATTCCAAGTGAGATTGGAAATTATGAATCTGATTGTGGCGCTACTTTGGCGACTTTCAATATCGAAGCTTCGGACGATTGTACAGCGGAGGCTGACTTAGAAATTACCTGGGAATTTAGTAATGGAATTTCTGGAAATGGGGCAGAAGCTTCTGGTAATTTTAACAACGGATCTTATGCTTTGACTTTTACGGTTTCTGATGGATGTGGAAATTTCACTTCTTGCGAAAATAACTTTTTAGTAAAAGATGCTAAGAAACCAACACCAATTTGTATTCTCGGTTTAGCAACGGTAGTGATGCCAAGCTCTGGCGATGTAAAGATTTGGGCAACAGATTTTGAGTCAGGAAGTAGCTATGATAATTGTTCCGGCTACCCGAATTTGCAATTCTCTTTTTCTTCAGATGTAAATCTAGATAGCTTAGTAATTACTTGTGCGGATGTTGCAGCGAATGGAATTTTTCCAATAGAAATATGGGTAACCGATGAAGCTGGGAATCAAGATTTTTGTTCGACTTTGATTTCAGTTCAAGATCCCAATGGAACTTGTGGACAACCAACTGCTTTGTCGATATTTGGTGAAATAGAAACGGAGAATCAAGAAAAAGTTGAAGACGTAACGGTTCAATTTACCGGCACAGGTCTTCCTCCAGTATTAACTGAAATGGATGGGAATTTTATTTTCACTCCTTTGGAGCCCGGTGGAAATTATTCTGTTACTCCTGAAAAAGATATGAACTATTTGAATGGAGTAACCACATATGATTTGGTTTTGATTTCAAAACATATTTTGGGAATTGAATTATTGGATTCTCCGTACAAAATAATTGCAGCTGATGCGAATCATTCTGAGTCGGTGACGACTTTGGATATTGTAAAATTACGAGCGTTGATTTTACATATTGATTTAATGTTGGAAAATAATACTTCGTGGAGGTTTGTAAAATCTGATTTTGCTTTTGAGAATTCAGTAAATCCATTTCAAACTATTTTTCCTGAAACTGCAACATTTGAAAACTTGACAGTAAGTGCACAAGCGGATTTTGTAGGAATAAAAATAGGTGATGTAAATGGTTCGGCTGCACCAAATAATTTACTTGGAACAGATACTCGAACATTTGACGGAACGCTTGTTTTTAATTTAGAAAATAAAAAAATAGCAGAAGGCGAAACGTTTAGTATTGATTTCTATGCAAAAGATTTTAATGCGATCGGTTATCAATTTGCACTTGAGTTTAAAGATTTAATTCTATTAGATGTTGAGTCAAATTTAGAAAACTTGAACGAGACTAATTTTGGATTTACTTTAATTGAGGAAGGGATATTGACGACAAGTTGGAATCATTCAAGTGCGATAAAAGTACTAGATGATGAAGTTATGTTCTCTTTGAAATTCTTTTCAGAAAAAGAAATACAACTAAGCGAAGCATTGACTTTGACCAATCGATATACGACTGCAGAAGCATATTCTGATAATTCAGAATTATTGGAAGTGAAATTAAATTATACTGGAGGAACAGTTAATGCCAGCGCATTTGTCTTGTATCAAAACACGCCAAACCCTTTTAAAAATGAAACGGCAATTGGATTTAATTTACCAGAAGCAAGTTCAGTCAAGTTGAAAATATTTGATGCAACAGGACGAGTGTTAAAATTAATAGAAGGAGACTTTACAAAAGGTTACCACGAAGTCAATATCAAAAATAACGAATTGGACGGAACTGGAATTTTATATTATCAAATGGAAACGAACAATAATACAGCAACTAAGAAGATGATTCTAGTTGATTAAAATACAAATTATTTTTCCCTATAAAGTAACCTGCTTTACGGCAGGTTACTTTCCCCTTCAAAGAAAAATAATAAAGACTTTAGATGTTTTTAATGATTAGGTGCTAGAGCCGGTTTAAGAATGCTTTAAGATCGGTTTTTGGGATATCCTCTCCGCAGATTTATTTTTGCGGGGAGGTTCTTTTTTTTGGAAAGTTATTTTTGAATAATCACCTTCTCCGACTTTATCAATATCCCTCTTTGAAAATATTGTAAAAAATAAATCCCAGAAGCATATTTTTCTAAACTAACTAGAAAGGTTATATCATTTTTATCGGCATCGAACTCTTGTACGACTCTTCCTTGCAAATCTATTAACCTAAAAACCCCATCTTTTGATTGATTCGTATTTTTAAAATAGATATTAAGCATATCTGAAGTTGGATTCGGATATGTTTTTATAAATGGTTGGTCGACTAAAATATTAAGAGTAGCATCAGGAAGATGACAATCTGGGACAAGGCAGCCATGTTCATCTACTTTGACTAACCAACCTGATTGTCCTATACTTAATTGTCCAAAATCATTGATTTGACCTGACATAATAAAACCGCCATCAGGAGTTTGTCGTAGGTCATATAATTCATGAGTTCCAATCACATTTTCTACTATGTGAAATTTTCGTTCCCATAGTCTCTCACCATCAGGAGATACTTTTACTAAGTATCCATCTTCTACTGCAGGCCATTCCGAATCAACATTTATACCCGAAGCTACATAACCATCACCTACGTCAAGAATCTGGAAAAACCGAGTACGATCTAAAATACCTGTATCTAATGAACTATAATCTACCTCCCATTCTACATTTTGATTTTCATCTAACTTAAATAAATACAAATCAAAATATAAATAATTAGTTGAAGGATTTACATAATGTTCTTGCCCTATTCCTGATGCGACTACTAAGCCATTGTCACTTGTTTTTACCATGGCTCGAGCACCTTGTTGTTGCATGTTGGCTGGAGATTGATATTCCCAAATAATATTTCCAAGAGTATCTACTTTAAAAATATGTGTTAATGATGTGAAATCATAAGTAGTTGTATGTAAGTTGCTATTCCATGTTCCTATTATAAATCCGTCTCCATCTTTAATTAAAGATTCAGGAACTTCTCTCAAGTTATTTAAATAAACTTTAGAGAGTTTTTTATTACCATATTTATCAAGAATAAGTAGTTCAGGATTTGAAGCAAGAGTAGAGTCAACAGTCCGGTTAATCAGTACAAAATCATCGTTTTCATTTATTATCATATCTTTAAATAAATAGAAGAAATTTTGATCTAAAGTAGGACTTAGGAATTCACTCGTGAAAATAGTATCCCCCATTTGATTATACTTTATCAAAATACATTTCATCCCAATAGAATCAATCGAGTAACCTGCTGCAGCTATATTACCATCAGAAGTGGGTTGTAGCACCCCTCTCCAGATTTCATAAGACTTCACAGGACTAGATAATTTTTTATTTGATAATATATTTCCTTCAAAATCATATTTTATAAATCCATTGCCAATCGAACTTGGATCAATAGAGTCACCAAAAATTCCCATAGCATAAATGCAACTATCAGTAACATAAATACTAGAAATCACAGAAGCTGGCGATTCATTTTGAAATATTTTACTGAATGTTAATTGAGCAAAGGTTAGAGTAATACAAAGACAATGAATTAATATAGTTACAATTATTTTTTTCATATTAGAGTAATTATCCCATCACTTGCTTCAAAGCAAGCGATGGGGATTAATTTTATTTCAGTACTATTAACCGTTTAGTTGTCTCTATTTTTCCGTCAATTTCTAAACTGTAAAAATAAACACCATAAGGAATTAAGTTTGTCGTCCAATCAATCTGATTTGAGTTAGGCATTAATTCAATCTGATGAACTAACTGCCCATTTATATCTCGAACTAAGATAACTCCTTTTTTCATTTCTTTTGGTAAAGAAAAATGGAAGGTTACTTGGTCCGAAGCTGGATTAGGAACTGCTATTAATTCTGTTTGATAAATATTTGCTGGATTATCAGAAGAAATAGATATAGCAAATTCATTTGCTTGAGATGGAATAATGGTAAAAGGGTCTTCGAAATCCATTTCATAATAAAAATCCAACCAGCTTTGAGCTTTAGTTGTCACAAAATTAGGTTGCTCTTCGGCAAGGACTTTTAAATTATCTACTTCGGTAGAATGCAGGTTATCAAATTCTCGTTCTTCACTTATTAAGATTTGCTGTAAAGATTTAATACTTAAATAATCATTATGCAAATCTGTTTGAATGCCGTCATAATTAAATTGGGTAGGAATATTTGATAATATTTGATAATATTTGATTGGACTTAACTAAGTCTTCTTCTTGTTGGTATTTATCAGCTATCAAATATTGAACTTCTGGAGATAAAACGTTAGTCCATAATCCCTGAATCAAAGAAAAGTCCGTTCCATTTTCATTTAACAAATGGTGGTGTACTATTTTTTTTGACGCATCATTTAACTTAAGATATAGATCAGAAACCTTTCCTATATCTTGATCTTGTGTTTGTGCTAGTTCATTTTGAAGTTCCAAATTAGCATCATCATGGATCTGGGAATAATAATTAAAAATAGTTCCATCCCATATATCATCAGTAATTTCTGGATTAGAGGGACATTCATTATCTGCTGATTGAATCTCATTTAAATTTATAATACTAACGGGTTCTTCAGAGTTTGAATTATTAGATTCAAAATTATAATGGTATTGTATATTAGCAGATGGAATTTGATAATTGGAAAAATCACTAGATGTATTATTAGCATTTAACGAAAATTTATTTCCACTAGCTAAATCCGGACTCCCTTGAAAAATATTAATTCCTGCTCCAATCACATAGAAATCAAATATATTACCGCTACCTAATTCATTATTATTGCATCGATATTGTAATCCTGTTTGATTTATAAAAGAACGATTTATTCCATTTGCAATATTACCCGCAGTAAAACTGCCCATAAAGTCATTCTTATAGATTTGATTTGCATTTTCGCCGGAATCAAATACTCTAATTCCAGCTATTTGGCTATCATCGGTATTTCCAAAAAAATGATTTTCTTCAATGGTAAATCCTGTTCCTGTATTAACTAAAATACCATATTGTACTACATCAACTAAATTCCAAGGGTTTTCAAAATTTCCAACATAAAAATCACTCCTAGCTATTCTCGGATTATTAACTCCGTTAGTCTGTATTCCTATACGGTTTTTAGTGAATTCAGCTTCATACACACTAAATGTATTGACTGTACTAATATTTGAAGCATTAATAGCTATTTCAAATCCAGAAAACGTGCTAGAATTAATAAATGGATCTAAGCAGGGATCATCAGTTGATTCACAAAGAATCGAAACTTTATAACTTGCATCCATAGACTCAATTGCATATCCCACTTTTCCTGGAGGAATTCCATTATAATTTTTGGTGTTTTCAAAATCGCAACCTCTTAGTTCAATACCTCTTACCTTATCCATTCTAAATTGTCGTCTAAATCCACCTGCACGAAAATCATTATTTACTTCAAATTTGCAATTATTAAATTGGCTCTCATTCCGAACTTCAACACCTGATACTATATTTTTATAATGGTAAAAACTAATCGCTGTTCTATTATTCAAAAAATTAGCATCAGTTGCTAAAATGATACCTCCAGTACTATTTACTGTATTTGTATTTTTTTTGGCATATCCTACTTGTATTCCAACTTCAGCATGTTTGATAATTGCATCATTTAATAATTCTACGACTCCTTGATTTTGGGGTGTTTGGGTAAGTTTAGTATTGCCTTCTAAACGGATGCCATCCCAAAAATTACATTCATTTTCTATGGTTATTTCTCCGCCATCTACGATTAGCTTCCCTCCTGATCTGACTATGATTCTTCCTTCTTTGGGCATTAGTAATTTGCAGGTTAACATAACTGTTGCACCTGACTCAATAATAATATCTGAATGAACTTTTAAATTGAAGTCAATAGTTTCATCACTACTAAAAACTAAATCCTTTTCTCCTGGAATCTCACAACAAACTAATCTTCGTACACTTGATAATCCTAAGGAACGATGCATTTTTGTAATTTGGGTGGCTCTTAGATAATTTCTGCCTGCTGCTGCTGCTTCCTTAGTATCATTCATTATATTTTCAAGGCATGAAGTATCATGCCCCAAATCAAAAGAATGCCCTAGTTCATGTGCAATAGCTTTTGCACTTCGTAAAAGCCAAACTGTTTGGTCAAATGTAGGGTCTGTCAAGCCAGCGGCAAAAGTAAGATACTCATTAAGCATTTGTACATCTGAAATCCTGTTAAAGTCAGTAAAATTTGGACCTTGAGAGCAATCAATTGCTTCGGCATTAGCAGGCAAACCTAATGTAACAATTGAATCATAAGCAATACCTTCTTGACCAAAATAGACATCTATACCATCAGGTATATTCTCATCGTCTAAGACTTGATGGATATAATCATTATATGTTGAAGATAAGGTGGAAGGACACATCCAAATACCACTCATTTGTTTACCATTTTCAACATTCCACGCATATTCATCTTCAATCCAAAATTTACTTACTACATATTCAATTTTGGAATCAGTTATAAATGGAGAATCTGTACAATTTGGATTACTTGGAATTACTAAATTAGCCATCCGTCTATTTACTTCATTAATTAGTCCATCAACAATATCTGCATGAATTATTGGGTCAAAATTACCCCCACCTGCTATATTAGGATTTGTCCAAAAAATATAATTTACTTTTATTTTTAAAGTTTTTGTATCTACTGTTGGTAAGAATAAATCATTTCCAGGAGAGGCAGCACCTCCTTGAGAAATACAAAATGGAATAAATGAAGAACTTGAATTTGATGGAGATGGATTATCAGGCATTCCACATTCTCGATCATAGTATTGGTATTGTCCTCTTACAGAAGTTAATAGATTTAGAAAAATAAGACTTAAGAAAATCATTTTAAGAATTAATTTTTTCATAATTTTAAATTGTTAAAAGGTTTAGAAATGAGAAGCCATCTGACTTCCATGGATAAATCACAGCAGGGGCAATAGTTACAGCTATTCGCTCCTGTTTTTTGATGCCAATTATAGGCTCACTAGTCTTGAAAATAATAGATTAAGTTGTCGGAAGTTGCGGTAAGTATTATATCAGAGCGTACTTTGTACTTTGTATTTTGTTTTAGCTTTTAGTTACGGTAGTAATTAATCTTGTTGTTACGTTTGTATGATGCTAATATATGATTAAATTTTTTATTTTTTATTTTTTATTTTTTAAGATATTTCTTTGTTGAAAATTATTTTAAGGATCGTTTTGAAAAAACAAAAACCCACTCCGAATTCAATCGAAGCGAGTTTTCTATTTTTTAAATGATAACATAACAATACATTTACATTGTTGAAAATCAATCTCCCGTTTTCCTAAAGTCAGTATTAAACACCACCCCCAATTGCAAATGATGTTTCCCAAAAGGATTCACTCGCTGATTCAAATATCCCAATTGTACCTGTAGTGATTTTTTTATTTGATAACCTAGCGCAGCATATAATCGGTTACGATCAAAGAAAGTACTTTTGGTATTCATAAAAACTTCATCGTAGATTCCTACAAAAAAAGTTCCTTCTTCAATGACTGGCTTGTTGATTGGAATAAAAGCCATCAACCGATAACGCAATCGATTTCGATAATCATCATTGACCCACCTTTGCTCAATTCGGTAGCGATGCTCAAATTTAATTCGACCAATTTTATTGCTCATGATGAGTTGTTGGAAAATCCGATGTTCGGTTACTTCAGGTTTCGATTGTTCACTTTCATATACGTAAGAAGGAATAAAGCCATAACCTAAGGTAACGGAACTTGATGAGGACAAATGATAATTTAAACCAGTTCGAAGTAAAAGTTGCTCAACTGTATTGGGAGCCAGTTCATGATTACGATATTGGACTTCGGTGTGAATACTCCAATTGTCGTGAATTCTATTAGTCCCAAAATACATCAACCAATTCCCTGTTTTATCTTGTTGTGAAAATAGGGAAGTAGCTAAAAAAAGGAATACAAGGAAAATGTAAATTTTTCTAAACATGGTGTTGATTAATTTTTGAAAAAAAAATCCGCAAATCCGCTGGTTTGAAAAGCGGAGATGCGGTGAAAATATATTCAGAATTAAGAGGACGTTTAAAGCATACTCTTAAAGTCTTAGTTTGGCAACATAGTTACCATTCCTGTTTTTACATCGTACATTGCGCCGACGACTTTTATTTCATTGTTTTGAATCATTTCATTCAAAACAGGACTTTGTGATTTGATATTTTTAATAGTGAATTCCACATTTTTTTCAGCTACTTGGTTGACGAATTCCAAATTTTTTGAACTTCGATCTACGTCAAGAGCAGTTTCAATTGCATTGACTGCCGGAGCAATTTTTTCTAACATCTGAGTTAAGTTTCCTAGTTCAGCATGATCGCAAGCACCCTTCACCGCTCCACAAGAAGTATGTCCCATCACGACGATGACTTTTGATCCAGCTAACTTGCAGGCAAATTCTAAACTTCCTAAAATATCTACATTCACAAAGTTGCCTGCAACTCTTGCATTGAAAATATCGCCAATACCTTGATCAAAAACGACTTCTGTCGGGATTCTAGAATCAATACAACTTATGATTGTTGCAAAAGGAAATTGACCAGTTGCGGTCTCTTTTACTTGTGCATGTAGATCTCGATTTAATAGATTGCCTTGTACAAATCTTTCATTGCCATCGATTAGCATTTGCATTGCCATTTCAGGTGTCATGATAGATTGAGTATGAGGAGTTTGAGTCGTCTGGTTTGAAATCGTTATAGTTGACATTTTTTTAGATTTTATGGTATAATAATATTTGGTTAGTTAAATTGAGACACTCTTTCCATCAATAGGATGTAACTTATTGACAATAGCTTGTTCCATTTGTTTTAATTGATTAGAGACTCCTTTTCGCTCTCTCTCAATGATAGTCAAATTAATATTTCTATGTTTTGCATTTACTTCAAACTCATCAATAATCTCAATTACATCAAAATCAATATTGATAGATTTAGATGCATCAATAATTACTTTTGCGCCATCAGGAATTTGACTTAAAGTTCGCTGAATACTTGCTTTGTTGATAAACGTAACGTCTTCTGCAAGTGCTAATCGAATGACTCCATCTTCAAGATGTTTATCTTCAAATAAGAATGGTTTCTTATAATTATTGTACAACACATAGAAAATGGCTACCGCTAATCCCATTCCAATTCCCATCAATAAATCAGTAAATACAATTCCTAAGATGGTTACCATGAACGGCACAAAGTGAGTTTGACCAAGTCCATACATTTGCTTAAATAAAGCTGGCTTCGCTAATTTGTATCCTACTAAAAATAGAATTGCAGCCAAACTTGCTAAAGGAATTAAATTCAATAATGCTGGAATAGCCATCGCTGAACCTAATAGAATGAAACCGTGGAAAATTGCTGATGCTTTAGTTCGTCCACCTGACTGGATGTTGGTAGAACTTCTTACAATAACTTGTGTGATCGGTAATCCACCGATTAATCCAGAAACGATATTTGCTACACCTTGAGCTTTCAACTCTTGGTTGGCTGGCGTTACTCGCTTGAAAGGATCTAATTTATCAGTAGCCTCTAAGCATAATAAAGTTTCCAAACTAGCCACTACTGCAATGGTAATTCCTGTAACCCATACCGCTGGATTGCCAATTGCAGTAAAATCAGGAAAAGTAAATTGATTAAGAAATCCTCCGATACTATCTGCCACAGGAATACTAACTACTTGCTCATTAGAAAGTGCAAGTCCTGACATATTTTGGAAAACTAAATTTAATACTATTCCTAATCCTACGACGACTAAAGGTCCTTGGATAAGTTGAAATGCTTTGATTTTTTTCATAAAAGGTTGCTCCCATAAAATCAATAATAAGATGGAAACAGAAGAAATAATAATTGCCCCCATGCTCATTGCTTCAAACATGTAGAACAACTCTGAAAAAGTATTGTGACCATCTGGATTATTGAAAGCTAAGCTACCTTCATAATCTTTATCGTATCCAACTGCATGTGGTATTTGCTTTAAAAATATAATGATTCCAATACCTGAAAGCATACCTTTAATTACAGATGAGGGGAAATAATATCCTATGATTCCTGCTTTTGCATAACCTAAAAGTAATTGGAAAATACCACCAATAACTACTGCCATCAAGAAGATTTCAAAAGCACCTAACTCTTGAATAGCGGTCAAAACAATTACTGCTAATCCTGCCGCAGGACCACTAACTCCAAGTTGAGAACCACTCAATACACCAGCTATAATTCCTCCCACGATTCCCGCTATGATTCCAGAAAATAAAGGAGCGCCTGATGCTAAGGCAATTCCCAAACATAAAGGAACTGCTACTAAGAATACAATTAGTGAAGCAGGAAGATCATATTTTAGGTTTTTAAAAAATCCATCATTCTTAAAAGGACTCATAATTCATTCATTTTAAATCAGACATAAATAGCCTAAGTCATACTGTGTCAGTATAACTAACCTTCTTAGATTCTGATATTATGTTATAAAAATTGGTTGATAAAAGGATGCAAAACTAATGGTGCTTGTCATCCTTCGGTGCAAATATATAAAACTTTTGAAAATAATAGTAATACTATTATTTATAATTACGTAACCATAACAAAAAGTTGCTCAACTTGTTCAAATAGTTTGTACTTTTATGAAAAAAAGATTAACTATCATGGCAATCGGAATTAAGATAAGTCTCAATGAAAAATTATATTTAAGAGATCCACAAGAATCATCTCTAGGAAAGCGAATAATTAAGCACAGTATCTTGCTTATTGATGAGATTGGATTTGAGAGTTTTAATTTTAAAAAGCTTGCACTTCAAATGGAATCTACAGAGGCTTCTGTTTATCGTTATTTTGAGAACAAGCACATGCTGTTGATTTATTTAGTATCGTGGTATTGGGAATGGGTGAGTTATTTGATTGATATCAATACTTTAAATATTGAATCACCACAGCGAAGATTAAAGGTAATTATTAAGACTTTAGTTTTTGCCTCGAAAGATAATCCATCTATTGAGTATGTAAATGAAAGTGTTTTGCATCGACTTATTATTGCGGAAGGAACAAAGGCTTACCACACCAAAGAAGTAGATAAAGATAATACTGAAGGCTTTTTTCTTAATTATAAAAAATTATCAAGCAAGGTTGCGGATGTAATCTCAGAAGTTAATTCTGATTTTCAATATCCTCATGCCTTAGCAAGTAATCTTTTTGAGATGGCGAATAATCATATTTATTTCGCACAACATTTACCGAAACTGACGGATGTAAAAGTAGAAGGAGAAGATTTTGGAGAGGTAGAAAAAATGTTGGAGTACTTTGCGTTTAAGTTGTTGGGATGTGAGGAGGAATAAAATAAAAAGTGAATGTTTTGAAATTGTTTAATCAAATCGATAATTTCAAAACATTCATTTTCTTTTAGTTTTTCTAGATCTACAGCTTAATGAATTTTAAAACTTGACTCACCTTATTTACGTTTATTTCCAAAAAGTAAATTCCATTTTCAAAATATGCAATATCAATTTGTCTAGTATTACGCTGGATGAGTTGGATGATTTCTCCTTGGGCATTATATATTTTTCCAAATTCAATAGAAGTTTCACTTTCAATATTTAAAATAGCATTTGCTGGATTTGGAAAAATCTGAATAGTTTGTTCTAAGTCTAATCTTGTAGTATTTGTTATTACAAAATTAAAAGGTGTTGATTCTGATTGACATCCAAAATCATTTGTTACTTGTACGGAGTAATTGCCAGATTGAGTTGGAATATAAAAATCATCGGTAGCATCATCAATTAGGTTTCCATTAAAATACCATTGATATTCTAACGAGCTAATTCCATTATTTACAATGATCGAATCCTGATTAATTTGAATTACAGGTACATCTGGTAAAGGAATGATTTCTACTGAAATATTCAATGAGTTGATCGAACAACCATTACAATCGATTATTTCTAAAAAGTAATTACCTGCCTCGGAAGTTTCATAAAACATCGAGTTGGCATCGCTGATCAATTGATTATCTCTATACCATTGAAATTCTAAATCACAACCAATTGCATCAACGATTAATTCAGTTGATTCTCCTTCGCAAATGCTAGCTGTTAAATTTTGATCAATGACTTCCAATGAAACTCTACAAATGGTAGAATCCACAAATAGGGGAGCATCTTCAAAAAATATATTGACTGAATTATTGGATAAATAATTATGAGGATTAGGTCCCAAAATAAGATTAACTGGTAAAATATTGGTCATCTCCTTTAAATCACAACAATCCAAACTGTCTTGAATATAATTTCGAATAGAACATGAACCATAAATAATTGGATTTTTAGTATTGCCTGTAAATGGGAAATATAAAGACGGTGATTGATGAAATGCTTTTGCTGCACCACAAAAAACAATGATGTCATCTAAAATATGATGTTGGTACAAATCTGGTTCGCCACAGTCAATCAGTTCCAAATCTAAGATCCCACCATAAATATTAATTGCTCCCTTAACATCTGAACTAGTTCCATTCAAATTCAAATCACCTTCAAGTGAACCTAAGTCAGGACGAACTAAACTAGAAATAGTATTTCCAAAAACGTCATAATAATTAGCATCGGACTGTTCAAAAGCAGCAGTTGGTTTTTCATCTGCTTGCTTCATATATGTCGTGTGAAGTGCAACGAACCCACCTGCACTTTCTCCTCCAATAAAAACATTGGCCGTATCAATTCCATAGGTAGCAGCTTCGCCTTTCATAAATCGAATAGCTCCTCTCGAATCTTGAACTGATCTATAGATTGCTCGAATCATTTCTGCTTCATCGTAAACATAGAACTCATGGAACTGTCCAAAAAGAGGATCATGTTCATTCCGAAAACCTAATCGGTAACTAATACTTGCGGTCACATAACCTCGCTTTGCATACTCTTTGCAAAGCTTTACAATTTGTCCTGCATTTTTACTTCCACCTAAAAAGCCACCACCATGAGCTGCTATTAACAAAGGACGCGAAGTATTAGTATCGAATTCGGGGTAATAAATATCCAAATTTAAATCTACAGTATCTCCATTGAATCTTATGGCAGAACCATAATAAATATCTTGAATTTGAGTGATAGAATCATATTGAGATTCTACGTAAATAGAACAATCTTGAGATTGAATTTGGAAAAGAAGAAGAAGTAAAAAAATAAAAGTAAAGAAGGTTTTCATGTTCGTTTTTTTTAGTTAAAAATATTTTTCAAAACGTAAAACTAAAAATGGTTAATCGTATTAAACACTAGATATAAAAAATGACTTTTTCCCCTATGCGATTTTCTAATAATTAATTATTAAAAATAGAAAACCTGCCTTGATTGATCTCAAGGCAGGTTTTCTATTTTCAAGATTGATAACGATTCATCAAATCCAATCCAATCTTTTTAAAACTATTTCCCTACTCCGCTTACTCATTGGGACTTGTTTTTTTCCTAAAATAATTACACTCTCTTGCAAGTCAACTGAATTCACTTTTGTAGTATTTACTAAAAAGCTTCGATGCGTTTGCAAAAATGAATCATCAGGTAATCGTTTAGCAAGTTCAGTCATTGATGTTCGGACTATGTATTTTTTATCTTCAGTATGCACTTGACAATAATGGCCATCAGCTTCTAAGTAGAGCACGTCAGCTACTGCAACTTTTTCTAACCTTTGACGGGTTTTTATAAAAAAATGAGATTCGAAAAGAAAATCATTTTCCCAGTCAGTATTTTCTTTTTTGGAAAAATCATGTTCAAGATCTTTTGGTTGAGAAAGTTTTTTGACGGTTAATTCAATCGTTCGTTGCAGTTGTAAATCATTAAATGGTTTGACCAAAAAGTTCAAGGGGTTGGTTCGCGAAGCTCTTTTAAAAGTCAAATCATCTTGCATAGATGTGATGAAAATAATAGGAATGAGATGTTCATTTTGAATCAAACCTGCTAGCTCAATTCCATCATGTTCGCCTTGAATATGCACATCCATCAAGATCAAATCAGGCAATTCTTTTTGTAACAATGCTAATGCATCTTTGCTATTGTCCACGGTACCGAGGTGTTCGTAGTCTAGTTTGTCTACGAGCATTTCGAGTTTGTCGGCATAGAGTTCTTCGTCTTCTACGATGAGGATTTTAAAGGACATTTATTTTCTAGTGTTTAATTGTTGATGGTGAACGATTGAAACTTCAAGATATATTTTTCTAACCAAAAATACTAAATCCATTCATGTAGTATTTTTTACCGTTCAAGACTAAAAAAGTTTCCACTCATGTCTAACTCCAATTTTCAGGACATTTTACTCTGCACCTTTACACTCGAAAAGAGGAGGCTAGTCCTCATAACCTCAATTTTTATTTAATTAACAAATGTCCTAAAATGAAAAAATCACAAATGAATCAAATTCAAAAAAAGCAATTCTCTTTATCGAGTTTTCCAATGTTGCTTTTATTAGTCTGTTGTTTTTTTACTTCAGCTTTATCAGCGCAAAGCTCTAGATTTTATCCAAAGAAAACAGATTACTACACTATTAGTTTGAATGGAAAAAACATGTCTGTGAAAGGAACTGCAAAGGCAGAAGCTAATATCGAATTGGCAGCGCCTAATGGAAGTTCTAATCAGCAGTTTCGAATTATCGAACAACTCAATAATGGAAAAAGTACGAACTACTACTTGATAGAATCGAAAGCCAAGCAAGGTCTTTATCTAACTATTCACTATTCTCGATTAAAGGAAGGAACCAACATCAAGTTGAATCCTCGAAAAAACAATAATCAATTGTGGGCTTTCAAAGACAACGCTATTGAGACCAAATTAAATATCAATAGATTTATTGGTACCAAAGGAAGTAATAACCTTGTCATCGTACATAAGAGTCAGCGATTTACTTTTACCAAAGTTTCAGGTAGTACTACTCCAATCACTCCTCCTCCAACCGCTTCCACTAAAAAAGTAACAGCAGGAAAATTAATGGCGGTAGACTATTCAAAAGGTGGAAAGCCTAGTGGTTCTTTTGAAAATATCGGAGGAAAACGTTGGGGAGAATTTAAAAAAGGTTCATCTACCGTTTTGCATATTTTTGAAGAAACGGGTCGAGGTAAATTCTCTGTTTTTCTTATCGATAGAAAGCGAAATATAAAGGTTGCCTTAAATTTACATACGAAGAAAGTAATCATAGGAAACAATCCTCATTACGATATTACCAAAGCATACGACGAACCAGTACTCTCTGGTTATAATGTTGGAAAAGTAAATGTACAAGGACAAAGTTATATGAAGGTGTTTGACAACGAATGGCATCGAACGAGTTCAACTGGAATCGAAAATGTATATGTCGAACAATCAAGAAATAGAAATGAAGTTCAATTGATTAGCAAATATGGAAAGACAATTCGAAAGGTAAAGATTGATGTGAAAAATAATAAAGTCATTTCAAATACTTCAGGAGCAGCATTTTCAAATGGGAATTTTACAGAGGCTATTAAAGAAATCAAAGTTCGCCCAGCAGTACTTCCAGGTGCTCCACCATCCAAATTATTGTCAGGTAAAACTGTAGGTGAAAAATGTTACATCTTGACTTCTGTCGAAAATCGTTCTAAAGTAATTGACATCGTAGCTAGTGGAAAAGCAGATGGAACTAAAGTAAATTTCTGGGGAAGAAAAAAAGGTGGTAATCAATTGAATCAACTCTTTTGGTTTAGTCCAGTTTCGGCTTATGAGTTTATGATGGTTCCTCATCATAAAATTGACAAACTTCATGGAAATCCAAATGATGTATCTTCTAGGAGTCATGGTGCCATTAGTTTTTCTAAGAAAAATCCTGCGCAAGTATCTATCAAGGCAGGTAGAAAAGCTGACGGAAGTGAATCTAAACCCAATAGCAATTTGAGTATTCAACTATTCGAAGTAGATAATGGTGCATTGAACACAAATGAAATCCATGTTGCTATCAAAACTAAAAAAGGATACTTCACTTATAATCAAGGTCAACTTACCATTACAAAAAAATATCAAGGTACCTCCAGCACTTTTGTTTTCGAAAAAACGAATGAACAAGGGGCACCATTGGGATTATTTTCTCAACAATATGCTGCGCCTGTTCCTATCGCTCCACTTACAGCTGCTCAAATTAGAAATCTATATACGGTAATTATGGAAGATGGAAAGTTGGAAAATTATAAGGGTACAAAAATATGGGTGAGAAAAGATAAATCAGGAACGACCATTGATGTCTTGAGAGAAACTAGCCGAAAGAATGGAAAGATTTATTTGAAGACTGAAAATAATATGGCAGATAATTTCCCATTGTCTCGAAAAATTACAGACTTGATTATCACTTCTAATTATGTTTTAAATCACAATAGTATCATTGTTGACTTTGTGAAATCAACTAACTCCAATGCACTTACATGGGCTACAGGATATGGACATTTGAACATCTTAAAATTCCGAGGAATGGTTGTGATGATGTACGCAACGAAGGAAGCTACTTTTACAGATGGATGCTCAGCAGGTGCTCCTAGAGAGAAAGAAATATTTAGAAAAGCTTGTGATTCACATGATGATAATTGGGCAGCACCTTGGAGATTGGCAGGTTACTCTGATGAAGTTGGGCAGAAACTCTCTGATGCAATTTTCTTAAAAGACATGAAGGCACTTGCAGGCAATGGTTGGGATAGAGAAGTTGCAGCAGGAGCATTTTTTCGAGCAGTTCGTTCCACAGATGAAGCTCAAAATAACTTCAAACAAAGTAGAACAAAAGAATCAGCAAGACATGTATTGCTTTATAAGCCTACTAAAGAAACTAGAGATGCTTTTACCAATATTGTCAATACAGAATACGCTGATGATGCATTGGATGATGTGGTGAATTTTATCGGCGATGTGAAAACTTTCTTTGCAGAAGATTTTGTAGGATTCTTTGAAGATATTTTTTAAAAAATTGTATAACTCCAGAAAACCAAATATGGTGTTAGGACATTATGATAACACCACATTGTAAAATCGCACTTGGTCAGTTTTTGACCAAGTGTTTTTTTTTATAAAAAAATTAAGCAGCCATAGGCAAACCTAACTTAAACGTCCTTCCTTTTTCTAACACACTATTTACATTTATTGAACCTTTGTTGAGTTCCGCTAATTCTTTTACTAAAGTCAAACCAAGTCCAGTTCCTTTTTCGCCTGCAGTTCCTTTTTCGCTTTTCTTTTCTAGTGAAAAAAGCTTTGATAATTTCTCTGCCGAAATGCCTGTACCTGTATCATTGATATTGATGAAAACCTTGTCACCTTTCGTTTCTGTACTTAAAGTAACGGTTCCACCTTCGGGCGTAAACTTAATTGCATTGCTCACCAGATTTCTTAAAATAGCATTCAACGCAGATTCATCGGCATAGACTTTTTGATTTTTATCAATTTGTAAATGTAATGTTATATTTTTTTCGTCAGCGTTGTTTTGAAACATCTGAAAAATATTTTCACCAACTTCATGGACACTCAAAGACTTTGGATGATAAGGAATTACACCTTGTTGCAGTAATGCCCAGTTTAATAAATTATCCAAAAGTCCACTTAATCTTTTTGCTGTAGAATCTACTCGGCTGGCTAAGCGTTCGAGTTTTTCGGGTTTGTTTTTTTTCAAATAATATTCCATTTGTTCACCTACGCCATCGAGTGCTACGATGGGACTTCGAATATCGTGAGCGATAATTCCGAAGAATTTATCTTTGGTCGCATTGAGTTGTTGGAGTTGGGTGTTTTGATTTTCGAGTTGTTGTTTAGCTTTTCGAAGTTGGTTAAAAAGGAAAGAGACAATTAATAAAATGCCAATCAAAGCTATTGCTAAAATCAAATATATTCGATTGCGACTAGCTAAAAAAGCGGTCTCTCGTTCTGCCAATTCTGTTTCTTTTTGAAAGTCCACCACGTTTTGACGCACTTGTTCTTGTTTTAGCTTTTGCTGTCCGTTTTCTGAAAATAAATTTTTATACTCTGCAAAATATTCATCTCGAAACTTTAAAGCATTTTTGTAATCACCTTGTTTTTCATATATCTGACTTGATATATTTTTTACATCTATTCGCCTCTCAAAAGTATTATTCTGTTGAGTAACTTCTTCAGCTAGATTAATAAAATGAAATGCTGAATCTATTTGGTTTAACTCTAAATGATTTTGAGAAAGCATGAGATAACTATAAAATAGGTCATCGTCATTTTGAAAATATAAACTCCACTTTTTAGCTTGGTGTTGATAATTGTTCGCTTTTTGAAATTCTTTTTTCCCAAAAAATACCCGACCAATATCTGTTTCAATATGAGCAAACATCGAAGAATCTTGGATAGCATAATTCAGTTTTTCAGATTCAGATAAATATTCCAGGGCTTTATCCCATTCTTTTTTTTGAATACTCAAATCCGCCAATCCATTATAAATATCTATGATCATTATGGTATCGGTAGCAGGAAGAACATTCTCCAACCCTTTCAAATAATATTCCTCTGCCACATTAAAATCTTGAGCTGTTATAAAAATCCTTGCTAACTCAACCAACACATCTGTTTGGTCGGGAATCATATTAATATCTTCATAAACTTTTGATGCAAATTGAAAATCCTGTACTGCTTTTTCAAATTGACCAAAGTCAGAATAAATTTTAGCAGCTTCTTCTATTGCCCAAGCGGTATGTGAAGGTGTTTTTGATTTTTCAAAAATTCCTTTTGCCTTTTTAATTTCAGCCAATGCTTTTTCCATATCTCCTTGCGAAGCATATATTCTTCCTATATAAATATGAATCTGTCCTTTGTTCATCAATCCTTGATCCGCTTCCATTGCTTCGGGTCTTCCCAATTCGGGGTCAATAAAAGGATGCGTCCGTACTCGATCAAAGTGGTGGACAGCTTTTTGAAAAGTAATAACCGCTAAACTATCCTTTCCTTGAATTTCGAAAGCTTGAGCAAGTGTTTTGTAAATATTACCGATGTGTTTGTCAGGAACAGTTTTGTCAATTTTAATTATTGCTTGATTTAATATTTCAATTCCCTTGGTGTAATTATTTTTTTCATAAATAAAGTATTCCGCCAAGTGATAATCAGCCATTACTTCAATAGATTTGGAACCAATAGATTGTGCAATTTTTTTAGCTTTCAAAGAATTTATGTAAGTCGTCTCTGCTCCATTTCCATTATGGTAATTCATCACACTTTCAAATAACAATATAATTGCATTTCCTTTTTGGTAGTTATTTTTTTTGGAAAGTTGGCTAGCTAGCTCTAAATGTTTTTTTACTAAATCATTATTCCCCGTAAAATTATAAGCTCGACTTAGACCAAGATGTAAGTCGATTTTATGAACAGGATCGGTTTCTTTTTTTAATAAAATATTTAAACTGTCTGCAATGATTTGCTGTGCAGAAAATATATAATTGCAAAAAAGAAACAAGAGAAGAAATAAATATTTAATATTCATGATTTCAGAATTACGAGGAAAAATATCAGTAGAGATAGGTTGATTAGAAGATGATATTTGTATTTAAAAAATATATGTAAGATTCCAATATAGTCAGACTATTTTAAATTATTCTTTTTATTAAGAAATAAAAAACGGAGTACTAAGATGCTTAAGTATTCAGCAAGATTTGACTTGGATACATTTAATTAATTTCTTTTTTTAATTAAATATTGATGGAAATACATTTTGGTATGTTAATTGAAATGGAATCAATCTAGTAATTCCTTCCCTGCAATTTCACCAATAATTTTTATTTTAAGATATTATTTAGTATTCGCTCATCCTCCATAAAATTAGTTTGGATAATATGAAAATATTAAAATGTTATATTTTAGTTATTCTACTTATATCTTCTTCTCATCTTTTTGCTACAACTTATACTGCAATTGCTCAAGGTAGCTGGGATTCCAGCTCTACATGGAGTCCATCAGGGATTCCAGGAGCGGGAGATCAAGTGATCATAGATGGTTTTATAGTAACTCATCAAAATGGTACTATAAATGTGGATCAAATATCAATTACAAATATTTCAAATATTAATGAATCGTCTTTAATTATTCAAGGCACGGGAAAAATAGTAGTAAAAGATCATGTCATTTTAGAATCAGAAAATGTTAATTATGATGTAAGAGTTATGGTTTTATCTTTTGGTGAATTAGAAGTGGGAGGAAATATTACATTTGATAGAAAAAGTGATAACACTCAAGACACTCGATGTGCATTATATATCTTAGATGATGGAAAAGTTAATATAACAGGTTATTATTTATATTTTCATAGAAATGGGAATGAATCTAAATCAGAGCTATGGTTACAAGATGATGGAATAATGAACGTAGGTGGAAATTTTACTTTTGATAGATCGGGGATAGGAACGGGGGCACTTGCATTTGATTCTAAGGATAATGCACAATTAAATATTACAGGGGATCTTGAGGCAAATTTAATTGGAGGAGACATGATTGATTTTAGGATTATAGGTCAAAGTTCCTTCTCCGTAGGTGGGAATATGACTCTGAATAATTCAGGCGGAGCAAATAAAATTATCGTTGTGGTCGGAGATGCTTTAGCAAATGCTTCTCTTTCAGTAGAAGGAGGTTTGAATTTAAATTCCACTGCTATAAATAAATTAGTTGAAGTTGAAGGAGATGGATCAAGTTCTATTAGTGTAACTGGAAATCTTTCTTTATCAGCATTCGGTGAAGCAACTACTAAATTAACTCTAGCTTCAACTTCTATTTTAAATTTAGGAGGAACAATTCTTCGTCCAAATAATTATGGAATCTTTAATGTAGGAGCTACTGCTACATTAAACCTTAATGGAACTCAACCACAAACCTTAGTTACTAATAAACTACCAAGTTCGGGGACTGATTCTATATATTATAGCAATATAGTATTTAATAACTCCTCAGGAAGTCCTACTACTTTAGGAGGGCCATTAGTCATTGATAGTCATTTGGCAATGGATGACGGAATCATTATTAGCAGTTTAAGTAGTCCTCTTATTTTGGCAGATAATGCTACAATAGGAATTGGAAATAGTACTTCTTTTGTAGATGGACCAATAATTAAGAAAGGAAGAACAGGAAGTGGTGGGTTGACTTTTCCGATTGGAAAAGGTTCTACTTATGCACCAATGTCTATTTCAGAAGTTACAGATGTTAATGCTGAAGTTACGGTTGAATATTATAGTGATCCGCCACCTTTTGGTCTTTTGGATTTTTATGAAGTAGGAATTGAAAGTATATCTCAAGAAGGGTATTGGGATGTAGAAAGAAACAATGCTGCTGGTAATTTAAATTACACGCTCAATTGGAGAGATGCTGATGCACTTGGAATTAATGACCTTTCAAGTTTAATAGTTACAGGATTTGATAATACTACATGGAATAATTACGGTCAACAATCGACAACAGGTGGAACGGGGTCAGGTATATCAGGTTCAATTACTAATGCCTATAGTGATCCTCCTCCGTTTGGGCTATTATATCTTACTTTCGGAACTACTTCTGCGTTAAATAAATTGCTGCCAGTTGAGTTATCCAAATTTAGTGCAAACCCTAAAGGGAAAAATGTTGAGTTAAGATGGGAAACAGAAGCGGAAATTGCTTTTAGTTATTTCGAAGTGGAACGTTCAGTTGAGGGAAGAGATTTTGAAACACTCACGACTATAGAAGGTATGGGAGGAAATAATTCAACTACCGAGTATACTTATATTGATCGATTACCTTTCAATGGAATGAATTATTATAGACTCAAGATAGTAGACCTTGATGGTTCTTATGAATACTCAAATATTGAAGTCGTTAATTTGAGAGAAGAGAAGGATTTTGAAATTTATCCTAACCCTGTAAATGATTTAATTCAAATACAAGGAGTAGGCAGAGAAAATGAATCAATGTTATTCCAAGTTTTTGATAAAACAGGAAAACAGATTTATGAGAATTGGATTAATTTTGAAAATGGATATTTTCAAATATCATCAAGCGAAGTTAATTTAAATTCAACAGGAATTTATTTAATAAAAATATCTTCTTCTGTATCATCTCAGGAATTTAAAATAATAAAAATTGAATAAGTAGAATGTAAGTCTACATGTTAAATATAAAAAAACCTGCTCCGAATTTAATCGAAGCAGGTTTTTATATTTTCAAAAACTAAAATAAATTAGTTCTTATCTTCTGTTATCATCTCTTCTTCTATCATCACGTCTGTCTCCACCACGATCATCTCTTCGGTCACCACCGCCACCTCTCTCAGGTCTTGGCAATAAAGCTTTTCGAGACAATCTCATTTTTCCAGATCGTTTGTCGATTTCTACCAATTTCACTCTTACATCATCACCTTCATTCAAGACATCGGTAACATTCTCGATTCTTTCATGTGCGATTTCAGAAACGTGCAACAAACCACTTTTCCCATTGAAGTCAACGAATACACCGTAAGGCATAACTGATACCACTTTTGCATCATACTCGTCACCAACAGTTGGCATAAATGTGATAGATTTGATTCGAGCTAATGCAGCATCAATTGATGCTTTATCGTTACTCGCAACATTCACAATACCTTTATCTCCAGACTCTTCGATATTGATTACAGTACCAGTTTCAGCTTGGATCTCTTGGATAATACTTCCTCCAGGTCCGATCACCGCACCGATCATACTCTTCTCAATAATCACTTCAACGATTCTTGGAGCGTGATCTTTATAATCTTCTTTAGGTGTAGAAAGCGTCTTAGCCATTTCACCTAAAATATGTAATCGACCAACTCTTGCTTGATTCAATGCTCCTTCTAATTGAGCATATGGAAGTCCATCAATTTTGATGTCCATCTGGCAAGCAGTAATTCCTTTTTCTGTTCCTGTTACTTTGAAATCCATATCTCCTAATGCATCTTCATCACCTAAGATGTCAGATAAAATAGAAAAACGAGTTCCATCAGAAATCATTCCCATCGCAATTCCAGAAACTGGTGCTGATATTTTGATACCTGCATCCATCAATGCTAATGATCCAGAACAAACTGTCGCCATTGATGACGAACCATTTGATTCCATAATATCAGAAACCAATCGAACAGTATAAGGTAACTCTTCTGGCATTACTTGTCTCAAAGATCGGGCAGCCAAATTAGCATGACCAACTTCTCTTCGTCCTGGACCTCTCATTGGTTTAGTTTCACCTACTGAGTATCCTGGGAAATTATAATGCAAAATAAAATTATCATAACCATTTGTCAAGGCTGTATCAATCATCAAACTATCTTTCTTTGTTCCCAAAGTCAAAGACATTAATGCTTGAGTTTCTCCACGAGTAAAAATCGCAGAACCGTGAGCAGATGGCAAATAATCAACCTCTGTCCAAATATTTCGAACTTCGTCAAATTTCCGTCCATCCAATCGAGTTCCTTCACTCATCACCATTTCACGGATAACTTCTTTCTGAATTTTTTGGAAATATTTTTTGAAAAGTGGTCTAAGTTCAGCCCATGCTTCCTCACCATATTCTTCTTTCAGAAGTTCTTCAACAACGTCTCTATTTGCTGAGAAACCTTTTCCTCGCTCTCCTTTACTCAATTTTCCTCTAGCAATTTTCAAAATACCTTCTTGTGCAGCAGCTTGAATTTTAGCTTTCAATTCTTCATTTTCTTCCGCTTCTGGCAAAACTCTTTTTACCGTAGCTTTTTCTCCAACCAATTCTGCTAAATCCAATTGCGCTTGGCATTGAATCTTGATCACTTCATGTCCAACTTTAATCGCTGCTACTAAATCCGCTTCTAAACATTCTTTTGCTTCACCTTCTACCATCATCACATCATCCATAGTTGCTGCAATGATAATGTTCAAGTCTGCTTTTTCTAAATCAGATCGATTTGGGTTTACCACAAATTCACCATCAATTCGAGCTACTCTACATTCAGAGATAGGTCCAGCAAAATTGATATTTGAAACAGACAATGCCGCAGAAGCTGCCAATGCTGCTAATGTATCAGGCATGATTTCTTTATCAGCAGAAATCAAGTTGATAATCACTTGAGTATCATGCATGTATCCATCAGGAAACAAAGGACGAATCGCTCTATCCACTAATCGAGAAATCAAAATCTCATAATCGTTTAATCGAGTTTCTCTTCTAAAGAAGTTACCCGGTACACGACCTGCAGATGCAAACTTCTCTTGATAATCCACAGAAAGTGGAAAAAATCTTTGTCCTTCTCTTGGTTCACTTGCAGAACAGACAGAACAAAATAGCATAGTGTTACCCATGCGAACGACTACAGAACCATCAGCCAAAGAAGCTAACTTACCTGTTTCGATTGTAATTTCTCTGCCATCAGGTAAATTGAATGACTTTGAAATAGGAGTTTTTAAACCCATGTTTTAATTGTTTAAAAAAGTGAATTAGGAATTCTTATTTGATAATTTCCCGATCTGGTTTTTAGGCGAAAGATGAACAAGCATAAATATGATGGTCAGCTTTCGGCTAAAAAGCAAATCGTTATAGGAAATTATTATCCAAGGATTTCTAAATTAAATATGTAAAATAAAATTAATATATAAAAGTAACACGTTGTCAGTTTAAAAAAGGTATGAATTGTTATTTTTTTGGAAAAAACAAACACATGAAATTTTAGTAAAAACTGAAAAGTGAAATTTTTCAAATCCGTCGATCAACGAAAAAAAATAGATGGGTTCCTTCTTGAAGATTCTGTTTGGAAAAATCTTTCGGAGGTAATAGTAGCTTTTATTTTAAAAAGTAGTTTTCGATGTTTAACAATAAGCTACTGAAGTACAAAATAAAATTATCCCTATCTCTGATTGTCGCTTTTTTTTTCGCTCTGTCAAATCACGAAATGATTTTCTCGTATTTGACAAAAAAAGAAAGGAAAGCTTTTCACCAAAGAAAAGCTTTCCTTTACAATTAAAACTTAAGATTACGAATACCTAATTTTTCAATTAAGGCACGGTACCCAACGATATCTTTTTTCGATAAGTAACGAAGTAATCGTCGTCTTTTACCTACTAAAGTAAGTAATGTACGCTTACATGAGTGGTCTTTTCGATTAGTATGCAGGTGCTTAGACAATTCTGCAATTCGGAAAGTAAATAATGCCACTTGTCCTTCTGTAGAACCTGTGTTTTTTGCATTTCCACCGTACTCTTGGAAGATTTCTTCCATCTTTTCTTTACTGAGATATTCAGCCATTTTTTTTTAATTTAAAAGGTTTACCAATAGTGATCTCAGGGATCAGTTATAGCGGCGGCAAAGGTAAGTAAATTTCTTTAAAAATGGAGGGTTTTAAATTTTGTTAAATCTGTCTTTATTTTCCTTGAAAAACGCTGATAAACCTAAAAAGAGCATGTCATCTCTTAATAATGACACACTCTAATTTAAGTTTCTTTAAAATTTGATAAACTTTTTAAATAATTATTTTTTGAATTATTTTGAGCTTACATTTTAAGAAAGAGAGACAACACACGCCTTTTATCTTAAAATTTCTTGATTGGGTTTTCCTGGAATTATTTTTTTTAATTCTGCTATACTACAAAAGTAAGAAGAATAGAAAAGAAGGGAGACCCCATAAAAGGGGGGGCAGGCTATTTGAAATATTAAAAGAAGCTAAGTTTCTAGATTTCGCCGTCCATTCGTTTTTTGATGAGCTGAGTTTTGGAATTGATTTCTAATTTGCGATAGATATTTTTGATGTGATCACGGACGGTTTCCGTTTTGATGAGCAGTTTGTCGGCGATGAGTTTGTAGCTGAGTCCTTCGATGATCCCTTCGGCGATTTGCATTTGGCGAGGAGTCAAGGAATTATTTTTAGATTTTTTAGGAGAAAAATGTTCTACGACTTTTCGAGCGATAGTTGGAGACATATAGGAACCACCTCGATGTACGGTATAGATAGCTTCCGTAATTTTTTTAAAAGGTGTACGCTTGGTAAGATAGGCGGTTGCGCCAGCGCAGAGTGCTTTAAAGATTCGGTCAGCATCATCAAATGTCGTCAGCATGATGATCTCTGTTTTGGGAAATTTTTGTTTGATATGTCGGATACCTTCTAGGCCAGTCATTCCTCCTTTGAGATTAATATCGAGTAACAGAATATCGGCAACTACTGCGGCTGGATTTTCCAAAAAGGATTCTACATTATTTGCCTTTTGAAGCACTTGGAAATCAGGTTGGGTTTCCAATAAGCCAACCAGGCTTTTTAGAATGAGTACTTCATCTTCAATAATGCTGACTTTGATTTTTTTCACGTGTGTAAATTTATTGGACGCAATTTACCTAAATAGTTTTTCTTGGCTTGCCCCATAAAAAGGGGGCAGGTTTTAAAATGCAGGTACTTTTACATGAACTCCAAATCCATTTTTTTCCAAAAACACCAGCGAAGCTTTAATTTTACAAGCGCGCATTTTTATATTTTCCAAACCTTGACCTGTACTTAGTTCAGCATCTTTGGGTAGTCCTTTTCCATTATCGTGAATAATCATTTCGAGGTTTTTCCCTTTTTTGAAAAGTTGAATAGTGATATTCGATGCATCTGCATGCTTGACGGTATTGGTTAAGAATTCTTTAAAAATTAATAACATCGAATGTCGAATTTCTGTAGAGATATTTTTTTTGAGTGGTAAATTTTCATGTTGAAAATCAAAATTAATTTCTAATGGTTCGATGATTTCTGTTACAAATTCCTGCATCCGTTCTATCAAGTCTTGAATGGAATTATTCCGAGCATCTATTGCCCAAACTACATCACGCATTTGCGACATGGCTCGTCGACTGGAGGCAGCAATTTGTTGAGCCAAAGATTTATTTTTTTCGGGAACGGAATATTCTAATAACTCCATTTGGTAAGCAATTCCCGAAAGAACACTTCCTACATCATCATGCAAATCACTACTGAGTCGAGTTCGTAATTTTTCTATTTCGAGAGCTCGGTTTAATTTATTTTGGTAAAATAAATAAATTAAAACAGTCAAAGTCAAAATACACAAAGTGATAAACCACCATGATTTATAGAAAAATTCTTTGACTTGAAGTTGAATAGTAAATTCATTGGAAACAACTCCTTCGGAAGAAGTTCCTCGAATATTCAAGTCATAATTCCCCGCAGGTAAATATTCAAATTGGATTTTTCGATTGCGACCATTGGATTGCCAAATCGCATCATCTTCCTCAAAAATGGAATTCTTAGATCTTAATTGATATTCAAATTGATGATTTAGCGCATTTTTAAAATCGGTCATAGACATCAAAAAGGAGCAATTTCGATTGTTACTTGGAATGGAAATTTTTGAATTATTTTCTAAACCAACAGTTTGGTTGAGTTGACTGCTTCCGTCTTGATCAAAATAAATAGCTTTACTTAAGAGTATTTTAATAGAATCATTTTGTGTTAAAACTTCTCTTGGATCAAAACTGACAAACCCATTCATTCCTCCAAAATAATTTATTCCTGCTGAATCTTGGGTGGCAGAGAATCGATTAAATTCGTTGTGAGGTAAACCATTTTTTTTATAAAAATTCCGAAAGGTTTTATTTTGATCATCGAAAAAAGAAAGACCATTATAAGTTCCTAACCAATACCCGTTTTTGTTTGGAAGGATAGAACAAACGGTGTTGTTAGCTAATCCATCAGAAGTGTTGAAAACTTCAAAGTGACCAGTTTTAATATTTAGAATATTGAGTCCTCCTCCTTCCAATCCTATGAATAATTGATGCTGATCGTTTTCGTAAAGAGAGAGAATGCTATTGGCTGATAAAAGATAATTCTTGGGATAAAGAGTTGAAGTGTCTTTATTCGGAAAGTCTTTCTTAAAATAACTATTGACGACTTTTTTATTTTTTAAATCAAAAAGAAATAATCCTAAAGTTGTTCCTACCCAAATATGTCCATTTTTAGATTCCAAAAGACAAGTACTCCTGAGTTTGCTTTTAGATAGTGTAGAAGTTGTAAACTCAAAATGCTCTCTTTGTTTAGTTACCGGATCAAAAGAAATCAATTTACTACCTTCTTTACTACCATGCGTAACGATCAATATTTTTCCATTTTTAGTGTAAATGGAAGAGATGAATTTATTATTGTTGAGGTGATCTTTTTTTAAAAAGGAAGTAGTAATATTTGATTTTATATTTAGTCTAACCAGTCCAGAAAAAGAATAAGTAGTTAACCAAATGATACTATCATTTTCAGGAAATATAGCTCGAACCTGTGCACTTTCTTCTCGATAGGTAGTTTTTTTTATTATTTTATTTATAAGAGGAATATAATTTATCTCCCCCGTTGTTTTATCCAATGATGCTAACCCTTTTTGCTCTGTAGAAAATAAAATTTTACCATTGCCAATATCTGAAATGGCACGCCCACTCAAATTATATCCCCAATCTTTTAACGGTTCGTTTAAGTAAGTTTTGAAAGGAGAGCGATGAATATCTAATTTAATTAATCCATTCTCAGAAGCGAAATAAATGATATTTGAAAAATCATTTCCAAAAATTCGAGGGCGGATTAAAGAACCCCAAAATTCACTTAAGTCTAAAATTTCTCCTGTTTTTAAAGTTAATTGGGCAAACTTTTTTCCATGCTTAGATTCAAATTTAAAGATATTTCCATGTTGGTCATAAATGGTTCTTTTAGAAAGAGTCCTTTCTTTTTTGGAAGTTAAAAATTTTAGAGGAGCTCTTTTTTCTAGGTTTAAGATACCTTTTGCTTCGTCAATTTTAGTAAGAATGACTTCTTCGCTTTTGCCAAGTTTAGGATCATAAAGAATAGCAATGTCATTAGCTAAACCATAAATAATAGCAATAGTTCCATTCTCTAATTCTAGTAATTTGCGGATAAATGGATCAAGGGTTCCATTGGTAACTTCCTTTCGTACAGGCAAATCTATTGGAGCAAATTCATATCCATCAAACCTATTGAGACCATTATAAGTGCCCACCCAAGTAAATCCATTGGAGTGTTCTAAAACGGCAAGTACTCGATGATCAGATAGACCTTCTTCAGTAGAAAGATATTGAACATCATAAGTAAGTTGTTGAGCCTGAGAAATAATGGGAAGGTTTCCAAATACTACAATTTGAAAAATAAGAAGAACATAAAATCTAAATATTTGATTTTTTGAAAACATTAATTTGGGATCATTTATCTATTTTTAAACTACTGCAATAGACTGAAGGGTGAGAGATTAAAGATATACTTTTTTTAATGATGAAAAAGATATTTTATTATTTTACTTTTCATCGCAGCCTTTTCTAAGATTAGATTGTATAGTTAATATAAAATGGAAAAATCTATTCATGTCGCTCAATAACGAAACCAAGTTTCAACAAATAATCCAAGGTTGTTGCCAACGAAATCGCAACAGCCAAAATGACCTTTATCGGTTGTTTTATCCTTATGGGATGAGTATTTGTATGCGGTATGTAAATAATGAATCGGAAGCGATTTCAGTAGTGAATGATGGATTTCTCAAGGTGTTTAAAAATGTAAAAAAATATAATTTTGAAAAACCATTTAAACCATGGTTCCGAAAAATATTAGTCAACACCGCCATCAATCAACTTAAAAAGCAAAAGAAATTTAAAATGGAAGTTCAGATGCAAGAAGCGAATAATATTTCCACTCAAGAAGATGCCCTTAGCCGAATTAGTTATCAAGAATTGATGGCCTTGGTTCAATCTCTTTCGTTGGCGTATCGCACGGTTTTTAATATGTATGTCATTGATGGATTTAAACATCAAGAGATTGCAGACAAGTTGGGAATTACGGTTTCCACTTCTAAGTCCAACTTGACGAGAGCTCGAGCAAAATTGCAAGAGTTAGTTACTAAAAAAATTCAAATAGGAATTAAAAGATAATTTAATAAAATGTCAAAAAAGTCACCAGAAGATTTGGATAAACTGTTTCAGCAAGAGCCTGAGCAATATCCTTTCCCCTATAACGAAGCATCTTGGACAGAGATGGAAAAGTTATTGGACAAAGACGACCGTCGTCGTTTTTTGTGGTGGTGGTTTTTTGGAATTGGTGCATTGATTTTGATTGGTTCGATTTTCTTTTTTGGAAAAAATGAAACGGAAGTGGTTGATGCGAATGTAGGTTTTGATAAAAAAGAAATATTAGGAAATGAAAAACAAGTTGAGAAAACCGAAGATTTAAATTCGGTAGAGAATGATTTTTTAAATCAAAATTCTATACCTGAAACTAAAGAATTGGAAGCAGTTGGTTTTAATAAAAATCAATCAAACCTTTCCACTAAAAAATCAAATAGTAATTCAAGATTTTCCCAACAAGACATTTCCAAAAATAAAAAAGAGGAAAGTAACCTCGGTTTTAATGATTTGAATTTCAGGAAAAATGAATTTGTAAATACAATGTTACAAGATTCTGTATTGAGAAATAGTGACTCAGGAAATAATGAAAATTTATTGAAAAAATCAGATTCAGAAATTGACTCAACAGATATAATTGCATCCTTTGTACCAAATGTTTTCTCCAATGATTCAATTTCGAAAATCGCTTCTCTAGCGTTTTTTCTTTTAGAGGAAAAAGAAATTTTAAAGCTTCCTCTTCCTAAATCGAAAGACATTGAAGAACCTAAAGAAGTTAAAAATAATTTACTTTTTGGAGCCTTTATCGCGACCGAAAAAACAGGAACCAATCGAAATAATTTGTCTAAACTAAATTGGAAAATTGGTGCACAAATAGAGTATCGTTTTTTCCAAAGATATAGTGCAAGCGTTGGTGTTAGTTATATGCGTAAAGAATATGGTGCAGGAGGAAATGATTATCAACCAGACAATGGAGCATGGTTATATGATATCGCTCCAACAACAGTAGATGCATCTTGCGATATCCTTGAAATACCCGTAAATATTGGATTTTTTCAAAAAAAGAATAATGAAAATGGATTCTATTCCAAACTTGGACTGACTTCCTTTGTCATGCTTGAAGAGCATTATTATTATCATTATGAAGATCAATTGCCTGGGCAAATTCGATATTGGGGAGGATATAAAGAAAATAAACATTGGTTTGGAATAGGCGAAATCTACGTAGGATATCAACATGTTTTAGATCCTGTAACTTTCTTGCAGATTGAACCATTTTTTCAAATACCATTGACTGGAGTTGGAAATGGAAAAGTGAAATTATGGAGTCTTGGTGTGAACTTGAAAGTAAATTTTAAAACCAAATAGTTAGGATCAAAATTTTCAATTAAAAATAATGCTTATGAAAACCCTCTGCACTTTTCTGACCTGCTTTTTATTCTTTAACCTTACCGCTCAAAATTGGAAAACTTTTACCTATCACAAGAAAGTTTACGACATCGAAAAAGAAGGCAACACACTTTGGATTGCCACTTCGGGCGGACTTATAGTTTGGAATTTACAAACGGAAGCTTACTACAAATTGACAACTGAAGATGGGTTAATTTCTAATCAAATTAATGAGATTGCAATTGATGCCGATGGCAAAAAATGGTTGGCAACGAGTAGAGGTGTTTCGATGATTGATGGAGGAACTATCACAAGTTATAATTCTGATAATGGTTTAGAGTCAAATGATGTAAAATCCGTGGTGATCGATTCGCAAGGAAATAAATGGTTTGCTACAAAAAAAAGGAGCGGCTTAGGAAGTAGTAGTTTAGGAAATAGTGCTGTTTCCAAAGTAGATAACCAAGGGAATTGGTCTACGATTCCTGAGAGTCTCTATTTTGGACCGACTTGCATGACGATAGATTCTGCGGATAACCTTTACATAGGTACTTATAAACAAATTGCTAAATATACACCTAGCGGCGAATGGTCTATTTTTTTATCGCCTTCTCCAGAATCAATTGGTTGGATTAGTGAAATGGAGATTGATGAAAATCAAGAACTTTGGGCCATTTCAGGAGATGGACTTTATCATTACGATAGCGCTGGAAATCAAACGCTGTTTGATGCAGCATTTGGTTTGGTTAGTTACCCGACATCACTTTTTATAGATAGTAATCAAACGAAATGGATTGGAACGGAGCAAGGATATTCTAAAGTGAATGCGGATAGTACTTTTTCTAATTTTAATATTGGAGAACATGTTTTGACCATCTTTGAAGATGATGTAAATATATTGTTAGGGACACTCGATGATGTAACTTCTTATGATGGAAATAATTATGAAAAATTAACTACAGGAATTGACCTCGGCAGTAATACAGTCAGAGGGTTGGATATTTCCAATGATGGTTCCGTTTGGATGGGAACAGGAAGCGGTATTTCTAAATATGATTCAAATGGAGAATGGACTAGAATTACAAAAGATGATGGATTAGGTTGTAATCCTGCATATTCTCTTTTGGCGACATCGCAAGATGAATTAATTATTTCTCATCAAACCAATTGCAATGGCGTTTCATTTATTGATATTCCTACGGGCGACGCTAGTTTTTTGCAGAACGATACTTTTCCTTTTCTCCTTTCTTTGAATGAAGATTTGAATGGAAATGTTTGGTTAGGATATCATGTGACGCCAGTTTTTGGTAGCCATTATGCTACTAGGATTTCTCCAAATGGAGATATAAAGTTTTATGATTTTACAACTGTTTTACCAAACACATCTAACAATAAAACGACAGGTATCGCCATCCATCCAAATGGGGATATATATTTTAGTACTCGTATGGGGATTTATCGAATTAATACCAATGATGAAATTGAGTTGTTTCAATCGGCCGTTGCAGCTGCGACTATTTTTATAGATAGTCAAGAGAATATATGGATAGCGGAAGGTGATTTTTTTGGTTCCTCTCATTCTTTACAAAAATATACTCCGACAGGCGATCACATCATTTATCAAAATAATGAGATGTATGGTTTTAAAATTTATGAAATTATTGAAGATGATCAGCAGAACATTTGGATAGCATCTGAAAATGGTCTTTTTAAATTAAATCCAGATGAAGTTTTTACTCGTTATTCCACCCTAGATGGACTGGCAGATGATGAAGTGACTGGAATTGAATTTGATGCCGATGGAGGAATGTGGATCAGTACTCGAAATGGTGTTTCCACAACTGCTGCACTTTCCACCGCTACTTCAAATGTAGAAAATATAACAATACAATTACAACTTTTTCCAAACCCAATTTTGACAACAGCAACCTTGAATTTTGATTTGGAAAAAAACGGAAATGTTCAAGTGGAAATTTATAATGTGGCAGGTCAACTTTTACGTTCTGTTTTTGATGGAAAAAAATCGACTGGGAATCATCAACTAGAATTTGATGTATCTGAGTTTTCGCAAGGAATTTATTTTTGTAAAGTTAAAATAGGAGAGGAGAGACAGGTTTTGAAATTTGTAAAAATGTAAAATATCAAGTTTTAAGAAAATAAAGAATCATCACCTTCGAATTAAAATTCAAAATTATGAAAAACCTCTTGACCATTTTATGTTGTTTTTTTCTACTTAATCTTAGCGCTCAAGATTGGAAAACTTTTACCAATCATAAGAATGTTTTGGATATCGAAAAAGAAGGCAACACCCTTTGGATTGCGACTTCGGGAGGACTCTTAAATTGGAATTTGCAAACAGAAACTTACTATAAATTAACGACGGAAGATGGATTAATTTCTAATCACATCAATGAAATTGCAATCGACGCTGATGGCAAAAAATGGTTGGCGACTAGCCTTGGAGTTTCTGTAATTGATGGAGCAAATATTACGAGTTATAATTCGGATAATGGTTTGCATCGAAATGATGTAGTCTCGGTTGTGGTTGATTCTGAAGGAAATAAATGGTTTGCAACTAAGAGTAAATTTGGACATAGTGGATTATCCAAATTAGACAATCAAGGTAATTGGTCAACAATACCTGAAAGCATATATTTTGCTGCGACTTGCTTGGCTGTGGATAGTTCTGATAATATTTACATAGGTAGAAATGCCCAAATTGTTAAATATACTTCAGATGAAAATTGGATAGAATTTTCACCTCCCTCTTCAACTAGTAACCTTGGTAATGTTACGAATATATTAGTAGGTGAAAACCAGAATTTATGGGCTATCTCTGTGGGTGGTCTTTATCATATTGGTGTGGATGGAAATAGAACGAGGTTTAATGCATCAAGTGGTTTTGAAAATTATCCCAAATCATTATTTCAAGATGGCAACGGAACTTTATGGGTGGGAACTCATGATGGAATTACAAGAGTAAATTCTGATACAACTTTTACAAATTTCACTTTGCCCGAACCTGTAAATGCTATTTTTGAATCAGATGAAAATATATGGTTAGGGACGCATGATGATGTATCTCTTTTTGATGGAACGACAACTGTAGGGAAATTAGTTACTGAAGTTGACCTCGGAGGAAATGCTGTTGCAGGATTAGATATTGCTAATGATGGTTCTGTTTGGATGGGAACTGAAAACGCAATTTCTAAATTTTCCCAAAATCAAGGTTGGGAGAATCTTGGAATAAATGAAGGAATACATTGCAATCAAATATCTAAAATATTGGCAAGATCTAATGATGAAATTATTGCTTTAGATCCACTTCATTGTATGGGAGTTTCTTTTATAGATGTTGCTACTGGAAATGTCAATACAATAAGTAACGATACATTTGGATATATACTATCTCTTAATGAAGATGCAGAAGGAAATTTATGGTTAGGAAATTATTCTCCGCCATATTCTGATAATATATATGCTTCTAAGGTTTCACCTGATGGCAGTATTATACAATTTGATTTTACAGATGTTCTCCCAAATACTTCCAATAATAAAACAACAGGCATTGCAATTCATCCAAATGGAGATGTCTATTTTAGCACACGTTGGGGAATTTATTATGTTGATACCAATGATGAATTACATTTATTTAATTCAGAAAGAGCATTCACCATTTTTATAGATAGCCAAGAAAATATTTGGATTGCGGAAGGAGAGTATTTTATAGGCGGTCATGTTTTAGAAAAATTTACCCCTTCGGGAGATCATATAACTTACCCTGAGCTTAACTTTGATTGGCCTAATGATCAGTATATGATTTATGAAATAATTGAAGATGCTCAACAAAATATTTGGGTCGCTTCTGAAAATGGATTATATAAATTAAGTCCTGATGAAGAGGTTACTCGATATTCTACGCTAGATGGGTTGGCCGATAATTTTATAACAGGAATTGAATTTGATGCCAATGGCGAAATGTGGATTAGTACGATGAATGGTGTTTCGACAACTGCATCAGTTACCGTTGCTACTTCAAATTTGGAAAATAAAACAATACAATTACAACTATATCCAAACCCAACTTCGACGACCGCAACTTTGAATTTTGATCTAGCAAAAAGCGAAAATGTACAAGTGGAAATTTACAATGTGGCGGGACAACTTTTACTCACGCCTTTTTATGAAAAAAAACCAACAGGGAATCATCAGTTAGAATTTGATGTTGCTGATTTTTCGCAAGGAGTTTATTTTTGTAAAGTTAAAATAGGTGAGCAATCGGAGGTGTTGAAATTTGTGAAGATGTAAACCCCCGACCCCTAAAGGGGAGTTTTGGTTTTCCTTTCAAAGATGAACTTTCTTTCATTCTTCGAAGGTTGTTTATTGAAAAAGATTGGGGAACTATTTTTTTACAAATAGTTCCCCAATCTTCATTTGAAAGAAAGTTTAAAATCAATAAAAGCAGTTTTTTAATTGAAAGGAAAACCAAAACTCTCCTTTAGGGGTTGGGGGTTTTCGCCTCATTCCACAATTTATCCATCTCTTCCAAACTCATTTCCTCCAAATCCCTATCCGCATTTTTCTCAATATATTCAAAACGAGTTTTAAATTTTAAATTAATTCTTTCCAACGCAGTCTCCGGATCTATCCCTTTGAATCGAGCATAATTGATCATTGAAAAAATCACATCTCCAAATTCCTCCTCCTTTCTTTCTTGCGATAAATCTTGATCTAAGGTCTCTTTCATTTCAGCCATTTCCTCTTCCACTTTTTCCCAAACCTGTGCTGCATTTTCCCATTCAAAACCAACTTGTGCCGTTTTTTCTTGCATTCGATAAGCCTTGACCATCGCAGGCAAAGATTTTGGAACACCTTGCAAAACTGATTTTTTTCCTTCTGCCAATTTGAGTTGCTCCCAATTTTTCATCACATCTTCTTCGCCATTCACTTTTACATCACCATAGATATGAGGGTGTCGATGAATCAATTTATCACAGCAAGCATTTATGGCATCTGCAATATCAAATGCTTTTTTCTCTTCCGCAATTTTTGCATAGAAAACCATATGTAACATGATGTCGCCTATCTCTTCTTTGATTTCATCGAGGTCTTCTATAAGGATCGCATCAGCTAACTCGTAAGTTTCTTCGATAGTCAAATTTCGCAAAGATTGGAAAGTTTGTTTTTGATCCCACGGGCATTGTTCACGGAGTTCATCCATGATTTTGAGGAGACGGGCAAATGCTTCTAATTTCTTATCCATGATATATATTTATTTAAAATTTGAGTGCAAAGTTAATTGAACAAAAGAATAAAATCATTGTTTTTATTTTAAATCTATTACCTTTGCAGTAGATTTAAAATTGAATCATTTTTAAAATAATCAAACATGGAATTCCTATATATTTTAACCATCGTTTTCGTAACATTTGGAATTTGTTTTGCCCTTATCAACATCCGTCACATTGTGACTGGAAATGAATTTAGAGGAACTTGCGCAACAAATAATCCGATGTTGAAAAACCAAATTGGCGATTGTACAGTTTGTGGGAAAAAAGCAGATGAAGAATGTCAAATGCCTGATCTTCCAGAAGTAAAATAAATAATTCTCCAAATTGGATAAAATAAAAAATGACCAACTTGTAAAATTCAAGTTGGTCATTTTTTATTTTAAAATTCTTTAAATTAAATATCAGACTGTTAGTTCGATTTTAAAAAATAATCTCTGTCGCCCCAAATCCATATTTTGGATGATATTCATTTTTAAAAGTTTTCACTTCAGGATGATTGATCAGTTGCGTAGCGATTTCATTCTTCAATTTTCCTTTTCCAACGCCATGAATCACAAAAGCACTTCTTACTCCCAATCGAATCGCTTTGTCCAAAAACTGATTAAAATGGGTGAGTTGAATTCTTAAAATATCAGCATTAGTTCTCTTCCTGTTATCACTCACCAAATTCTCAATATGGAGATCAATCTCATTTTCAAAATGCGCCAATTCCATTGGATCACTTCCGCTAACTCTTCGATAATCAGAAGATGGGTTTTTAGGTTTTGTAGCATTTCTTTGAGTGTAAGTTTTTAGATCTTCGCCTTTCGGTTTTTTTTCTTTGTCAAAATTTTCAAACAATTGGTACCAATGAACTTGCCGATTCAACAAAGGTGCAGTTCGTACATTTTTAAAAAATTGCTTTGCCTTTATTTTAAATTTTTTGGACATTTTATAGCCAGTTCCGATAGTCGTTACTTGCCAAATATCCACTTCAATAATTGGTGCTTCGTTGAGTTGACTAAATTTCATTTCACCTAAATTCACGGTGGAAACATTAGTTATTTTTCCATTCGTCGTCTTTGGCGTCTCGTCTAAAATGTCAATTGTAAAAGTGAAAAGCGCATCATATCTAGTGTCATTAATTAAATAAATATCATAACTCGAAGTGATTCCATCAGGTTGAACTTGCGGATCAAAAGCTAATTGAATACCTAGGCTTTTTAAAATATGATATTGCGAATCATTGTCTTGAAGCGGAGGCGTTGGAGGTAGTGGTGCTTTTTTTGATTCTACAAATTTAGCTTTGATTGGATTCCGATTTGGTTTTGGAATATCTTCCATTCGCTCTAAATTTTCGATAAACGCAGGGATGACCATTTCATCATCGTCCAACTCGACATTGACCATTTCACTATCCAAGATAGCGATGATGACTCCCTCGTCGCCAGTATTCTTAAATCGTACTTTTGTTCCTTCTGCAAATAACATAAATAATATTTTGTAGTGGGATTTCCTCAATCCCGTATTTTTAGGAGACTAATAAGTTTCAAATTTTACGAGACTTGGAAAGTCCCGCTACGATTAATGCAATATTAATCAAAACTCTAAACAAAGAAGATTGAACTAGAAACATTAAATTCAATACCTTTGTTTTTATAAAAATAAAATATGAGTTTACGTTGGAAAATAGCTCAGGCTGCAGAGATCCGTTGGTGGCAAAATTATTTGAAAAAAAAGCCTAAAACCGATTATCTAGTTTGGAAAAAAAAGTATTGGGAAACACTTTTGTCCAAGTTGAATTTGACTTTTACTGAAGGAGAAAAAGTCTTAGATGCAGGTTGTGGCCCAGCTGGTATTTTTATGATTTTGGAAAAATACCAAACGGATGCGATGGATCCATTGCTTAATGATTATGAAGAAAAGTTAGCGCATTTTTCCAAAAAACAATATCCGAATATTCGATTTTTTAGCGAACCGCTGGAAACGTTTTCTCCTAAAGAAAAATACGATAAAGTGTTTTGCCTCAATGCAATTAATCATGTGGCGGATTTGGATTTATGTTTTGATAAATTAGTTGATTTCACAGAGGAGGGAGGAACGCTAATTGTTTCGATTGATGCACATAATTACTCTTTTTTTAAAAATATATTTCGATTATTGCCTGGTGATATTTTACATCCACATCAATTTGATTTGCAAGAATATCAAAAGATGATGACAGATCGAGGTTGTAAATTGGAACAGTCAATTTTGTACAAAGAAGAGTTTTTCTTTAATTATTATATTTTGGTTTTTACTAAATAAAAAAATCATGAGTAGAACAAATATTTCATCCAATACGAAATGGGAAGATATCGTCGGCTACTCCCGAGCAGTTCGAGTTGGAAATATCATTGAAGTGGCTGGAACAACTGCTGTTGATGGAGAGAAAATAATTGGGGTCGGTAATCCATACGAGCAAACAAAATTTATTTTTCAAAAAATAGAAAAAGCATTAATCGAAGCTGGAGCAACGATGAAAGATGTAGTTCGGACTCGAATGTTTGTGACGAATATGGATGATTGGGAAGAGATCGGACGAGCGCATGGGGAATTTTTTAAAGAGATAAAACCTGCCGCAACGATGCTTGAAGTAAGTCGATTTATTGATGAAAAAATATTGATAGAAATAGAAGTATCTGCAGTAATTAGTGAATAACGTGGTGGTCTGCTTTAGCTGACCACCACGTAATAATAATAAAATGAAATACAAAGTCAAAGAAATATATTACACCTTGCAAGGCGAAGGTGCTCACACCGGAAGACCAGCTGTCTTTTGCAGATTCACAGGTTGCAACTTGTGGAGTGGGAGAGAGAAGGATCGAAGTGAAGCGATTTGTCAATTTTGCGATACCGATTTTCGAGGAACGGATGGTCTGAATGGGGGAAAATATACCGCCAAAGAATTGGCTGAAAAAGTTGCCGAGCAATGGGAAGCAGGGATGAATCGAGGCAAACCTTATGTCGTTTGTACAGGTGGAGAACCGTTGCTTCAATTAGATGAAAAGATGGTCAAAGCATTTCACAAAAAAGGAATCGAAGTCGCTATCGAAACGAATGGAACTAAACTTCCACCGGAAGGAATTGATTGGATTTGTATGAGTCCGAAAGCAGGAGCTGATTTAGTTTTGAAAAAGGGAAATGAGTTGAAATTAGTTTTTCCTCAATTAGGAGCAGAACCAGAATTATTCGAAAACTTAGATTACGAGAATTTTTATCTCCAACCAATGGATGGCCCGAATACGGAAAAGAACATTCAATTTGCGATCAAATATTGTCTCCAAAATCCAAAATGGAGATTGAGTTTGCAAACGCATAAAATGATTAACATCCCCTAAAAAATAAAAATCGCCTCTGTAAAAGAGGCGATTTTTTCGGTTTTTGAAATAGTGTAACTGAGCAAGGGGTACATGCTTTAGAAATTAACTAAAGATCATGTATTAAATAGTTAAGCTTAGCGCTATACAATTTAGTATAAAATTGGAATAAAGTTTATGTGTTAAATGCTCAGGAATTAGATTGTATAGATTCATAATTAAATGAATCTATATTGATCTTTGGAAAAGGGTATTATAAAATATTGGGCAGGGGTTATAAAAATCGTTACGCAAATATAAAATAGATTTCTGGGTAAAAAAGAGAGAATGAATAAACGGTAGGAAAATTTACTTTAATGGTAGGATTTACCAAGAAACGGATTTAATAAGGTTGAACAATTTGGTCAAAAGTTAGTTTTCTGAGATATTAATTTGATGCTTTTGGATGAGCGAAGCATAAATAGAATTGGTTTTCAATATTTTTGGATTTCCAATTATTATCAGATGTTTTCGAGCTCGAGTTAAGGCGACATTAAGTTTTCGATCGACTCCTTCGTCAGAAACTGAAATCAATGAAGTCAATTGATTAACGGAATTTGTACATAAGGAGAGGATGATAATATCTCTTGCCCCACCTTGATATCTTTCTACTGTATCGATACTCAAGGAAGCTGTTTCAATATTTTTTTCTTGTAATGCTTGGCGAATTTGAGCAATCTGGGCTCGGTAAGGAGTGATAACGCCAAGGCTTTTTTTGGTAAATTCTAAATCGTTTTCTCGATATATTTTTTGAAAAATTTCGACTACTTCACTAATCAAATTAGCTTCGTGAAGATTGGTTTTTCCAGTTGGACTTTTTAAGTCAGGTTGAGAAGGAAGGAAAACCATTCTATTTTCACAAAGCATTTTTTCCAAACCATTAACTGTTTTATCTAATTGATATTCAATGGACTTGATTTGATATTCATTGTTCAATTCGTTAGGTAGAATTTTCAAATACCCATCATAAAATTCCTGACTTGGAAAATTCATGATGTCCTGATGCATTCTACCTTGATGACTCAAACGAGCGAAAGCCCACGTCCAATTATTTTTTACACATCTTTTATACATGCGTTCGAAAAGAGAATCTCGTAAATTTTTCAAACCGATTTCATTCAAATCTTTATCGTCAACTTTGGAAGCATTAGGTGACTGAACTACAACTGCAGGTAATTGTTTATGATCTCCGATGAGTAAAAAACGTTTAAAGTGAGGCAACAAACCAACGAGCATTGGCTCAGGAATTTGCGAAGCTTCATCAATGATCACTCTATCAAAAGTTTTCAATTGCATGATTTCTTGCTTGCCAGCAATACCTGCTACCGTCGAAACAAAAATGCGATGATTATCAATAATCCCTCGCAATTCTTTTCGGTTGGAAATGTTCGCAATCTTAGCATTAAATAATTGATCTTGATAATCTACTCCGCAAGAATGTGCAGAACCCAATCGTAAATATTCATCTTTAGCATACTTGTCGATACTCACAATTGCTTCGCAAATTTCATCGACGGCTCGATTAGTATAGGCTAATAGTAGGATATTTTCATCAGTATCGTTGAGCAAATGGCTGACGATATTTTTGAGCATCATACTCGTTTTTCCAGTTCCAGGTGGACCCCAAAGTAAGAAGTAATCTTTAGCAGAAATGGCTTGTTGGAAAATGACCTTTTGCTCTTCGGTCAATTCTTTTGGCAACTTGATGTCGAGTTCTTCCGGTTGCTGCGGAGGCGAAGTCGTGAGCAATAATTCTTTTTTGAAAGTAGGGAATTGAGCAAACTGAAATAGACTTCGGTACATTCCATTGAAGCTACTATCCAACATATCATGTTCTAAATTCCAATGGAAATCTTGTTCAAAAATGGACGTATTAAATTGGCGACTTCTCAACTTTACGTGCACTTCATCTTTTGTGATTTCGATGATTGTACACTTGAAAATTTGATTATTTAAGACCGTATCTTTTTTATTTTGGAAAGGATACAAAACGGAGATATCACCTTTTCTGAAATTAGCTAGTGGATTAGTTTTTTCTGTTTTTTCAAAAATAATAATTGGCGTTTCTTCCTCCGAGTGATTTTCTTTTATTTTTAAGAAACTGACGATTTCGAAGCTCTCTTCCTTCTCTTTAAAATCTTTGAGCCAAAGGGAAGCCAAACCATTTAATCTTTCAATTCCTTGAATTCCAGTTTTTGCCAAAAGATGTTCTCGAGCAATAAATCCTGAAAAAGCATTAAAATATTTTTTCTCCAAATGACTCATGCCTTGATATACTTTTTCAAAAAGCTGCATGTCTTTGGCAAGGAATCCGGATAGTTTTGGATATTTGCCTGAAGTTAATCGACTGAAAATGAGTGGATTATCAATGTCGCTATTTCTGATATTTGATAATTGGTATTCAAAAGCAAGGATTTGATTTCGAATATTTAAGGCTTCCATTTGTTGCGTGCTGCTCGTAGGCGCAAATTTTAAATGGTTGATGTCGATGCCAGAATAAAGAATAAAATTAGTTGGTTGTATTTTTTTTCCAAAAACAGATTTAATAATCAAATCGTATAACAAGGTCTGCACGTAATGATTATGATTGATGCCGTACTTGTTTGGTTTGAACGTTTTTCCACTTTTTAACTCGACGATGGCAGAGTGATTTTCTTCGTTTTCGCCAGTCGTATTTTTTTTGTAAAAAATATCAAGACGACCTTGTAGACCATGTTTTTGAGAATAAAAAGTTGGCTCTAAAAAACAATCATCAGGAATGATATCGCTTTTGGCAAAACCAGTCAAGACCATTTGTTTTAAGTTGAGAAAATGCTTTTGAGATGACTGCATAATTTCTCGCAGAACTGAATTTTCAAAAGTGGCAAATGCTAGAGGATTGAGTTGGAAAACTTTTGGAAAAGTCTCTTTAAAAGTTGCTTCTGAATTAGTCATCAACTCATCCAAAAAGAAGTTAGCAATATTTCCAATCATCAAATGTTTACTGTAGGTGAACGGTAAATATTTTTTTAAAAGATTATAAATTGGGAGTGTTCCAAAATTTTTAAAGCATTCTGCGACTGCTGAAACATCGACTAAATAATCAGGTTCTAATACAATGCCACGAGGTCGATAAATTCCTTCTTTGTCAATTTCCACATCAAGTAAATTGATGGTCAATGGAAATTTAAAAGCATTTTCAATAACTTGAATGGATGGATTGAAATTTTGATTTCGTTCGGCGATATTATATTGAATTCGAATCTCACGAGATGGATCATCTTCGTCACGAGCAATAAGTTGTTCTGCCTTTTCATCTATATCAACTGCAACAATTCGAGCAGTTGGTTTGAAATTTTTGACTTCAACTGGAGAAGTTTTGTAATCAATTTTTACAGGTAATTGCTCCGCTAATTCTTGCGGAGGAATTTGGTGAAAAAAAGCAATAACACAATCTGCGACAACTTTTAATCCTAGTTCTAATTCTTTGTTATGGTCGGGAGAGGTAGCTGGGTCAAGGTTGATTTTTTTGGCTACCCTCCGAAAAGTATGAATATAAAACTGGGTTTGTTTTTCTAAAGAAAACTTTTGACTTGCAAATGAAATTCTTGCAAACATGGTGGTGAATTGCATCTTTTCATCACGAGTCACTTCTACAAAAAGTTGGTTTAACAACTTGTAGAGTCCATTGATTTTTCCTAAATCAATTAATGATTCGTTAGAATTAATCTTGGAAATTTCCTGATAAAAAAGTCTTGCGAGTTCTTGATTTTTCATGAATACTTTGTTTCGTAAGACGACTCTCTGAGTCGTTTAGATTGTTACGACTCGGAGAGTCGTCTTACGATGCAAAAATAGGAAATAGTTACTTATCGTTCATCACTACTTTTAACTTTTGAACTATTTCAAAAACGGCTGGACAAATTGCCATGTTTTTTACCGTCAAATTTAAAATTTTATGGAATTGTTTTCGATCGGTGTGTGGATATTCACGGCAAGCTCTTGGAGCTACATCGTAAATGCTGCAATAGTTATCAGCACCTAAAAATGCACAAGGTGATTCATTCAGCACATAATCTTCGTCTTCATCAAGGTGTAAATATTTTTCTACAAAATTGGCTGGGCGCATCTTGAAATGAGCAGAGATGCGATTGATATCTCGGTCGGTAAAAATAGGACTAGTCGTTTTGCAACAGTTGGCACATTGGAGGCAATCTATTTTCTCAAAAGTTTCCTCATGTAATTGATGGACAGTTGAGTCCAAATCTTTAGGTTTCTGCTTCGCTAATTTTTGGAAAAACTTTTTGGTGGATTTTTTTTGTTCTTTGGCAAGATGAGGGAGTTGATTTAAATCCATGTGTTTTTATTTTAAAAAAGTGCTGTAGCACTCGAAGTGCTAAGTTCTTGAATTTCTTTTTCACAAAAATAAAGAAACCGCAATCAGAAATTAATCTAATTGCGGTTTCTTTTTCCTAAAAAAAGAATTCTTTAGTTTTCATCTTCAAATGCTTCGAAATCGAAAATTAAAGAGAATCTTAAAGTATTATCTAATGGATTTCTTTGACTTGTAGTTGGAACTAAGTAAGAGAAATTCAATCCAAATACATTATATTTTAATCCTAATCCAACGGTGAAATATTGACGATTTCCTTTAGTTTGAGCTTCGGTATAATAACCCGCTCTAACTGCAAATTGTTTGTCATACCAATACTCCATTCCAATAGAATAGTTAATTTCTCTAAACTCTTCGCCTGCTCCACCTTGAGCATCGCTGAAGGAACCTAAAAGTCCACCAACTACAGATTTTTGTTTGTAATCTAATATACCATCTTGATCTTCATCACAGCTTGGAACACTTGGATCACTTGAACTAATACAAGGAGTAGGAACTAATAATTTATTCAAATCAGCTGTAATAGTAAATGAGTTATACTCATCAAAATTAAATTCCCAAGCTGCTCCAACTCCTAAATTAGTAGGAATAAAATCTTTATTAGCAGAGTTAGTATATGAAATTTTAGTTCCTAAGTTCGTGATCGCTGCACCAACAGTTAAGTCAGTTTGGTTACCTGAAAGTTCAATATCTTTTTTCCAAGTCAATCCAAAATCAACAGCTCCTGCAGTTCCAGGATTAATTTCAATTGCTCCTACTCGTTGACCAGCAGCTAGGTTTGAATAAATAAATTTACCACCTAGAGAAAGGCTGAAGTTGTCAGAAAGTTTTCGAGCATAAGCTGCAGAAATTTCAAACTCGTTAGGTTTTCCTGTTCCATTTTCTTGGCCAGTATCAGTTGTGTAACTAATTTGTCCCAAAGAAAAGTAACGTAAACCGAAACCAATAGCTGATAATTTATCTACTTGCTTATATCCAGAAAGATATGCCATGTAAACATCATTCAAACCTAATGCTCTCAACCAAGGAGTATACGTAGCTGATAAAGATAAATCTTTATCAACAAAAGCTAACTTAGAAGAATTAAAATGAATGGCATTGGCATCAGGAGAAGTTGCAATACCAGCATCTCCCATTGCGCCAGATCGTGCGTCAGGAGTAATTCTCAAAAATGGTACAGAAGTGATAATCGTGTTGGTACAAGGTTCACCAAGTCCACCTGGTTTTTCCCAACGTTGTTTCTCAATATTATATACACAATTGGTAAATCCTTGTGCTTGAGTTTCTGAAATTGCTAAAAAGCATGAAATAAAGAGAAAACAAAACAGTATTTTTTTCATAATAGTATTAAATTTCAAAAATTGAAGTTGCAAATATAGGGGAATTTTTAAGTTTTTAAATCCTTTAATATTAAAGACTTAAGAAATATGATTTCAATATTTAATTACTTAAATATTTATAAATGTAAAAAATGAAAATAGCTTTGGGAGATTACAGTTTTGGAGAGTTTTTTTCTAAAACTATAAAACGCAAAAAGCACATTTCTATTTTAAATTTTGGACAACTTTTATCCAAAAAGATTTATTTCAAAATAACTAGTTTTTCAAAGTCACTTTCAGTATTTATTGAATCGCCAGTTGACCCAGTTCCACCAATCTTCACTTTGTACAAATAAACACCTCGACCAAGTTGATCTCCATATTCATCAGTACCATCCCATTGGATGCCAGTTACTCGTGTACCTTCGGTTATGATTTGCTCATCGATGGTTTTGACTAGTCTTCCCGAAACGGAGAAAACTCTGATTTGTACATCGACAATTTGATTTGGTAGGTTATGTTCGAATTGGAAAGCAGTATTATCCATAAATGGATTTGGATAATTTAATACATGTTCAAGTGCTACTTCTGCAGAGCTTGCTACAACAAATTCTGTATAGCCTTCTGCGGAATTATTGGAAACATCCCAAGCACGAACCTTGATATTATGTAAACCTTCTTCCAAGTTAAATAGAGGGTATCGGACTGTCCCTTTGGTATAATCATCCAACTCTGATTCGTAAAAATCATTGAGCACATAGGTGTCTTGAGTATTTTGATCTAAAACACCTGTGAGATCGTGTCCTATACTGTTACCTACAACATTAATACCATTGTCATCAGAAAGCTTCACTAAAAGAACCGGATTTTCGTCCGTAATTCCTCCAAAAACAAATTCTTCATTATTCATATAAACCTCAATCAAAGGCGGTTGGTCATCGGCAATGGCATTTGGATCAGTTCCTCCAATGATTATTTTATCATAATAACCAGAAGCATCAGTTGCAATACCATCGTGTGCGTAATAACTGATTTTACCAAAATCGTAATAGTAATTAATATCTTTTGGAACTACGAAAGTAAAAGT
>CALJOK010000066.1 GCA_937981555.1 uncultured Saprospiraceae bacterium
CCTGTTCCAGTTTGCGCACAACCTAATAAGTCTTTGCCTTGCAAAAGAATTGGAATAGATTGTTGTTGAATTGGTGTAGGGTGAGTGTATCCTTCGATTTTAAGAGATTTTAAAATCGGTTCTACAATGTTTAAATCTTGAAATGTCATATATTTTTTTGAAGCTTAAACTCTAACAATTTATGGTTGGACGTATTACGATAGACGTTGAACGATCACTATTTTTGAATAAAATTATTAGGCTTAAGTCGTGATTTATTTTAAATAAGAGTGCAAAGGTAGGGGAAATGTTGGTAATATGTAAATATTCAAAGAAAAGGCTAAATGATGAATAAATCATTTAGCCTTTTTTTGATTTTTTTATAAAAATATTAAGCCTTTGCTAGTTCTAATTGCATTTTTTTCTCCTGCAATTTTCTATCATATTCTCCAGTTCCCAATTGATTCATGACCGTAAGATGACTTTTTACTGCATCATAAAATGTTTTGTGAGAATGATATGGAACATCATATTCCTCAGCAGTAGCTTTGACAATCTTTGAAATCTTTTTATAGTGAACGTGGCAAACATGTGGAAACAGATGATGTTCCACCTGATGATTTAATCCACCAATAAACCAAGCAAAAATAGTACTTCCGTTAGCATAATTTGCTGTAGTTCTCATTTCATGGATAGCCCAATTATTTTCCACACTTCCAGTTTCATCCACTTTATAAAAATCAACCTCTTCCAAAATATGGGCAGGTTGGAAAATGTAGGCGAAAATCAACCCTGAAATATAATGCATCACAAAGAATGCTAAAAACGTTTGCCACGCTGCAATTGGTAAAATGAACATCGGAATCAGCAAAGTAACGGCGAGGTACAATGATTTTACCGTAATCAATTCAGCTAATCTGGCAGGGAAAGAAAGTCCTTGGTCTTTCAATAATCCCATTTGATTATATCGCAAAAGTTGCTGAAGGTCTTTGACTGCAAATCTAAAAATAGATAACAACCCATAAAATAACGTACAATAATATGCTTGATATTTGAAAATAGGTTTTCGTTCCTGGTTAGGAGAAAAACGCATCACATTTTGATTTAAATCTTCATCATGGTCATGAATATTCGTGAAGGAATGATGCAAAACATTATGCTGGATTTTCCATGTTACATGATATCCTCCAATGCAGTTGATCAAATATCCGAGGGCATGATTAACTGATTTATTGGTAGAGTAGGAGCCATGATTGGCATCGTGCATGATGGATAAACCAATGCCTGACATTCCCAAACTCATAATAATATAAGCTGTAAATATCGGCCAGAAAGTAGTTAATGCACCTGAAAGCAAAACGAAAAGCGGAATGAAATACAAACTAACCATAAAGGCTGTTTTGATTTTCATGTTTAAGTTAGCATGTTTGGAAAGATTCTTTTCCTTAAAATATCTATTAACTCTTCGGTTTAATTCTTTATAAAATTCAGGTCTGTCTTTCTTGTTGAACCTAACACTAGGTACACTCATTTGTCAAGGTTTTAAACTGGTAAAATAATGATGGTTAAAAACTATAAAGTAGTTGCTTTAAAAACAGCGTAAGCTATTGATTTTAATCCTAATAATAAGCAAACTAGTTTAACTTTTATTAGATGACTTTTATCAAGAAAATAATGGCTAGGTACAAAGGGTGTATAGCTTTAAACGCTTAAATGTTCAAAAGCTTGCGTCTTAATGGTTTTATGAAGATGTTTTGTTTTGTACGTTCTAAAAGCATGTCTAAAGTATTTCGATTTATAAAACCGAATTTTTCATATCAAATCCAAGTGTTAAATAGGTATTATCGTTAAATTCAAACTCATCAATAATATCCCAATTTAGTTTTTGAGTATGAGCAAAAAGGGAACGTTTGTTCTCTTTGTTGATAAAAGTAATACTAATTGGATATTTTTTTAGCATCTCCAATCTCATTTTTTCAAAAAGTGACTGTAGAACGCCATTTCCTCTATGATTTTTGTCAATACAAATGGGGCCATATTGGAAAGTATTTTGGGTATTTATTCTTTTTCCATCGAAGATTAATTTGGGTAAACTGGCAATCATTACTTTAAACATTTTCCATTGTGAAAAATATTTCCAACTTCCTGCAAAGGCATAGGCGATAATTTCTCCTTCCATTTCAGTTACAAAAAGGCCTTTTAGACCAATGATTTCTCTAATTTGAGCATAAGTGAATGGGGTGGTGACGTAACCATCTTCTCGTTCTGCTTCCGAAAGATTGGCAAAAAGGTTTTGTTTTTGTAGTGCGAGCACTTGATGGATATCGTGGGTAGTGGCTAATCTGGAATCCATTTAAAATTATTTTTCGTCTTTCTTAAATAAAATTTTAAATGCCTCATAAACTGCTAAATGAAGAATGTCTCCATGAGTTAGATTTTCGAAAAATTGAAAATGGGCATTAATATTTTTCTTCTTTTCTTTTTGTAAAATAGCAAATAATGCTCTTGCGTCAGTTTCCATCACTTTATATTTATCTTCATTTTCAACACCTACAAAAATAGAAATATCTTTTTGAAAATCAGGTTTCAAAAATGCAGGTTCTACTTTTAATAAGGTCTGATCATCCCACCATAGACTTGGACTTATGATAATGTAGTGTGAAAAAAGTTGAGGTTTTTTTATTAAAATCTCCGTAGCAACTAATCCTCCAAGCGACTGACCTAGCAAAAGTTTAGTTGAATTCGTGCTGTAATTTTTATCAATAAAAGGTTGTAATTCGTTTTCTAAAAAACGGATAAAATCAGCAGACTTTCCAGAAGTGGGGAATGCCTCTTTTATTTCTTTGACAGATGTTGGATAGGTGAAATCTCGTTTCCTATCGACGTTCGCGATGCCTACCACAATTGATTGTGGAAGAAGTTCCACCCAAGGGAAATTAGCAAACTGAACCATGCCTGCAATGTGAATAAAATCTTCATCAGCAGATCCATCGAGCAAATAAATTACAGAATAGGTGGCTGCCGAATCAGGATGGTATCCTTCGGGCAAATAAATATTTAAGGTTCTTTTTTCATTAAGAATTTTGGATTGTAGTTCGATGATCTCACCGATTACAAATGGTTTTTTAGTTTCTTCTTTTTGTGCAAGAGTATTGTTACAAAACAATAAGCAGAGTAAAAGTGTTAATGTTTTAAATGACATTTTTGATTTTAATTATTTTTAAAATGTAATTTCATTCCTTCATGAGAATCAGTAAAACCAAGTTTTTTATAAAAATTAATTGCTTCTGGTCTTTTTTTATCTGTGGTTAATTGTAAAAGATGAGCGCCTCTTTCTTTTGATCTATTGATGGCCCATTTGAATAATTGTTCTCCTAATCCTTTCCCACGTTGGTCTTTTCGAATTCTGACTGCTTCGATTTGAGCTCTAATTCCACCTTGATAAGTCAGGTATTGAATGAAACTTAATTGCAAAGTTCCAATGATATCATTCTGTTCATTTTCAATGACCATTAATTCTTGATTTTTATCTTGATTGATTTTTTCAAATGCTTGGTAATATTTTGGAGGAAGCGGTTCTTGAAAATCTTCTCTGAGTTTTCCCAATTTATCATCAGAAAGCATTGCTATAATTTTTGGAAGATCTTTTTTTGTTGCTTTTCGGAAGGTCATATTAAAAAGTAATTTGAGTTAGTAATACATTTCAAGACCAAGTAAATTTATGAAATGTATAACATAATAATTAAAAATTAAAATCAAAAAGCCAGAGACTAAAGTGCTAACGATTAAAGATTGAGATAAAATTTTAAGGGTATAATTTTTAGCATCCTTTCCTATAAACCCCAATGCAGATGGAACTATAAACATAAAAATGGGGATTCTAAAATAAGGGCTTAATCCATAAATTCTCCCTTCTAAGAAATAACTCAATACTATCATACTATAGATAAGAATGGTCAATAAAAACCCAAAAATGAATATTTTTTTTTCTAATAATTCACTTTCATAAAGTCGATTGATTAGAGATGCATTTACAATAATCAATACAACTGCTAATAGAAAAATTGGTGCAATAATTAGCCCCATTTAAGTTTATTTTTTTGATTGGCAATTAAATGTTATTCAATTTTGACTCATTAACAACATGCTTCATCTAATTGAATTGGAGGGCAAGGAACGGTGCCATAACTACAGTAAACACAACAATCATTATTAGTTGGTTTTAAAATAGTTTTGCAATTTTCACATTCATAAAAATATTGACACGCATCGGTTGGCATGATTTCTTCTTTTTGGTGATTGCATTTTGGACAAGTAATGGTCGATGCTAATATGGCTGTTTTTTTCATGTTTTTATTTTTGTAAAACTGGAAGAAACCGAATCCTAAGAATCCAATTCCTGCGAGCATAAATATTCCACTAAATTTTTCGAGTCCTGCATTCAATCCTGCTAATCCAGTCGCTCCGCCGATAGCAATAATTAGCCATGGAAGCCAACAACAACTAGTCGCTAGAATAAATGCAATGGAACTTCCAAGGATGGATTGTTTGTAATTCATACATTAAATATAATCTAATTTCCTACCAAAATTTCACTCACTTTCCCCGCCACTTCCAATCCCGCATTCCTACCCGTATCATGCAATAATACCTTTTTATTTTTTTTATCATACAATTTCACTTCAATTTTTGCCGTCATACTTTCTTCAATTCGTCCATCCATAAATCCCAAGATAGGAGAGGCCAGCGAAGTTGACGCTTCTCGATGCGCAAATATTTCTAATCGATGTTTTCGATTTTCCAAAACCAATTCTACTTTTTTCTCATCAGCAAAAGATTTTCGTAAGCGCGTAAAATTATAAGTCGTAAACTCAATCAACCGATCATGCAACCAAACTCCACCAATAAATCCAACGAAGGAAGTTCCCATCCATGGAATTTTTGCCACCGAAGCTTTTACCGAAATTCCAGGTTGAGAAAAATGATTTGTCTGCATCCAAATATAACCACTTGGAAAGGAACGTCCCCAATCTTTTTCCATATATCCTCTTCCGTTAGAAAAATCGATTTCCTCTCCTTTGATTTTTAAAGTTCCATGAATAGTATGATCCATGCTCAAAATCCCATGATAGCATTGCATAAAAGGGACAAAGGAAAATGGACCCATGATACCAGGTGAATACCAAGAACTCGACCAAGGAATTTGATTTTCAAAAGTTAACTCACCTTTTGCGGTGGGTAAGTCTAAGTTGATTTTTTTTGTTGAAAAAAAGTTATTAGCCAAGTTGACTTCAAATTTCCCTTGCGTCGGAAGGAATTCTTGAGCGTCAAATTTATGGTATTCAGCCGTTAGATTTTTTCCATCCAAAACTTGAATAAAGGCTTGTTGTACACCATTTTCATCCATGGCAATTCCAGGAATAAATGCAAAAGCCTTCGATTCATCAGCATTGATAATTTTATAGTACCACCCTTCAAAGTATTTTTTCGTTTTTCCCCAACCATGGTATAATTCGGGATTAAAAAGAGCTTGGATTTTATTTTTTAGCATAAAAATAGGTTTGGAAATTATTAAGCTTTAAAGATATTCTTTTCAACCACAGAACTGAATCAAATGTTGATAAATTGGAATGTCCTTTTCATACTTAACAATTATTTCTTCTGAATGTATAATATTTTTGTAATTTCGCGCCCGATAAACATATTGATAACACATTATAAATTTAAAATGAAAAAATTATTATATTTTATTCCCGTAGTTATTTTCTTATCTGCATGTGGAAATGGTTCAACAGGAGGCGGCGTTGCTTTACCAATGAGTTCTGAGATGGATTCTGTTTCTTATGCGTATGGAGTATCTGTATCTGAATCTTTGAACAAAATCGAAGAAGATATGGGCGAAGGAAAAGGCATGGATGTCAACTTGTTCAAAAATGGAATTACTGAAGGAGTTGCAGGAAGTCCAAGATTTACAGAAGAGCAGATTCAAGCTATTTTAGGTGCATTTGGACAAAAAATGCAAGCTGCTGGTCAAAAGAAAAAACAAGAAGAAGGACTTAAGAATGTTGCTATTGGTGAAGATTATTTAGCAAAAAACAAGGCTAAAGAAGGTGTGCAAGTAACTGCAAGTGGATTACAATATAAAGTAATTCAAGAAGGGACAGGTGCAATGCCAACTCTTGAAGATAAAGTTACCGTTCATTATACGGGTAAATTAATTGATGGAACTGTTTTCGATAGTTCTGTTCAACGAGGTCAACCAATCTCATTTGCTGTAACAGGTGTAATTAAAGGTTGGACTGAAGGATTGCAATTGATGAAGGAAGGAGCTAAATATGAATTTTACATACCATCAGGTTTAGCTTATGGACCACAAGGAAATCAAGGGATTCCACCTAATTCTGCTTTATTCTTTGAAGTTGATTTGATTAAAATTGGTGAATAATTTTTTCAAAAACTTCCATAAAAAAAAGCTGAGTAAAGAAATTTACTCAGCTTTTTTTTTTGAAAAGGATTAAACAATTAGACTATCTCTCTACCGAAATCACTTTCGCCACAATTCCATTTGGCGAGATTCCATGTAAAATATATTGTCCACTTGCCAAATTAGTCAAATCAAATTGTTGTTGGAATTCTTCTCCAAGTTGATTAAATGATTGTTGCAAAACAACTTGTCCATTCATCGAAACAATTCTCACATTTAATGATTCAATGGCTTGTGTCGCATTGATCTGAAGTGTGGTAAATTGATCCGCTGGAATTGGGTATAACAATACATTTGCATTTAAGAAATTGTCATCTGTTGAAGTTGCTTCATCAACTACATTGATCGTCATCAAATATTCTTCATCACTAAAATCATCTCCATCGGACACTCTAAATTTGAATGAATCATAATTCAATGCTTCATCACCCGTGTTTGGAAAGAAAACCAAATTAGACAAATCTTCTACTAAAATAATATCTCCAACATAAACATGTGCACCGTCAAGGAATAGATTTCCAACCGTTTCCACTTCTGTAATCATGATCGAATTTAATGAATCACTTCCATCCGTATCTGCAAATGAAAAATCATTTTGCTTAAAGAAATATGGGATATTGATAAAAGTAGTGACAGAATTATCAGCCGAAGTTGGGATGGAATTTGGACGCAATTTGTACAAAGTCCCTTGATAATAATTAAGGTCATTATATCTTAAATATAAAAATCCTTGATCTTCTGTCATAGTGAAATTATACACTTTTCCCAAAGGATTGACCACTTCTGTAAATTCATTTCCATCATAAATGAAAAGGGTTTGTTCAAAATTAGTATTATTATATCCAAGGAAAAGTTTATCATTTACGGAAGCTGCAAAGTTACCATAAGTAAAATCTGCTGGCCCAGTAACTTCAAGAACCGAGTTACTTCCTGGTTCTAACTTTGTCAAATGATTATTAAAACTCTGATCGTAGTAAGCATAATATGCATCACCACCTATCGTATCAGCATATTGTGTAAATGTAAAACCAGCAGGTGCATCAACTTCGACAAAATCAGTACCGTCATAACCAAATAGGAGTTGATTAAAGTTAGCATCATACACTCCAAAGAAATCACGATTATCAAATTTGTTGACATAAAATGGAAATTGGAAACCTGAAGGAATCGGTAATTGCGTTAAAGTTGAACCATTCAATTCAAAAATAAAACTATAAAAATTCGGATCGTAATAATTCAAATAAGAAGTTCCTCCATCAGGATCTAAATAAACTACCCAAGAAAATTGAAACCCAGCAGGATTAGTAATTTCCGTAAATGCATTTCCATCAAATAAATATAAAAAATTAGTGAAATTTATTTCTTCATAAAATGACAAATACATTTGATCGTCCGATTCACCTATAAAAAAGGAATATTGAACTCCTGTTGGATTTACAATCGGAGTAAAAGTTGTTCCGTCAAATGCTACCATTTGAAAATCAAAATTCGAATCATAAAAAGACAAATACATCACATCACTAAAAATGGTAATGAAATTGCCAAATGTCAAATCTGCAGGACCAGCAACTTCGGTAAGGTTGGTTCCATCAAATTCATATAATAATGTATTGAAATTTGTATCATATAAAAAGAGATACATTTTTGCATTATACTCACCTATATATCCGCCATACTGAAGTCCTGCTGGAATAGCAAATTCAGCAGCATTAGCCCCACCATCATACTCGATTAACATTTGATAAAAATTTGCATCGTAGGCAGTAAAATAATAGTTGCCATTATACTGATGAGAGTAAAATGGGAAATTCAAATCACCTGTAAATGGAATAGCATTCAAATCCACCCCATCATAATGGAATAAATCGGTATAAAAACTAGCATCGTAATATTCGAAAAATAAATTCCCCTCTTCTCCTCCTGAAAACCAGCTTAAGGAGTAATCTGTTGGATTAGGAATTTCTTCTAGCGTTTGAGCACTAGCATTTTTTGAGCTAAAAATAAATGCGAGTATAAATAAAAAAGATAGAAAGGTTTTATGGGTAAAGAATTTTTTCATAGGTTAAGGTTTTAGATTTTTAAATTTTTCCAAAATTAAAACATTCACAAAATACTGAAAAAACTTGAGGGAGTTTATACTGGTTATTAGCCGACATATGAGTTGTAGGTCGTCAAAAAAGAGATCATTCTTTAACATCTCAAATTAAATCGTAATTTTCATAGAACATTTGACTTGTCTTTCACAGGACAAGTTTAGTTTATTTTTTAAACCTCAGGCCTTTTTTAATGTTTTAGAATTATAACGAACACAAATTTTAGGTACTAAAATCAAAAGGAAATCAATGAATAAAATAACAAGAGAAATCATCGAAAAAGCATGGAGTTATGATGATTACCGAACTAAATTAGATGAGCTATTTGAGCAAGGAAAAACTACTGGAGATAATCATAGTGATGCTATGTTGAACTATACGAAGATGAATATTTTTAGAATGAAACGATTGGATAAAACTACTCGTTTGACTGAAAGTACAGTTGCTCAAATTCAAAAGGAAAATCGAAAAATCACTTGGTTGGTTATCACAGAAGCATGGTGCGGAGATGCTGCGCAAATAATTCCTGTGTTGAATAAGTTAGCATTAGAAAATGAAAATATCAATTTGAAAATGATTCTTCGAGATGAGAATTTAGAAGTGATGGATCAATTTTTAACTAATGAAACTCGGTCTATTCCGATTTTAATTGTTCTCGATTCCGAAAGTTTAGAAGTATTGAATAGTTGGGGCCCACGTCCAGTTGAAGTGCAGAAAATGGTGATGGATGCAAAATCAAATGCTACAGATAATCCTGAGGATAGCAAAGAGATTTGGGCTGAAGCAAAAAAGAGTGCACAACTTTGGTACACTAAGGATAAATCAAAAACTATCCAAGAAGAGATATTAGGTATTATGTGAGAATAGGTTTATTTCGTCGTGGCTCGGTTTAAAATCGGGGCACGACTTAATACCAAATTCTCAAATTACTTTTCCAAAATCAAAAATTCTACCCGTCTATTTTTTTCCCTTCCTTCTTCTGTATCGTTCGTTTCCATCGGCTGAGTTTCTCCTAAGCCTTTAGATTGTAGCCGTTCCACTTTAATTCCTTTGTTTATTAAGAAATCCATAACAGTATGTGCACGTGAGGTCGAAAGATTCAAATTGTAAGTGTCATTTCCTCGATTGTCGGTATGACCTTGAATCAAAATCTTGACGGTTTTATTCTTTTGTAAAAAATCAAAAAGCTGATTTAGTTCAGCAAAAGAAGTAGACTTTAAAGTAGCTTGGTTCGTATCAAAAAGTATATTCTTTAAAACAATAGGTTGATTGGTTTCAATCTCAGCAATCTCAAAAACTGGTTTTTCCTCGGGCACATCACCTTCCTGCCATACTCTCACATCGTCAATTAGATAATGAGCATAGGCTGGAATCCAAGAAGATCCTCGAAATTTTTTAAAGGATTCCATTTTTGTATTTTCATTGTTATAAAAATTTCCAATGGTCAAATAAATGAGTGGTTTGTCTGGAATGAAGGAACCTTCAATCTTTACCCATTCAAGATTTTCTTGATTTATAATTCCTGAATGATTGACTTGTGGTTCTTTTTCAATAAAGTCTTCTGTCTCTTTGTAGAATTTTTTTTGAGAAAAATAAAAACCAATATTGTTGGAAACTAATTTGGCTTGACGGTCTTTTTGAATCCAAAGTTCGCAGTAAGTTTTGATGCCAGGTTTGATCGTTTTTTTGAGTTTGATTTGAATATACTCTCGAAAAAAATCGGTGTTGGTATTTTTTAAAAAAGTCATAATCCCTGCAACATGACCTCCCGTTTTAGCAACGTTGCAATCCTTATAACGCTTTTGACAATCTCTCAAATAACTTTTAGGAATAATTCTTAAATCTGGAGTTGCGTCAGATGCAGCCGTCCAAAATTTTAAATTAGTTTGAAAAGAGAGGTAACCACTTTTATGTTCAAATTCAAAAGCATTTCTTTTTGGTCCACGCAAAGGTAAGTTCCCCACTTCTTCAAAAGAATGATTTGGAACTAGGTTTTGTGAAAAGAGTAGGGGAACAGTAAAAAGTAATAACAATATATTTACAAAAATGAATTTATGCATTTCCTTTAGTTTAATTTTCCTTAAAAATAATTTCCAAAATTACTCTTCGGTTTTCTAATTTACCTTCTTGAGTATTGTTGGAAGCGATTGGTTGACTTTCACCCAATCCGTTTAGTTCATATTTTATGTTCTCGGATAAAATCCTTTTTTTCAATTCATTGGCAAGTGATTCTGCCCGTTGCAAAGAAAGTTGAGCATTGTAATTGGCGCTTCCAGAATTGTCCGTATGTCCAGCAATTTTTATCATTTTAATTTTCTCCAGATCAACCTTGCTGAGTGTTTTTTTACAAAAATCATCTAAAAATAATTTTGCTTTAGCATCAAGTCGATAACTATTATGGTCAAAATTAAGCACTTGATTTGAAATGACCAACTTGATGTTTTTTTCTTTTTTACTTTTCTTTTCAAGCGGTGTAATAGATTCAGTTGGATTTAATTTTCTGTGAAACGAGCTATTTAATTGAAATCCATATCGATCTGGGAATCCTTGAAAGTACCAAATCTTGATTGGATAATTACCTGGAGCAAGTGCGATGGAATCTTCTTGAAACTGCATTTGATGAGTCCCGTCATTATTGACCACTAACTTTTCATCTAACCAAAGCAAAGAACCGTCATCAGAATTTAATGAAAATTTATACCAACCTTCCGTACTGATATTTACCATCGAAGTTAAAATTAGAGCAAAACCATATCTTTTATTTACATCTGGAAAAAGAATCGAATCATCTGTTTCGGGGATATTAATTTCATCCCATTCAAAAGTATTTATGACAGGATACTTTTCAAATTTTGGATGATACTTAAGACCAAATCCTTCTTTCTTAGGAATTTCATAAGCAGTACCTTTGAATGTTTCAAAAGTCGGATCTAAGTTTTTTTGAGAAAAAAGAAAGATGGGAAGAGAGAAAAATAGAAGAAATAAAACAGAAAAAAGCTTCATAGTTTTTCTCAAATAACGACCAGTTCAAAAAAAGTAACGGTCGTAGAGGCAATCCCTTGTGGTTGCCCCCACCATGGGGATTATACACGATGGGAATTTTATATCAAATAAAATATTAAATATATTGATCCCGTTGTGCAGGACAACCACAAGGGATTGCCCCTACATATTTCCCAATTCTTCTGCTCGATCAAAAGCAGCTTGGGCTCCAGCAATTATATTTTTATGTAATTTTTTATCATGGTAAGAAGCCATTGCTGCTTCTGTCGTTCCACCTTTGGACGAAACTTTTGCAATCCATTCCTCGCAAGAGAAATTATTTTTATTGTACAAATCAACCGCACCTTTAAAAGTCTGACTCACCAAAAGTTCTGCCTCTGACTCATTAAAACCCATTCCTTTGGCAGCCTTCATCATCGCATCCATAAAATAAAAAACATACGCCGGACCACTTCCAGAAATTGCAGTTGAAGCATCAATCGCTTTTTCATTTTCAACATAAATAGTTTTACCAGTCGTGTTGAGGAGATTTTGCACCATGACCAATTCAATTCGCGTCACTTCATTGGAAGAAGTAAATGCAGTCATTCCCATTCCTATTTGAGCAGGTAAATTAGGCATGGCACGAATTACTTTTTTGACACCAAGTGCTTCACAAATAGTTTCAATTTTTACACCAGCCATGATGGAAAGAAAAACCTGTTGTCCATCTGCAAGTGGTTTCAAGGTTTCAAATAACACATTTGCATCTTGAGGTTTAACGGCAAAAATAATTAAATCCGCTTTGGTAAAACATCCTTCCGGTGAACCATAAACGGTACCAATATCCTTTTGCGAAAGGATCGCTGCTTTCTCTGGGGACTTCTCTAGAATCATCATATCCTCCTTGTTGGTGATATGACTTCTCAAAAAACTTTGGGCATAGGTCAGCCCCATATTACCTCCACCGATAACTAAAATTTTCATTTAAATGTGATTTTGATTTTGAAAAAATAGTTGACTATTTGCTTCTTTAATTTTTTTTTACGTAAAAACCACAAATAACGTTTCTTTTTCGGATTTTTTTCGTCTATGTTTTATAGGATTTACAACCGCCTAATTTTGTATGTTTTTCATTTTAATTTTTTAAATTAGCTATTATAAAACAATTCGATTACCCTATTTTTTTATTAAAACAGAACTATGAGTTTAAGAACCATTTTATTACTAATCTTTACCTTGCTCTATTTCATCGTGGGGCATTGGTTATACACCCAGAAAATTGCTGGAATTTGCAGCGGGGATGCAACCACGACTACGGTTATTCCTCCAGTTGATGACCCACCAGAAGATGACTCTTCGACCAATGGGATTTCCAATATTAATGCAGATAGTGGAATACCAACATTTAATTGGTCTGGTCAAACTCCTATGATCTCTGATAATTTTGAAGCCTACCGAGATGGAATATTGGGTGGATTGGAAGATGACAAAGATCTAGAGATCACAGGTTATTATTTTTCAGATGAGGAAATTCCTGAAGGGTTCGAAAATATGGGAATGGCTCGAGCTGATGAACTGAGGAAATTGTTTACAGATTTTATTGATGAAGATCGAATTATCATCAATGGCAAGTTGGTGGATAAGATCGAAGGTGCAGAAGATAATCCTTTTGAGTCGTCTGAATTCCATTGGGTGACCAGATCGAGAGTAGATGAAACGACTATTAGATCATTTGATGTAAATAATATCACGATCAATTTCCCTTTTAATTCTTCTGATAAAGAGGAGAATAAAGAGATGGATGATTATCTACCAGAGCTGGCAGAACATCTAATTCAAACAGGGAAATCTGCTCATATCAATGGACATACAGATAGTACAGGTGATCCTGCCTATAATTATGATTTAGGTTTGCAACGAGCTATTAAGATTCGAAATCTTTTAGTGAAATTTGGTGCAGACAAAAACAAAATTTCAGTTGATTCAAAAGGAGAACGGTATCCAATTGCTTCAAATCGAACTAGGGAAGGCGAACATAAAAACAGGAGAGTAGAGATCACTTTGAAGTAATCTGTTGAAAAACAGGATAACTTCTTTTTATTATTTTAAAAAAATATTTCTTAGGAACACAGCGGTTTTCTAAGAATCAAAAAAAAATAAACAATGACTTTATCAATATATTTAGGAATTTTTGATTGGTGTATAAACTGTTCTTTGTGGTTGATTCCACTCTTATTTGGAGCATGGTTTTTAGGATGGATATTATGGAGTTGGATTAAAGGCAGTCAGTACAAATCAGAAATTAACGGACTGCATGGTGATATTAAAAGTTGGAAAAAGAAATTTACCGAAACGGAATCTGACTTAGCTCAAGCTAAATATGATCGAGAAAAAATAAGCGGTGAATTTGCAACTGTAAAATCAAGATTGGTAGATTCGGATGTTCGTTACAGAGCAATGGAAGGAAAATATAAAGATTTGGAATCAACTGGCGGAGGCGGTGATGTAGATGTTACGAAATGGGAAAACCATATTACTGATTTGGAGTCGCAATTAGAATTGTCTCGGAATACGAACTTCAAATTGCAAGATGATTACTCTGCTTTAAAAAATAAGTTTACAGAAATGCAAACGCAATTAGATTCTAATGATTATGAATCTGGTGAGACTAATTCTGATGAACATTTACAAGCGATAGAGGAACAGCAAAATCGCATCGCAGACTTGGAGAAAAAATTAGCTTTATCCTATGAAGCAAATACTAACATGGAAGCGGACTATGCGAATTTAAAAGCTAGTTATGGAGACATGGAAATGGATATTAATAAAATTGCTGATGTACCTACGGAAGATTTTTCAGCAGAAAGAGAAGGGCTACAAGCTCGAATTACAGAATTAGAATTGATGCTTGCTTCTAGATCTACAGGTGAAGAATCTGAACCAGGAGAAGGTAAAAAGAAGAAGAACAAAAGTAAGAAGAAAAAAGGCAACGGTAAAAAAGGTAATAAGAAAAATAAAGAGCAAGGTTCTGGAGGACAAAATTCAGGTTACGCTTTAGCCTTTGCGGATAGCAATTTACAAATTGTAGAAGGTATTGGACCAAAGATTGAAGGTGTACTACATGGCGAAGGAGTAGATACTTGGAAGGATTTATCTCAAACGGAAACGGATAAATTGAGAGCGTTTTTGGACAATGCTGGCCCTCGATATAAAATGCATGATCCATCTTCATGGGCGGAGCAAGCAGGATTGGCTGATAATGATGAATGGGATAAATTAGTTGCTTTACAAAAAGTGTTGGGAAGTCCTGATGGAAAAGAAAGCGATTCGAAGGCAGAAAAATTATATTTTAAATATTTAGGTTTTGCCAACGTAAAGCAAAATGACCATAAAGTAATTGAAGGCATCGGTCCAAAAATTGAAAGTTTGCTAAAAGAGGGTGGTATCAAAACTTGGGAAAAATTGTCAGAATCAAAGCCTGAAGAAATTCAAGTGATTCTAGATGCTGCTGGTTCCCGTTACAAATTAGCGAATCCAGGAACTTGGCCGAAGCAAGCAAAAATGGCTGATGATGGAGATTGGACTGCGCTAAAAATTTATCAAGATAAATTAAAGGGAGGGAAAGAGTAATTCCTCTTCGCGATAGAAAAAAATTATGTTGCCTGCATTTTTGATTATAAAAATGCAGGCAATTTTTTTTTAATCTGTATATTTAAGTTCTGATTTAGCTATAAAAAAATATAAACGTTCCGTTATGAAAAACACTAAAATTCAAATCTTACTTTTTTATTTTTGTTTTCTTTTTTTGATGGTTGGGAATGCGCAGGATGGAGCGATTCGGTTGGATAACCCTAGCTTTGAAGGTGAGGGAAGACCAGGACTATCACCACCTGGATGGTATGATTGCGGAGATATTAATTTCCCAATGGAAACGCCTCCGGACGTTCATCCTACTAACGATTTATCAGGACGAAACAATTTTGGTGTGGTTCAAAAAGCCTTTCATGGAAGTACATATTTAGGAATGGTTGTTCGAGAAAACGAATCATGGGAATCCGTTGCTCAAGAGTTAAAGAAACCATTGAGTCCAAATTCCTGTTATTCTTTTAATATTAATTTGTGCAAATCTAAAGTATACAAAAGTGGCATTCGAGGAAGTAGGGATATGGTTGAGTTTACTACTCCAGTTAAATTAAGAATTTGGGGAGGTAAAGGATATTGTGATACACGTGAATTATTAGCAGAGAGTGAATTGGTAAAAAATACAGAATGGGAAAAATATAGTTTTACTTTTTCTCCAAAAGAAGAATTGAACTTTATTGTTTTGGAAGCATATTTTCAAACGCCGACAATGAATGTTCCCAACGGAAATATCATGCTTGATAATGGTTCCCCCATTTTTTTAGTTTCCTGTGATGCTACAAAGGCAAAAAAGCAAATGGAGGAATTCGAAAAGGAAAGAAATAATTTTAAGGGAAAAATTGAGGAAGAAACTCAACTTAAAAATTCATCAAAAGAAAGTATACAGGAATATAATGATAAAGCTATGACTGCAAAAATTCGGAAAGCAGCAAAAGATGTAAAATTTCAAAGTAATCGATTAACTACTCAAGGAATGTTGTCAACTGCTTGGATTGCCAATGCAATAATCAATAATCCTGATCATAAATTGGTCATAGATTTTGGTGGTTTGCGAGAGCGGAATTTCAATAAAAGAAAAGAAAGTATTGAGGTGGTTTTAAAAAATGAACTTTTGCCAGAAACTAATTATGAAATAATCAATTCGAGAGCGGAAAGAAAAAATGTAAAATGGATAGTTGAGCAAGACCATTTATATATTGGCGTTGTAAAAAATAATTAGTTTTATAGAACTGAATTCTCTAATAAATATAAACGTTCTGTTATGAAAAATATTAAAATTCAAATCTTCCTTTTTTGTTTTTGTTTTCTTTTTTTGATGATTGGGAATGCGCAGGATGGAGTGATTCAATTGAATAACTCTAGTTTTGAAGGTGTTCCAAGACCATCGCAGCCACCTAGTGGATGGTATGATTGCGGAGAAATAAATTTCCCATTGGAAACCGCTCCTGATATTCATGCTATAGATGACTCAACAGGACGAAATGTTTTTGGAGTGGTACAAAATGTTTTTCATGGAGATACATATCTAGGTATGGTCGTTCGACAAAATGAATCTTGGGAGTCAGTAGCACAAAGGTTGAGGAAACCCTTAAAGCCAGACACCTGCTATTCTTTTAGTATTTATTTGTCTACATCTAAAGTTTACAAAAGTGGCATTCGAGGAAGTGGAGATATTGTTGACTTTACAACTCCAATAAAATTAAGGATTAGTGGAGGCAGAGGATTTTGTGATACAGCTGAATTATTAGCCGAAAGTGCATTAATAGAAAATACAGAATGGAAAAAATATACTTTTACTTTTTCTCCAAAAGAAGAATTGACTTACCTTGTCTTGGAAGCATTTTTTCAAACGCCAACTATTGAAGTTCCCAACGGAAATATATTGTTAGATAATGCTTCCGCGATTGTGCCGATAGCATGTGAAGATCAAGAATGATTTTTATAACAATACAATTACATTTATTTTAGCCTAAGTATTTTGCTAGCAAAGTATGAAAATGATGTACTCCTTTTTCCATTGTTGGAGAGAATCTTCCAGCTTTATAAAAACGAGATTTTAATCCTTGATGTACTCCTTCGACGACGAACTCATCTTCTCTTTCCACTTTATCCAACAATGCTCCTGCGCCGCTGTCCAATTTTGTTTCATCATAAACATAAGAGATAAAAGAGACTTTTGTTTTATTTAAACTAACGGGTTTTACAATATTGATTGATAATCCCCAAGGGTAGAAATTAAGCATCATATTTGGAAAAATCCAGTAATAATATGCTGCTACTTTTTTCCCGAAATCAATATGTCCCTCTGGTAAATCAAATACTTCTTGTGCATCGTCGGCATAGCCAATTTGTAAATTAAAATGCTCATAAATTTCTGTTTTGTAATTGCCATAATCCAAAACACTATTCAAATCTGCATGCACAAATGGAATATGAAATCCTTCTAAATAATTATCGCAGTACAATGCCCAATGACAATTAATCAAATAATCTTTTCCACGACTTTTGTCTAACTTGAATTCATGTAGCGGCAGGAAACCCACGCGATCGTTGAGTTTTATAGCAATTTCTGAAAAATCAAAAATTGGATCAAGGCTCGTGAAAAGGAATTTTTCCCAATTAAAAATAGGGAATTGGTGAAGACTGTCGCAAGGTCGTGGAAAATTTTCTGCCTCAGAAAATTCAGGCATTCGTTTAAATGATCCATCTAATTCGAAGCGGCGACCATGATAGAAACAAGTTACATTTTTAGTTTTGGTAGGATGTTGAACCACGATGTTTCCTCGATGCGTACAAACATTGGTTAAGCATCGAATTTCGTCATTTTTATCTCTCGAAAGGAAAATGGGTTCATCTAAATAATTCTCCAAAAGGGTCATTGGAAAAACAAATTCAGAAAAGGGAATTAAATTCTCGTCGCCAATCCAATGCCATGATTTTACAAAAATCTTCTCTTTTATTTCTTCAAAAATATTGGCATCTCGATAGAACGTTGCAGGAAGTGTTTCCGCTTTTTTAATATCAGAGTGAATAAAAAATCTTGGGTTCATTTGTTCAAATTTAAATCAAAAATGCAAATCTAAAAATGTATTTTAAATTATTATTTTCTTTTGAGTAAAACATAAAATGGGATTCCAGACATCAATAATAAAAATCCCCAAAACACCACTTCTTGTCCGCTTCCAAAAATGATAAAAATGGAAAAGCAAAATGCTAAAAAAGCAATGATGAGTTTTCCTGTTGCACCTTTTTCTTTTTTTGTAAAAAGTAAAATCGCATAACTAGCAGTCGAAAAAATATAAGGCGTAATGACCGAAAGGGTAGACAACGTCATCATAAATGTAAATGCATTGACCAAGCTTTCTGTATAATTTAACATCATCAAAATGGAGACCAAAATACTCGAAAGAAAAATACCAATGGCTGGTGATTCATGTTTGTTCTTTTTCCCAAAAACTTTTGGAAACAAATTATCTTGAGCTGCCGACATCGGGATTTGTCCTTGAATTAAAATCCACCCATTCAATGCGCCGAGTGTCGAAATGACTGCGCCAGCTGCGACCCAATATTTGGCAGACTCTCCCCAAAAAATAGCTGCTGCATCTGCAAATGGTGCGGAGGATTGAGCCAATATTTCTGCTGGAATAATTCCCATGATGGCTGCAGAACTAAAAACATAAACAAAGATAGTTAAGATCGTTCCAAGGATAGTTGCTTTACGAATAGTCGTGGAAGCATTTTCGACGCTAGAGCTTGGGATGGTAGCACTTTCCATTCCTAAAAATGCAAAGAAAGTTAAAGTTGTCGTAGTTGCAATGGCAGAAAAATTTGATTCCGTACTCAAGTTTATAGGGAAATAAAAGTCTGAATTGATATAGAAAATTCCAATTAAGGCAATGAATAAAATTGGAATTATTTTTAGAACGGTGGTGATTAATTGGACGATACCGATAGTGCGAATTTGCTTGGAATTTAACCAACTGAAAAACCAGATAAAGAAGAGTCCAGTCAAAACGGAGGCCAATGGATTGGTTGCTAAACTAGGAAAGAAAATGGTCAAGTATCCAACCAAGGCAACTGCAATCGCAGCATTGGTGCACCAAACGGAAACCCAATATCCCCAGGCAACAAGGAAGGCTGGGAATTCACCGAGCGTGACTTTTGTGTAAGCATACGGTCCTCCGTTGGCATTAGGAATAAGACGACTGAGATTACCAAAAACTATGGCTAACAAAATTGCTCCAAAGGAAGAGACTAACCAACCGATTAAACTAATTCCACCAAATGCGGCTAACGATGCTGGTAGTAAAAATATACCTGAGCCGATCATATTGCCGACGACAAGGGCGGTAGTTGGCCAAAAGGTTAGTTTTTTGTTAGGCATTTTTAGTTGATTTTGTGAAATGTGTAACACGTAGTGGTCTGCTTTAACTGACCTAAAAAAAAAATATAAAATGGTATAAGGGTGGGATGGTATTATTTACTTTTTTTTGGTCGCTGTACTCCTTTTTTTTGGTCAGCTAAAGTAGACCGCTATGTTGGAGTAATAATCTTTATTTATAAAATTCTTTTCCATCAACCATGATGGTCGTCAATTCGACTGTGTGATTATCAGGATCTTGAAGGTAAAGAGAATGAAAATAAAAATGATCTTTAAAAATATATTTGATTTCTTTTTGATCAAACTCTGCTTTTGCTTTTTGAAAATTTTCATTGGTTACATTAAAAGCGAAATGATCGATATCACTTTTTTGAGTAACGGAATCATTTTCTTTTTCAGGGAAAAGAGCGATTCCCGATTTACCCGCTAACAGGAAAATAGGGAAGTCGCCCCATTTCTCTAAACGATATCTTTTCAGACCAAGCGTATTTTGATACCAATTGGCAGACCGGTTGAGGTCAGCAACTCGAATGGCAACATGATCTAGGTTATCTATTTCGAAGTTAGGCATATCTATTTTTTTTTAATTTTTCACCTTCAAATGTACGAAAACAAATGTCACTTTTGACTGAGTTATTTTCAAGTATTTATCAAATTTAAATTATTGTTAATAACTCAAATTTCTTAGGCATCATCTTTGCATTTTTTTAATATAACTCTTAATGAAAGTGGATCATCTTCCCCCAGAAGAAAACTATTTTAACAAAAAAGTTCCTTTCTAAAATCCATTTTCATAAAAAAGAAATCCCCCAATTTAGATTTTGTTTTTTCATTGTATAAAGTCATAACTGATTGTAAATCAATTAACTATGAGTTTATTCAAAATGAATGATTGACAAGATTTATACGATTTTACATTTCAGCATACCATACCACATAACTTTCAATTTAGATTTTTCAAAACCTTAAAAAGCAAAAGTGTACAACTTTTGGTTTAGGATTTCCTCAAATATAATTTATATGTATTTAAGAAAACTACTTATTTTGATGGCATGGATGGGCTTATTTTTATCAGAAAATATAGCGCAGGTGAATGCAGATTTTTCAGCCAATATCACAGAAGGTTGTGGTACGTTGGCCGTTTCATTTTCAGATTTATCAACTTCAACTAGTGGAACGATCACCAATTGGAGTTGGGATTTGGGAGGAGTTTCGGTGAGTACTCAGCAAGCTGGGCGTATTTTTCCAGAAGGCATTTATGAAATCTGTTTGACTGTAACTGATAGTAATGGAGATACGGATACTGAATGTAAGATAGACTTTATCACAGTCTATCAAATTCCAACGGCAGATTTTACAGCAGATTTTACTTCAGGATGTGCACCACTTGCAGTAGTTTTTGAAGATTTGTCGAGTTCGTCAGATGGAGCGATTACGGAATGGATTTGGGGAGTTGGTGGTAACCTAGGAGTTATTGTTGATGATGGGACGATGACTTCGATTGAGAACGATTATAATATTTCTGATAGTTATGATATTAGTTTGACGATTACGAATGAAAATGGATGTGTGGGAACGGTGACTAACGAAGATTTTATTGTGGTTTCGCCAGCAGCCGATATTCAAGTTTCATCAGATAATCAATTTCAATGTTCACCACCATTTAATGTGAACTTTATAAATCAAAATGTAGAACAAGATATTGATTATACGTGGGATTTTGGTAATGGAGCAACTTACATCGGAGCTAATCCGCCTACGGTGAGCTATCAAAATCCAGGTCTATATGATGTAACAGTTATAGGTGTAGATGAAATAACAGGATGTACGGAAACGCTAGTTTTAGAAGATTACATTGCTGTAGGTTATCCAATTGATTTTACTTTTGACCAAACAGAAATCTGTGCGGGTTCGCCAGTTAATTTTCAAGATATTTCAGGTTCGAGTGCAGACAATGTGATGTGGGATTTTGGAGATGGAGGAATTTCTGATGATCCTAATCCAACGTATACTTTTGAAACACCAGGTTGTTATACTGTTTCTTTAACTCGATTTGAAAATGGATGTTCGACTACCATTCCTTCTGATATTTGTATTCAAGTGAATGAATTGCCAAGTGCATCTTATACTGTCGAAAATAGTATGGGATGTGCAGTTCCACATACTTCAAATTTTGTTGGTTCTGCTCAAAATGCTACTATGTTGTTTTGGGAGTTTGGAGAAAATGGAGAAGTAGGAACTTCAAGTGAAGCAAATCCAAGTGTGACTTTTACAGAGTTTGGAACTTATCCAATTTACTTAACTGTATCAGATGCAGGAGGATGTTCGAATACGATAATTGTAGATACAGTAGAAGTTATTGAATTGAATGCAGCTGTATTGGCTGGAGAAATTCAAGGTTGTGCTCCTTTGACTTTTAGTTTGACTGATGCAGCAACAACTGTTGTTCCAATCACAGAATGGTATTGGGAAATTGATACACCAAGTGGTGTCTTGACCTCAACAGATGCTAACCCAACATTTACTATTTCAGATACGGGATGTTTTGATATTGTCTTGGCAGTAGTGAATGAATTAGGTTGTACAGATACATCTATAATTAATAATAAAGTATGTGTTGGGATGCAACCAGATGTGAATTTTGAAGCAACTCCAACTTCAGCCTGTATTAATGAAAATGTAGTTTTTACGGATTTATCAAGTTCATTTGCGAATGAATGGTTTTGGTCTTTTGGGGATAGTATTTACTCTTTCAACGAAAATCCACAACATGAATATATTGATACAGGATCGTTTGATGTGACGCTAGCAGTATTTCATCATGGTTGTGGTAATCAGTTAGAAGTAGAAAATTATATTCAAACGTTAGCTCCAAGAGCCACGTTTAATTTTGAAAAAGAATGTAGTGATCCTTATGATCTTCAATTCATTAACACTTCAATTGGATCCGAAACTATCTCATGGGACTTTGGAGATCCGACAACAATGAATGACACTTCATCAATGGAGATGACTTCTTATACATATCCAGATACAGGAAGCTATATCATAATGTTGGCCACTTATAATTCAGTTACGGGTTGTGCAGATACAACCGAGTTGGTCTATTATATCACCGAACCAAAAGCAGAATTTTCACTTGATACAACGCAAGGGTGTGCCCCTTTGACTCTATTGGTTGAGAATAATTCTGCTTTTGGAAATACTTATTTGTGGACTTCAGCAAGTGCAACTTTCTCTAATAACTTAAGTGCAGTTCCAGAAATTACATTTGATACACCAGGTACTTATGATGATTTACAATTGATTATTACAGATGTAAATGGTTGTGAAGATTCGTTGAGTTTTGACGGGGAAATACAAGTGAATGGAATAACAGCTGACTTTCAAGCGACACCACCATTTGGTTGTAATCCATTAGAAGTAGACTTCTTAGAAAATAGTACGAGTCTATATGGAAATGTGATGTCATGGGATTGGAATATAGGGAATGGATATATTATTTCTGATTTGCAAAATCCTAGTTTTACTTTTGATTCTACTGGAACTTACCCAGTTATACTGACTGTAACTGATGATTGGAATTGTCAAAATAGTTTAGAAATTCCAGATGCGGTGAGTGTGACTCAACCATTTGCAAAATTCAAGGGGGACACTTTAGGATGTACCATCTCGACTATTAAATTTTTAAATCAATCGCATGGTACAGGTTTGACTTATGAGTGGACATTTGGAGATGGAGGAACATCGACAGATAAAAATCCAGTTCATGACTACCTGATGGAAGGAACTTTTACAGTTTGTTTGACGGTAACCGATGCGAATGGATGTACAGATTCTTATTGCTTGGATGACTATGTAGTAATTGCTGATCCTGTAGCGAATTTTACTTCGGATACTTCATCAGCGTCTTGCCCACCATTGATTGTGAATTTTGAAAATTTATCTCAAAATGCAAATAGCTATGAATGGGATTTTGGAAATGGAAGTGGATCATCTAACTTGGAGAACCCACCTAATGTTTATACTGTTCCTGGAATCTTTGATGTTACCTTAATTGCAATTGCTAATGATGTATGTCGAGATACATTGACCTTAGGAAGTTTTATTTCTTTAGATGGGCCACAAGGTTCGTTTACTTTTGAAATGGATAATCCATGTATTCCTACGGAAGTGAATTTCTTTGCAGAGTCTAATGATTTTTACAACTACATATGGGATTTTGGAGATGGAGTTTTAGATACAAGTGGTTATAAAATGACAGATACCATTTCCCATTATTATACTCAAAATTATGATTTTGTTCCAACGTTAATTTTAATTGATGATCAAGGTTGTATACGTCCAATTTCTCCGCCAGATACAATTGCATTGGTCGCTTTGGATGCAGATTTTACAGCAAGTGAAACTAACTTATGTAATAATAATCCACCTGTTACTTTTGTCAATACATCTAATTCATCTAACCCTATTATTGGGGTTGAGTGGATTTTTGAAGGCGGAAGTCCAGCTACTTCAACTGATTTGGAACCACAAATTTTGTATACCACTCCTGGAGTTTTTGACGTGACGATGATAGTTGATAATGGTTCATGTAAAGATACTTTAGTAAAAACAGATTATATTTCTGTAGGGGAAGTTCCTATGGCAGATTTTACTATGTCGGTAGATGAAGGATGTGCTCCTTTACCAGTTTCCTTTACAGATGCTTCGACAATTTCTGTAGGCTTTATTGAAAAGTGGGATTGGACTTTTTCACCAACTAGTCCTCCACCTACTTCCACGGCGCAAAACCCGAATCATATATTCTTAGCTGGGGAAAATGCACCAATTCAATTGAGGGTGACGAGTAATGAAGGATGTATGGATTCGATTTCAAAAATGATTTTTGTTTATCCGGTTATTGAAATAGAAGTTTCTGAAGATACGACAATCTGTCAAGGAGAGGAAGTTAATTTGCTTGCTTCGATATTGTCTGACACAACTGGAGTGAATTTTTATTGGGAAAATGACCCCACATTGAGTTGTACGGATTGTATAAATCCAACTGTAAATCCATTAGATACGACTACTTATACTTTCGTTGCAATAAGTGCAGAAAATTGTATGTTCTCTGCAAGTGTTACAATTAATGTTCGAGATGAAGCGGTACCAATTGTTACGATCTCTAATGATACAACCATTTGTGCAAATGATGTGACACAAATATTTGCTACAGGAGGAGATAATTTAGTGGGTTATGATTGGGATCAATCAGCAGCAGGGCTGACTTGTTATAATGCTTGTAGTAATCCAATTGCGAGTCCCGCTTTAAATACAACATATACTGTTACTGTTACCAATAACTCTGGTTGTTCAAGTACAGCTTCAACAACGGTTTCGGTTTTTTATGAGTTCCAAAACCTGTTGGGCGACGATCGAACTATTTGCGAAGGGGATACTACACACCTTCAAATTCTCAACGGAAATAATCCTTTTTGGATTTCGTCAGATGGATTGAGTTGTGCTGCTTGTCCAAATCCAGTAGCTTCACCAACTGAAACTTCGACTTATATTGTTAGAGTTGATTCAGATTTTGGATGTGAAATATTTGATACGATTACAGTAAATGTTTTGACTTCGGAGGATATTGATGCAGGTGATGATATGGCAATATGTGTTGGATCTTCTGCACAACTGACTGGTTTTGGAGAAGGAATTCCTTCCTGGACACCTGCCGCCACATTGAATCAAACTGATATTTTTAATCCGATTGCAACGCCAACGGAGGCGACTACATATTATTTTTCATTAGAAAATGGAGATTGTATTTTGACTGATTCGATGAGGGTAGAAATTATAGAGAAAACAGAAATTGATTTATTGGATCAAAGTATTTGTTTGGGAGAAGCATTGATTATGCAGCCGATTGGAATAGCTGATACTTACCTATGGTCACCGCCAGAAGGACTTTCAAGTCTTGATATTGAAAACCCTACAGCATCGCCAACAGAGACAACAGAATATACTGTTATAGCTCAGTCAGGAAGTTGTCCACCAGATACTGCTTCTGCAATTGTTGAGGTTTTAGACAATCCAACTTTGAATGTGGCACAAATGTATCGGTACTTTCCTGGAGATCCAATTTTGTTGGATGTGGCCACATTGGAGGCGGGAGATTTCGCTTATCAATGGACGCCAGGTATTGGTTTAAGTTGTACAGATTGTCCGAACCCAACTGCCACAATTGATACTTCGATGAACTATACGGTAATTATTACTGATTTAGAAACAGGCTGTTCTAATTCTGAAATTGTGAAAGTGAGAAAAATAAATGAATGTAGCGAAGATTTAATTTCGATGCCGAATGCTTTCTCTCCAAATGGAGATGGTAATAACGATACTTACCAGATGTATTCTGGAACGATTGAAGAGATTGAATATTTTAGAGTATTTGATCGATGGGGAGCATTAGTTTTTGAATCGAATGATCGCAATTTTGCTTGGGATGGAAAATTTAAAAGTAAGACTGTGGTAGAAGGAGTTTATATTTATCTACTATCTGGAAAATGTAAACTGGATGGAAGTACGATTATGAAAATGGGGGATATTACGATTCATAAGTAGTTGGTCGATTGAGGAATTTATCAGGAAATCAGGCTAGCATAATTTAATGCTGGCTTGATTTTTTTTTGGAAAAAAGTATAATAAATGTTAAAAAAGTATAATTTATGAATTGCAAACCGTAGCTTTATATTATGAGTTGGATTTCTACCCAAAACCGTTAAAATAAAAAAAGGTGGGATCAACTCGTGGCAATATCGCCTACACCTTTTAAATTTTTTTC
>CALJOK010000067.1 GCA_937981555.1 uncultured Saprospiraceae bacterium
ACTAGTCGTGATAATCCTGTTGCTGATGTTTGTCCAAAACTTGATAGTAAATAATCTGTGTATAAATCTAATTTATCTTGCATCTCACAAAGCTAGGCTTTCATTACTTTTTTTCAAAAGTGCGTAACTTGAGTTAATAAGGCGAAATTAATTTCAAAGAAAATCCTAGATTGTCAAAAAAGAATTTAATTTATTCAATTAGCGTGTGTAAAAAAATGTTTTATTATGTAATTTTTATATACAAAAATTACACCATACAATGTTAATTTGTAAAATAATTAGGATATAAATAACTAGAAACCAGTTATTTATATATTTCTGAAAATAAATAAATTGAGAATTAATAAGTAGTGTGAGAAAAGAATAGTTATCTTTTATAAATCACTATTTCTTTTTTTTGACCGTAGGATAGATCAAAGATAAAATTTATTTTACAAATAACGAATTAATCAATATGTTTTTTTATTAAATATCTTTTTTTTGTATAAAATTGATTGAATCCTTTGGAAGAAGTAACCAAAGATTACCATAATGATGCAAATTACTTGCATTTATTTCAGCCTTAGTCCCGATCCCTTTGTATAAATCCACATGTCCTTCCCCTTTGATGGCTCCTCCAATATCCTGCGCTAATAAAATTCGAAATTCATGATGAGAAAAATTTCTATTATGATCAAGAACTGGGACCGTAGCCAAAAGGCAACTTCCTAATGGCAAAATATTTCGATCAATTGCAATAGAATAATCAGGCGAAAGTGGAACATGCCCCGCCCCTCTTGGCGGAGTGGTCACCGGTCGAAAGAAAACGTAAGAAGGATTTTGAAATAAAATAGAATCAACAAGTTCTGGATTCTTTTTAAAGTAACTTTTAATACTTTTCAAGGAAACATATTCAGGCTTAGCGAATCCATTTTTGACCATATATTTTCCAATGCTTCGATAGGGATGCTTATTGGTTCCTTCATGCGCTAATAATTTTCTACTCCCATTAGGAAATTCAATATACCCTGATCCTTGAACTTGCATGAAATAAATGTCCAATTTACTTTTTGCATAAGCAATTTCTAAATTAAAACTGTCTAAAGCTCCTTCGCCCTCAATTGTTCTGCGAGAAGGTAACCGTCCTTTCCATTTTTTTGGATATTGATATATCGGATATTTGTAGCGGGAGTTGGGTCTTTTTCTAACCTTTAATACTGGAGTAAAATAACCCGTAAATTTTACATTCCCCATTTGATCATCTCCCCAAATTTGATGTGCTTCCAAACCATGCTGCATTCCAAATGAATTATCAAATTGGGCAGACAATAAAATTTTTATTGTTTCACTTAGCTGGTCTTTAGTTATATCTAAACCTGAATATTCTTTTTTTAATCTCTTTTGATATTTTAATAACTTGAGTTGATGTTTTAATCCTTCTGCTAACTCTTGATTGATCTGAGGCAAACTATCAAATGTATCTAGAGATAAATTGGTTAAAATGGAATCAAATAGTTCATGCTTAATTTTGCCATCTTGAGAATGAGAAACTACTCCAACTTTTTCCGTCAATTCTTCTCGATCTAATTCAAGATTTTCACCATCTTTGCAACTTCCAATAGAAATGCAAAAAAGGATACAGCATGAAACTGAAATGATAAAAAGATGTTTTTTTCGCAAAAGCATTTTGATTAATTAGGGGAATTTGTGTTGATAAAATTTCTAAATATTTTGGATAAAAATATCTTTAAAATAAAAAAACACATATTAAATCTCTGTAAATATAATTTTCTTTTGATTCAAAAAAAATATAAAAAAGCGATTGCTGAATATTTAAATGTCGATTCGACTCAAATTTCTCTTTATTGGAGAGGTCGAGTTGGGCTATATTGTATTCTCAAGGCTATGGATGTTCAACCCAATGATGAAGTAATTTTGCCAGCTTTTACTTGTGTTGTCGTTCCTAGTGCGATAAAATATTTAGGGGCAAAACCTATTTATACCGCCATTGATCCTACTACTTATAATATTGATATCAAAAAATTAGAGGATAAAATCACTTTAAAAACCAAGGTGATTTTGGCACAAAACACTTTCGGTTTAAGTTCAGATTTGGATCCAATTTTAGCTCTTGGCAAAAAGCATGGAATCAAAGTCATTGAAGATTGCGCTCATGGGTTTGGAGGATCTTATCGAGAAAGAAAAAATGGAACATCTGCAACTGCTGCTTTTTTCTCAAGCCAATGGAACAAACCTTTTTCAACGGGAATAGGTGGAATTGTTTTGTGTAATGATTTAGTTTTAGCCAAAAAAATTCAAACCGTTCAAGAGTCATTGGAGAGCCCTTCCTTCAAAGATGAAATCATGTTGGCTACTCAAATTTTTATTAGAAAAAATATATTAAGACCTTCCATTTATTGGGCAGCCTTGAAAGTATACCGTTGGGCAAGTCAACATGGATTTATTTCTGGAAGTTCTGATGCTGGAGAATTAGAAAATGCCATAATGCCTCCAAATTATTTAAAAGCAGGAGCCAATATTCAAGCGAAAAAAGGACTAGAAGCACTACAGCATTTTGGAAAAAACTTAGCACATCGAAAAGAAGTTGCTACACTTTATAACAATGCTTTTGCAAGATTAAATATTGAACCAGTATACTGCTCTGAATATGCAACTCATACTTTTATCAAATTTCCATTTTTAGTAAAAGACCAAGAAGCGTTTTTAAAGTTAGCACAACAAAATCAGATACCATTAGGTGATTGGTTAAATAGTCCAATTCATCCAATTAGGAAGAACTTAGAACGGTGGGATTATGATGAAGGGAGTTTTCCTTTGTCAGAAAAAATTGGTTATCATATATTGAATCTGCCGACTGACGAGAGTATTCCGATCAAAGAGGCAAAACGAATCATACTTTTTTTAGAAAAAAATAAAGATGAATTAGTTCGTAGTTGGAAGGAGTTATCATAAAGTAAAAACTATAAAAATTAAATACTTCGTAAATAATCTATCAGTTTTTGATCGGCTGGCAAATTCAATTTTTTCTTAATCCGGAATCTCGCTTGCTCAATAGAACGAGGCAATGTTCCGAGCAAATCTGAAGTTTCTTTTGCAGAAAAACCAAGTTTAATATAAGCACAATGTCGTAAATCTTTCTCCGTAATTTTAGTGGATCTAGTAATCAATTTTTTAAAAAAACTAGGATGCATTTTAATGAAATGAATCTTCAAATTCTCCCAATCATCCTCAAATAAATTTTGACGTTTAATTGTACTAATTATTTTTCTAATTTCAGGTTTTACGGAAGTCTCAGTTTTTTTAATTAGAAGGTCTAATTTTTTACCTAACTCTTTTATCAAATTATTCTTTTGAGCGATCAACATTTGATTGGTCGCCAATTCTCTGATTCGAGAATCTAACTCTTGCTGAAGTAATTCTTGATGTTTTATATTGTTCTTCTCTTTCAATTTTAATTCTTGCAATTCTTCGTTTTGCAATTGAATTTCTTTTTGATTTGAAATATCTAAAATCGTAATTAAGCAACCGGTGAATTTGTCATTTTTCCCAAGTCTATTCAAACTAATTTGCCCATATTTCACCGTATCATCTTTATCCTTAAATTTTATTTCGCTAGTAAAATGAGAAATCTCATTTCGATATATTTCCTTAACCTTCAACACAAATAATTTAATATCATCGCCAAGCACAAAATCAGTAATTTTTATTTTTTCTAAATCATTATTTGCGACACCTAACATATTACAAAAATAATCATTGGCTTGAATCATAAAACTATTTTCATTTAGGATGGCTATTCCTAAAAAACTACTATCAAAAACGTGTTGATATTTTGTGTGATTTTGATATTGATGTATTTCATTCTTTTTCAATTGTGTAATATCACTTACACAAACGGTGCACCCTTCTATTTCATTATTCTTATTTATTAAAGGCGATAAAGTTAGTAGTTCATAAAATTCTTGAGTTTTATTTTGGTATTCTCTTTCTAGAAATAATTTTTCATTAGTAAAAATAATATCAAAATAATTTTTCCATTCATCTTTATCTATCTTATTGGTAAAAAAGGTTTTTCCTATGACAGGCTTTTCTTTTAGCAAAAATTCAAGTAGTTCAACTGCAGACTTGCTAAAAAAAGTAAGACGGTAATCACGGTCAATAGTAAAGACTTTGAGTTGAGAATTTTCAAGTATCTTTTCTGGAATCCTTAGAGTAGTTGATTGACTTTCAATTTTTTGACAAGTCAATTCTACTGCATGATTAGCCCATTCCTTGCTTTTATTTTGGAGATGATTTATTGTAATCTTTATTGGTTCGAATTTTTCACCAACTTTAATTTTTCCTTTGAAAGTAGAATTAGGATTTTCTATTGAAGAGATAGAATGGAGGGATCTTTTGAATTCGTTCAAGTTATCGAATTCAATGAGGTCAGTAATTTTAATCGAAAGTTTTTTCCAATCCTTCTGATTTTTAAAAAAATCATTGAAGAAGGAATTTGAGTCTAAAATTTTCAAATTAAAATCAACTATCGCATTTGGATGTAAATAATTTTTGCCTTTAAACAAACCTAGATTTTCAGTTAAAATGTTTGATAGAAAAATCTAATTAACAATTCAAGATTGCTAAAGGCGTGGTTAGTGTAAGAGCTTATTGTTAAAAGGAAAATCTCATTTATCAATCTTCCTATTCAATAACTTTATTTTGATCAAATGTACAAATTATATATCAAAATTATACATTATAATTACTTCTTTTCATCTACTTATTATTACCTGTTATCACCAAAAGGAGTTCCATTATAACAACAGATTATTAAACTATTTACAAGGCTATAAATTCCATTAAAATTCGGAGTTTTTTAAATAACTATTTATTATATTTGGAAATAGTCTAACATACAATATTTTCATTCCTTAACTAAACTGACATTCAAATACCATGAGAATTAGATCATTTCGAAACGAGAAAAAAAAACAATACTACTTTAGAGTTTTTAATTCAAATGATGACCAAGTCTTAAAAAGCGAAGCCTACGAAGCTAAAGCTGGACGAGATAACGGAATTGATTCATTTAAAAAAAATGCTCCTAATCCGGAAAGTTACGAACGCCTCACTTCTTCCAATGGGAAATTTTATTTCAATGTAAAAGCTGCCAACCATCAAATTGTTGCCACTAGTTTAATGTTTGACTCTGAAGAAAAAAGAGAATCAGTCATTGCTGAAATTATCGCTTACGCAACTTCAGCAGGAGGAAATAGTGAGACGACATCTGAAGTTCAAAATCTTGCCGCCACTCCAAATCCTACTAAAGGAAATAACGAAAGCGAGGGAGGAAAAGAACAGGACGATTATCATAATTTATCTTTTTATGAAAATTCTGGAACAGAAACTGGAAGTGGTTTTGATCGGTTCCAAAAAGGGGATGACAATTATTATTATTTCTCTTTCAAATCTGATGACGGAAAAGTATTGTTATTGAGTCAAGGATATACCGCTGAAGCAGGTCGCGATAATGGAATTGCCTCAGTTGAAAAAAATGGTACAATCGAAAAAAGATACTCTACTCATACTACTGATGATGGTAAATTCTATTTCACTTTAAAAGCTGGTAATCATCAAGAGATTGCTAGAAGTTCGGATTTTGAGACAGAAAGTAATAGAAATAAAGCAATGTCAATATTGATGAATGGTGGTGGCACGATGGCTGAACCTGAGATAATGAATGCAAGTGGAAGTGGTGACGGAAAAGAACTAGATGATTATATGAACCGTGGTTTTTATGAAGATACTGGGACAGGTACTGCAAGTGGTTTTGATCGGTTCCAAAAAGGAGATCATAACTTTCATTATTTCTCATTCATCTCTGATGATGGGAAAGTTATTTTGAAGAGTCAAGGATACAAAGCCGAAGCAGGTAGAGATAATGGAATTGCTTCAGTTGAAAAAAATGGTACAATCGAAAAAAGATATACTCATCACAACTCTGACGATGGTAAATTCTTTTTCACTCTAAAAGCTGGCAACCACCAAGAGATTGCTAGAAGTTGTGATTTTGATACAGAGGATGAAATGAAAAAAGCTTTAGTTATTTTGATGAATGGAGGAGGCTCAATGGTAGAACCTAAAGTGGTCAAGGCTGCTCCTAAATCTACTAAAGATGGAATGGATGATTATAGAACTTTTGGATTTTACAAAGATTCAGGAACAGATGTTCAGAATGGGTGGGATAGATTTTATTCAGAAAAAAATAATGAATATTACTTCAGTTACAAAGTAGATGGTGAACCAGTTTTAATTAGTGAAGGGTATACCTCTGAAGCTGCTCGAGAAAATGGAATTGCTTCTGTCGAAAAAAACTGGTCTATTGATAAACGATATAAACATCATGAAACTCCAGGAGGAAGATATTATTATACAATCCGAGCTGGTAATCATCAAGAAATCGCTCGAAGTAAATGGTACACTTCTGCTGACGAGCGGAATGGTGGAGTTAGTTGGTTATTGGCAGGTGGATTAGCAGGAGCATCGGCAATTAATTTAACTGCTTCTGATCCTGTTGTTGAAAAAGTAATAGAAAATACAATCGACCCAGTTCCTGTAAAATCTGTTGAAGTTGAAGATGATTATCTAGCATGCAAAGAATATGAAGGCCATGATGTAAATGACAAAGTTAACAATGCGGCTTTTTTCAAACATGAAAATGGACAGTTCTACTTTGTAATTTACAAGTCAGATGGAGAGGTGCGATTACGTAGTGAAGGATTTGAAACGGCTAAAGGTCGGGATGAAGAATTGTCTGGCGTTTTGAAAAATTTGGACAAGGAAGAAATGTACGAAACCGTTACTCGTGGAAAATATTCCCTGTACATTTTAAAAGATAAAACAGGCAGAGAAGTTGGTCGATCATGCTTGGAAAAAGAAGAAGAAAAAGTAGCCGCACCTATTGTCGAAGCAGTTGCTGCCACAGCCGTAGCTGCAGCTATTGTTGCTGAGGTTGAGCCAGAAGCACCAAAAGAAAAAGATGATGATTATTTAGCTTGCAAAGAATATGAAGGCCATGATGTAAATGATACGGTAAATAATGTCGCTTTTTTCAAACATGAAAACGGACAATTTTATTTTGTGATTTACAAAGAAGATGGAAGTGTTCGATTGAGAAGTGAAGGATTTGAAGAGGCTAAAACTAGAGATGTTGAATTATCTGGTGTACTTAAAAATCTGGATAATCCTGACATGTACGAAACCCTCTCGAAAGGTAAATACAGAATTCATATTTTAAGTGATGCATCTGGACGAGAAGTTGGTCGTAGTTGTTTAGAGACAGTTGAAGAAGTAGTTGCTGCACCTCCTGTAGTGGAAGCTGTTGCAGCAACGGCTATTGCTGCCGCAGCTGTTGCTGCAATTGATCCCGAACCTGAACCAGTAGTTGCTGCCGAACCTGATAAAGAAGATGATTATCTCCCTTGCGAAGAATACGAGAATAAAAAAATTAGCGATAAAAAAAATCGTGTTGCCTTTTTCAAACACTCTGATGGACAACTTTATTTCGTCATTTACAAATCTGATGGAACAGTTCGATTAAGAAGTGAAGGATTTAGAAATGCTAGACAAAGAGATAGTGAATTGTCTGGTGCTTTAAGAAATCTAGAAAATTCAGACATGTATGAAACAACTACGAGAGGTAAATATTCTCTTCACATTTTAAAAGATGAAACTGGTCGAGAAGTTGGACGAAGTTGTTTGGAAACAGAATCTAATCCTCTTGCGATTCCTATTGGTGCGGCGGTAGCGGCAGCAGCAGTTGTTGCGGCTGTGATTCCAGACCCTGTAATTGAAGTGGAGAAAGAAGTGATTACACCAGTTGCTCCTGTAGTAGTGAAAAAAGATCGACCGATTGTAGCTGCTGCTGCTGCTGCCGAAAGTGGTGCAGGTGGATTTAATTGGAAATGGTTATTACTGCTACTTCCTCTTTTACTTGCATTTTTATTTTGGAAAGGCTGTAATGGCTGTGGAAATACAGTAACTCCTCCGCCTCCTGCAATAGTAGATCCAACACCTGTACCAGTTCCAATTGATACAGCTAAAGTAGTTCCGGTTCCAGTTCCTGCTCCTGAGCCAGTTCCTGAACCTCTATCTTGTAATTGCACAGGATCAAGCAATAATATTTTCAATATTCCATCGAATGGACCAACTAAAGTTTTAACTCGATTAGGAACAAATCCTGAATTTGGAAACTCACATAGTCTTGATGCAGCTGGTTTTTACAATAAACTAAAAAATGCACATTCAACTAATAACCGTGATAAACAATTCTTAGATAATCTATTCAAAGCAATGGGTTACGAAAATGGGTTTGCTGGAGCAAGTGCAAGTTTATTTAGTGAAGCAAGAGTTACCAGAGGTACTAATGGAAATATGGGATACAGTAATCAACATAAAACTGTTTATGCAAAATTAAATGCAACAGGTAAGGATCTTGAAGCATTTAAAATTAAAGCAGCCAATGGTTGCGATATTCACTTTATGAAAACATGTGGAAACCATTTCTTTTTCTGTCCCAAATAGACAGAATTAGTTTTCTAATTTGAAAATAAAAAAGCAGTAGTAAATTAGATTTTACTACTGCTTTTATTTTTACCAACATATTGAATTTTAACATATTAAAACGAAACTAACTTTTTACATTAAAGTTTAATATTACAATAAACAATATACTTTCTCAACAACCTTACCTATACGTACATTTCTAATAAATTAAAATAACTAATAACCTCATATTTAAGAAATCAATTTTTCAATAGGTTTATTACTTATTGAATAAGTACATAAAACATATTAATTGAACATATCAAAATAAATAAATAAATATCGCTTATAAGTAAACTTTTTTTTTAAAATAATCCTTAATAATATGAACATTTTCAAAACCGTGTATTTCTTGAATATCAATTCAAGAGTAAAAATCCTATTCATTTTTTCACTATTTTTAAACCTAAATGTTTTTGGTCAAAACCTAAACAATGGAGGTAGTATTGGTTATAACACTTATATATGCCCAGGCGAAACACCTCCTACAATAGTTAATTTAACCGCCGCCACAGGTGGAAATTCTTCTGATCCAATAGAGTATTTATGGATGACTAGAACTAATTTTTCACCCAATTGGAGTATTGCTTCTGGAGTTAATAATCAAGCATCATATTCTCCCCCTCCCGCAGGAATTACAACTTATTATCTTAGATGTGCTCGCCGAGAAGGATTTGTGAATTATGTTGAAACGAGTATCATTTCTGTAACAGTTTTAACAAATCCATCAGCTACCATCAACGACAATCCAGGATCAGCCAGCGTAGGCTCTACCGTAAGTTTCAATGCTTCATATTCCTTTAATTCAACCTATTCTTGGGATTTTGATGGAGATGGAAATATTGATTGTACTGGACAAGATTGCTCAAATACATTTTCTACCCCAGGCACTTATACCATTTCTCTGACGGTAAATAATAGTTCATGCTCCGTTACTACTTATGAACAAATTACCATAGTTATGCCTTCCGCTGAAAGTAGTACCGATCCTTGTAGCTGCAATAATAGCCAAGACTTTTCTACTGTTGATGGCTATTTTATTCGTGACTTTATCCATATTACAAGTGGCCCTTCAGAAAACTGGCAAATCTCTGAAATTAATTCTGGTGCAATTTATAATGCATCGGCAACTCCACTTTCGATTGGTACAGATATTTCTGAAGTAACAAATATTGCTGGATCATATTATATTAGTTTCTGGTTTAAATCAGGAGAAGGATATAATCTTAATTTGAGTAATGGTGGCAGTTTGATTAATGCAGAAACTATTGATCCTTGTAATTGCATAAGTGCATTACCTGTCGAAATGGTTTCCTTTGATGCCATCTTAAATAATGATGAAAAAGAAGTTACTTTAAAATGGACAACTGCATCTGAATCCAATAATAGCCATTTCGAATTACAACGAAGTTTAGATGGAAGTCGATTTGATTATTTAAATGTGACAACAGGTCAAGGAAATTCAAATCAATTGCAAGCTTATTCTTTTGTTGATGAAGATCCAGTTCCTGGAGTAAATTACTATAGACTTAAGCAAGTTGATTTTGATGGAACACAAACTTATTCGAATATCGTTTCCGTAAAAATTTCTACGGAATCTGTAATAGCTTCGGTTATTCCAAATCCAGTAAATGATAAAGCTGTCGTTCGTTTTGGAGAAAAACTTCCGGTGCGAAGCAAGTTACAAATTCTTTCATCCATGGGACAAGTGCTCGCTACTTACCACGTAGAGAATACACTTTCACAGGAAATAAATTTAGATAGATTCGAAAAAGGTATTTATTTCTTAAGAATCAAAAATGCTGAAAGAACAGAAAAAGCATTCTTTAAAATTGTAAAATTTTAAGAAACATCTACATAAAAAAAAAGAGTTAGTCCATTAGGGCTAACTCTTTTTTTTATTTTTTTTGGGAAATTATTTTTTGGGGAAAAGTGGAATTTGATAAAGTATCGGAATCGTCAAAAACATCGGCAACATAAATAAATACGAAAACGGAACATAGAAAAAACTATAGAAGACCACTAAATATAATTTTAATCCAATCAATAAATAAATCGAAATATTTAATCCCCGTTTTCGATTTTTCCAATAAAAATAAAATATCCCTACCGCTGTAATCGAACACATTCCCAAATGAAACAGTCGATTCATTTTTAATTGATCCAACAATTCACCTTCCACAAAATCATAAAAATAAATCGCATGACTCAATCCATTGATCAAAATCAATGGTCGCCCATCTGCTCGTTGCCATTGCCAAGCAGTCTCCGCCGTTTTCCCATAATAAGCTAAACCTTCAAAAAATACATCCCAATCTTTTGACAAAAATGGAATCACATAAATCGCCATAACGCCTCCAAGTGTCCAAAGCGAAACTTTAAAAACATCTTTAAATCCTCGCTCCATCCAAATCGTCAATAAATAAACTGGTAACCAAAAAGTAAATGCATACCTCGACAGCAAAACCAAAACAATTGGCAAGGCTAGCCAAAATGACTTTTTCCACTTCAAAGACATCACTAAAAAAAAGTACAACCCTACAGGCATTAATTCCACACCATATCCCAATACATCTGGAAAGTGTTCTATGTATAAAAAAAGAAAAAGAAAAGGAAGTGCTACTTTTAGTCCAATCTCAAAAAGCGAAATATCTTGTTTTCGCAATTGCCATTGCAACATAAAAAGTGGAATCAAAAAAATTAAATAGGCCGTCCATCGATAATCAATTGCTAAGATTTCCGAAAAACAATAGGGTAACCACATCATTGGAAAATAAGTAGGCATTACCGTCCAACCATTAAAAACCAATGGTTGATATGGATATTCGCCTGACAAAAATCTTTGTACATAAAGTTTTAAAGAGGGAATTACATCTGATTGAGTGCCATCTCCTTGACTTGGAAATTGTAGTTGAATTTGATAATATTCCCCTGCTATCAAAATTGCTCCGACAAAAAAAACAGCAATTATAACAATCCCTTTACGGACGCTATTCTCTTCGATTTTCGCCAAGGGAATGGGCTGTTTTTCAAAAGCAATTAATCGATAGGCTAGCCAACAAGTTGCTAGTCCTGCTAGAAACATTATAGTTGGACTGGCATAATCGCCCCATTGCTTGTTCCACCAAGTTTGCAAACCGATCTCAAGAGTGACGGAAAGCATTAAAAAAATAACAAGATTGGAACTGAAAATTTTCATTAAATATTAGATCGTGTATTTTAAATTACTTCTGCTACCACAAAGGTACTTCCTCCAACATAAACTAAATCCTTTTTCCCTGCTTTCTTTTTCGCCGCTCGCAAAGCATTTTTCACAGACGAATAAGCTCGTCCTCTTAACCCTAATTCAGTCGCTTTTTTTGCTAAAATTTTCACCTCCAATCCTCTTGGAATATTGGGTTTGCAAAAATAAAAATTCGCCTCCTTTGGGAAAAAGTTCAACATCTTCTCAATCGACTTATCATTCACCATTCCTAGAACAAAATGTAACTCTTTGACTTTCAATGATTTAAGTTGACTCATCGCTAAACTTAATCCAGCCTCATTATGCGCACTATCACAAAGGACAATCGGATCTTTTTGCAAGACTTGCCAACGTCCTTTGAAATTAGTTAATGATTTCAAATCGGAAAAGGCAGAAGTTACTTTCGCTTTTTTTATAGAAAAATTTTCAGGGAGTGAATCTATGGCTTGAAGTGCGGTCGCTATATTTTTTGCTTGATAAGCGCCGTGAAGATTTATTTTTTGATTAGAAAAAAGAGGTCGTCCATTTTTTAAAATATCAAAAGTGGTATGAGTTAAGTTTTCTGATTTCTTTATTACTTGATAAATTTGATCAGCAAAGGTAATTTCAGCTTTCTTCGTTTTGGCTTTTTTCTCAAAAACGGTAATGATCTCTTCTTGTGTTTCACCAATCACCACAGGAATATTTTTTTTGATAATCCCAGCTTTCTCGCGGGCTATCTTTTTCAAAGTATTTCCTAAAAACTGCTGATGATCAAAACTAATATTGGTAATCACACTCAATATAGGTGTGATGATATTCGTCGAATCTAATCGCCCTCCCAAGCCTGTTTCAATCACCGCAATGTCTACTTTTTCTTTGGCAAAAAAATCAAATGCCAAGGCAACGGTAATTTCAAAAAAGGAAGGTTTTATTTTTTCAAAAACAGCTTTATTATTTTCTACAAACTCTACCACATATTTTCGTGAAATATATTTCCCATCAATTTTTATTCGCTCTCGAAAATCTCGATAATGAGGTGACGTATACAAACCAACCTTATAACCATGTGCTTGCAAGATGGCACTCGTCAAATGAGCTGTTGATCCTTTTCCATTGGTTCCTGCTATATGAATGCATGGGTATTCCTCAAAGGGATTGCCCAAATGCTCACACAACAATTTTATGTTGGTCAAGTCTTTCTTAAACGCTTGACTCCCCACTCGCTGAAACATTGGCAACTGAGTGTACATATAATTCAAGGTTGAATTAAATCGAGTATAAATATTTTCTTTTTTCATTTCCCATTTTGTAGGGGCAATCCCTTGTGGTTGCCCAGTATCATAATGATAGAATATTATTTTTTTCTTAATCTTTTTCCCATCCAAGTTTTTTCCCAGCGTATTGGGCAACCACAAGGGATTGCCCCTATGGTGTAAAAATAAAAAAGGGGAAACAAATAAATGCTCCCCCTTTAGGTTTATTTTTAAAAATAATTTTATTTGAATTTAATCACATAGGTTACTGTTCCACATGCTTCATCTCCTGCTTTAAATCTCCATTTCAAGGCAGCTCTTTCCGCTTCTCTAATAACAGTCTGGTTTGTAACCGTTGTATTACCTAAAGTCTTTTTTGCAGAAACAACTCGTCCACTTCCGTCCACACAAACTTTAATCGTAATCTTTCCTTGAACTTGTTCTGATGGATCAAACGTTGGCCCTTTTCCGCCTCGTCCTCGTAAGTTTCCACCAACTGAACCGACACCCAAACCATCCAATGCAGTTCCATTTGGATCTCCATCAGTTTGCCCTTGGTTACCAGGGCTTCCTCCACTCCCCGTTCCAGAACCACTTCCGCCGGTATTAAATAACCCAGAAGCTTTCTTCTTTGCATCAGCCGCACGTTTAGCTTCGGCCGCTTCTCGATCTGCTTTTTCTTTAGCCGCTTTCTTTCGAGCTTCTTCCGCTACCCTAGCTTTACGAGCCGCTTCTTTTTTTACCCTAGCTTCCGCATCAGCTTTTTTCTTTGCTTCTGTTGCAGCTTGTTCTCTTTTCTTTTTTTCTTTGTCCCGTTGGAGAGCCAATTCTTTAGAAGCTTTGTCCGCTTTTATTTTGGCAGCATCAGCCGCTTTAGTGTCTTCCTTTTTAAGTTCTTCTTTTGGCTCTTCTACCACAGGTTCTGCTACTTCTTCCACTTCCTCAATCACTTCTTCCGTTACCGTTTCTTCGATCGGTTCTTCTGCCACTTCTTCTGCCACTTCTGGTTCTGCGGCAGCATCAGCTGGAGTATCATTCATTCCTACTTCAGGTTGACCGAGACTTACCAATACTCCTTCTTGACCAGGAGGTGGATCTGGATAAGTGAAAAATGGAAGGAACAACAAAGCAATGATAATAATATGGAAAATCGTACTAGTAATTTTCCCTGCTTTTTGATTTTTTTCTTCTGCTGGACTGAGTAATTGATCCATAATCTATGGTTTTTTCTTTTTAAAAATCCAATACGTATTTTAAAAACGATTTAGATTTTCTTTAAATTCTTTTTCTAGTAAGATTAACTTTAGATGATTTTTGGTGGTTGTTACTTTAAAAAAAACTATTAAAGTTTTCTTAATAAATTAGCAAAATTCGCACCAATCATATAACAATTCTTCCTCAATTAATCATCTTCCATCGCCAAGATCCCATTGATCCCTAATCTTCGCATCGCATCCATAACTAATACTACTGCTTCGGTCGGTGCACCTTTTTTAGGAGAAATGGTCATACTTGTTTTCTTTCCTTTTCGTCTTCGGATATCATTTAGTTTCCGATCCAATTGTCCTTTGGAAGTTGTCTTTCCATTGACTTGCAAAGTTCCTTTTCGAGTAATGGTTACATCATCTGGTTTTTCACTTACCGTGACGGAACTCGTACTACTTCCCGGCATTTTCAAATTCAATGCATTTGGTGTAACCACAGAAGAAGTCAACATAAAGAATATCAACAATAGAAAGATAATATCCGTCAATGACGACATACTAAATTCTGCACTTACTTTACTTTTTTTCTTTAAAGCCATTTTATTTAATGGTTAATTGTGAACGGTGAATGGTTAACTTTATTCGCTAGGAATTAACAGTTAAGCATTCAGCATTAATTAATTTTTCTTTGGCTGTGTAGCGAGAATAGCCCGCATTCTTAAATTGCTGGCAATGCCCATTACATCTTCTACTTTATCCCATGGCGTTCCTGTTTCGGCTACGATGGTAATGGTTGCTCCTTTTTTATCTGCTTGCGCATTGTACAAAGTACGAACCGCACTTTTTACTTTTGAAAGAGAAGACATTGGTTTATTATTGACCATCATTTTTCCATCTCGTGGAATCGTGACGGCAATGGATGTTGGAGCCACCGTTTGCGAATCAGATTCAGGTAACTCTACATTATCTAATTTTACCAAAGTCGAAGTCAGCATAAAAAAGATCAGCAATAGAAAAATGATGTCAGTCAATGACGACATGCTAAATTCCGCGCTTACTTTATTTCTTTTCTTCATTTTTGTTATTGGTTAATTAGTTATTTGGTTACTTGTTATTAGGTTATTAACTCAATAACCTAATAACTCATTAACCAATCACTAAGAAGGCTCTTGCAATAAATCCATAAACTCTACAGTCGATCGTTCCATTTTGAAAACTACTTTCTCGACATTCGCTACCAAAATATTATAACCTAAATAAGCTAAGATTCCGATAAACAATCCTACCGCAGTTGTCAAAAGTGCTTGGTAAATACCACCGGCCAAAACAGTTGGTGTTACATTCTCAGCAGTAGACATTTCGTAGAATGCTGAAATCATCCCTGTTACAGTTCCGAAGAAACCTAACATGGGAGCAGCACCTGCAATAGTCGCAAGTGTCGATAAATTTTTCTCTAATTTGAAAAGCTCTAGGTTACCTACATTTTCAATGGCAGTATCAATATCACGAAGCGGTTTCCCTATTCGTTGCAATCCTTTTTCTACCATTCTCGCAACTGGAGAATCTGTATTTTGGCAAAGTGCTTTTGCTGCAGCAATACTTCCTGAAGATACATTTGCTCGAATATTATTCATAAAACCTTCATCTACTTGAGCTGCCTTTTTGATAGACAAATATCGTTCAACGAAAATATATGTACCTATAGCTGAAAGCACAAGCATAATGACAAAAATAGCAATCCCCACCGGTCCACTTTGCATAATAATATCAAAGAAACTTTGAGAAGCAACTCCGTCGTCTTCAGTTTCTTGACGGAAAAAAAATAATAAAATTGGATTTTGAATCATAAGACAGGTTTTTTAGTCAATTATTTTTGATTGTTAGAACTGGTTTTACAAATAGTAAAAATCTTAAACGATTTTTAAAGCCCCAAATTATCAATTGAGGTTCGTATTTTATAGTTTTTTAGTTAAAATTATTTTAAATGTTTGAAAGAGAATAGATTGGATATTCTTTTTTTTAGGATATGTAGCTTTAAAAACAAGATTAAATAGACTTTATTCGTTGAACGTTAGACGTTTTCGTTCTCCCATACAACTTCAGTTAGACTTATTACTAGGGCAAAGTATTTAAGAATACGAACATTTACTTTTTCAGCTTTTATTTCATAAATAGTTGTTTTCAAAACCAAAAATATAAAAATTGAATAAAAAAGAAACAGAAAAAATTTACCGAAAAAAACAGGGTAATGGTAGTAAAATTATCATCATTTTCCTTTCCCTATTTATTTTACCAGGATTAGGTTTTGGCTTATTCGCTACCTTTCAAACTATTCAACTTCAAAGTTGGGTGGAAGTGGAAGCTACTGTCGATTCTACTTTTTATAAATATAAGACTAGAAAAAGGCAAAGAAAAACCGGGAAAAGTAAAAATGGAAGAAAGTCTATCACTACTGCTCAAGCCAGAGCAAAATATACTTATCAATGGAATGGCAAAACTTACCAATCTGATCAGGTTGCCTTATGGCAATCCTCTACCAAAGATGAAGAAAGAAATTCTGCCTTAAAAAAATTGCTAGATGATGCGAATACTGTCAAAGCATTTGTCAATCCAAATGATCCTAATGAAGCTGTGCTTGCTCGATCTATTCATAATGGCATTTTGTTTTTTTATGTGAGTGCGTTTGCTTGCTTTTTTTTCTTCGGAGCCTTGAGTGGGTTAATTATGAAATATCCTAGTTTTAAATTTGGTGTGATCTGTCTTGGATTAATTGTTTTGTTGTATGCTTGGTATTTTGGATGGGGAGGTATTTATTTGGTTAATGTGATTGAGGTGTTATCATAAGTTTTTATGTAAATATTTCTTCCAAAAAAATTGACAAACTATGCTCATAAAGCATGGGAGTAAAGTACAGGCGAATTCATTCGCCCATTACTAATAGTTTAAGCTATAGGATTTATTAGGCGAATAAATTCGCCCGTACTTTACTCTCATGCTGAATAGTTACCTTTTATTTCCATAAGTAATTGGTTATAATTTTGGATTTGGAAATCCAGCTACCTTTTCTACTATTTTTAAACATCGTTTTTACAAATCGTAAAGTGCTTATTTGAAATCAACGAAAGTGTCCTAAAATATTTTTTCCTAAATACTGCTATAAAAATAAAAACGCCAAGGAATGATCTTGGTGGTTCATCCCTTGGCGTTTTTACTTTTATAAATCCAGATTAATTCACCTTTCCCATATTATCCGTTTTTATAACATAGAATCCAGATGTTGCGGCTAGAGCAATAATCAAAAACCCACCATCTGAAGTTTGTATCACTTGACGACCTGATTCATAACTGCCAGGCTCTCCATAAAATTCTCTCCATTCTTCATTTCCGGATTGATCTAATTTTATTAAAAACACATCCTGTTCTCCCCCATTGGTCATTTCTCCGGTTAGTACAAAACCTTCATCCTCTGTAGTTATAATGGAATAGCCTGTACCAAGTCCTGTTGTATTCAACGTGGTAAGTATACTAAAATTAGTCAAACCTAAATCTGTCAATCCAAAAAGAACAGACCGATCGGTACTCACTTCTCCTGCATACCCAGTTACGGCTAATCCCACTTCACTTTCTGTCATTGAATAAGCTTCTCTGAGAAAATTATTTGAAAAAGAACTAAGAGGGAGTTCCGTACCATTGGTAATATTTTGAATTCCACCAAAGCCTAAGTTATTATTATACAAAGCATAAATATCATTATTGGAAGGTGCTTCATAAACAAAGTAATATGGTAAAGTGGAAGCAGCGGTACTAACCGTATCATTTGTCCCATTTTGAAATTCAACATACCGTCCTTCCGAGGAAAGGCCACATTCATGACTTCCTACTCCAACAATATCACCATTTTGTCTTTGTAATACAGACTTTCCATCTCTCTCCGCAGCAATTGGAAAACATTGCGCCGTTCCTTGTTCTAAAAAATTATAGGTCTCATAAATATCTCCATCCGTATTATGATAAAAGAAAGACCATGTAAATGGAGGTGCAAGGCAATTAAGACAACCCGTAGATACCATTTCACCATTAGAGAGTCCTATTATTGACTTAATATCAGTTCCCCATGCTGGTTGTCCAAGAACCATTTGAGTAGGGATTATTTTACTATAAATAAGATTTCCAGTCTTATCTAATTTTATCCATCTGCCATCTCCGGGTGACCCAAGAGTGTTACCAGCAATTATAAAGTTTCCTTGCTGATCTTCAAATCCTGTCACAGAATTACCTGATGTAGTCGTAAATTCAAATGTATGAAAGTTGATGGTTGCTGTCTCCATCTTTGTAGCTGGCATACTTGCCCCTGAGCCAGTTGCTGTTAGAGTTACTTGATAAGCCCCTCCTTTCGTATAAGCATGTGTAATGTCATCCATACTTGAAGTTGCAAATGTTCCACTTCCATCTCCAAAGTCCCATTCATAACTATCTGCACCAGTAGAAATATTCTGAAAGGTGATTTCGCAATCCGCTTTACAGCCATCATTTAAAATATTAAAATCAGGAACTACATCTCCAAAAATATTCGCTTCTAAATTGAATGTACTAGAATTAGTTCCATTACTTGCCGTCAAAACAACTTGATAATTTCCTTCGGCAGCGTAGGTATGTGCAATTGCATCCGCAGGAGTTAAAGTAGTCTGCGGCGTTCCATCTCCCCAATCCCAAATGAAAGTTGTAGCATTTTGGGAAAGGTTAATAAATCCTGGATCACACGGCGCAACACAAAAATTATTATTTAAACTAAATTCAGCAATTGGAAGTCCTGTCCCTGGTTCTTCAATAAAATCTAAATCCCATTTACATGAATTCGCTACCAAAAGTAACGTAACTGATATGATTAATAAATTTCTCATTTTCATTTTGGTTTTAAAATTTTAAAGTTAATCCAACCGTAATTATCTCTTCACCGAAGTCAGTCAGTCTATAATTCAGTTGAGGCAACACTCTGGAATTTTCAGCGATGGTATATAATTTTTTATTACCAGTAAGCGCCGTGTAAGCACCTATGCCTGCTAGGATTAAACCTGGGGTAGCAGTCAGGATTGATACCTTATTTAGTTTATTCGCTTTATCAAAATCAGCTTGCCGATTTTCATTATCAAAATCTTTATGTTTATCGTAGGCACTATTGGAACCTAATTTTGTCAACAAACCAGTTGTCAATAATACACCGCCACCTCCCAAAAAGTAAGTGCTATTTGGAATAAAGCCTTTTGGTCGTAAAAAAATATCTATCCGATTATTAGCCGTTTCATTCTTGATAGAAAACTTGGCTTTAGTGGTTTTATGCCCATTGGGATTTTCTACAAAAATCTCCACATCGTCTCCTGGTTTTAAATTAGTATTGATTTCAAAATACCCAGATTTATCAGATGCTCGTACCGGTATCTTTCGATTATACTCATTGATAAACCAAACTTGTGCCCCTTCTATAGCAGCATTATCTCCTTTTAAATCTTTAACGTGACCTGCAATTCGAATATCTCCATCGACTTCGCCTGGTGTTTTGGGTTCTAAATTAATTTTCAAATTAAGTCCTGACCGCTCGATTACTTTCTCAATAAATCCTCTTCGATAACCTTCTTTTGAAAAGTGAATTTGAATTTTATCTCCTGGTTGTAATCTCGTTTTTATTTCAAACTCTCCACTCAGGTTCGTAGGTTCTACAAAAACTGATTGGTTACTTTCATTGACAAATGCGACTTCTACTCCATCTATCGTTTCCAGAGAATACGCGTCAACCACCATTCCGCTGACGGTGGTCATTTGAGCATATCCAAATTGAGAAACAAGAAGAAGAGTACAAAGAATAAATTCTTTTACCATGTTCATTTTTTGGTTTTTTAGTTAGAAAAATTTAAAACTTGGTTTTAGGATTTGAAGTTGTTCAAAGTATCTTATTCTGTTATTTTACTCAAAAATTTTGAATTTAAATAAAAACAATTAGATCGACTGATTTGAAAATTCCTTTTATCTGAAACTGTTCCTTTTGAAAATCGAACAGCTACACTTGTATCTAATAAATTCGTTGGCAACTTCATTTCCACATCTCCATTTTCATCCGAAACAGCTTTGATCGTTTCACCTGAGACATCATCCACAATCATAACTTTTACCCCCTCAGCTTTAATATTACAACTCAAGGTGAACAAATCTTTCTTCACATTGGCACTCACCGTCAAAGTTGTCGTCGGAGATGAGGTGTTAGCCTTGACAAATATTTTTCCTTGCAGGCTTCCTGATTTACCTGCTGGATTTATTTCCACTTCTATTTCCCCTGAGCCACCTTTACCTATTTGAGTAGCCTTATTTTTTATGATAATAAATTTGTCATTGGTATAAACTTCCGTTAATACTAAAGGTAATTGTCCAACATTTTTTATAGAAAAAATATGGCGATAGGTTTGATTGTTTTTTATTTCACCAAAATTATAACTGCTATCTTCAATTTTTAAAACAGCAAATTCTGGACTAGTAGAAGATGGAGGTGTGACTACTTTTTCTTTTGGAATTTGCGATTGGGGTTTGACAATATTTTTTGATGGAGTAGTACTTGAAGTAATATCTGTTTTCGTTGGTTCTATTTCTTTCACCTCTTCTTCAGGTTTTGAGGGCTGTTCTATTTCATTTGTGAGGGAATCATTTTGAGGGTCGCTTTTTGAAAATTGAGTGTAAGCAAAGGCAACTCCTAACATCAAAATTGCTCCAAGGATCAACCAAGTCATTTTGCTTTTTGCTGGTTCATTTTTAATTGGTGGAGAAGAAGAGGTGGAGTTAAAATTTCCAGATTGGTTAGAAGCATTTACAGAGGAAAGAGGTTTTTCATAGATAATTTCTTCCCCTAAAATTTGTTGTTGGATTACTCTTACTATTTCAAAATAAGATTCATCAGGCGTTTTACTTTGTCGAGAGTCAAATATTGGATAACCATCAGAAGGCAAAATTTTTCGTTTCTTTAAAAATTTATCTTCTTGCCAAACACAAGCTCGCAATAGAATAGGTATCGTTTTAACTTTGGGTAATTTCTCTAAATGATTAACTACATTTTCAAAATCATCAGAAGCTAAATAATTGCTACTAACTAACAAGAGAACTAAATCTGCATTTTGTATTTCTTTTTCAACTTCCTCCTCAATTTCCTCTCCTGCACCTACCATACCTTGATGCCAAATGTTTGCTGAATTGTTCTTTTTCAAAACAGATAAATGCTCCATTAATTGATGGAGCATGGATTCGTCTTTTTTTGCAAAAGAGATAAAAATATTTTTCTGATTTGGGGCTAACGTCATAGGGAAGTGAAGTTAGTAACATTTTTATTTAATATAGAAGTTTTTCCTTCTAGTTTATTTCTAATTAGACAGGTGGTTTAATTCCAGCCCTTTTCAAATAAAATATTTCTTAAGAAATACCGCTATAAAATAAAAAACCCGAACTCTCTTTCCTAAGAGTTCGGGAACCAATATATGTTTTAAAAACCTAATTCTTAATTCACCCAAAAAGTCACCGGTTGACTCCATTCACTTTGCAAATCATTTCGGCCTATCGCCATCGCTTGAATCGTCAATTCTTTACCCGGTTCAAAATTAGTAAGTGTTCGATTGAGTTTGGAAGAAGTCCGAATCTCAGGTTCATCTTTTCCCGCTTCCTTAATCATAATCGCATAACTAGTCCGTCCTTCCACTTTAGAAAATTTTAATTTAAAACTTCCTCTTTCGTCTCCTTGCTTTACATCCAAAATAGAAGGTGTGGCAATGGAAGTAATTCGGCTTCCCGTTTTATTGGTATTAAAGCCAGCAGCCCACACAATTTTTTCATCACCGTCTGCTAATGTGTCAACATCACTTGCCAACTCATCCGTAATATTAATTACAATAAGTTTTTTCTCTTTTTGTATCTGCGTCGCAATTTTTCCACCTTCCAAAGTAGCTGCCATAGCGGTTTCCCATTCGGTAATCGCATTTTTTAAAATTTTCACTTTAGGTAATAAATTCTTAAACTGCGGATCAGCAGTCATTAAATCTCTGACGGTAATTACGAATGCCAATAATTGGTCTTTAGTGTACCTTTTAAAGTCTTTTGAAATTAGTTCAAATTTGATCATTTTTATCTGATTTAAGAGAGTTGATAATAAAGTAGCGCGTCTTTTTTTTTATAAAAAAAAAGGAAACAATACTTATGATTGAATATAAAAAACTGAAATCTTCAGTCTATTTTTTAATTTTTTATAATAAAACATGCCTGTTTTGCTCCTTAACCTGCTGCTTTTGTTTCGTTTTTTTAATTTTTGAAAAAAAACTTAAAGGTTTTTCAACCAAGTTGGCAGTTATATCTTCTCTTTCTACATGTTGTGCTTTGCAATCTGCATGTTAAGGCGTAAAACATCCATGTTAACTCGTAAAATTTTAAAATTTACGACGTTGTCAAAATGTTATGTGGCTATGTTTTAATTTTTGTTTCTAGAGCTAAAGACTTTGCGATTATGTTTTCACTTTTTGTCTTTGTGTATTTCGCTTCAGGTATTTTTCTTTTTGGAAAAATGTTTGGGTAGGTATTTTCGTTTGGTCGGTTTGGTTGCCTGTTTTATTTAAATACAATCAATATGCCAATTTTTGTTAATATGTCATTTAAAGTAGGGATCGGATCCCTTGAAGGGATCCCTCGTTAACAAAATATTTCTTTAAAACGAATGCCTCATTTCGAAACCGACATGATTATACTTATGACTAGGTTTAGGTGTGACAAGAGGAAGATTAGAATCTAGGCTTTCATTGAGTTGGAATCTAGCTATTAGTTGGAATGCTATTTTTCTATTACCTCTTCTCCTCCATTCTTTCCCTAAAGAAAAGTTCAAGGAATATTTTTGGGAATAATAATCTACATCTTTTTCAAATTTCTTTTCACTTATTCTTTGTATAGCTCTTCGGTATGTAGTAATATAATGATAGAGTAAAAACCCTCTCTCTACAAACCATTTAGATGATTCTTCCACATTAAAATAATATCTGCTTCGCAATGGAAGCACTACATAAAAATCACGTTGGATGTTATTAAAAAAAAATAATTTTATAAAAATATTATCATCTTCCGATCCTGCGTGAGGGGTTGGATTCATATTGATTTTTGCACCGCTCAATAAATAAAACTTAGAGTGCAAGCGATAACTAATATTTGCTCCTAATCTTGTATTATGAATAATACCTATAGCTCTTATATCAGTTATAATTTTTCTCTTGTAACTATTTAATGTACTTAAATCATAACCATAGGTTAATTCTATGGATAATTTCTTCTTCTCTTTTTGTGCATATAGGCAAGTAGGTAATAATAATAATAATAATAAGAGCAGCGTGTTTTTCATTTTATATTTTTTTTTCAAGTGCTGATGCCAAGGTGATAACTTTAGTAGATTAGGGAAGAGTTCTACTGGGTGCATTTCATTTTGTCGCTGCTAGTGAGTTTATCAGGAGTACAAGGGCGAGAAAAGAAAAAAATCTAGATGGGAGCGTCTCTATGAGCCGCCATTATATTTTGGGGTATTATTTTCTACCAATGGGAATGTCGCGCTGCGCCATAAAAGCAAATAGGTAATATTATCATTAATAGAAAGAGTAATATATTTTTCATTTTAAATTCATTTTCTGGTGCTG
>CALJOK010000068.1 GCA_937981555.1 uncultured Saprospiraceae bacterium
TCTGAAGGATCATATTGATATTTTGAAGGCGATCGAACGGCTCCAGTTATAGAGACCTTATATTGATCCAAATACTTTTGTTGAGAAAAAATGACTAATTTATCTTTTGGGGTAAGTAGTAAATTATCATTTCCTCCTTGAATCGCATCATCAAGACTAATTCTAGAGTAGGAGATAGTCCCGTCAGCATTCGTTCGAAGGAGGTAAGCTAAGTCTGTTTTAGCATATTCTGCCAAAACGCCTTTTGCTACCAAATCAGAAACTTTCATCGCACTTTCTAATTCATACTTACCCGGTAAGTTGACCGTTCCAGTAATTTCTACAAAATTTTGATAGGGTTTAGGAATTACTCCAACGACCACTTGATCTCCTCCTAACAAGGTAAAATCTTGTCCTTTTTGCAATAATTCCCGATAGTTGACATCAATGATTTTTTCTGAATCATTAATAAATCTTTTCACTTGAATATTCCCTTGGTATGCATTGGCCGATAGACCACCTGAATATTTTATCAAATCCTTCAGTTGTTCATTTGATTTTAATTCATATTTAAAGGGTCGTCGAGTAGCACCTTGGATAGAAACTAGTCGTTCCGCAACTTCTACAAAAATGATATCGTTATCTTGTAAATAAAAATCTTTTGTAACGGAAGGATCCAACAGGAATTCATAGACATCCATCTCTTTATTTTTTCCTCCAGGCCGAATCAATTTTATATTCCTAACACTTCCTATGTCAGAGGGACCTCCTGCTGCGGCTAAAGCATTAAATGCCGTATTGATAGCTGGCATCGTAAAACTGCCTGAATTCAAAACTTCTCCCACTATGTTGACGGTAATGGTTCTAGGGTAGGTGACCGTTACTTCAAATTGATCTTTTCCAAAACGATAATAATTAGAGAAACGACTGCGCAATAATTCTTTGGCCTTTCCTAAAGTAATTCCTTTCAAATTAATTCGAGTCATATCTGCTGGTTTGATATAACCATCTTTATTGATCTCTTGAATGATATCTAATTCTGAATATCCCCATAACGAAATAGCCAATTTATCTCCTGCATCCAAAACATACGAATCTGGTGCAATGATATCATTCGCATTCCGATAGCTTCCGATTTCTTTATTTCTAAAAATATGCTGCCCATAGATCATGGCAGGAGGGAGGTCTTCTTTTTGTGCATCAATAATTCCTTCTGCAAGCGCTTCTTCTACGGTTGCTCCTTCTTCGACTGCTTGAGTAATTTCTGCTGCCGTAGAAGAGGCAACTTCTTTTATTTCATTGGACACTTCTTTTTCTGCTGCATTTATAGCTTCCTCTTTTACTTCTTCAATCGCTTCTTTTTTAGTTTTTTCTAACTCCGCAATTTTCTCCGCTTCAATGGCTTCTACTGCTCGTTGAAGTTTTAATAACTCCTGTGGATTATTCAAATCCACTTGATCAATATCAATCCCTCGTTCCAATAATTTTGCCCTAAAATCTTCCTCACTCATCCCTAATTTATCCAACTCTGCTCTTGCTTGAGATTCCGTAATAGGAGGGACTTGTGCGAATGTGGAAGACACACTCCATAAACAAAATATAATTGCACAATCAATAAATTTCAATTTCAGCATTTGTTCTTTTCGTTTTAAATATTGTCAATTTTCGGAAACTAGAATACTACTTAACATAAGAATGATTATCGGATTAATTGTATCGTCCTAAAATAGGTGGACACCTAATTCATAAGTACCTGATAATCATGCTTTTAAATAGATAGTCTACTTTTTACATCCTACTAAATTTTCAAGATGCAATATTACAGTTTATATCTTAATTTTTTATAATGAGTAAGAGTGCAAATATTATCCTCAATAATCTATCATTTTACGTTTGCTCTTTTACCGTTTGCCTTAGAATAAAGTCTTTCCTATACATCATAATTCAAAGTCGGTGCTAACCATTTTTCCGCCGCTTCAATTCCCATTCCTTTTCGATTGGCATAATCTTCCAACTGATCTTTTGAAATTTGACCCAATCCAAAATACTTTGATTCTGGATGTGAAAAATACCAACCACTTACCGCCGCTGTTGGATACATCGCATAACTTTCCGTTAACTTGATCGTCGTATTTTTTTCTGCATCCAATAATTCAAATAATTTTCCTTTTTCTGTATGCTCTGGACAAGCTGGGTAACCTGGCGCCGGACGAATTCCTTGGTATTTTTCAGAAATTAAATCTTCATTCGTAAATGATTCTTCGGTAAATGCCCAAAACTCATTTCTCACGCGTTGGTGCATTCTTTCTGCCAATGCCTCCGCCAATCGATCCGCTAATGCTTTTAATAAAATCGCATTATAATCATCATGGTCTGCTTCAAATTTTGCCACCCATTCTTCTATTCCAATCCCAGTTGTCACGGCAAATGAACCAATATAATCTGCTTTCCCACTTTCTTTTGGTGCGATAAAATCGGTTAAGGAAATATTCTTTTGACCGGGTGCTTTTTGCCGTTGTTGTCGAAGGTTATTTAATGTTTCGACTACTTCTTTACGGTCCTCGCTGGCATAAATTGCTATATCATCTTCATTTACTGCATTGGCTGGAAAAAATCCAATCACCGCTTTTGCCGTCAACCATTTTTCATCAATTATTCTTCGAAGCATACTTTGTGCATCGTTAAATAATTTTTTAGCCTCCTCCCCTACAAAACTGTCTTCAAAAATCGCTGGATATTTTCCTCGCAATTCCCAAGTCGAAAAGAAAGGCGTCCAATCTATATATTCTGACAATTCTTCTAACGAATAATCATCAAATACTTTAGTGCCTAAAAAGGTGGGTTTGGGTGGATCATAATTCGCCCAATCTAATACTAACTTATTTTCTCTGGCCTTTTTAAGCGTCAAATACTTCTTAGAGGATTTCCGATTCCCTCGTAACTTTCGAACTCGCTCATACTCTTCTTTGATATTTAAAATATAATTATTTCGCGTATCATCATCTTTACTCAACAAGGAACTCGCTACCGAAACACTTCTCGACGCATCCAAAACATGCACCGTCATCCCTTTATATTGTGGTTCCACTTTTACCGCCGTATGCGTTTTGGAAGTCGTCGCTCCTCCAATCATCAATGGAATTTTCATATTCAATCGTTCCATCTCTTTGGCGACATAAACCATCTCATCCAACGAAGGAGTGATCAATCCACTCAAACCGATAATATCCACATTTTCTTCTCTCGCCTTTTTCAAAATATTATCACAACTCACCATCACCCCCATATCAATGATGTCATAATTATTACAACCAAGTACGACTCCTACAATATTTTTTCCAATATCATGCACATCGCCTTTTACCGTTGCCATCAAGATTTTCCCCTTCGAACTACTCTCCCCTTCTTGCTTCAATTCTTCAATAAATGGATTCAAATGTGCCACCGCTTTCTTCATTACTCGGGCACTTTTGACCACCTGCGGCAAAAACATTTTTCCTGAACCAAATAAATCTCCTACGACATTCATCCCATTCATCAACGGCCCTTCAATCACTTCCAAGGGATGCTTAGCTTGTAATCTCGCTTCCTCTGTGTCTTCCAAAATAAATTCCGTAATTCCACGAACCAACGAATGCGTTAATCTTTCTTGCAAAGGTTTTTCTCGCCAACTTAAATCTTTAACCAACTGCTTTCCGCCTCCTTTTACCCGCTCTGCATAATCCGTCAATGCTTCTGTCGCATTTTTGGTCCGATTAAATAAAACATCTTCTACCAACGTCAACAATTCTTTTGGTATATCAGAATACACTTCCATCATCCCCGCATTCACAATTCCCATATCCATTCCTGCTCCAACGGCATGATATAAAAAGGCCGCATGCATCGCTTCTCGAACGGCATTATTTCCACGGAACGAAAAGGAAATATTACTCACTCCCCCACTCACTTTGGCTCCTGGACATTGTTGTTTAATTTGTCGAGTCGCTTCAATAAAATTGATCGCATATTCATTATGCTCTTCTATTCCTGTTGCCACCGCAAAAATATTCGGATCGAAAATAATGTCTTGTGGCTTAAAACCAACTTGTTTCACTAATATATCATATGCTCTTTTACATATATCTACTTTTCGCTCTATCGTATCTGCTTGCCCTTCTTCATCGAATGCCATCACGACTGCCGCCGCTCCATATCTTCTCACAATTTTTGCTTGCTCGATAAATTGATCAACGCCTTCTTTCATCGAAATCGAATTCACGATACATTTCCCTTGCACACATTTTAATCCTGCTTCAATTACCTCAAACTTCGAGGAATCTATCATGATCGGCAACTTCGAAATATCTGGTTCTGAAGCAATTAAATTCAGGAAAGTCACCATCGCTTCCTTCGAATCCAACAACCCTTCATCCATATTGACATCGATCACCTGCGCTCCTCCTTCGACTTGCTGCTGCGCTACACTTAAGGCTTCTGCATAATCACCAGACTTAATCAATCGAGCAAATTTCCGAGAACCTGTTACATTGGTTCTTTCTCCAATATTAACAAAATTGGTCTCGGGACGAATCGTTAATGGTTCTAATCCACTCAATTGTGTATACCCCGTAAGCGTCGGAATTTCTCTGGGTGCTATTCCTTTGACACCCTCCGCCATCGCATTGATATGCTCGGGCGTCGTTCCACAACATCCTCCTATTATATTGACAAAATTACTGGTCGCAAAGTCACGAATATATCCTTGCATTTCTTCTGCACTCTGATCATATTCTCCAAATTCATTCGGCAAACCAGCATTCGGATACGCACTCACCAAACAGTTCGCTATCGTCGAAAGGGTTTGAATATGTGGTCGCATCTCAGGTGCGCCCAAAGCACAATTAAATCCAACACTAAACAAATCTAAATGATTGACGGAAATCCAAAACGCCTCCGCTGTTTGCCCTGAAAGCGTTCGCCCACTCGCATCGGTAATTGTTCCCGAAATCATAATCGGCAATTGCTCCCCTCTTTCATCAAATATTTGATCTATCGCATAAAGTGCCGCTTTCGCATTCAAGGTATCAAAGATCGTTTCTACTAAAAGTAGATCCACTCCCCCATCCATCAAACCTCTCGCTTGCTCGTAATAGGCATCTTTCAATTGGTCAAAAGTTACCGCTCGATATCCTGGATTATTTACATCGGGTGACAATGATGCCGTTCGATTGGTTGGACCAAAAGCTCCTGCGACAAAACGGGGTTTCTCAGGCGTTTTTTCCGTATAAAAATCTGCTGCTCGTCTAGCTGCTTTGGCAGATTCTACATTCATCTCGTAAGCTAAATCCTCCATTTCATAATCCGCCTGAGCAATCGATGTGGAACTAAAGGTATTCGTCTCTATGATATCCGAACCTGCTTCTAAATAAGCTTTATGAATGGCTTCAATCACATCTGGTCGAGTAATCGAAAGGAGATCATTATTTCCTTTGACATCTAAGTGAAAATCAGCGAAGCGTTCGCCTCGATAATCTTTCTCTTCCAGTTGATATTCTTGAATCATGGTACCCATCGCACCATCTAATACAAGAATTCTTTCCTTCGCTATTTCATGTATATTTTTCATATATCAAGTTCTTCTGATTTTTAAAAATGCAAAAATAAGAAGTTTGAGTAATAAAAGTGCGCAAAACCGTTTATTTAGTCCTTCTAAATTGACCTGTTTTCACCTTTTTCCCGACCAGTAAACATCATTCTTACTGATCAATCCAACGACGCAAGGCAGCTGTTCGACTCGCACTTGAAATCAATTTTTCTTCAAAATTCCTCAAACTAACACTCAATCGATCATTAAAATAGTTTTCTAGTTTTTCAATAAAATTGACATTAACTATCTCACTTCGATTTAATCTGAAAAAAACAGCTGGATTCAATAATTGTTCAAGTTCATTTAAAGAGTGATTTAACGTAAATTTTTTCTGTTTTTTAGTGGTACAAAAAACCAACCCCTCTTCTGCTCGAATAAACGTAATTTCATCCACATTGATAATAAAAATTCCTTTGGTTGTTTTTACCGCAAAACGTTTTTTAAAATCATTTTCATTACGAGAAAAAGAGGTTTTGATTTGATCTATTAAAACATCATCAAAGTTTTCAAAATTGTTTTTTAATTCCTCATACTTTTCCATCGCCTGCTGAAATTGTTCATAATCAAAAGGCTTAAGCAAATAGGCAATCCCATTTTCATTAAATGCCTTCATCAAAAAATCATCGTATGCTGTCGCAAAAATGATCGGGCAAGTGATCTTTTTATGTTGAAAAAAAGAAAAAACATTCCCATCTAATAATTCTATATCTGAAAAAATCAGGTCTGGCATATCGTTTTTTTCAAACCAATGGATGCATCCTCGGACACTATCAAGTGTCGCTAAAATTTCAATTTTCGAATCATACTTTTTAATAAAATTCGCCAATTTTTCAGCTGCTAAAATTTCGTCTTCTATGAGGAGGATTTTCATGCTGATAGGGGTTTTATTAATGGAATTCGAACTTCAAAATTCCCATCTTCTTTTAAAATTTTAATCGAAGTATTGGTCAACATTTGATACCGCAAATTCAAATTTTTCAAGCCACTTCCAATCGATTCTACTGGATCAAATTTTGGTCGTATCTCATTTTTAACCACCAAAAAATCTCCTTCTATAGTCATTTCAATTTTTAACGGCGCCGCATGAAATCCTTCATTATGCTTAACCGCATTTTCAATCAAGCCTTGTAAAGAAGCGGGTAAAATTGAATATTGAAACTCCTCCCCTACTGCTAATTTTTGCTTGATTTGATAAGCATCGCCAAATCGTTTTTTTAACAAAAAAACATAATCATTCAAAAATTCTAACTCTTCCGAAAGACTCACAAAATCTTTATTTTTACTCTTCAACAAATACCGATATAATTTGGAAAAACGAGTGATAAATTCATCCGCCGCATCCGTATCTTTTTTGATCAAAGAAGACAACACATTTAAATTATTAAACAAAAAATGAGGATTGATTTGCGCTTTTAGCAATTGTAATTCTGCTTGCGCTTTTTCATTTTCCAACTCTAAATATTTTCTTTTAAAATCGTAATATTGAACGCCTATCAAAAGTGAGGCAATAAAAATAGTATGGAACATTTCGGTAAATGTTTGTTGCTGAACCTGAAATAAAATAGCGGCCCAACCTTTTTCTACACTTGGAAAACCAAATTTTCCAACGCCAAAAAATTCATTTAATCCATAATAAACAAAGACGGTCATCAAATTTCCTATCGCCACTAAAACGACAAATTGTACTATCTTTTTGGGGGTAAAAAATTTAGGAAAAACATAAAATGCCATAAAAAATACCACCGGTGCATCCACAATCATCACCATCAATATCCATTGCAACGTTTCCAATAAACTTCGATCCGCCTGCCGTTGCCCAATAAAGAAGATCCCCACAAACCAAATCAGGCCATAGACAAAAATATACCGCCGCTTTTTAAAATAAAAATCTTTAAACCACATACCTTAAATTGAAAATGTTCCTCAAACCTAAACAGTCGGTTCCGTTTTTCAAATATAAAAAATTTAAACTATGGGTTTTTTAAGGTGAGTAAAGTGTTTTTTCACATGAATGAAAAATTAGATGTATTGAACTGCTCCCCAGCAAGTTGACAAGAATCGAAAAAGCAATTTCACCAATACTTAAAGAGAATATTCCCAAAAGTATAATTTCATCTCATAGAAAACATACTATGCCTCCTATGTTTTCTATGTGCCTATATGGTAAAATCTTCGCAGTTTTTGCCCCCAATGCAAAGCATTGGGCAGTGCTTTTGATTAAAAATCCATCCGAGTCTTTCCAATATTCATTCTAAAACCACCTCCGATATAATTAGTCGTATTGTCAAGTGCATCATTTTCACTATCCATTTTCCGATAAAAGAAATGAGCATCGATATACATATTATGATAGATTTGGTAACTCGCATCAAGGCCTATGATGATCGTATTCGTTCCGACACCTTGCCCGATTTCATTGCCAAAATCTTGCACTCTTGAATCGTACGAGTACAAGACACTTTTTCCCCAATTTTCAGTAGCGGTATCCTCACCATAATTCATCGTTATAACTCGTCCATCAAAGACTAATTTATGAAATGGTTGATACCGCAATTTTAGAATTGCTTCTTTAAAATTGGCACCCAAAGGATGCGCTAACGGCTGGTTAAAATGGGCATAACTCGCTGCACTATCTCGATGTGTATAGGTGTAAGGTCTCGCAATATTATATTCAACTTGCGCATCCAAATGATCAATCCCAAATACATCTATATATTTTAATCCTGCTTGTAAAGCCACTTTATTGGCCCACCAACCTCGCCGTTCCACAAATAATTCGTTAAATTTTAACTCATCTAACATCACTTGACCATATAATTGAAATCGCTTAAATAAATTCCACTTTCCATTTGCTCCTATCAAAACATTGTCAGGACTTCCAATCGCTCCTTCGACCGTCCGATAAAAAATCAATGGATTCAAATATTGAAATTCAAAATTATTATTTCGATTAAACATCACCGCTTCAAAAAATCCAAAGGTCATGTTTTTTGTAATGTTAAAATTAAGATAGTGAGCCGCCATATATTTTTTTGGAACCAAATTATTCCCAATAATATCTCTATTGGAAACAGCCGATAACTCCGCAAAAATATTTTGATAATGAAATTTCCAAACCCGAGTATTCAATTTCAAATACAAATAATTATTGGCAAAATCCGAAAGCAACAAGGACCGTTCTCCCTCCCCTATTTTGTTTTTTCCATATCCTAATTGAACTCCCACATGTTTCGTCACATTAAAGCCTAAATAGCTTTCGGAATTCAAATAATCATACCCGTTCGTAATATTAAAAACAGTACTCTTATAATTTTTAAATAAACCTTGACCAGGAACTGCTCGATCTTGTTGCACCCTTCGATTGACATAACTTGGAAACCTCGCTTGCGACTCTACAATATTTGAATAAAAAAAGATTCGATCATCTATTCCACCGCGCACTTCAATGCCTCTTCGATTCAAAAAAACCAGCTCTGGATCTTCCGAATCTTGCCCCATTTTAAAATCAATCATCGGATTAATTTTGAGGTGAAAATGTTTGGTGTGTGCTTCGTAAAAATTCGCAGGAGTGCGATAGAAATATCTTAAAATGGGTTTTTCCCTCGCAAAATACCTTTTCTCGGTCCGACTCATTTTGGCAATTGACTCCTCCCCTTCTTTTGGTCCAACCAAAGTAGTCGGAAACTCCGTTAATCCTAACCACTCATTATTATCTCTAAAAATATAATTCAAATCTTTCACATCCAATACCGATAAATCGTCAAA
>CALJOK010000069.1 GCA_937981555.1 uncultured Saprospiraceae bacterium
TTACGCTTAGAAATTGACTCGGCCGTTTTCTTACTTTGAAATAATTCATCCAACATTATGGTGATTTATTTTATGTTTTCAAAATTTAGTGTATCACGCATGCGCGCAAAATTTAAAATTCTATTTAGAATAACCTTTAATGAATTAGATGTGATTAGGAGTAAATAAATAATTTTCAAAAAACACACTCAGAGGATACAGATTTATTGTGATCTCTGAGTGTTTTTTTTTGAAATTTATTTTAAAATATATTCCATACACAAATCCACCGTTGCCTCAATTCCTTTTCTATGCGTTCGTTCTACTCCATGTGAAGCTGAAACCCCAGGGCCAATCAAACCAACTCTAAAATCATTTCCTGCACGCAACGCAGCTGAACCATCACTTCCATAAAATGGATAAACATCCACCTCATGAGGAATTTTATTTTTTCTCGCGAGCTTTGTTAGTTTTTTTCTCATCTCAAAATCATAAGGGCCAGAAGAGTCTTTCGCACAAATGGAGCAAGCCGTTTCTTTTCCTGTACAACCATCACCAACCACCCCCATGTCGATGACTAACAATTCTTTTACGGAGTCAGAATACCCAACCGTTCCGCCATGTCCAACTTCTTCATAATTGGAAAAGAAGATTTCAACAGGAGCTGTTTTTTTCATTTCTTTCATCCTTTTCGCAATTTCAAAAAGAACAAAACATCCTGCCTTGTTATCCATATATCTTGATTTGATAAAACCACTTTTGGTTTCTTCATAGTTCGTTTCAAAGCAAACAAAATCACCCACTTGGATACCCAACTTCTCCGTATCTTTTTTAGACTCGACTAATTCATCCAATCGAATATGCATATTATAAAGTGTCCGAGTTTTAGAATTCAAATCTGGATTGACATGCGCTGCGGGATTGTCGAATAGGAGTGTACCTGTATAAGTTTTTCCATCCAAAGTTTTGATGCGACAATATGCTCCTTCATAACCATTTAACTGAATGCCGCCGACTTTCGAAAACCGTAAATTTCCATTTGGTAATATCGCAGAAACTACACCACCTAAAGTATCCACATGAGCAGCAATTGCTAAAGTTGGATTTTTTCCAAAAGAACATTTGACGGCACCTTTGTTGGTTCGTTCAGGTTTCCAGCCATAACTTTTTAAGAGTTTGAAGATATATCGAGAAGCTTCTTCAGAGTAGCCAGAAGGGGAGTCAATTGCAACTAATTTTTTAAGAGTAGAATAATCCATTGTTTTTTTCTGCAATTTAAAAAATAATCTAAATACAAATCCTTAGTTTCGCATTTCATAAAAAACAAATATGGTTTTCACTAAAAAATATAAATTTTTCCTCTTCATTTCAGCATTCGTATTTGTGATAAATATGCTTATCATGAATGAGTATTCCACGATTCTAAATGAAGTAGAATCTGACTTTCTCCTTGACGTGCAGACATTGTTAGGAAAAGGAGAATTGAATCCAGATGCTAAGGCATTATTGCCAGTTTGGGTGGATTCGATTATTTATAAATCATTGAGATTCAATGAGTTCGGATTACGTTTGCCAAATGTTTTAGTTTTATTGATGACCTTTTTAGGGTTTTATTTTTTTGGGAAAAAGATATTTGGACTGAAGACTACAGTCGTGACTTTGTTGGTTTTAGGCAGTTCCTTTTTGCCAGTCAATTTATCCAAATTTGCTACCGGTGACGTTTGGCTTTTTGGAGCACAATTGATGAGTTTTGTTTTTATGATTTTGTATTTGAAGCAACCGATTGGAAAATGGAAATGGGGTGTTTGGTTTTTTGTAGTGCTGGGAGCGATGATTCATCCGTTGAGTATGTTTATTTGGAGTTTAGGATTATGGGGCTATTTGCAAATTATTCATCCAAAAGGTGAAAATCTAAAAGGATTAGTTTTACTACCACTCCTCGCGATCGTTTATTTACCACTTTGGTATTTTGGATTTCTTAGTTTGGAAATGCCGCATTTCTTAATGGGAATAGGTTCAGATTATTTTAAATATTTTTTTGTAATTGCATTGTTAGCAGTTTTACCTTGGTTTGGATTTTTACCTGCCTCACTTTGGGATATGATTCAAAAATTAAGGAAGAAAGAAGAATTGGCCATTATCAATCTAGGTTGGATTTTGTTTGCTATTTTCAGTCAGTCAATGATTATCGTTGCAGCATTTTCATTTTTGATTGCTAAAAATTTGATTGCCTATTTTGATAAAAATTATCCTTACCGACGATTGGTGAAAGGCTTCACCTTAATCAATATGTTTTTTACCTTCTTTGGTTTATTCGCGCTTTTGTTGGGAGGGTTTATGAATTTCCAAGGAGCAGGATATCGTTCTGTTTTTGGCGTAAGTATTTTATATTGGTTTGGAAGTATGGCTGCGGTATTAGGATTATTTATGCATAAAAATTCTTTGGTGACTGGAGGAATGGCGGTGAGTGGTTTGATGTTTACATGGCTATTTTGGTTGCAAGTAAATCCATTGATGGAAAGTCAAAGAAATTTTCCTAAACAAGTTTTCCAAGAATTAAAGACTCAAGGTGTTGGAAGGGCAGGAGCAAATCTAAAAATTACGGAGCTCTACCATTTAGATTCCGATTCCGTTTTTTATCAAAAAAATATGAAAGTCTATTTGCAAGAATTAAATGTAAAACCAGTTGCAGTTGATTCTATCAAAATGGTTTCAATGACCTCCAAGGATCAAAATGCTTTTGCTGCGGTGTCTGCTCCCTTTTTTGAAAAACTGCCTTCGAATCATATATTTTTACAAAATAAGAAATACACAGTAACTGGTGGGAAAGGTTTTTTGAAGGCGGAGGAAGATTATCAGTTGGTGGAGTTTTAATGAAAATCAAAAAAGGTTAAATGAGAATCTCTCGTTTAACCTTTTCCATTTTTTAATATTTAAAAATCTAACTCATAAAAAAGTAATAAGATAAAGCTACTATAACTACAGTAGCTATTGCCACGATTTGAATAAGTTTCCGTTCCTCTTTTTTCTCTCTAGCGGCGATACGTTGTTGTTTTTTTGACTTTGCCATATTTATATGATTTATTTTTGTAAAATTTGATGCGACTAAAATAAGAAAAAAATAATTGCTTCTAAATTTTTTTTCAAAAAAAATGGCAGATAAGGTTTTTTCCGAAATAAAAAGTTGATTTTTCAATTTTTAATCGACTTAAAATTTGCCTTCTTTTTTTTCGAAAATTAATCTCATTTTTTTTGAAAAAAAACACTTAAAAAGTTGGCAGTTTCCAATCAATAAATTTACATTTGCGACTGGTGAGAGCCATTCGTCCAGCTCCTGTCGAACTCCCCCAGGGTGGAAACGCAGCAAGGGTAGATGGTTGAGCGGAGCGGTATGGTTTCTCACCTCTTTTTTTTTGATACTTCTTCCTACCATTATATATTTATATTCAAACCATATCTTTAATCTTTTAAAAAAATATTCAAATGAGATTTTTTATTGACACAGCTAATTTGGACGAAATCAAAGAAGCAAAAGACTTTGGTATTTTGGATGGCGTAACGACTAACCCATCATTGATGGCAAAAGAAGGCATCACAGGAACAGATAATGTGATGAAACATTATAAAGCAATTTGTGAATTGACAGATGGTGATGTAAGTGCTGAAGTAATTTCTACTGACTTTGAAGGGATCATTCGAGAAGGTCAAATTTTGGCTGACTTGGCTCCAAACATTGTGGTAAAGGTGCCTATGATAAGAGATGGTGTAAAAGCGATTAGCTGGTTTACAGAAAATGATATTCGTACAAATTGTACATTAGTTTTTTCTGCTGGACAAGCGATTTTGGCAGCAAAAGCAGGAGCAACTTATTTGTCTCCATTCATCGGAAGAATTGATGATACCTCTTGGGATGGAATTGAATTGATTCATCAGATAGCTGAAATTTATGCGATTCAATCTTTTGATACAGAAATTTTAGCAGCCTCAATTCGAAATTCAAAACATATCGTAGATGCAGCTGAGTCAGGTGCTGATGTGGTGACTTGCCCATTGAAAGCAATTTTGGGATTATTGTATCACCCATTGACGGATATTGGTTTGGCGAAATTTTTAGCAGACCACAAAAAAGCAAATGAGAAAGCATAAGCTTTTTTGAAAAATATAATTTTTGAAAAAACGGTTTGCTGATGATTCAGTAAACCGTTTTTTTGTTAAATAAAATAATGGAAAACTCAATTGCACAATTTGAAGTTGTAGAGACTCTTTTAATTTCTAAAAAGATATGTTTTGTCGGTTCTCTTTTAGAAGGGAATTTTGATGTTGGAGATTTTATAGTTTTTGAAAAAGATGAAGATATGTTTAAGAGAGAAATTTTGAGTTTAGGAACCATTTCAAATCTTGAAAGAAAATTGATTTACAGCTTAAGAATCAAATGTGAAAACAAAATAGAAAAGGAAAATTTTCACAATTGGAATCCAAATTCTGTCATCACAAATATTATTTCTAAATGAAAAAAACAATCCACATCATCCGTCACGGACAAACTGAATATAACAAACTCCGAATCATTCAAGGTTCAGGCGTTGATTCTGATTTGAATGATAGAGGTCGAGAACAAGGACAACTATTTTTTGAAAAATATAAAGAGCATGCTTTCGAAGTAGTTTTGACTTCTACCTTAAAACGAACCCATCAAACTGTTCAACCATTTATCGAAAGTGGTTTGCCTTGGGAACAATTTCATGAAATCGTAGAAATGAATTGGGGAGTCCATGAAGGAAAAGCTGGAAATGTAGACATGAAAAAAGATTACGATAGAGTAGTGCTAAGTGGGAATTTTGATGAACGAATTGAAGGTGGCGAAAGTATTAATGAGATGGCTGAACGATTACAAAAATTTATCGACCATTTGCCTACTCGGAGTGAAAAGAACATTTTAGTTTGTATTCATGGCCGAGCGATGCGTTGTCTAATTTGCCTTTTGGAACAAAAAGATTTGAGTGAAATGGAAAATTATCCTCATTCCAATACTGGTTTATATTTGGTGGAACATAGTTCGAATGGTTTTGTCGTTTTGGAAAAAAATAATACGGAGCATTTAAAAAAGTAAAGTTAATCTATTGGAAAAGAGTGATTTATGTCCTTTTTTTATTTTTATTGTAAAAAATAATATGTGTCACCTAACACATAAATGGTAATTTTGGAATTTGTAGTGTTAATATTCTTCAACTAATTGACACTTAAAATTTTACCTAGTAAATTTGAATAACAAAAAGATTTTGATCTCACTTTATTACATATCAATTTTTAAAAGACTGTGGAATTTAAATTCTTAAATCCGCAGCAAATAATCCCTTTTTTGCTACAACAAATTATAATTCAGCCTTTCCAAGATTTCTTGGGAAGGTTTTTTTTTGCAATAAACGGACTTCTACTAGCCTGTGGTTTTTATTTAAAAAAAGCTATTTTTGAAAAAAAATTAATGAGTGATTCGATAAAATTAAGTCCGGAAGAACTAGCAAGGTATAGTCGACACATTGCGATTCCTGAATTTAATTTAGCTGCACAGAAAAAATTGAAAGCTGCTAAAGTTTTGGTAGTTGGCTCGGGAGGACTTGGAAGTCCAATGCTGTTGTATTTGACAGCAGCTGGAGTCGGGCATATTGGAATTGTGGATTTTGATGTGGTGGATGATAGTAATTTGCAAAGACAAGTTTTATTTACTGTAGATGATATTGGAAAATCAAAAGCAAAAACTGCCAAAATTAGATTAGAAAAATTAAATCCTCACGTAAAATTTACCGTTTATAACAATGCTTTTACAAAAGATAATGCGTTGGAGATTATTAAAGATTACGATGTGGTGGCAGATGGAACAGATAATTTTCCAACTCGATATTTAGTCAATGATGCTTGTGTCTTGGCAGGAAAAGTAAATGTGTATGCTAGTATTTTTAGATTTGAAGGACAGGTTTCTGTTTTCAATTTTTTAAATGAAGATGGGACGCGAGGAGCCAATTATCGAGATTTATTTCCCGAGCCACCACCTCCAGGTATGGTTCCGAGTTGTGCGGAAGGCGGGGTCTTGGGAGTGCTTCCTGGTATTATTGGGAGTATGCAAGCTAGTGAGGTCATCAAAGTAATTACAGGAGTTGGCGAACCTTTGAATGGGCGTTTATTTTTATTTGATGCGGCGAGTTTTACGACTCGAGTTTTAAAAGTGAGAAAAAATTCAAAAACTCAAATTACAAAATTGATTAATTACGAAGAATTTTGTGGGATAGGAATCGAAATTGAAGAAGATAAAATTAAAGAAGTGACGGTTCATGATTTAAAAAAATGGAAAGAGGACGGTGTTGATTTTCAATTAATAGATGTCCGGCAACCTTATGAATATGAAATTGCCAACCTCGGAGGTGAACTTATTCCTCAAACTGAATTGGCGCAGAGTTTAGATAAAATTTCTACCAACAAAAAAGTGATTGTTCATTGTCGTAGTGGGAAAAGGAGTGCTGATGCGATTCGTGATTTACAGAATTTAGGAGACTTTGATAATTTATATAATTTAAAAGGAGGAATTTTGGAATATTCAAAAGAGATAGATTCGAGTATTCCAACTTATTAATTGCAAGTAGTCTTCTGCTTCAGCAGATCACTACGTAGTAGGTATTAAATAAATAATACATTACATTTTAGCAAAATACAAGACATCACAAATAACTACTTTCCTTTTTCCCTTAAAAAAAATAGAAAATTCTTATCTTGAACATGTTTAAAAAAAATACGTAAAATCGTAAGACACCCAAAGTTCGAATATTATCGAACACTTCCTCTTTTTTTATGTTTTATTGTCATAAAAAAATCGATATGAAAAACCTAATTCTACTGCTCAGTTTACCTATCTTGTTTTGTACCTGTAATCAAGCTTTTACTGGTTCGAATTATACCAGTAAAAAATTTCATTATAAGACATTGGCAATTCTACCATTTGAAATTCATACGAGTGTAAAGAATTTGCCGGAAGGCGTTACTATTTCTATGCTTGAAAATGCAGAACGGAGGAAAAGCATTGTCATGCAAAGAGATTTATTTCGATACATTACTCGTGAATTAGCAAAGTCTTCCCGTAAAGTGAAATTCCAAGATGTCAATGACACGAATAACATTTTTAAGAAAAAAGGGATGGATCCCAAAAAGATTTTTAATACTCCCAAAAAAGAATTAGCTAAAATATTGAAAGTGGATGCAGTCATTTTTGGAAGTGTTTACCAATATAAAAACAAGTTGAATTTGGATAAAGAAAAGGAAGTAACTTTTTCAGGAATGAATAATAAAATTTCCACAGTTCTTTATGCCTACGAAAAAAAACGGGGGAGGATCCAATGGAAATATGATGGCTCTCAATCTGGATTTCCAAGTGAATATGGTCCAGATGTAGTAAAAGGATTATTGAGAAAAGCGGCTCGGACCTTTCCACTTTGATTTGGTTATTTGTTATTACTTTGCTTAAGTGTACTCCAATAACAAATACCGTAATAACTAAACAACAAACATTAAAATATGAATTTTTCCTCAAAGGAAAACCCAGAAGATAAGGAATACATTGCAGATTACTTAAGTCAAATTCCTTCTAGCTCACCAGCACAACTTTTTAAAGAAATTTCAAAATTTGGATACATCGGTCAAGACAATGCTAAAAAAGCAGTTAGTCTTTTGGCATTCCGACATGTCAATCGGTTGCGCAAAATTTTCATGGATGGTATCGACAAACGATTGTTGCCCACCAAAGAAAATTACCTACTTATCGGTCCAACTGGATGTGGCAAAACTTTCTTGATAGAAACGCTTTTTAACCAAATCTTAAAATTACCAACCGTCATTATTGACATCACTTCTTACTCCGAAACTGGATATGTAGGAACTGATCCTGTAGCAATTTTAACTCGATTAATTCAAGCAGCACAAGATCCATTGATTGCTCAAATTGGGATTGTTTGCATCGACGAGTTCGATAAAATTTCAACAGGAAAAAATAATGCAGTCTTTGCAGGTGCAGGTACGACAAAGGATGTAGGTGGACTTGGAGTCCAAAAAGAATTACTAAAAATGCTCGAAGGTGCTGAGTTAGATGTGCCAACAAGCGTGACTCATTCTTCTTATGCTGATCGAAAAGCATTTAAAACGGAACATGTTACATTTTTGGCCAGCGGTGCTTTTTCAGGTTTTCGACAAATTGTGAATGCGTCAAAAAAGCAAATTGGTTTTGGAAAAAATATTGAAGATTATGAAGAACCAAACAAAGTGGCTGTTTCTTATAATCGAGATGATGTAGACAAAGTTTCTTATTTTGAACGATATGGAATGATGCCAGAATTGATTGGACGATTTTCGAGAATCGTTCCTTTTCATGCCTTGGGAAAAAAGGAATTGAAAATGATTTTGTCAAAAAATACGATTGAACAATACGCCAAGGAATTTGAATTGGAAGGAGCAAAACTCAAAATTGATGAAAAGGTAATTGATAAAGTAGTGGAAGATGCGTTCATCCGAGAGACTGGAGCCAGAGGATTGAAATATGCTTTGCTCGAATATTTGGAAGATGCTTGTTTTGATTTTTATTCATCAAAAAAGAAAATTAAAGAAGTGGTTTTGACGATGAAAAAAGGAGCGATTGAAACGAAGATGAAGTAATATGAATATTCTTCTTTAGAGAAGTATTCTTTATACTAAATCCTTGTCATCCCATTCTCTAGATTGTTTGTTCAATTCTTTTAACTCTAAACCTTCCTCCTCTTCATAGTCTAGAGGGGATTGGTTATGCTCCATTTTATCTAACTCTCTTTGAATTTCTCGTTCTTCCCATTCATTGCTTAATACTTTTTCTTTTCCTGGAAATCCAAAGACGCCAAAATAATGGGGGATTAATCCGACAGCCCAAAATAAACAAATGTATAACCATTGAAATCCTTGACCATCCATATAACTTATAAAAAGAAATATGAGGTTGATAATCATATAAATAGTGAGGTGAATATAGAATCCTTTTTTCCTTTTTACTCTTTGTTTCGCTTTATAATATTTTTCTGAATCTTCCATTCGACTAATTTATGCTTTTTTAAATAAAAATATCGCTTAAGGTATCCAATAATTTAAATTGATTACCTGCTTAATAATTATCCACAAGAATTTATGCGTTTTTTTTTTAATAACATAAAAAAAATGCGAAAGTATTGTTAGAAACAATACTCTCGCATTTTTAAATCAGTTTGGAAATAAAACTATTTTCCAAAAATTCCACCTAATAGATCTTTAGCAGCATCTATTGGAGAATCACCTTCTTCTTTTTTATCGTCTCCGCCGCCCATCAAACCACCAAGCAAATCTTTTGCAGAATCCATTGCAGAGTCACTTCCTCCACCAGTCAATCCTCCTAACATTCCAGCAGCTTTTCCAAGCATTCCACCTGAATCGCCACCTACTCCAAGTACATTCATTAAGCTTCCTGCATCGATATCGTTAGTATCTCCATCTGATTGCATTTTTCCAGCAAGTCCGCCAATCAAACTTGACAATCCAGTTCCAGCAGCTAATCCCGCAACTGATTCAGGAAGTCCCATATTGGTCATTACTTTTTTCATAAACATACCTTTGATGCTTCCGAAGATAGGATTATCCATCAATCCTCCACCGCCGGCAGAAGCGCCTTGAAACATTCCCAATAATCCACTTACATTTCCTCCAGTCACCTGAGACATTAATCCTTCTTGAAGACTTTCTTGTGCAAATGGTAACATTCCTTTTGCCTGATCAAGAGATACACCAGCTTTTCCTGCAATTTGTTCAGCAACTCCGCCGCCTAACTGTTCCATAATTTTGTCTAACATAATGTTGTTCTTTTTTTAATATTAAATAAAGGTTTATAATAATTGTTTTAGTACTTTCAGTTTTTCTAGATATAACTTTTTGTTATACTTTAATTTAGACAAATAGTTTTAGCAAAAGTAACATTTTGAAGATGTGCTTATGTACTATTGAAACAAAATTTTAAATTTGCCAAAAATAAAACCTAACCAATGTTCAACTACGGAAAAGATAATTTAACTACAGGCAAAGCCCTGCAAATCCTTCATGGAGAATTACCAGCAATAATAGCCACCTCAACTCGGAAAAATATCCAAAGATGCTACGATGAAGTATTGGCAATTGCCAACGCCGAACCAGCAGTTTATGGTATAAATACTGGTTTTGGCCCATTATGTGATACCAAAATTTCGAAGGAAAAAACAAAACAATTGCAGCGAAATATTTTACTCAGTCATAGTGTCGGAGTAGGGGAGCCTGTCACAAAAGATATTTCGAAAATAATGTTGATTCTAAAAGTTCATGCCTTGTCTCAAGGTTTTTCTGGAATTGCGCCAGAGGTTTTAGATCGCATTATTTTATTGATAGAAAATGATATAATTCCAGTTGTTCCTGAACAAGGGTCTGTTGGTGCTTCAGGTGATTTAGCGCCTCTGTCACATTTGTTTCTACCATTAATAGGAGAAGGAAAAGTATTTTATAACAATAAGATTACAAATACTTCTAATGTCTATAAAAAACTAAAACTCCAACCTTTAGAACTTGGACCAAAAGCAGGTTTAGCTTTAATCAATGGGACTCAATTTATTGCTGCACATGCTGTGATGGTGGTAGAAAAATTGCATACTTGTTTAGCACATGCAGATGTAATTGCAGCTTTGATGATCGAAGGATTAAAAGGATCAGCTTCTCCATTTTTGCAACAGTTACATGCGATCAGACCCTATAAAGGGAATATTCATGTCGCTAAAAGAGTGTATCATTTCTTAAAAGGATCACAAATATTAAAGTCGCATAAAGATTGTGATCGAGTACAAGATCCGTACTCTATGCGTTGTATTCCACAAGTTCATGGAGCCTCTCGAAATGCATGGTTGCACCTCAAAGAATGTGTCGAAATTGAAATTAATTCTGTAACGGATAATCCTATTGTTTTTTCAAAAGACTTTACGATTAGTGGTGGTAATTTTCATGGACAACCTTTGGCTTTACCTTTGGATTATGCTTGCTTAGCAGCAGCAGAATTAGGTAATATTTCAGATCGACGTTCTTACCTTTCTTTGGAAGGAAAATATGGTGATGCCCCAAAATTATTGATGCGTGATACTGGAGTGAATTCTGGTTTTATGATTTTACAATATACAGGAGCAGCATTGGTGAGTGAGAATAAAGGACTTTGCTTTCCTGCAAGTGCGGATAGTATACCTACTTCGTTAGGGCAAGAAGATCATGTGAGCATGGGGTCGATAGGAGGAAGGAAAGCATTGAGAGTTTGCAATAATTTAGTGAATATTTTAGCTATTGAAATGTTGTGTGCTGCACAGGCCATGGATTTTCAAAGACCGTTAAAGTCGAGTAAAATTCTAGAACAAGTACATTCTGAAATTCGTAAAAATATTACTCATGCCTTAGAAGATCGTATTTTTTCAAAAGACATCGAAAAAGCAGCAAAACTAATTGAAAGCAAAAACTTGATTGCGATTACTCAAAAAATAAGTCGATCAGTAAAAAGTGAATTTGAAAATATTTTTGAAAAGTATTAAATCCTCAACTTCATGTAAAGTTATTTGTTGAGATTTAAACCACTTCAAAAAAAAGAAAAATGATAGATACAATGATAGATTTCCAAAATCAAATCAAGCAAGGAATTCCCTCTGAATTCCCTCCAGTAAACCCATATCCTAGGAATGCGAATAGTGCTCCAAAGCGGAAGGATATTTTATCAAAAGAAGAAAAGAAATTAGCGATAAAAAATGCGTTGAGGTATTTCCCAAAGGATTGGCATTCAACTTTAGCAACAGAATTTGCGACAGAGTTAAATGATTTCGGACGCATATACATGTATCGTTTTCAACCAAAGTATGAGATGTATGCTCGACCAATCTCTGAGTATCCCTCACAATCTCAACAAGCTGCTTCTATCATGTTGATGATTCAAAACAACTTGGATCCAAATGTGGCGCAGCATCCAAATGAATTGATTACCTACGGAGGGAATGGAGCTGTTTTTCAAAATTGGGGACAGTATCTTTTGACGATGCAGTACCTTGCAGAAATGACAGAGGAACAAACTTTACATATGTATTCTGGACATCCGATGGGACTTTTTCCCTCCTCCAAAGATGCACCAAGAGTAGTGGTAACCAATGGAATGATGATTCCGAATTATTCTAAACCAGATGATTTGGAAAAATATAACGCACTTGGCGTCACCCAATATGGACAAATGACAGCTGGCTCTTACATGTATATTGGACCGCAAGGAATTGTTCATGGAACTGCTATTACCGTCATGAATGCCTTCCGAAAAAAATTACAAAAAGGAGAAACGACCAATGGGAAGATTTTTCTTACGGCAGGTCTTGGAGGCATGTCTGGAGCTCAACCAAAGGCTGGAAATATTGCAGGTTGTGTTACGGTTTGTGCCGAGGTTAATGAAAAAGCTGCAGTTAAAAGACATGATCAAGGTTGGGTAGATATTTTGATTTTTGATTTGGATGAATTAGTGGAGCGAGTAAGAATTGCTCAAGAAAAGGAAGAAGTGGTGTCGATTGCTTATGTCGGAAATATCGTTGATGTATGGGAACAGTTTTATAAAAACAACATTTTTGTACACCTCGGTTCTGATCAGACGTCTTTGCATAATCCTTGGTCAGGAGGATATTATCCAGTTGGTTTGACTTTCGATGAGTCCAATCAAATGCTTCGAACTGATCCAGCAAATTTCAAAACTAAAGTGCAAGAATCACTTCGAAGACATGCCGAAGCTGTTAATCTACATACGGCAAAAGGAACTTACTTTTTCGATTATGGAAATGCCTTTTTGTTAGAGTCATCTCGAGCAGGAGCAGAAGTGATGGCTGAAAATAACATTGATTTTAAATACCCTTCTTACGTTCAGGATATTTTGGGGCCAATGTGTTTTGATTATGGCTTTGGGCCATTCCGTTGGGTTTGTACTTCTGGCAAAGAAGCTGATTTGGATAAAACAGATAAGATTGCCGAAACGGTTATGGTGAAAATAAAAGCAACTGCTCCAGAAGAGATTCAACAGCAAATGCAAGACAATATTAAGTGGATTCAAGATGCGAAGAAAAATAAATTAGTGGTAGGTTCGCAAGCTCGAATTTTATATGCAGATGCAGAAGGTCGAGTGAAGATTGCTCAAGCATTTAATGAGGCAATTAATAATGGAGAAATTTCCGCTCCTATAGTTTTGGGACGAGATCATCATGATGTAAGTGGAACAGATTCGCCTTATCGAGAGACGAGTAATATATATGATGGCTCCAAATTCACGGCGGATATGGCGATTCATAATGTGATCGGGGATAGTTTCCGAGGAGCGACTTGGGTGTCGATTCACAATGGAGGAGGAGTAGGTTGGGGAGAAGTAATGAATGGTGGATTTGGAATGTTGCTTGACGGTTCCGCTGAAGCAGAAGAGCGATTAAAAAAGATGTTATTCTTTGATGTTAATAATGGAATTGCACGAAGAAGTTGGGCGAGAAATGAAGAAGCAATTTTTGCCATTAAAAGAGAAATGGAGAGGACACCTAATCTAAAAGTTACTTTACCAAATTTGGTAGATGATAATATTTTGGATGAAATTGTATGATTTTTTTGCCGCAGGTTTTTAGGATCATAAAAAATTAAATGATCTTCCAAAACGCGTAAAAAGGATAATCAGATTAATCATAAAAAATAAGCCCTATCTGCGGCAAAAAAAAATCATAAACGATGAGTTGGATAAAAACTATAGACTTTGCAGAAGCATCCGATGCACTCAAAAAAATATACAAACGAGTCACCGGCCCAAATAACAATGTAGACAATGTTTTAAAAATTCACAGCCTTCGACCGCACACTTTAGTCGGTCATATGGCTTTGTACAAAAACGTTTTACATAATTCTAACAATACACTTCCAAAATGGTATCTAGAAAGTTTAGGTACTTACGTAAGTCATTTAAATCAATGTAGCTATTGTGTAGATCATCATGTTCAAGGCTTAAAACGATTGTTGAATAATGAAGAGAAATACTTCGAGATCAGAGCAAATATTGAAAGCGATCAACTTGAAAATTCTTTTGATAAAAAAATGCTAGAGGGTTTTCGATACGCAAAAAAACTAACCTTAACTCATCACCTTATTTCCCAAAAAGATATTGAAGCACTTCGAGGTGTTGGTTACGATGATGGCGAAATATTAGAAGTTAATCAATTGGTGAGTTATTTCAATTATGTGAATAGAACTGTGGTTGGGCTAGGCGTTAATACTGATGGAGATATTTTAGGATTGTCACCAAATGAAAGTGACGACCCGAATAATTGGAGTCATAATTGATGACACTAGACGTCTAACGTTTTACGTTTCTTCGAGTAACAAGTTTATCTCAGTAAATAAAATTAGAGCAGGAGAAATGTAAAACGTCCAACGGTTCAAAATTATATTAAAATTATTTTTTATATTTGTTTTTACCTTTCGACCTATCCAAAACTCACCTAAGTTTTCAAAACCGTAAATCAATTTTTTATCTAAAGAAAATAGGTTCACTTTCATATTCATTTTTCATTAAATTATAAATAATCCAACCCAGTCGAATTATGAAATTAAAAATTACTCGTTTTTTATGCCTTTCGTTTGTCTTATTTTTTTCCCTTCCAATGCAAAGCCAGTTTGTCAATTTTGAAGATACTTGGAAAGAATTCTTAGCCAATAATAAGATTTCCAATATCAGCGAAATGCCAAAACCTAAAAAGAATCAACCCATTGATTATTTGAGATACTGCTTGATGGTGGCGAACACTCATTTTTGTAGTGGAGATGTTCCTGATGCTGAAATTCAAATGGCTGAAGTCAAAAAAATGGGAGCAGCTTCTTATAAAAGCATTGCTGGGTACAAGGAAAAACATGACGATCTAGCTGTAAAAATAAAAGCCTACCATGAAGTAGAAAGATTATGGAAAGAGTTTTTAAAAACTAGAGATATTAGTTTGTCAAGGTTAGAAGCAGTTGATGCAGCAATGCAAGTTTGTGAAAAAGGAACTTTGGCAAAATACTTTTATATGGAAGCGCATGCACATTATTGCTTGGCGGAGATTGCTGAGGCAAAGAGTGATTTTGAAGGAAGAGTATTAAAGTTAGCGGAGAAAACTTCGCTTAAGGTTTCAGATATTAGAGGATTAGAAGAGGAAGTAAAAATGATGAAAACGCTTTTTATCAACTTGCCGAAATTAGGAAAAGCATGGAAAGAGTTTACCGAAAGTGGAGAATCTCCAGGTTTTACTTTGGAAATTCCAGAGGTAGAATGTTATTCTATTCCTTCGATGAAATCATACGTTTTGCAAGGAGCTGCAGACCTTTGTGGCAAAGGAGATGAAATGTTGAAGAAGGTAAAAGTATTGCAAAAAAACAATACACACACGTTAGCAAAAGATTTGACAGAAAAGATAGATTGGTTAGAAACGGAGGTAGGGAAAAACAATGGAGACATTGCTAACTTGAATAAAGCTTGGAAAGAATTTATGCCAAAAGATACTTTGACTAGCGGGATTGAATTTGGTTTTGAGTATTGCTCCAAGGAAGCAGTCATTCGAGCATTGACAATGGAAGGAACTATTTATGCTTGTGAAAAAGGGGAGGAGATGATTGAAAAAATTGCTGCAGTCCAAAAAGAATTTAAACCAAAATTACAAAAGAATACTTTATCAAAAATCGAAAAACTTAAAGCCAAAGTAGAAGGACAAAAAGACGATTTTGATAATTTAAATATTCTTTGGAAGGAGTTCGTTGCAAATGAAGATACGCTTACCGAGTCTTTTATTTTAGCCAAATATTATTGCGATAAAATTGCTCAAGTCAAATCTTGGACAATCAAAGGTCATATGAATTCATGCAAAGATGGGCAACGATATTTAGATCATATTGATAAATTGCAAAAAGCAGAAAATTTAGAATACGATGAAGAATTGGCTTGTCGAGTCAAACGATTGCGTATCAAAGTTTGGGATTGTAGATATTGGGAATTGGTGTTGCAAGCTCGAAAAGAAACGCATGAAGAACGAGAACGATTCGGGCCAGCTTCCGCAGGAATTATGCGTGCTGATTTGAATAGCGATAAACAACCTTGCGAAACAGGAGTTAAATATGCTCCGCTTGGAAATATTGGAATTAAGTATATTATTTCTACCTATTTATGTCAAGATATTGATTTGGCAAAAATGGGAGATCCTGAATATTATAAAAAAATTGCTACTTGGGTAGACACCGAAGTTTTAGCAAAGTATTGTGAAAAAGATCTTCGCTGCAAAGAAGAATTTTTTATTTATCTCGAAGGTCATACTGATGGAAATCCATTTCGAGGAGCCCGCTACAAAAATTCTTTGGACATTCCAGAAGGAACAGCTTTTACTCATTTTTTAGGTGATGAAATTATGCAGAAGGCAACTGAAAAGGAAATTACCAAAACATTGAAAAGTAATATGGAACTTGGAATTGCGAGAGCATGGACGGTAAAACAACAATTAGATTTTATGGCAGTTCCAATTTCAATAGGGGCGTGGGAGCATCCAAAAAATGAAAAAGGAGGAGAATATCGAAAAATTGAAATTGAGCTTAATATCACCAATCTTTTGTTAGATTTTTATGAAAAAAGATTAGCGAAATTACTGGAAGAATCTGGAATTGGAGCACGGCCAGAAGAGTGTTAGAAGGTGATTTTATTTTAATTTGACAAAATTTTATTGGTAAATGTGTCGAAAAAGACTTTTGTTGGAAAATAATACTACGTAAGTATATTGTTTTTTTGATTTTTATTTTTTTATGAATATATTTGCGCCACAATTAGGACAATATCCCTAAAACATTAAATTTAAAATTTCAGACTAAAAAATTATGGACGCGAAATTCGATAAGATTGATTTGAAGATCATGAAAATTCTTCAACAAAACAGTAAGATTACTAATCTTGATCTATCAAAGAAAATAGGACTTTCTCCAGCTCCAACTTTGGAACGGGTGAAAAAATTAGAGCAATCAGGTATTATTAAAAGTTACCATGCATTAGTAGATACTCAAGCAATTGGGTTGAGTGTAAAAACTTTTGTTTTAGTTTCTTTGGCTTGGCAGAAAGAAAATGCATTAAATGCATTTTTAGAGAAGATTAAGCAGATTGAAGAAATTACAGAATGTTATATCATCACAGGTGAGGCTGATTTTTTAATCAAAATTGTATGTAAAGATATTCCAACATATGAGAAATTATTGTTCAAGACTTTGTCTCAGATTGAAGAAATCGAAAGATTGAAAACTTTGATGACTTTGTCAACAGTAAAAGATTCTAAACTTTTACCTTTCGATTACGAAAGCTAACATTATTAGAAATAAAACATTAAAAAGCCGCTACTGTTGAAAAACGGTAGCGGCTTTTTACTATTATTAGATGTCTTTATTTTTTTGTCGAAAAAATACTAATAAGAATCGGAAATTATCAATCTTTGATTTATGAAAAAAAAGAAGAACTCATTGTTGTGGAAAATCTCAGGGAAAAACTTTCCTGGTGATTCTTATGTTTTCGGAACGATGCATGTAAGTGATGAAAGAGCCTTTACTTTTGAAAGTTTAGTTCATGAAAAGATCAAAGAGTGCGACGCCTTTGCCTTGGAATTTAATTTGGAAACAGCCAATGTAAATGTTACTGCGGAGATGATGAATTTGCCAGATGGATTAACTTTAGAATCAATGATTCGTCCTAAGAAGTTTAAAAAAATCAATGAACGATTTAAGCGATTGACTGGATATGATTTGAGACAATTTAATCATAGTTTACCGATGCAAGTGACGAATATGATGGCTGAAGTGGTCTTGTCAAAAGATCGATTAAAATCGCTAGATGAGTCTCTTTTTCAATTTGCTAAAGAAGAGAAAAAGAATTTATTAGGGATCGAAACCTTTGAGGAACAATTAGAAATTATGTCTAAGATTCCAATAGAAAATCAATTGAAATCATTGCTAAAAACCTTTAAAAGTTTTAAGCAATTTCGCAAGCAAGTTTTAAAAATGGCTGAGCTTTATGAGAAGGCAGACATTCAACAACTATATAAAAGTTCGAAAAAATCAGCTGGTTCAGAACGTAAACTTTTACTCTATGATCGGAATAAAATCATGGCTGATCGAATTGCAGTTATGGTTTCAGAACAAACAATTGTGTGTGCTATTGGTGCAGCACATTTAGCAGGAAAAAAAGGAGTGTTGAGATATTTGAGAATGAAAGGACTAGAAGTAAAACCAGTTGGTAATATTGAATAATAGAATATGAATGGACCAAATCCAAATACTATTTTTCCATTAGAAAATTATGACCGATTATGTTTTCTAAAAAATATCATTAAAAATCCCAATATTCAAATTGGAGATTTTACTTATTATGATGACTTTGAAGACGTTCATAATTTTGAAAAAAATGTAAAATATCATTTTGACTTTACAGGAGATAAATTGATTATTGGGAAATTTTGCATGATTGCTTCTGGTGTAACTTTTATCATGAATGGTGCAAATCATTTGACTGATGCGGTTTCCACATATCCCTTTGCCATTTTTCAAAATGGTTGGGAAAATGCAATGGAGGGAAAATCTTATCCCACGAAAGGAGATACCATTATAGGAAATGATGTTTGGATTGGATATAATGCAACGATAATGGCAGGTGTAAAAATAGGAGATGGAGCAATCATCGCAACCAATTCGACGGTGACCAAAGATGTGGAACCTTATTCAATTGTAGGAGGCAATCCAGCGAATGAAATAAAAAAGAGATTCTCACCAGAGTATATTGAAAAGTTGTTAAAACTAGAATGGTGGAATTGGGAAATGGAAAAGATTACTCAAAATCTAAAATATTTGACAAGCAATAATATTGATGCTTTAGATTTTAAAAATAAATAAAACAATACATTTACATTTTAAAAAATGGAAATAAAAATAAAAGAAGGGAAAAAAACGGCAATACTTTTTGGAGGCTCAGGCTTGGTGGGAGGATTTTGTCTTGACCTACTTTTGGAGTCGCCAATTTATACTAAAGTGATTTCTTTTGGAAGAAAAAGACTGAATAAAGAACATGAAAAATTGGAGCAATTAGTCATTGATTTTGATGAACTTTCAAAAAAGGAAAATCTGATAAAAGGAAATGATTTGTTTTGCGCACTTGGTACAACGATCAAAAAAGCAGGGAGTCAAGATGCTTTTCGAAAAGTTGATTATGAGTATCCAGCGAAGATTGCAAAGATTGCTGCAAAAAATGGAGTGAGTCAATTTATATTAGTGTCATCCGCTGGAGCAGACTCAAAATCAAATGTTTTTTATAGTAAAGTGAAAGGAGAGTTGGAAGATGCCATTCGAGCCTTACCTTTTTGGGGGATTCATATTTTACGACCTTCGCTATTGCTTGGAGATCGAAAAGAAAGTAGACCTTTGGAACGAATAGGAATTATATTCTCTAAAGGAATTGGTTTTTTGATGGGAGACCTTTTGGGAAAATATCAACCCGTCAAAGCGGAAGATGTGGCGAAGGCAATGGTCATCGAAGCACAGAGTTTGGAAGGAGGAGTTAAAAGGTTAACCTCGGATGCTATGGTGAAAATAGGGAAAACAGAAAGAGATTTATTAGAATAAATTATAGTTGAATATTTCATCCTTTGATTGGGAAACTAATCGAATGACATGTTTTAAAATAAAAAATAAATATATAATGGATAAGGAAAAAACAGTTTCAAAAAACACAAAGATTGAAATTAACGTAGGACTTAATGACAAAAATGTCCCACTTCAAATTGAATGGCAATCAGATGATAATCCAAATGCTGATGACTCACCTCAAATGGCTAAAGCAATGTTGCTTTCCATGTTTGACAAAAAAAATAAAGAGACCTTAAAAATTGATCTGTGGACGTATGATATGCAGGTGATGGAAATGGATCGATTTTTCTATCAGACCTTTCGAGGCTTAGCTGATACATATTTTAAAGCCACTCAAAATAGAGAATTGGCGGTGGAAATGCAGAAGTTCGTTCAGTATTTTGGAGAAAAAACGGAAGTAATCCCTAAAGATTCTTAATTGGAATGTTTTTTAGCAAAACCTTATGATTCTATTAAGACTCCTCTAGGGTTTTGGAACGTTTATAGAAGTGTAAATTCAACATAAACAATCTAAAAAAAATACGATTATGAAAAAAATAATGACTTTATTACTTTGTTTGTCTTTATTCCAGATTTCTTCTAATGCGCAATTTGGGAAATTAAAAAATGCTGCTAAAAAAGCTGAAGCTAAATTAAAAAGTGCTGGGAGTGATTTGTCAACTGACGAAATTGGAAAAGGATTAAAAGAAGCCTTGAATGTTGGTGTAGGAAAAGCAACGGATTTTCTTTCCGCTGAAAATGGATATTTGAATAGTCAATATAAAATTCTTTTACCTGCGGAAGCTCAAAAGGTAATTAAAAAAGTAAAACGAGTGCCTGGTTTTGAAGATGCGGATGAAAAAATGACGAAGCTTTTAAATGAAGCAGCTGAGAAAGCAGCTACTAAAGCGAAACCAATTTTTGTCAGCGCAATCAAACAAATGACGATCAATGATGCGATGAATATTTTGATGGGTGAAAAAAATGCAGCCACCCAATATTTGGATAATACGACGCGTAAACAATTATTTAAAGAATTTATGCCAGTTGTTCAAGAATCTTTGGATGAAGTAAATGCGAGAACTTATTGGACTAAAATTGCAAAAGCATACAACAAAATTTCTTTTGGAAAAAAAGTGAATACGGAATTAGATCAACATGTTACTGATAAAGCATTAGACGGAATGTTTAGTTTAGTGGAAGTAAAAGAATTAGATATTCGTAAAAATAAGAGTGCTCGTTCTTCTGATTTGTTAACGAAAGTTTTTGCAAAACAAGATAAATAATTATGATTGGTTGATTAGTTAAATAGTCGATCAGTTTTTAATAAGATATTAAACCTTCATTTCGAGAAATCGGGATGAAGGTTTTTGTTTTGCAGCGCCACAAATTTTTGCAGATTTTACAGATTAATATGGAAAATGATCAGCTGAAATTAATTCAACCTATGGTGAAATGAAGAAACGACCTTTGCCCAAAATTGAATCTTTATTTAGGAAAGTTTGAATGAAGGTTTTTTCACATCGAAAAGAATCTGTGAAAATCTGCGTAACCAGTAATGAATACAAATCTATTGGGTAATCAAAATTGGAAAGATTTAAAGAAACCAACTTTCCCTAAAAAGAAACCGCCATTCCGAAGTAAATCGAAATGGCGGTCTTTATATTTCTAAAAAGAATTAAGCTAATTAGCTATCAGAAGAAACAGGTCTTCTAAATCCTTTTTGTTTTTTAACAGTCTTCGACTTTGGCTTCAAGTCTCCACTTAAATCGTAGAAAACTGGTGTCGCAACAAAGACAGAAGAATAAGTACCGACAACTACACCAATCAACAATGCAAATGCGAATCCTTGAATACTTCCTCGTCCGAAGATGAAAAGCATTGCGATTACAAATAATGTTGTTAAAGATGTAATAACCGTTCTAGAGATAGTTGAATCAATCGCTTTGTTTACGATTTCTTCTTTACTCCATCCAGTATATTGATTCATGTACTCTCTAATTCTATCAAATACAACTACCGTATCATTAATAGAGTATCCGATTACCGTCAAAATCGCAGCAATAAATGCTTGATCGATTTCCATTGGGAAAGGTAAAACTCCATGTAGAAGAGAGAAAATAGATAATACAATCAAGGAATCATGGAACAAAGCGGCAACCGCTCCAGCACTATATTCCCATCGAGTAAATCGAATCATGATGTAAAGGAAAACAACTAATAAGGCAAAGATACCTGCATAGAAAGATGTTCTTCGGATATCATCAGCAATCGTTGGTCCTACTTTACTAGAACTAATTACGTGAGTAACTCCAAGTTGATCACTTTCAAAAGCTTTTCTATCTAAATTTCCTCCAGCAGTTTTATTTACACCATTAAAGAGTGCAGTCATCACTTTTTCAGGAGTTCCTTTTTCATTTTCGTTAATCAAGTAACTAGTAGTTATTGCAAAAGTGTTGCTTGTACTAACAGATTTTACAACTGGATCAGGAGCATCAGTAAAAGATTCTTTTAAGTTAGTCTTTAACGTTGCCATGTCAACAGTTACATCGTCAGCGAACTGAACATTGTAAGCATACCCACCTTTGAACTCTACACCTAACTCAAAACCTCGAGTTAACATAGATCCAATTCCTGCTAAGATAATAGCACCTGAAATCATATAAGCCATCTTCCGTTTTCCTAACCAATCTACTTGAACATTAGCGAATGCATTTTTAGACATTCCTGTCCAAAAACTTAACTCGTTATCTTTACCTGTCCACCAGTCAATGATTAATCGACCAACTAAAACGGCTGTAAATAAAGAGCAAATTACACCAATGATTAAAACAACTGCGAAACCTTTAATTGGTCCTAAACCAAAATAAGATAAAACTGCAGCAACCAATAGGGTAGTAACGTTAGCATCGATAATCGCAGAATAGGAATGAGAAAAACCATCTCGAATGGCAGCAGAATTTGATTTACCTGCCCGAAGTTCTTCTCTAATTCTTTCGTAGATAATTACGTTAGCATCTACCGCCATACCGATTGTTAGAACGATACCTGCAATTCCAGGCAAAGTCAAAACAGTTCCGAAGGAAGCTAATGATCCAAATATGAAAGCTACATTTAAAAGCAAAGCAATGATTGAAACAATACCTGCTCCACCATAGTAACTCATCATAAATAAAAGTACTAACAATGTACCAGCACCCAAGGCAGTCAAACTTCTCTTTGTGTTATCAGCACCTAAAGTAGGTCCTACAATAGCTTCTTGAATAATAACTGGTCTGGCAGGAAGTTTTCCAATTTCCAAAATACGAGCTAAATCGTCCGCTTCTTGTACATCGAAACCTCCAGAGATACTTGTTCGTCCTCCTGAGATAGCTCCATTTCTTACACTAGGGCAAGAAACAACTTCACCATCTAGAACGATTCCTACTTCACGAGCTCCATTTTCAGAAGCGAATTTTGTCATTTTGTACCAAGTCGTTGCTCCTTCATTGTTCATTCCCAAAGTAACCTCAATTTGACCTTGGTTATTTTGAGTGGAAGCTGTAGTAATTACATCTCCTTCAAGAGGAGCTATATCGCCTTTACGTTTTTTAATACCGTACAAAAACATTTGCGAAACTTCTGCTCCGTCAGCATCAACATCAACATTAGGTTTATAACCCCACATCAATGTCAAGTCACGTGGCAGCATATTTTGAACAGCTGGATTTCTAAATAAATCATTAATCGCAGATGTATCGTTTGGTCTAGCAAATCCCATAATAGGACTTCCTTGTCCATCTTGTCCACCAGAAGTGTTTGGAGCAAATAATGAAAATAATGGTCCAGCTTCTCTTTGAGAAAATTCAGGATTAGGAATCTGAATAGGATTAATGCTAGCTATTTCAGTAGTTGCATTTCCTAATGAATCAGTAACATAGATAGTATCCTGTTGAGTAATAAACTCAGGTACATCAATCTTAGTAGTATCTTCCGTTGTTCCTAATTTCCCTAATCTTTCATCCATATCAGAAAATGCCTGAATGATTTGGAAATTATTATCACTATTTCTGTAAGTCTGCCAAAATTCCAATTTTGCAGTTGCTTCCAAGAAAGCTCTTGCTCTTGCTGGATTCTTGATACCTGGTAATTCTACTACGATCATATCACGAGCAGCATCCAAAGAAATATTTGGTTGAACAACTCCTAATTTATCAATTCGTTCTCTTAATCTTTCGTAAGTATTTTTTACAACTCCTGTAGATTTAGTACGTAACCAACTAGCTACGACATCATTTGAAGAGTTAATATTCAATGTGTTGTCATCATCACCTGTATTCAAAAAGTAAGGAGCTAATGATTGATCTGGGTTAGCAGCTTCAAAAGCATCTACAAATAAGGTGATATAATCAGTATTATTATTTGATTGGTTCGTTTTTGCAGTTTTTAACGCATCTTCAAAAGGAGGCCCGGTATTATTATCCCTGGCGAGCGCCATGAGATATTCACTTAAATCGACTTGCATCACAACGCTCATTCCACCGACTAAATCTAGTCCATAAGCTAATTGAGAATTCTTTAAATCTTGGTAGGTGTAATCCTTGAAAGGACTCTCCCATACCACTTCGCTGGATATTGAATCCAGGTACATGCCTAACTCTTCGTTGTAGGCAGCTGTTCCTTCTTCACCATAGCTTAGTGCATATTCGACAGCTTCTTGATCAACCGAGTTCGTTTTGGTTGATAAAAAAAATTGCCAAATACAAACTAGTGCCATTAGCACAAGAAAGAATTTGATAAGGCCTTTACCTTGCATTTGTAAAAAATTTTTAAAATTTAAAAATACGTTAAAATAAAATCGCGCAAATATACAAGTTTATACTAATAAATGCTCGTTTTTCTAGCATTTGTGAATGTGCAAAAACTATTCTACTTTTGCGACGTTAAATTTTTTACGATGAGATACGGGTAATGTTGAATGTTTTGTCTGGTTTTTACTAACATTTATTTAATGAACTAAACTTGCAGAATTTATTTTGACATCCTTATCTTCAATTGTATTTTTTCCAAACCTAAAATTGATCAATTAATAATGGGACTATTTTCATTCTTAAAAAAAGCAGGTGCTAGTTCTTTGTCTAAAAAAGAAGTGGCTAAAGTTGAAAAAACTGACGAAATTAAAAAGTTAGAAATAAAACTTTTGAACAAACAAAAAACTCTTGTATTAGAGGGAATTGTTGGAAGTCTAGGTATTAAATCTAAAGACTTAGTGGTAAAATTTGTTGGAGACAGAGCAACTGTTTCTGGACAAGTTGGTAGCAACGAAGACCGGGAAAAAATTATCCTTGCTATAGGTAATGTTTCTGGTGTAGCTACTGTAAGCGATAAACTGATTGTTAAAAAAGCTACTCCACCTGCTGTTTTTTATACAGTTAAAAAAGGAGACACTTTAGGCAAAATTGCTAAAGCTCATTATGGAAAAGCTGGAATGTACAAGCAAATTTTTGCTGCGAACCAGCCAATGCTTAAAAGTGCAGACAAAATTTTCCCAGGACAAGTTCTTAGAATTCCTGCTGTGAAATAAATTTTTTAATGGTTAACTGTGAATGGTTAATGATTTATGTTCAACTTGTATATTTCTACGTTGAGAATATTCATCATTTTATCATTAACAGTTAACCGTTAAATAACATTTCTCAACCTTCCATTTAGATATCCTTCTATATTTTTTACGACATCATTTAATAATCTTCTTCTTGCGGCAAGACTCGCCCAAGCTTGATGTGGTGTGATAATGCAATTTTCCAAGCCTAATAAAATATGATCAGCTGGTGGTGGTTCTGAGGATAAAACATCTAAAGCTGCTCCAGCAATTCTTTTATTTTCCAAAGCATTTCTTAATGCTGACTCATTGATTAAGCCACCTCGAGCGGTATTGATTAAATAGGAGGTAGATTTCATTTTGGCAAGATTGAGTAGGGAGATAATTCCTTTGTTTTCATCTGTCAAAGGTGCATGAAGACTAAGTACATCACTTTGAGAAAATAGTTCTTCCAAATCGACATATTCGATTCCTTCAAAAGATTCTTTTTGAGGATTCTTCCGATGGACAATAACTTTCATCCCAAATGCTAGTGCAACATCTGCTACTGCTTTTCCTATTTTTCCAAAACCATAAATTCCCATCACTTTCCCATAAATTTCATCAATCGACTGATGCCAATAGGCAAAATCATTCTGTTTAGACCAAATACCATGATGAACTTCTTGACTATATTTTTCTACCTGATTAGTTAAGGCAAAAAGCATAGCAAAAACATGTTGAGCCACCGCCGGGGTACTATATCCACTCACATTAGAAACAGGAATATTTTTTTCTCTACAAAAATCTAAATCAACATTATTATAACCAGTTGCAGAAACACAAATATATTTGAGACGAGGAAGTTGTGCTAAAATAGGACGATCTAAAACTAGTTTGTTGACAATCAAGATATCAGCAGATTGCGCCCTTGCAATAATTTCAGATCGATCTGTTCTAGGAAAAACTGAAAAGCTTGAAAGTGCTTCTAATCCTTCCCATTTGAGATCTCCAGGATTTAAAGTATGTCCATCTAAGGCAATAATATTTATCATGTAATACTTGATTTTTGTTTCGTAATATTCTGATTATCAGTTAACTATAGATTTTGTTAAAGGATAAGTAAAAGATAGTTTGATCATTAACCTTTGACAATTAGGCATTATTTTTCGAATTGCTTTAAATGTAATTCTAAACTACTATACAATTCAGCCATTCGATGTGGACATCCAAAACAAGCTTCAAAACTTCCGTCTTTTCGTAAATCATTTGGGAAAACAAAAGTTCTTGTTTTACTATCTTTTTTGATAAAACTTAATAATTCATTCAAATCATTTTCTGGAAATATGATGGACTGTTGATTGGTGTTTTTTTCCATTTTTTTGACAATATATATTTCTTCAAATTGCTCCTCTCCAATTTTTTCTCCATAAAATTCATTTGGCGTTTCTAAAACAAGTAATGGAATATTGTCAATATTTAAATGAAAAATTCCAATGGGAGTTTGGTCACATCGAACGGATGGATAGGATTTGATCAAGGAGAATTCGTTTTTTGAATTGGTCGCCCACAATTCTACTTTTTGTTCTTTTTTGAAAAATAGCAAATGTAAAAGTTCAATGTCTTCTGATAATTTTCCATCATTAGAATTACTATCTGATGGATCGTTTTGGCAAGAAAAAAAACTAATTAAGAGAAATAAAATACCGATTTTGGAAATTGTCATAAGCTGAAGTTGATGTGGAGTCTCTAAAAAAAACAAGTCCCTTTGCAACGCAAAAGGACTTAAGTAAAGATATATTTTTTAATGTGTTTTTTTTAATTTATGGATTAATTGATCTAAGATCAGGTGATGAATTAATTATTTAGATTCCAATTATATGTTTTGAAATTAATCGAAGTTCCTGCTCCAATTGTTGTATTTGAATATTTATTTAAGTAGGATTTCAAATCGCCAAAGTCTTTCCCATACCAATCAAAAATTTTCGAAACTTCCACATTTCCAGCAGTAATCGTATTGTATTTTGAATTATTGATAAATGACTTGGTTTGTCTTTCTAAGTTTGAATTCAAGTTACTTTCTGTCCATGCTCTATTCAACAAGGGAGGGCAAGATTTTGCCGCACAATTTACAGCAAAGTGAATTCGAGGTTCTTTATATTTTGGACGAATAATATCATTTTCAATATTATTTAAACTCAACGTTCGCAGATCGATTTTAATCCATTTTACATCCCAAGGTTTTCCATTGTTCAAATCCATGATGGATTTAAGTGGATAATTTTTCAAAATTAATTTGATTGTATTGGCATTATAAGCATTAATCCAAAAAGCTAAGGTTTTATTTCTACTCCAGGTTTTTTCGATATTGGTTTTTTCTAAAACCTTTAAATAAGCATCTAATCTAATTTCCTCTTTTTTAAATCCTTGATAATTGACCACGCCTGATGAACTTACGTATTTTTTCAAAAGTGCATCAAAATCACCATGAATTCCAGCTGTAACACTTGGCTTTTTATCATTAGATCCGAGAATACTCCCCACTTTTTCTTGTTTTTCGGCAACTTTAGCTCTTTCTTCTCTTTCTTTCTTCATTTTTTCAACAAGTGCTTCCTTTGCTTTTTTAGCAGCTTCTGCTTTTCTCATTTCTTCTTCCAATCGTATTTTTTCAGACAATGCTTTTGCTTTTTCAGCTTCTATTTGAGCTTTTGCTTCAATCTCATTTTTAGCAATTGGAGCAGCAGCAGATCGATCAACTGTTGGTTTGGAATTAGTGGTCGTTTTTGAAGAAATATTTTTTGCAGTAACGTCAGTTGTCGTTTCTTCAGGTTTCATTTCTTTTTCAATTTCGTTTTTTGCTAAAACATTTGTTCCCTCCACATTTGAGTTTTTAGGAGCATCTGTGTCTGAATTCACTTTAGTTTGCTCAGTTTCAATAGGAGATGAAGTTGTCTCAGCTGAGTTAGCGTCAGTTTTAGTTTCACCTCCACAGCTAAAGAGAAAGAAAAGGATAGAAATAAAAAATAGATTTTTCATAAAAAAATAATTAATGGTGATTGAGTTGTTTTGATTTTTAATAAAATAAATAGTTCAATGTGTTTATTGCGAGAAATAATTCTAAAACTTAAAAAACATTAAGATGTTTACCTATTTTTTGCCCAAATGTTAAGAAACGGACTTTTGTGAAAACAGATGAGTGCAAATTTAAATTTTTAATTGCAAAAATCTTTTCAGCTTCCTGACATATCCTTTAAATACCTTTTTGTTGCGGCAATGAAATTTACTACTTTTACGGTTCGTTTAAATCTATCTAATTAGTAAATGATTTTTAATAAGATTTAAATTATTACCGCTATTTATATTTTGTCAGAAAGCGGTAAACTTGACAAATTACGAAATAGAATAATGTCAGTAAAAGTAGAGCAATTAACAAAAGTATATCAAACTCAAAAAGCAGTTAACGAAATTTCTTTCGAAGCAAAGAAAGGACAAGTTTTGGGTTTTTTGGGGCCAAATGGTGCTGGTAAAACAACTACCATGAAAATCATCACTTGCTTTATTCCTCAAACGGAGGGAAAAGTGACGGTATGTGGTTATGATACACAAACTTCCCCAATGGAAGTACGTCAAAGAATTGGATATTTACCCGAGCATAATCCTTTGTACAAAGATATGTATGTGAAGGAATATTTGGGATTTGTGGGAGGACTGCATAAAGTGAAAAACAAAAAGCAGAAAGTAGCAGAAATGATTGAACGAGTTGGGCTTGGAAGGGAACAACATAAATTGATTGGAGCGCTTTCTAAAGGGTACCGTCAAAGAGTTGGTTTGGCACAAGCGATGTTGCATGATCCTGATGTTTTGATTTTGGATGAACCTACTTCGGGACTTGATCCTAATCAATTAGTTGAAATTCGAAAGTTGATTATTGATTTGGGAAAAGAGAAGACTGTTATTTTTTCCACTCACATCATGCAAGAAGTGCAAGCGATTTGTGATCGAGTGTTGATTATCAATCGAGGGAAAGTGGTGGCCAATGATCCGGTGGAAGCTTTGCAAGATAGAATTTCAGGATCAACAACTGTAACCGTAGAATTTTTGGAAAAAACCCAAAAGGAGTTTTTGAAGAAAATAAGAAAAGTAAATTCAATCGAATCTTTGGGGAATAATCAATGGAAATTAACCGCTGATTTAAATGATGATATTCGAAAAGATATTTTTGATTTCGCGGTGCAGAATAAATTGACTTTGTTGGGTATGAAAAAAGATGTTTATAGTGTTGAGGATGTTTTCCAAGAATTGACGAAAGATTAATTTCTAATAGGAAATGATTCACCTTTAATGTTTCACCTTTAACTTTATATTAAATTGAAAAAAATACTCTTAATTTTATCCTTGTTGTTTTATGTAAATGCATTGTTACAAGCGCAAGGTGACACGGTGTATTTGAGTAAGAATTTTAAATTTCAGGATGGGATATTTTTGAGTTTTGAGGATTTTAAAAATAACACGCCAACGTATGAATGGAAGGAGGTGCTTGCAGGTGTACATTCAAATCCACAAAACTTCTTAGCTCAGATGTACGGTTTAAAAGTGAAAAAATCTGACACTCAAGAAAGTGAAGAGGTTGAATATCAAAATGTTAACTTGGAATCAATTTGGGGGATTTGCCTAGATGGAATTCCATATATTCGATTGTCACGGGAGGAATTAAATAAGGAAAATGTTGTTTTTGCAGGAATGAGATTGCGAGGTAAAATTTGCTATTATGAATACGAAGAATTTGTCATTCAGAAAAAAGAAATGTCTGCTTATAATCCAGTAACAGGGCATCCTTTTCGAACAAAAAATGTCGATGTAAAGGTAAAGTTGATTCATCAAAATATGTTGCATTTTGAGACAGGCGAAACAGCAACTTTTTCAAAAGATAATTTTAAAGCGTGGATAAAAGATGATAAAAAATTATATCAAACAGTCAATGATTTATCACCTGAAGAAGTAGACGAAAAGCTATTTAAATGCTTGCTTATATATGACGATAGAAATTTGGTAAAAGTTAGAAAAAAGTAATTTCATAAGTTCATTAAAAGTTTGCTTGAAAATCTAAGTAGGCGAATTTAAAATCAAAATTGTTCATCCAGAATTAAACATATGCTAACGATTTTTTCAAAAGAAATAAACACATTTTTTAGCTCGCTGATTGGTTATATCTCCATTGGTGTTTTTTTATTAGTAACGGGTTTGATGATGTTTGTTTTTCCCGATACGAGTTTGTTGGATTACAATTATGCCACTTTGGATCAGTTGTTTTCTTTGGCTCCGATGATCTTTATGTTTTTGATTCCAGCGGTGACGATGCGATCATTTGCAGAGGAAATACAGACAGGAACTATTGAGTTGTTGACTACAAGACCATTGCGAGATATTGAAATAGTAATGGGGAAATATTTAGCGAATTTAGCGCTTGTTTTGTTCGCACTTTTACCGACGCTTTTATATTATTACACGGTGTATCAGTTAGGTTCTCCTGTAGGAAATTTGGACTCAGGAGCGATTCAAGGAAGTTATATTGGGTTGTTTCTTTTGGCAGGAGTTTATACTGCGATTGGCGTTTTTGCATCGTCCCTTATTGACAATCAAATTGTCTCATTTATCTTAGCAACCTTCCTATGTTTTTTCATGTATTCTGGATTTCTGTTCATTAGTAAAATGCCTTTCTTTTTTGGAACGTCAGATACGATTGTACAGATGTTTGGAATAGATTATCATTATAGTTCCATTAGTCGGGGAGTAGTGGATACTAGAGATATTATTTATTTTATTTCGATCGTTGCGTTATTCATAGCGATGACTTTAGTGTCATTAGAAAAACGAAAATGGTAATTTTTTTTCAATGGTGAATGATTAACGTTAATGTTGAATATTCATTATTTGGTTTGTAAAGTGTTGATTATTAATGTTTTATAGAGTTTAATTTCGATTAATTATTTATTTTAAATGAAGGTTAATAGTAAAAGAAATCAGAGTTTATTGCAGTTAGGATTATTTGCAGGAGTATTGTTATTTATCAATGTGCTTGGAAATACATTCTACAATTATTATGATTTGACTGAGGACAAAAGGTTTACATTGACTGAAGCTTCAGTTGATATGATGGAAAACATAAGAGAAGTCGTTTATGTAAAAGTATTGTTAGAAGGAGAGTTTGGCGGAGGTTATAAGCGGCTACAAAACTCTATCAGAGAATTATTAGATGATTATCGAAGCATCTCTCCCAACTTGGAATATGATTTTGAAAATCCATTAGAAGGTTCTGTTGATGAAGTAAATTCACGAAAAGAATTATTTGCAAAAAGTGGAATTTTCCCCATTAACTTAAAAGAACTCACTAGCGATACTAAGAAAGAACAATTGACTTATCCTTATGCTTTTATCTTTTTTCAAGGTCGTGAGACAGCAGTTAATTTATTAGAAAATAATGTCCCTGGAATGAATCCAGAATTGGCCATTAATAACTCTATAAGTTTGTTGGAATACAAAATTACTGGAGCGATCAAAAAATTAATGACAGTTAGAAAACCAGTCGTACTTTATACTACAGGACATGAAGAATTGAGTGCAATTCAAACATCTGACCTCGATGCAGAGTTAATCAAGAATTATGATCTTAATCGAATCAACTTAGATAGTGTTGTGCAAATTAATTCAGATGTTGATGTTTTGATTGTAGCAAAACCACTTCAACCTTTTTCCGAAAAAGATAATTTTAAGATTGATCAGTATGTGATGAATGGTGGTCGAGTTTTATGGTTGCTGGATAAAGTTGCAGCGAGTATTGATAGCATGCGAATCACAGGACAACATTTGGCCATGCCGATGGAATTGAATTTAGATAGATTGCTCTTCAAATATGGTGCTCGGATTCAACCTAATTTAGTGATGGATTTGGAATGTACTCCGATTGCATTGCAAACGGGAGTGATTGGTGACAAGCCTCAATTTGAATTATTTCCATGGTTTTTTTATCCAAGAGTTTCTTCAAGATCTGATCATCCGGTGGCTAAAGGAATTGACAGAGTTAACTTCTTTTTTCCTAATGTAATTGATACGATAGAAACACGTGGTGGAGCGGTGAGGAAAGAAATTTTATTAACGACTTCTGATTATAGTCGCTACCAAAGAGTGCCTGTGAATTTGACTTTTGAAATATTAAGAGAGAAACCAAATCCTGATATTTATAATAAAAAGAACTTGCCTTTAGCAGTTTTGTTAGAAGGTAATTTCCCTTCTGAATATGAAAACAGAGTGACTGAATCTTTGCTTTCTGGTTTGCAAGATTTAAATATTGAATATAAAAAAGTGAGCGAACCAACTCGAATGATTGTGGTCTCTGATGGTGATATTGCAATTAGTAGATTAGATCGTCAAACTCAAAAACCATTGCCACTTGGATTGAATCCTTTTGATAAATATCAATATGCGAATAAGCAATTTTTGATGAATGCTATTGAATATTTACACGATGATAAAGGGGTTATCGAAGCAAGAGGAAAAGAGGTGAAATTGCGTTTGTTGGATAGAGTCAAAGCTAAGGAGGAGAAAACAAAATGGCAATTGTTCAATATTTTATTTCCAATTATAGGTTTAGCATTATTTGGAATTATTTATAACTGGTTGCGACGAAGAAAATATGCTTCGCAATAATTTTTTGAGAAAACAACTTTGAAAAATTGATTTCTGGGTAGGTTATTAATTCTTATCCCCTAAACTCGTTTTTCAAAGCATAAAATGTAAATATGAAAAGAACATTAATTTTACTAATTTTATTTGTAGTCCTTGGATCAGGAGCATATTATTTGATGCAAAATCGAGACACTACTTCTACCACTTCATGGAATGAAGCTGGAGATTTTGCAGTAGAGAATGTCGATGATATCTATAAAATATTTATTGCAGATAGACAAAACTATCGAGTTTTGTTGGAAAGGAAAAATGGATATTGGACTTACAATAAAAATTTTAAAGCCAAGAAAACGCAAATAGATGACTTGTTATATACAATTGGTGGAGTCCGAATGAAATATACGACTCCTCGTGGAGCAGAGGATAATATGCGTAAAAATTTGGCGACCTCTGGTGTCAAAGTCGAAATATATGACAAGAATGATAATAAAATGAAAGTCTATTATGTAGGTGGTTCAACTGCTAATAGTCTTGGAACGTATTATATTATGGAAGGATCAACGGAGCCTTATGTGATGCATATTCCAAGTTTTCAAGGAATGTTGAAAGGGAAATTTATGAAGCAAGATGATGATTGGAAAGATTTGATGATGTTTGGAGAGGAAGTGGAAGATATCCAATCTGTAACTGTTGACTATCCAAAACAGAAAAGTAAATCATTTAAAATAAATAGAACAAGTGCTAGTGAATATGATGTGAAACCATTTTACGAAGGAACTCCGGTAAGTGAGAAACAAGTTTTAAATGCAGCTGTAGAAAAATATTTCATTGGGTTTCGTGCTATGATGGCGGAGGCTTTTGAAAATAAAAATGTTCTTCGTGATTCCATCATCAATACCTTACCTTTTGTTTCCATCTCAATAACTGATACCAAGGGAGAGACAAAAATCTGCCGATTATTTCCAATTCCTCAATTAGATCAATATGGAAACCCCGTTTTAAGTACGGGGGTTGGAATGAAGGGTAAGCAATCTATTTATCGATATTTCGCAGATTATAAAGATGAATATGGAGATAGTTTTAGATTGGTGCAGCACCGGAATTTTGAAAGATTATTTTGGAGTTATGATTACTTTTTTCCTGAATAGTTAAATTCAAAATGTGAAATTAGATGTCGGAAACCTTTATTGTATCCGATATCTAGGATACAAGTTCTTTTATGAAAAAAATATTTCTCCCAGTTTTACTTCTCTTGGCACTTTTTCTTTTACAAAGTGCTCATCCTACTTTGGAATGGGGTTTTTTTGGGCATCGAAAAATCAATCGAATGGCCGTTTTTACCTTGCCACCCGACATGATGATTTTTTATAAAAAGAATATTGAGTACGTAACTGATCATGCCGTTGATCCGGATAAAAGAAGATATGCGACCAAGCATGAAGCTGTTCGACATTATATTGATTTAGACATTTGGGGAGAATATCCTTTTGAAGATTTACCAAGAACGCAGATGGGAGCGTTGATGAAATACACAGATGTTTTTGTCATTGATAAACAAAATGATTCGACGCAAGTATTAGGAAATGACTTACGATTAGATGAAGATGATTTTTTTATAAAGTTTCAATATTTAGAAAATAAAGAAGTCGTTATTCCAAAAAAGAAATTCCAATCCTTTTTTTATAACAATATACTTCCGGAATATTATGAAGATGTTTGGGAAGTGAATTTAGATAGTTTTCAATTGTACTTTGATGAATTTTTTCCAACGGACAAAGGATATAAAATCATCGCTGAAGATAAATTTTCAGAGTATGGTGTACTACCGTTTCAATTGATGCGGATGCAAAATAAATTGACTCAAGCATTTGAAAAGAAAGATGCAAAATCAATTTTGCGACTCTCTGCTGATTATGGACATTATATTGGTGATGCCCATGTTCCGTTGCATACCACCGAAAATTACAATGGTCAGTTGACTAATCAAATTGGTATTCATGCTTTTTGGGAAAGTAGAATACCTGAATTATTTGCAGAGGAAGAATATGATTTTTTTGTAGGTAAAGCGGAATATGTCGAGAATAAAGTGGATTATTTCTGGGATATTATCTTGGCAAGTCATCGGTTGGTGGATAGTGTTTTATTGATTGAAGCGGACATGGTAAAGAAGTTTCCAGAAGATAAACAATTCTGTTTTGACAATCGAAATGACTTGACCGTTCGAACTCAATGCCGAGCATTTGCTAAAGCATATTCTGATCGGATGAAAGGTATGGTAGAGGAAAGAATGACAAGTTCGGTTTATTCTTTAGGAAGTTTGTGGTATACGGCTTGGGTAGACGCGGGGCAACCTGATTTGTCGAGTTTAGGAAATGAGGAATTAACTGAGGCAGAGAAAAAAGAACTAGAAGAATTGAATAATTCAGTTCGCGGCGGGGAGATAAAAGGACGTGAACATTAAATAACGGTTATTGGTTAATGATGAATTGTTAATACCATAGTGGGTAATTCATTATTAATCCTTTACCATTAATAATTTTAAAAAAATGAGTTTATTTAAAGGTCAAATTGGCTTAGCATTGAAGGGAATGGCGATGGGAATTGCAGAGGTAATTCCTGGGGTTTCGGGAGGAACGATTGCATTCATCACAGGTATTTATGAAAAATTAATTAATACGATAAAAGCATTTGGTCCTTCGTTGATTGGTGTTTTTCAAAATGATGGAATTAGTGGAGTATGGGAAGAAGTGAATGGCAATTTTTTAGTGGCCTTGATGGTTGGAATGGTAGGTGGAATAGTCATTGGCGTTTTTGGAGTGACTCATTTATTGGAAGAATTTCCGCAGCATCTTTGGGGATTTTTCTTTGGTTTAATTATCGCTTCGGCCATTTATATAGGTAAGCAAGTTTCGAAATGGGGAGCATTTGAAATAGTGGGATTCTTGGTGGGAACTGCTGTGGCTTATTACATTACCATTGCAAGCCCTGCAAGTGGAAATGAAGCATTGTGGTTTGTTTTTCTTTCAGGGATGATAGCCATTTCAGCTTTGATATTGCCTGGGATTTCAGGGAGTTTTATTTTGTTATTGATGGGGATGTACACTTTTATTTTACCGAAAGTAAAAGAAGCGTTGACGACCTTTAGCACAGAGAGTTTGATTATCACAGGTGTATTTGCGATGGGCTGTTTGGTTGGAATTACTTCGATCTCAAGAGTGATTTCGTGGATGTTTGATCATTACAAAAACACGACCTTAGCTGTGCTGACAGGATTTATGGTTGGTTCGTTGAACAAGGTTTGGCCTTGGAGAAATACCACTCAATGGATAGATAAAGAATCTGGGGAAATCCTTTCGAGTATTGAAAATTATGTTACTCCTGATAATTTGAAAATCTTAAAAGAAGTGAGTGTTTCGCCAAATAGTTTTTTGGGAGACCCGCATATGATTCCAGTTATGATTTTGATGGTGGTAGGATTTCTAGCGGTATTTGGATTGGAAAAAATTGGAAGTAAAAGTGCTTAATTAAATCTTATGTAGTTGTTCCAAAAAAGATAATCCTGAATTTTTATATTTAAAAATTCAGGATTATCTTTTTTGAAACATAGATAGAAATGAAATCGATTCATCAATCTTTTTTCATTTCTGAAATACTATGCATTATTTTGTTTTTGTCTTTCAATTTCTTGCTTACGGATTAAATTCTTCTGGTATCTTCCCTGTGCAATATCTGTCAAAATCAAAATGATTAGAATAAAGTAGAAAGTTGATTTATTCATTTGTTCTACTGGATGTCCACCAATTTCTAGATGGGCTAAATGCCCGCCTTCTGTGACTAACATAATCCCAACTAGGAATAAAATAAATAATCCCAACACTTCATACATTCTATTTTTTGATAAAAAGTCTGAAATTTTATCTGCTAAAACGATCATTAAAATTCCTCCAATGATAATTGCTGTAGCCATTACCCAAAGTACATCAGTCAATGCAATCGCACTTAAAATAGAATCAAATGAAAAGACTAAATTCATCACAACGATCATAAATATAACTTGACCAACTGATTTTTCTCGGCCTTTTTTGGAGTCGTCACTTTCATCTGGAAGGGCAATCATATGCCAGATTTCCTTGATAGCAGTATAAATAATAAAAGCTCCACCTGCCAAAACAATCAAACTATGTCCATTAAAATCTCCATGGAAAATATTTCCTAAATCAATTTTAAATAATGACCCTTGGAATAAATCAATTAATTGGAGTAGTACAAAAAGCAAAACGATTCGTAAAACTATGGCCATTCCAATTCCTACTTTTCGCACATAGCTTCTTCGCTCTGCTGGCGCATTTTTCGATTCTAAAGAAATATAAAGTAAGTTGTCAAAGCCTAAAACTGCTTGAAGTAAAACAAGCATCAGTAATGTTCCGATATTTTGGATAAGAGTTGGTTCCATTTTTTTCTAAATATTTTTTATAATTTTTTAATCAAACCCAAACATAAGTAATCTTAATTGATTACTAAAAAAAAAATGTCAGCAATTAGTCTAATTTTTTTTCCAAAAATAACAATTTATCAAAAATCAGATGCGTTTAGACCTCTATAAATTTCATCATACACATAAAAATCCATTTCTATAAGCAGCAAATTTTACGATTCATCAACAGGTAATATTCATACCTAACTACCTATTTACTTAATTCTAAACATGACAAAAATGAATCGTTTCCTTTTAATTTGCATTGCCTCAATGTTTCCATTTTTATTAATTGCTCAAGATTCCGAAGTAGGTTTAATTTTTGGAACATCAGGCTATTCCGGTGACCTTACTCCCAATACCAATTATTTGAGTACAGGTCAAAGACATGCTTCACTTGGTATTTTTTTACGAAAAGATTTAAACCGTTTTACTGCGGTAAGAGGAACATTTACTTATGGAAAATTATCAGGTGATGATGCTAAATCAAATATTGAAGGTATCCAAAATCGGAACTTAAGTTTTCAATCTAACTTGCTTGAATTATCATTAGTTGGAGAAATAAATCCATTAGGAACGAACTCTACAGGAAGAAGATTACAACCATACTTATACGGAGGTATTGCGGTATTTCATTTCAATCCCGAAGCAAACTACAATGGTCAATTGGTTAAATTACAACCTCTAGGTACAGAAGGTCAAGGCATGGAAGGCTTTGATAAACCATATAAATTGACTCAGATCTCAATTCCGCTGGGGGCAGGGGTGAAGTACCAAATTACCGAACGATTTACTTTAGGAGTAGACGTAGGAGCTCGAAAAACTTTTACCGATTACATTGATGATGTGAGTGGAACTTATGTCAATTATAATGATTTGTTGGCAGGCAATGGAAGTTTGGCTGCTGGACTTGGAAACAGATCAGGAGAATTAAATCCTGAAGGAAATATTCCAGCTATCGTTCCAACTGGAACTCAAAGAGGAAATTCACTCAAAGATGATTGGTACTTTACGGCAGGAGTAACTGTGGGGTATAAATTTTCAACAAGAACTAGAAATTACAAAGGTCGAAATCCTACAGGAAAAGAATTCGGTTGTCCTGGAAAGAATTTATAAAACAATATTTCCGTCCTCGTTAATTAAATAGAAAACAAACTTTAAACGAAAACGAGTATCTTCAAAAGAGGTACTCGTTTTTTTATTTTTCTAATATTAACCAGTTGGTTTATGACTTAAAAATTCAAAACTAATCCAACTCCATTGCCAGTATAATTAAAATCTAGTTCCATTTGATTCACACCATATTTAGGAGCAGATTGGGAATAAAGTTTAAAACTCTTCATGGCTTTTTTATAATTCTTTCTCGAAATAGGCAAGGAAATCATGGTAGACAAGGCTGCTGGGAAACTCCCTAAAATCATGTAAATACCAAATCCTTGATGAGGACAAAGTTCATAGCAACGATCGCCTTCACCTTGATTTGGTGGTCCATCAATATTAAATAAAATTAAACCTCCACCTGCTAAAACTAAAGTAGTAATTCCAGAACCTATAAATACCCTTCTTGCTTTTCTATGTTTTTTGTAAAAATTGAAAGCAGTATCATCTAGTTTAAATAATTGACCTAGTTCACTTTTAAAGTAAACTTTATTTTGATAATAAAATTTGCCTTTAGATTCTGTTAAAACGTTTTTATTAATTTGAGAAAATCCATTTTGTTGAAAAAATAGGAAAGAAAAACTGATGAGTAAAAAAAGGTTTTTCATAATAAACTTTTTGTATTTGAAGGAAATATTTTACCGCCCTCTCTCGTAAAATTGTACAATTCGTTCATCTGTCATCACATCTTTTGGTGTAATTTTATTTTTTAAAACAATCCCTTCGAGTGTTCTACATCGACTAAGTGCAACATAAGTTTGGCCACTTTCGAAAGCACCTTTTCCCATGTCAATAATTATTTTGTCAAAAGTTTTTCCTTGACTCTTGTGGATCGTAACTGCCCAAGCAAGACGAAGTGGATATTGTTTAAAACTCCCTGTTACCTCTGTTTCAATTTCATCTTTTGCATTGATTTTATATTTCATGATTTCCCATTCGAGCTGTTCAACTTTAAGGATTCGTTGAGAGCCGTCTGGATTTTCCAAAGCCACTTTGATTTCATCGGGTTCGAGTGATACGATTTTTCCAATAGTTCCATTTACGAATTTTTGGTCAGGATCATTTTTGATAAACATGACCTGAGCATTCATTTTTAATTGTAAGATTGGGTCGGTAGGAAATCTTCTTTCTTGAAAAGTACCTGAAACTTTAGCCATATAACTTCTTTCCAAAGTGTTCAATTTTTTCAACTCCCGATTATTGATGGCATCGACAGTAGCATTTCGAGGAGAGAGTGTAATATAAAAATCCTCAGAACTGAATTCAGGTAAATGTCTTTCATTCAGATCATCCAAATCATCATAATCGGTATGGTTTAATCGTACCGCATCGAGCAAACGAATAAAGTGACGAGAATTTTGTCGATAGGTCTGATGCAATTCCAACATCTCCATTTCAAATCCATTTTGGAAAATCTTGGCAGAGAAAAAATAAGCACTATCGTAAAAAGTTTGAAATAATTGACGCTCGGCATTGGAACTCACCACCGGTGGCAATTGGAATAAATCTCCAAAAAACACCATCTGAACACCTCCAAACGGTAAGCCCGGTTGCGTTCCATTTAATCGCATGAATGCATCTATATTATCAATCATGTCAGCTCTTACCATTGAAATTTCATCAATGATAATCACATCTAATTTTTGGTAAATTTTATTGTATCTGACTTTTTTGACTTCCGATCGTTGAAGTGGTTTTCCAGGGAATCTAAAAAAAGAATGAATCGTGGTTCCCTGCACATTGAGGGCTGCAATTCCTGTAGGTGCTAAGACGACAGATTTCTTGTGAGTCGTATTTCTAAATAATTGGAGCAAGGTACTTTTACCCGTTCCAGCACGGCCAGTTACAAAAACGTTGGTTTTCGTTTTTTCCAAAAGATCTAGCGCAGCTTTAAAATCGCCATTGAGTTGTATGGGTTGAAGGTCATTTTTCATGTAGGGCGAAATTAGGAAAAGTTTTTTTAGTTTATCAGTTTAAAGAAGAATTAGTTGGATAGTTGATTGGGGGAGAGAATGATTAATAATTTTTAGACACTTTAATAAATGTGTCCTTCCTAATTTGAAAAACCATTTTCAGGATGGTGAAAACTATTTTCAGGATGGTAAAAAGTATTTTCAGGATGCAGAAAACTATTTTCAGGATGGTAAAAAGTATTTTCAGGATGGTAAAAAGTATTTTCAGGATGTTGGAAATCAAATTATGCGTAGCATCATTTTAGTAAGTTTTGTCTATCTCATTTTCCTTAACCCAAATCTCACCGATTAGTTGAACCTTTGTTTAACTGATATAATTAAATACCTGACCACCGACAATTCATTGAAAATTAACATTCGGAAACACTTGTTTTGTTTCATTTTATATTAATTTTGTGCGACGAAAAGCAACTCATGTTCTTTTTTTAGGATATGAGTATCGAAACATCGAAAACCTAACTTACCTTATATTTAACCGATATTTTTTCAACCAAACCATAAAATTTTTTCTATGAAAAAAATTATACCTCTTATCATTTTTGTTTTTACTACACTTGGAATTTTCGCACAATGCGACGAATTATTTATTTCTGAATATGTCGAAGGATATGGAAATAACAGAGCATTAGAAATTTACAATCCAACGAATGCTGCGATTGATTTGTCAGCTTATTCAATTGGACGATTTTCTAATGGTGGATCATCTTATGTTGGAATTGCACTTCCTGCTGAAAACTTAGCTCCTTATGAAACTTTTGTAGCAGTTTTGGACAAAAGAGATTCAACTGGTTCTGGATTAGAAACGCCAGTTTGGAATGGCTACCAAAAATGGGATTATTGTACTGATAATGACACAGGTGATACTTTATTATATGCAAGTGGAGATACTATCTTTTGCGTACAATATACTACTGATGGATTACACCTTTACGGAACTGAATACAATGATTGGTTAGATTTGGAAGGAAAAGCGAATGGATTTTTCTGTCCAGTTTACAATGTAAATAATGCGATGTACTTCAATGGAAACGATGCAGTTGCTTTGGTAAAAGGATTAACTGTAAATGGTGACGGTTCAAATGTGATTGATGTGATTGGAGTAATTGGTGAAGATCCAGGTGACTCTTGGGTAGGTGCTGACGGAGGATGGTTAACTAGAGATAAAACTTTGGAACGAAAATCTGGAATTCAAATGGGAACTGGACCAGTTGTCGGAGTTGTACAAGATACTTTTGCTTATGTTGAATACAATGTATGGGGCAAAAATAACTTTTTTGGAATCGGAACTCATGGTTGTACTTGTGATCCTGACTTTATGGTGGCAACAGAAGAATTGAATCAAATTGCATTCAATATGTTTCCAAATCCAACGAGTAATGAATTATGGGTAGAAGCAGAGCAGAATATTGAGCGAGTAGAGATCTATAATTTGTTAGGAGAAAAAATGTTAGTACAAAACTTCGGGACAGACGCATCAAACAAAACGAATATTTTAGTAGGAAAATTAGAAACAGGGATGTATGTAATTAGTTTGTTTTTTGATGGCGATCATCAATCGACACAGAAGTTTATTAAGCAATAATAAATTTTTTTACTGTAAAAATAAGAAAGGAGTTTTCACAGAGTTACACGGAGTTTTTTTTGAAAAAAATATTATTCCTAACCTCTGAGAGAACTCCTTTTTAGCGAAATTCAGATTCTATCATTTATAATTTTGAACAAAGAAACACCTTCATGACTATGAATAAAAATTACCTTTTTACCTTTCTTTTTCTTTCGATTACTTTTTCTCTTTTTTCACAAAATACTTTAAATGGAGTTTTACTAGATTCAGAATCAGGGGAGGAATTGATCGGTGTAAATATCATTTATGCTGGAGGTGGAACGACTTCAGAATTTGATGGAAGTTATAGTTTGGATTTGCCTAGAGGCGAGCATGAAATTACTTTTTCTTATGTCGGTTATCAAACTGTCATTAGAAATGTTTCGATGAAATCTGATCCAATTGAATTGGATTTAAAAATGAATTCAGGAGAGATTTTGACGCAGGTAAATGTAACGGCTGATATTGCCATTGAACGAAAAACGCCCGTTGCCTTTTCTAATATTCCTACCTTGAAATTACAAGAGGAGTTAGCAGCACAAGATATTCCCATGATTTTAAATTCTACTCCAGGTGCATATGCAACTGCTTCTGGAGGAGGAGATGGAGATGCCCGAATTACGATTCGTGGATTTAACCAAAGAAATGTAGCAGTAATGTTAGATGGAATTCCTGTGAATGATATGGAAAATGGTTGGGTGTATTGGTCGAACTGGTTTGGATTGGACTTGGTAACAAAAACAATGCAAGTGCAACGTGGATTAGGTGCATCAAAATTAGCCATTCCTTCTGTTGGAGGAACGATTAATATTTTGACCAAAGGAATTGATGCAAAACGTGGAGGAAGCGTAAAACAAGAATATGGAAATAATGGATACTTACGAACTACCTTCGGATTGACCACAGGAAGAATGGACAATGGTTGGGGGATTTCTTTGGCTGGTTCTTATAAGCAAGGTGATGGATGGGTGGACGGAACATTTACCCAAGGGTATTTTTATTACTTGAGATTGGATAAACAAATTGGAAAACACTTGATTAGTTTTTCAGGTTTTGGTGCACCACAAGAACATGGGCAGCGACCTTTTACTCAAGCGATTGCGAAGTATAGTGAAGAGAAAGCGTTGGAATTAGGAATACCTCAGGATAAAATTGATCCATTGGAAAACCTAAAAGATAATGGCTTGCGGTACAATGAATATTACGGAGAGTTGAATGGGGAGTTTGTCAACTCAAGTGTCAATTATTATCACAAGCCACAATTTAGTGCGAGACATTCATGGCAAGCATCTGAGAAATTTTTCCTTTCTAATGTTGCTTATTTGTCAATTGGAAATGGAGGAGGAGCAAGAGTTAATAGTCGAGTATATGATGAAAATGGACAAATGGATTTGACTCGAATGTATGATATAAATACAACGCCAACCATTTTTAAAGAAGATGGAAGATCTGAATACTTTCTACGATCGAGTGTGAATAATCATTTTTGGGTAGGAGTTCTTTCTACTTTTAAATATGATGCTACTGAAAATATTTCATTTTCAGGAGGGATCGATTTACGTCAATATGAAGGTGGCCATTATCGAACTGCCTATGATTTGATGGGGGGAGATTTTATAATTGAAGATCGAAATTCTCGAGTTGATAATCAAGAAACTAAATTGGTTAAAGGGGATAAATTTGGTTATGACTATAGTGGATTTGTTAGATGGGGCGGAATTTTTGGTTTGATGGAATACTCAAAAGATAAGTTAAGTACCTTCGTAAATGTTTCAACTGCAGCTACTGGCTACAAGCAAATCGATTATCTTTGGGATAAAGAAATTACTATTGATGGAGAGAAAAAATTTGTTGGATACTACGATGCAGATGGAGCAGCAGATATTTTAGAAAGGGTAGTGGTTGATGGAAATACGATGTACACCGTCGATTCACCTTCTTCAGAATCTATTGCCTATGCAGAAGCAAATGGATTGATGCTAGATTCTACCTCTGCTTCAAATCAAACAATTGATTACATTTGGAAGCCAACATTTACGGTAAAGACTGGCGCATCTTATAATATAAATGACAATCACAGAGTATTTGGAAATCTTGGATATTTTACCCGAGCACCTCGGTATAACAATGTAATTACAAGAATTTACCAAAATCGAAATCCGATCGAAGATGCGAGCGGAGCTACAATTGGCTGGGTAGAAGAAGCTGGTAAAGTCGTAGAAACTGCCAATACTGAAAATGAAATAGTCTATGCACTTGAATTAGGTTATGGATTTAAAAGTCCAAAATTATCTGCTAATTTGAATGGTTATTATACGGTATGGGATAATAAACCTTTGGATCGATTACCAACAGTATTGGAAGATCCGTCTGATCCTGAATCACCAAGGATTCCAATTAATGTTTCAGGAATCTCTGCTTTGCATAAAGGACTTGAATTAGATTTTGCATATAGAGTACATCCAAAATTAACAATTGAAGGTTTAGCTTCTTTGGGCGATTGGATTTGGAATTCAGCGGCAGAAACACTTTTACCGAATGGAACTATTTATGACTTTGATGCCAAAGGAGTTCATGTAGGTGACGCTGCCCAAACTCAGTTTGGAGGAATGATTCGATACGAACCAATCAAAGGACTTTATATAAAAGCCAAAGCCACTTACTTCGGAAGAAACTATGCTAGTTTTGCTCCTGAATCTCTTCGTGGAGATGATGCAGGAAGAGATTCATGGCTACTGCCTGATTATACTTTATTTGATTTTCATACTGGCTACCGATTTAAAGTAAAAGGATTAAGGCTTAGTTTGAGGTTTAATATTTTAAATATTTTGGATAGCGTTTATCTTAGTGATGCTCGAAATAATGATTCATTTGTTACCTCGAATAATAATGGATTTAATGCTCAGTCTGCTTCTGTCCACTTTGGACAAGGACGAAGATGGAGTACAGGTTTAACTGTTTCTTTTTAAAAAATAAATAAATTCAAATGAGGAAATGATCGAATGGTTATTTCCTCTTTTTTATAAAAACGTTGTTATAAATTAAATTTTCATAGCCAGATTTAAAAAATGAAATTTGATTTAGAACTCAAATAAAAAATTCAAAAATGAGAAAAATATTTGCAATCACCTTGTTGTTATTTTTTCAAATCACTTCTCAATTTGCTCAAGCTGATATAGCTGATGCTCGAACTTATGCAGAAGGATTAGGGGTAACCGTAACTGGAATCGTAACGAACGATGATGAGTTAGGACCAATTCGATATATCCAAGATGCTACTGGCGGAATTCCATTTTATGATCCAGACATTGCTGATCTGTTGAACCCAGGAGATGAAGTAACGGTGACTGGTGAGATTGGTTTTTTTAATGGATTAAAGCAAGTAGTAAGTGTGGTAAGTCATACGATCAATTCTACAGGCAATGCTTTGCCAGCAACTCAAGTAATTACTCCTAGTCAATTAAATGATGATACCGAGGCAGAAATAGTTACCATTAATAATGTAGTTTTTTCTGATGGGGGAGGTGGTTCTCAATTTACAGGAAACTCTACTTTTGGTTTTATTGCAAATGGAGAACTTGCAGTAATTTATGTACGAACTGGAAGTCCACTTGTTGGTTTTACAATACCAGAAACGCCTGTAAATTTATCTGGAATTGTTTCTCAATTCAATGGCATTTTTCAGGTTTTGGCAAGAGGTGAATCTGATATTGATGGAAACTTTGTAGATAATATCAAACAGACTAATATCACAAAAAACAGTTTTGATATTTCATGGGAATCAAATTTTGCAGGAAGTTCTAATTTGAAATACGGAACGGATCCAACTAATTTATCTCAGGAAATTAACAATCCAGGATCAACGACGACTCACTCAGCTTCTTTGACTGGTTTGGATCCAGCTACATTTTATTATGTTCAAGTCTCGACTGAAAATGGAACGGATCAAGCGCAAAGTGCAGTTCGAGTTTTCTCAACGGAGTCTAACTCAACTGGGGAAATGAAAATTTTCTTTAATCGAGCAGTTGACAATTCATTTTCTACAGGAGTAGATGCTATCTACAAGCCTGGATCAGAAATCATAGCAGAGATAGTAAGTTACATTGATAATGCACAAACTTCAGTTGATATGTGCGTGTACAATATCAATAATTTATCAATTGTGGTAGCCTTGAATGCGGCAATAACTAGAGGTGTAATTGTTCGATACATCGCCAATAGTGGAACTTTGAATAGCGCGCTTGATGGAAGTATTGTTCCAATCGAATTTCCAAATTTGAAATTAAATGGATCAGCTTTGATGCATAATAAATTTATGGTTGTCGATCAAGATTCAGAAAATGGATCATGGGTAATGTCTGGCTCGATGAACCTGACGAGCAATAATATTAGTGATGACTTTAATAATATTTTATTTATCCAAGACCAAGCATTGGCAAAATGCTACACGTTAGAATTTAATGAAATGTGGGGGGGAGATGCACCTGATCCAAATATTTTTTCTGTAAAAGTTGGAGATCAAAAGGTAGATAACACTCCTCATAATTTTATGATTGGAGGTGATTTGGTAGAGAGTTATTTTTCACCATCTGACAATACGACAAATGCAATTGCAGGTAGTCTTTTGACTGCTGACAATGATATTCAATTTGCGGTTCTATCATTCACGATGAATGATATGAGAGATGCATTAATTGATCGAGATAACAATGGAGTTGCGGTTAGAGGCTTGATTGAAAGTATTAATGATATAGGTGGAGATTTTGATGCACTAGTTGCTGCAGGCGTAAATGTAAAAGCCCATCCTGAGACTTATGATATTCACCACAAGTATGCGATAGTAGATGCGAATGATCCTGCTTCAGATCCTCAAGTAGTGACTGGTTCACATAACTGGTCAGCAGGAGCAGAGAATTCAAACGATGAGAACACTTTAATTATACATAGTCCAATCGTTGCAAATGTTTTCTTGCAAGAGTTCGAAGCACGATGGGATGGCTTGTTGGAAAGTGTAAAAGGTGTGAAATCAATCCCAGGTTTTGAGGCACAAATTTTACCAAATCCAGTTCAAGACATTGCGACGATTCAAATGGATTTAGAAAAAACGAATGATGTTGTTTTGACGCTTTGGACATTGGATGGACAACAATTGCAATCTAGGATTTTAAGAAAAATCAATGGAAAAGAATTGGTTGAAATGAATGTAAATAATTATCCAAGTGGAAATTATTTGTTGACTTTCCAAATAGGAAATGCGATTACAGCAAAGCAAATGGTTATTCAGAAATAATTATTTTCAATAAAAAAAGAAGGTCGCATCAATTAATTTTGATGCGACCTTTTTTTATTTTCCTTCAAAAATAAATGGAATTTCAGTTTCTCTCATTTCCCCTTCATCATTTTTATAATGCGATTTTATCTTAATGATATTTTCCATTGGCAAACAATCCTTAGTAGAAATATAGGTGAGAAATCCGACAGTACCATTTGATGAATGGTGATGTTGATAGTATTTTAAATCAGGTAGTACGGTCCCATTAAGAGATATTTCAAAATATTTATAACTGCAATCTACTGCATGTTTAACTTTATCAAGTCTCATTTCATTTCTAGTCATCTCTTTGTCCTTGTCTTCTACATATTCGCCACATAGTTCATCGGCAAAAGATTGTTCTCGTTCCAACCAAGGAATAAATAACTTGATCGTTGTAGCTGCAATAATATCAGCTTGGATAAAAGGAGTTATTAAGGTAGGATTTTCATCAAAAAGATTTTCATATTTTGTTGCTTTTAGATGAGATGAATTGGTTTGATAACTAAAATAATTCTCTTGTTGAAAGTACTTCATATTGCTTTGTTTTAAGAGAGGAAAAACTAAAAGTATAGCAAAAACAAAAGAGAAGATAGAACCGATAGCAGTCAAAGATAACATCGAAGTATTCTTACTTTTATTGTTAGTCATAAAAATCATAGAGATATAAGTAATCGGTCGCATGGCGAATAAGTAAACCATCTTCCCAAATAATTGTGCAAAAGGAAAGTGAATTTTTTGTACCCATTCTTTTTCTCTTAGATTTTTTGAATTAAACATGCTGGCGAATAAAGAGATTAAAAAGAAAATACCTCCGAGTACTAAAACTATTCTCAAAATACTGAGAGAGGGGAAAAGATAGTTGATGCAGGTAGCAATAATTAATATAAGACTAAGCGTAGTACTTATCATGACCATTACAATTGCAATAGAAGCACTCGCCGCAAATATAGTACTACATAGATCATCTAATTTTTTATTGAATAGATTCACGTCAGGATATTCCTTCATGAATTTTTGCATATAATCCTTTGAGAAAAAATCTTGATCTGGATTAATTCCGTTGGGATAAACGGAAACTAAACCCAACATTCCTATCCATAATGCTCTCAATATTAAGTGCGTAATAAAACTAAATATCAGAATAGCTGCGGCAAAGTATGGATAGATAAAAAGGAAAAAGAAGATTTCCATGTAGGGCTCTGAAAAGTTGAACAAACAATAATCTACTAAGCTATTTAAAAGGGTAGGCAATTGCAATGAACCAAATATGGCCAATCCAGAAATAACTAATTCCGCTTGCCAGCTTTGAGTCTCGAGTGCTCGTAACCACTTTGGTTTTTTCTTAGGTGAGACTTTTGACTCGATATCTGTTTGTTCTTCCATGCTTTTAGTTTTTGTAAATATAATGAAACTGATAAGAATTTGAAATTTCTTTTTTTGAAAAAACTATAAAACTCCCTTCCTTCTTTTTTTGTGCAAAGCTGAGATTGATTAGCTTTGCACCTCATCTTTAAATCATTATTTTATGAAAATTATTCAAGCTAAATTGACTCATCTCGACCAAGTGATTGATTTATTTGACGCATACCGAGTTTGGTATCGCAAAGAGTCGAACAAAGAAATGGCTAGAAATTTTTTGACTGAAAGAATTGAAAAGGAAGAATCTATTATCTATGCTTGTGAAAACGAGAAAGGTGAACTAGTTGGGTTTACTCAATTATATCCCATCTTCTCTTCTGTCCGAATGAAAAGAATGTGGTTGTTGAATGATCTTTTTGTTGACCCTAATTTCCGAGAACAAGGCATTTCTAAAATGCTGATTAATCAAGCCAAGGATTTATGTAAAAAAACAAATGCCTGCGGCGTACTTTTGGAAACAGAAACATCAAATGAAATCGGGAATAATTTATATCCTGCCACAGGATTTGAATTGGAGGAAAACAATTTTTACTTTTGGACCAATTCGTAATTGTTTAGTTATTGAGAGTTAAATTAAGAACCAATATATAAACTAGCCAAATAAAATTAAATATGACTAAAATAAATGTGTCTTCCGAAATCGGACAACTAAAAAGAGTAATCGTACATCGCCCTGACGAAGGTATCGAACGAATTTCTCCAAAGCGTGCTGAGGAGCTATTATTCGATGATATAGTTTATCTACCTCAGATGCAAGATGAACACGATATCTTTACAAGTGTACTCAAAGCTTTTTTGGGAGAAGAAAATGTTTTGGAAACGCAACAATTAATTTTTGAAGCACTTGAAAATGATCAGGATGGACGGGCCGAAATCATTGATATGATTATTGATTTTGAGGAGTTGCCACTTAGCTTTAAAGATAAATTAACAGCTATGCCAAATGTGCAGTTGGCAGAAGTCATGATTACCGGTTATGATGAAGAAAATGATCATATTTTATTTGATCCAATTCCGAATTTTATCTTTACTCGAGATATTGCGATTACGGTTAACGATCATGTGATCATTACCAAAGCTGCTAAAACTGCGAGGGCGAGAGAGAATTTTTTAACTCGATTTATTTTTTGGTGTCATCCAATTTTTGAGGAATTAAAAAAGAATAATCGAATCATTAATTTAAATTATAAAGAGCAATTTCCACCTTCTAAAAAAGGAGAATCAGTTTCCATTGAAGGGGGAGATGTGATGATCATCAATGAAGATTATTTATTGGTAGGATGCAGCGAACGAACAAATCAACATGCGGTACATTCACTTCGAGATATTTTATTTGAGAAAGGTGTGGTGAAAAATGTAGTTCAAGTGAATATTCCAAATGATCGTTCTTGTATGCACATTGATACTATTTTTACTCAAATAGATAAAGATTATGTAGCGGCTTTCAAACCAATTGTAATCGACGGAATGAGTTCCAATGTCGAAGTGCATAAAGTGAATGGAACGAGCAAGTTTTATAATTCTGTCAAAGAGTTTTTCCTCAATGAGATAAACCCAAATATGAAGTTTGTTTTAAGTGGGAAAGGGGAGTCACCGTATCAAGAAAGAGAGCAATGGACAGATGGTTGCAACTTGGTTTCCATAAAACCAGGAGTCGCTTTGACCTATGATAGAAATACAAAAACGAGCGAAGCATTCGAAGAAGCTGGCTTTCAAGTGATTCATGCAAATGTATTGTTAGAAAAATTTAAATCAGGTGAGTTAAAACCTTCTGATGTGGAAAGAACCATTATTACTTTGCCTTCCAATGAATTGTCAAGAGCAAGAGGTGGATCACATTGTATGACTTGTCCGATAGAAAGAAGCTAAAAAATAATGGTTAATGCTTAATGATGAATGGTTAATATCGCAGAGGTAGTAAATAGTGGTATTAACCATTCACAGTTAAAAAAAAATATGTTTACAACAGAAACACAAATCAGAGTTCGTTACGGAGAAACTGATCAGATGGGATATTTATACTATGGCAACTATGCTCAGTATTATGAAGTTGGGCGTGCGGAAATGATTCGATCTGTAGGGTTGACTTATGCTTCAATGGAGAAAGAACATGGAACATTAATGCCCGTTATGAGTTTAAATATGAGATTTGTTCGACCAGCATTATATGATGAATTGATGACGGTAAAAACAACCTTACGTGAATTACCAGGTAGTACGATTACTTTTCATCACGAGATTTTTAATGAGAAAAAGAAATTAGTCAATGGAGGTTCCGTTAAGTTATGTTTCGTAGATGCAACGAGCAATAAATCAATTAAAGCTCCAGAATTTTTATTAGAAAAATTAAGACCATTTTTTGGAGCAACTACCAAATCAGAAATAATTTGAAAATTCCCTCAGCAAAAGAAATTGAAAATTTCATATTTAATTTGCCATTGATATCTTTTTTGATAAGATGGTCAAAGCAAAATTCTCTTCCAGGGTTTTTTCATGTTCCTCTTTTTGATGTGGTTAGTTTTATACTTGTGGAAATCAAACAATTCAATTTGACCATGCGAGCTAACTCCATGGCTTTTAGTTTTTTCCTTTCCCTCTTTCCTTCTATTTTGGTAATATTCACCTTGATACCTTTTATACTTCCTTACTTTTCGGGATTTATTATTCCATACATCCCTGATGAATTATTAGTTTTCAATCCAGATGATTCGATTAATTTTAACTTGACCATTATTGCTCAGATCAATGATCTAATTAATGAAGTGAAAATTTTGCCAGACAATGCAAGGCAGCAATTAGTGAATTTCATTAATGAAGTGACTACACAGTCAAGGTTTGATGTACTATCGCTTGGATTTTTATTAGCCTTGTTTTTCTCTTCCAATGGTATGATCACGATGATGCGAGGTTTTGAAAAATCTCATACTGCTACTTTTGTCAAGCGTTCCATATTCAAGAAAAGAATAATTGGGTTTTGGATTACCATATTAATTGGATCTTTAGTAGTGGGTTCATTACTGCTGATTATTCTTGGTAACACTTTTTTAAGTTATCTATTTGAATATTTGGATACAGATAGTTTTACTGAATTTAGTATCCAATTCTTGAGATGGATTACTTCTTTTTTCCTTTTTTATTTTGCTATCGCTTTAATTTATCATTTTGGAATTTCTACAAAGCAGAAGGTGAAATATTTTTCTCCTGGAGCAACCTTAGCTACATTTTTATCTATTGCTACTTCTCTCATCTTCGCTTGGTATGTCAATTCATTTGGCGCTTATAATAAATTGTATGGAACTATTGGAACCTTCATCGTAATCATGCTTTGGATCCAAATAAACTGCTTTATTATTTTGATTGGATTTGAATTAAATGCAGCAATTGCTGTCAATCGAGATCTCAAAAAATTCATCGTGAAAAAAAGTAAAAAGATAGAAAAGAATAAAAATTGAATATTGTAAATGCATTGTTATACTAAGATTTAAATGTTAAAAAGTTATAATAGTATAATAATGTTTAAATTAAATTAAAATTATATTTGATTTTTTTTGAAAATGTAAATTCCTTTTGTATTTTTACCCGTAGACGAAGAATCTTACACACTTCTTTTTTAGGTTTCCAAATAGCTACATATAAACTAATTGAAACTTCACCCCTAAATATTGGTGGAATAGCAAAGCTAAACAGTTTTTTGACTGCTTGCTTATGTTAATTTATTGATTATCAATCTAGTATTTTTAACCGTCTTTTTATTTTGAGAAATTTCAATTTTGATGCTGATTATCGTGTCACAAATTGCACGACTATTGGTTTGTCAATATTATTGTTAGAATTAATTTGATAGCATAGGTAAATCATTTAATTTCTCTTATTTTTTAAATAGAAAAACGAAATATATAATCCCAATTAATAATAAATAAAACAATTATAATTTATAAGAGAAAGTTAGATTATCGAATCCCATTTACTTAGAAGAACAAATTGAATTTTTCCATGAAACACTATCCACAACAGCCTGATAACAGGTTAAAAACACTTGTTGGCAAATTTGAAAATCTGTCACAAAATCAAGAAAGCTGCTTTTTAACAAAATCAGAGTTTCTACTACTTACCGACTATTTCGAATATGAGAAATTTCAAGACCAAGCTCTTGAGGTTATTAATTTCGGAATTTCAAAATTCAAAAATTCACCAGATTTATTAGTTCGAAAAACTAGATTGCTCATTTACAATTTTGGAAATGAAAAAGCGATTTATTTTTTAGACCATTTGGCTGACTCTTGCTTAAAACCCTTCCAGGTTGATATTTTGAGATTGGAAATTTTAATTGCAGAAGGTCAAATAGATAAAGCCCTATCAGTTATATCTACTTTAAAATATAAGTATAAAAAAACAGGAAAAATCTTAAGTGAAGTGTTTTACTTAGAAGCTTTAGCCTATGAGAAATTAGATTATTTTGATAAATCATTTGAGGCATTGAGTGAAGTTTTGTGGGTGAATCCAAATCATCAGGATGCACTTGGGAAAATTTGGATGACAACAGAACTATCTCGAAAATCTAAGGAAGGGATCATACTAAATAAATTTTTACTTAAAAAAGAACACTATTCTGCGATTTCTTGGTTCAACATAGGACATGCATATTACTCTGAAATAGAGTATGAAAAGGCTGTCGAAGCATTTGAATTTTGCATCATTATCAATGAAGATTTTGAAACGGCATATTTAGATTTAGCGGAAGTTTGCATGTTGTTGGGGATGTTTCAAAAGGCAACTCAATATTTAAAAATAGCTTTTGAAAGATTTGAAATTAATGATTTGGAGCGCTTTATTCAATATGGTGAAAGTTTAATTATGAGTGGTGAATTTAGAACTGCTCGAGAACCTTTGCAAGCAGGATTGATTATTGATGCTGCCGATCCAGATTTACTTTTTTTACTAGCTGAAACATATCGGTTAGATGGGAAATATGCTTTGGCTATTCAAAATTATGAATTAGCTTTAGAGGCTGATTCTTGCAGAGATGATATTCATAAAAGTTTAGGAAAAACTTATTTCTTAATGGCAGAGTTTGAAAAGGCACAATGTCATTTTGAGGTGGCTATTGAAAGTGATCCTTACCATGGTGGTTACCGGACGGAGTTAGCAAGTTTTTATTTGAATATCGGAGAAGTAGAAAGTTGTGAAAAAATTCTTTCTGTAGCCGTTGAAGAATTACCTGATGTTGAATTGGTTTACCATTATGCTGCGATACTTTTGAGCACGGGTAAAGAGCAAGAAGGATTGGAATTTTTAGGGAATGCACTACAAGAAAATTTTTCATTACGAGATGAAATATATGAATTTGCTCCTGAGTTAGTCGGAAATTCAAAAGTGGAAGCCATAATAAAATATTATAAAGGAGAACAATAATTCTCTTTTTTGGAAAAACCTGCCTTCAAATATTAATTTATTTGAAGGCTTTTTTTTTGTAAAAAATCGATTATTAATTCTTTTCTTTGAAAGAAAAAAAATGTCGATTAATAGAAGACCAGAACCCTCGGAATTCAATCCTTATTACGATACCTATATTGGTAAAGTAAAAGGCAATAATTTTATTCAAAATTTGATAGAACAAAAGTTCGAAACACTTGCGGTGCTTTCCAAACTATCTGATGAAGAATGGAATCATAAATACGCTCCTGAAAAATGGACAGTCAAAGAAGTTATGATTCACATCATGGATACAGAAAGAATTTTTGCTTATCGAGCGCTGCGAGTGGCTAGAAATGATCAAACTCCAATGCCAGGATTTGAACAGAATGATTATGTTCCTTTTTGTAATGGACCACAAAGATCTGGAAAGTCGATTATGGCAGAATATGAATCTGTTAGAAACTCAAGTATAGCATTGTTTAAAAACTTGAGTGAGGAAGCTTGGGAAAGAATAGGCGAGGCGAGTGGCAGTCCTGTTTCTTCATTGGCTTTGGGGTATATGATTGCTGGTCACGAAATTCATCATGTTCAATTATTGCACGAACGATATTTTAAATAATTTTTAAAACAAAACAAATGAGTATCATTGCTAAAATTGCCATCGGAGTTATTGCCATCGAACATATCTATATATTATGGTTAGAAATGTTTGCTTGGACAACAAGAGCTAGAAAAGTATTCCCGCTACCAAAAGACTTATTTGAACCAACAAAATCTATGGCAGCGAATCAAGGACTGTATAATGGTTTCTTGGCCGCAGGTTTGATTTGGTCGCTATTGATAACTAATGTAGAATGGGCACAAAACATTGCTTTGTTTTTTCTTGGGTGTGTTTTAGTAGCAGGATTTTATGGAGGTTTAACGGTCTCCAAAAGAATATTGGCCGTACAAGCAGGTCCAGCTTTAGTGGCGATTTTAATTGTGTTGTTTTTATAAAATAAGTATATCAAATTACTTCAAGCGATTAAATATTTAACCGCACTAGTTTAGAATAAAAAAGCTGAATACTCGAAAGAGTATTCAGCTTTTTTATGAAATTATTGTTCTGTATTTTCTACTAATCGTTGGTCAAGACTTTTCGATATCTTCCTGAATCATAGTAAAAAGTTGTGCCTGTTTTTTCATAAATATTATAGTTGATTCCATTGTATTCTAAACCAACTTCTTTATTTCCGCCATATACAAAACCAGGTTCTTCAACGTCCAAACCTGCTCCTAGGAAACCACCGCTTCCTTCTTTTTGCAACTCATACTTTTTGTAACCTGAAGAAGTTTTGTGAAATGCGTATAATCTTATTTTACCTTTTTTATCCATTAGAAATGTAGCAAAGTCATCTTCACCATCACCATTAAAATCTCCTTCCACTAAAATATCATCTTTGTAAAGTGGCCTCATTGATTTTGACATACTTTCCAAATATTCTTCTGAAAGCCATTTTTCTTTTGGAAGGATTTCGTAACCTGGCATTTTATTTTGTAAAAAATCAGAGATTTCATCTGATAAGACTAAGGAGTCATCAATTTCAATTTCCTCTACATCGGCAATATTTTCTACGTTTGTAGGAGTATTGTTATTAGTCTTGGTTGATTTTTTATCATCTTTTTTGCAGCTTGTAAAAAAACATAAAACGGTGAATACAATTATTAAGTTCTTCATTGTTGATTTTGATTAAAAGTGATCTGTTAAAGTGTAAGTATTTGATTGTCAATAAGTTGATTGGCAAATTATGCTTTTAATTTAAAAAACGCCATTATTATCAATAAGTATTTTTTATTTGGAAGTGAACTTTGATTATTTTAAAATCAAATTTCTATTTTTGTCAAAAATAAATTTTATGGAAAATAAATTCAGTTGGTTTACCTTGGTTTTAGGATGTGTTTTAATTTTTTCATGTTCCCAAAAAAATAAAGTAGTCGTATCACCATCTCCATCGTATGATATAGAGGTAAATCCTCCAACTGTGGAAGAGAATGTTATCAACGAAAAATCTCCAAAAAATATTTCTGAACTGTCAAAAGTATACCGCCTAGTGACCATGCAAAAAACTGGCTGTTATGGTAATTGTCCAGACTATGAATTTGTTTTGCAGTCAAATGGAGATGCAATTTATATTGGAAAAAAGAATGTTCCCCGATTAGGTCGATATACAGCACATGCAAAAGCAGGTTTTATTTTTTCCATAAAAAGCGAAATTAATGAAGGCAATTTTTTTAAGATGTCGACTATTTACCCTTCTAATGAAAAAATAATAAAAGATCTTCCAGATACTTATCTTATGGTAAGTGATAATATACATCAAATTATTATCCGCAATAATCATGACGCTCCAACGGAATTAATCGAGTTTCAAAATAAAATTGAAAGTATGATTGAACAATTGGAATGGGTGAAAAAATAAGATGGTAAAGTTTTACTTTTTCCATGATTTCCAAATCCGTAAAAGTATTGTTATAGTAAAAAGTAAGATTAATGGGATATATTCATTAGAACCATGAATTACCCTCTTGACATAACTAATCATAAAAATTAACCAAATCCAATACCCTCCTGCGGTATGCAAAGTTTTCCAACTCTTGCTCGATATTATTTTTGCAAATAGAGGAAAAGAAGTTAGCAACATTAGTACAGCAAATAAATAAGCTAATCCTCCTGCCAATAAAGAGGTGGTTGCTGCTTTTTCAAAAACAGGATGAAAATTCTGTTGTAGCAAAACTAGAAATCCTAAATGAACCAAATGCATCAAGGCAAAAGAAATCCCCCAAAATTTTCGATTCATAAAAAACCACCAAGAGAAAGAATTTTTAAACCAAGCATGAAAAGCTGAAGCCATAAAAGCAAAGCAAAATAAAATTCCACTAATTCGAGCAGTCAATCGAATGACCAAGCGATTACTTTCCTCATTAAATCCTTGTAAATAAAAAATCCCGATAAACAAAACTATTGAAAAAAGGGTAATTACTTTGACAATATCCCATGCCCAAATTCCTCGATCTTCGTTATTAGAAATGTTTTTTTTCATAAAAAAAAGTATAAACTACTGATTATCAATTATATAAGATTACTTGGAAATAAAATCTATTTTATACCCAACCTATTTAAATAAATGAACGTGAGGTTAGTTGAAGATAATAATTTAATCAATTTAGATATTAATATTAAGAAATATGAAAAAAATAATTTTTACAATAACCCTTATTTTAGGATTTATTTCCGCTCAAGCTAATTTTGACAATTATGGACCAGACTCACTTTGTTCCGTAACTATTGATACTGTCCAAAATGGAGCCTGCTTTATGGCTAATCCAACTGGAACAGCACCTTTTACTTATGAATGGAGTGATAGTACTTTTGCAAGTTCAACTTGTATCAATCCTATATTTAATACTTATTGCGTAACGGTAACTGATGCTACAGGGTGTGTGGCAGTTGCTTGTACAGGAAATACTACTCCAGTTTGTGATGTATGGATTGGTGTAACTCCGGATTCTAGTGGCTATACATTGACTGCGAATTCATCTGGAACTCCCGGTTATACATATATATGGAGTACCGGTAATTTCACGACGCAATCAATTAATACACCTGTTTCTGGAACTTTTTGTGTTACGGTTACTGATAGTGATGGTTGTGAAGATTCAGCATGTGCAACTGTTGTAGTTAATAATACTCCAGATTGTTCAGTTAGTATATCTGTTATTGTAGGGACTACTTGTTTGGAGGCAATTCCAACGGGGACAGCACCTTATACTTATTATTGGAGTGATGGAGTTGCTTCTAGTACCAACTGTAATACTGTACCATCCGATTCTACTTGTGTTACTATTACAGATGCCAATGGCTGTGTAGCAACTGCTTGCGTACTTGGAAGTGGACCTGATTGTGCTGTTATAATTAATCAAAATGGGAATTCGATTAGCGCCAATGCAACATCCAATACCCCAAATCAAATTATAAGTTATACATGGTCTACAGGTGAAAGTACTCAAATTATCACACCTCCTGGAGATGGTGATTATTGTGTAACTATTTCAGATGGAACTGGATGTACCGCAGATGATTGCTATTATTTTTATGCAGATACTTCGGGTACTTGTGAGGTATCACTTTATATAGTTGGCTCTGATTTATATTCTTATGCCTCAAGTCCAAATTCTAACCAATTCACTTACTTATGGTCAACAGGAGAAACGACTCCAAGCATTGGGCCACTTTCTTCAGGAACTTATTGTTTGACAGTAACTGATGGAACTGGATGTACCGTTTCTACTTGTTATACTATTGCATCACAAGATATTGTTGAAGGATATATTCTTTTAGATTCAATTTCTTCAGGTGGAGGATGGATCAATAATGGATTTAATACGTTTAAAGTTTACTTGATTGAGCATGATGTAGCTGCTGGAACATTGACCGCAATAGATAGTCAATTGGTTACTTCTACACCGAATAATTGGGGAGGACTTTATTCTTTCTCAGGAGTTGCAGATGGTGATTATTTAGTCAAAGCTGCGATCGAAGTAGGATCAGATGAATATGATAATTATCTGCCAACTTATCACGTAGACGTTTTATATTGGGATGAAGCCACGACTATTACTGTACCAGGAAATGTTGGAGCTTTATATAATATAGATATGGTTTCAGGAACAAATCCTGGAGGGCCAGGATTTATTGGAGGATTGATTATTGATGGAGCAAACTTTACTTCTGGACAAGTTGAAATAAGAGGAGATGGTGATCCTTTGGAAAATGTAAGTATATTGTTATTGACAGAGACTGACATGCCAATTACTCATACTATTTCTAATGCGCAAGGGGAATTTGAATTTCCAAATTTAGCTTGGGGAACTTATAAGTTAGTAGTGGAAGTGTTAGGAAAAGAGCAGGGCATTAAATTTATTACTATTGGACCTGACAACCAAACTGGTTTTGTAAACTTTGAGGTAAATGAAACGTATGTAACTAGAATTGAAGATGTTTTAAATGGAGCATCACTTAAAGTATTTCCAAATCCAGTTGATGATAACATGAATATTCAAATCGAAATTCGTCAAAATACGAACTTGAATATTTCCGTCAATAACTTGTTAGGGAAAACAATCTTTTTGGAAAATAAAGATTTGAGTGAAGGTATTCAGACCATGAATATTAACTTAAAAAATCTTCCTTCAGGAATTTACTTTTTAAATTTGAGTGATGGACAAGAAATCATTTCTCATAAAATTATGAAAAGGTAATTAATTGAAAATGATCAGTTGATCAGGTAACTAGGGAATTGAAATTTAAGAAAACCTATTTACCTGATCAACTAATGATCTGATTTATTTAAGCATACAACCTAATTAAAAACCAATAAAGTATTCAATGAAAATTAGCGCTCAATTATTGGCTGATTGTCAACGGGGTGACCGACGTGCTCAATTTCAACTTTACCAAAGTTGCTTTAGCACGTTAATGAGTGTTGGTATGAGATATAAAAAAGATGAGTCAGAATCTGCCGCAGTCGTTAATGTAGCTTTTTTGAAAATATTAAAAAACTTAGATAAGTATCAAACGAAGGTGCCTTTCCAAGCTTGGATTCGACGAATTATGATCAATACAGTAATTGATGAATTCAGAAAAAATAGAAAAGTTAGAGAGCTAATTGAGCATACTGATTTTGAAGATTTTCATAATCATGATGACCTAGTCACAATGAATGTGGCAGACCTAAATTTTGAAGCGGAAGAGTTGGAAAATATGATAAAACGACTTCCTCCAGTAAGTCAAAAAGTATTTAATCTTTTTGCAATTGATGGATTTAGTCACAAAGAGATTGGAACAATGTTGGGAATTTCAGATGGAACTTCCAAGTGGCATTTGTCCTTTGCTCGAAAAAAATTAAAAGAATTTATTCAAGCAGCGATGAAAGATGAGGTGCAAAGGAAAGCACATTAGTTTCGTAAGTAATTGAATTTCAGTTTTTTACGAGATAGAATTAGAAATATGTTATTTATTAAAAGTTAAGATATGGAAAATAACTTCGACAAAATTTTTAAAGATAAACTCGAACATCGAAAGTTTGAGATGAAACCCGAGTATTGGGCTGGGGCGGAAGCGTTGATTGAAGCGGATGAAAAAAGTGGTGGTTGGCGAAAGTTTATGTTATGGTTTGGAGTTGCTTTGGTAGCAGGTTTAAGTGTGTTGTTTATTTGGAAAAATGACAAATCAACCCAGATAGTAGAAGCAGAAAAAACCTTAAATACTACTCTCGGAAATGCATTAACGTCAACGGGAGAGACTACCAAAAGTGAATTTGAAATTTCAAAAGATAAAATCTCTGAGGGAAATATTTCTGAAGAGGAAAATAAATTGTCAGGAAGAAATGAAAACAATAATTCCGTCAATGAAATAACATCAACCTTAAGTGAAAATAAAAAATTAGAAAATAATACTCAAGATTTAAAAAACACTAATCAATCAGTTGGAAGTTCAGATGTTTTTTCCAAATCAATTCCAAGTAGTAATCAACCAGTAAATAATTTAGAAGGCAACAATAATTCAAGTGGGATAAATAATAATAGCACTAGCGTTAATACTCCTACGATTATTTCAGCAGAAGGAAATCAGTCTAATCAATCAGGAGAAAATGCTGCAATAATTGCAGCGCAAAAAGAAGATGAAGAAAAATTGATTCCGATTATTCAAGGAGAAATTCCTTCCAATAATAATGAAACGGTAAAGAAGGAAGAAGTAAAAGAAGTTCAACCAATTGCTGCTTCTACCTCAACAATCTTACTTCCTTTTTTAGAAATGTTTTTAGCCAATACTGATAAGGTAGAGCAATTAGACTTAGAAGCAGTTTGTCCAATTTTTGCACCACGAAGAGATGATTTTGCTTATGGTATTTTTGCAGGTGCGGTTGGGTATCCTTTGGTTGAGAATAGTTCCGAGACACCATTTATTGGTGGAAAAGCTGGAATGTTTATCGAACGAAATTTTGAAATAGGAAAAGCGAATATGGCTTTTGGAGCAGAGCTAGCTTACCATTACCGAAGTGGAAATTTTATCACAACCAAGCAAAATGAAATTGCAAGCTATAGTTTTGGACGAAGCGTGGCACAAGCCAAATTGACTCCTGAAAATTTACATTATTTAGAATTACCGCTTTATTTGAAATACCAAAAGAAGAGAATGACTTTTGAAACAGGCGCTTCTTTTAATTATTTGTTAGGAGTTCGAGGAGAAGTTACTGAAGTGGGAGAACCTGTTCAATCAGGCTGGGTACCTAGTTTAGGTTTTAAAAAGAATCATGTAAATGTATTGTTAGGATTCCATTATAGAATCAGCGATAATTTACATTTTGGTGTTCGAGCGAATTATACGCCAGGCGGTATTTTGGATAAAGGAGCGGAACTTCCTAATGGAATGACTGTAGCACTTCAAGAATCAAAGCCATTTTATGTAACTTTTAGAGTTACTCAATATTTGAATTTAAAAAGATGAAAAAAACACTAATCTATATTTCCTTAATTGTCTTTGCTATCGGAGGTTGCAAGAAAGTAGACTTGGACGAGGTTCCATCAGGCGATCCTGTATTTACTGCTAACGCAACGTTAGATTCAGGGACTCAATTAAATTTTGTAGCAGGGGATGATGATTTTTATATGTTCTCAGAATTTTCGAAAGATAATTTTGATGTGTATACGATGACTGGACGTTTTGCTAAGGATGCTAATTGTCAGACTGATTGTGAGGAATCTTTGAGCTTTTCGATTCGGAGTAGTTCTGTAGATAGTTTGCCTTTTGATATTAGTTTAGCACTTATCCAAGAGACTAATTTGGATTATTATTCAAATAATAATTCAATTGGGTATAATTATTTTTTTAATGCAGAATATATTGATGATTTTTCTGCAAGCCAAGCAGATAGTTTTTATTGGGAAATATCTAGCGACAGTTTTTCATTTAATTCATTCTCAGACTCTTTCTCTTTAGCTTATTTAGGAGATACTGATATAAATGTAAGATTAGAAATAACCTCTTCAGGAGGTTGCACAAGTTATATTCAAAAAACAATTCCATTAGGATTACTAGATGATTGTGATTTATCTGTTAACATTGAATTAGATTCATTTAATTTTCCAATGTTTTTCTTAACCCCTTCATTTGTAAATAATCCTACTTCTCCTATCAATTGGATTAACACTATTACAAATGATGATACCTTAATTATTGATTCAAATACTATAATTCCTCCGAGTGGACTTTTTGAATTGATTGCTTCCAGCGGTAATCAACAATGTACAGTTGAACTCGGTATATGTCCAGAGTTAGGACCAAATATGGGTTTTCCTGAATCTTTTTCTTTTCCAAAAATTAATTACACGGTAGATGCCTTTTCAATTGGAAATCCAGATGAGCAACTTTCAGCAGTCACCATTGAATATAAAGATTTAACAGGAATTTATAGTTCCAAGTTTGCTGATAACTCCAATCCTAACAATACATTTACAATTACGAAAATCGAAGATTACGATGACAATGAAAATGGAGAGAAGACGAAAAAACTAACGATTGATTATAATTGTATTTTAAA
>CALJOK010000070.1 GCA_937981555.1 uncultured Saprospiraceae bacterium
TAGTCGTGATAATCCTGTTGCTGATGTTTGTCCAAAACTTGATAGTAAATAATCTGTGTATAAATCTAATTTATCTTGCATCTCACAAAGCTAGGCTTTCATTACTTTTTTTCAAAAGTGCGTAACTTGAGTTATTAATTAGATTCTTTATGAATTATAATATAGCGTTATTTTTTATGTGAAAAAAATAGCTGTCACTCGATTTATATTTTTTAAAAAATTGCCAAAAATTATGAATTTTCTTTTCTTAAAAAAAGTTTAAAAAGGTAGAGTTGGTATAAATCTTGTTCTTTTCAAAGTCAATAAGTTTTAGTTTTTTATCCCCAATAAAAACTACTACAAAATCGTTTGGAAAACTAGACCCTTCTGCTTTTTCCAAAAAATCTAACCCTCCACCACCAATTTTCTAACACATACTATTACTATTTAATATCATTAAATGAAAAATACCAATAACCTATTTTTATTATTTGCTGCCTTGTTTTTGTCCATTCACACGACTCAAGCATCTGGCCATATTTTGAATTCAACTGGGAAAGTGTTTTCAGAAATTTCAACGTTCCATGCGCCATGTGGCAAAAGAACTAAATATTGTAAAGGGGCAGTAGAATTCAAAGATGGAAGTTCATACAAAGGAGAATTTCGATATGGCGAACCACATGGTACCGGTGTTTATTATTGGACGGATGGCGAATCATATGAAGGGGAATTTGTAAATGGATTGAGACATGGAAGAGGAAAACATATTTTTAATAATAATGACGCGTATGAAGGGGAATGGGAATTTGGGATGATGCATGGAGAAGGAATTTACCTTTGGGAAAATGGAGGACAGTATAGAGGAGAATTTGTTGAAGGATTGATGCAAGGAAAAGGAACAATTATCTTACCTGATGGTGAAGTTTATGATGGAGAGTGGAAAAATGGATTAGCTGATGGAAAAGGAACTTATACCCGATTAGATGGAAGTAAGTATAAAGGAAAAAGCAAAAGGGGAGAACGTCATGGTTCAGGTAGAATTGTGTGGAAAACGGGAGATTACTTTATTGGAAAATGGAAAAACGGTAAGATCAATAAAACTGGAACTTTCCATTATAATAACGGAGATCAATTTACCAGTATTTGGGATGAAGGTGAAATGACTGGTAAAGCAACCTACAAATTTCAAGATGGAAAAGAAATCAAAGGCGACTTAAAAGAAGTAGAAAGGCAAGTGAAAGGCAACGAAGAAAAAATGGAAGAGATTATGCCTAATCTTGGACTGACTTGGTACGCTATTGCCTTAGAATATAAAGCTGCTGAGCGATATGATCTGGCTATGGAGAATTTAAAATTATCTCAACAATATATTCCAAAATCTTCTGATTTGAATAAGTTGGTGTACCAACAAATCGAAATTATACAGAAAAAATTAGACGAAATAGAAGGTCTATAAATTTACTTTTTACTATTACAAAAACTTAATAAACATCCATCCAAAAACCGAATATTAAAGACTGCGCAAACTATTTGCGCAGTTTTTTTTTGCTTAAAATTTAGGCAAGGTTTTTTAAGTATTATTATTGAAAAGTTAAAGTATTTTAAAAAGGTGACTCTGCTCATCAAATACCTGTCAATATTGTTAGCTAATCGATTTACAATTTTTAGAAACCAAAAAATCTTATCCCATGTTAAAGAAAAGATATATTATACTCTTGTTAATTGCTTCCTTCTTTATTCCAAGGTCTTTTCTATCTGTGATTTTATCAGAAAATAAAAAAGAGGTTTCTTCTCTTTCAAATTTAGAAAATAACAAAATTTTCATCGACACTTATAAAGCACAATGCTTAAAAGCACTTTCCTTTTATCCAGAATTAAAAAATGCAAATATTGAATTTCGAGAAGCAGAAATTGCAACTACCTTGGTGGCTCGTCCGATAATTTCAAGTTTTTTTAACACAGAATATGAAAGAACTTATGAGGTGATTTTTAATAATGCAGCTGATTGTGAAGTGCCATTTTCGGAATTGCCAGAGGAAGGTCAGGTTGGAATATTAGGTCATGAATTGGCTCATATTTTAGATTATGAAACCAAAAGTTTTGGACAATTATTAGTCACAGGTTGTTTTTATATCAATGCACATAGTATTCGGAATTACGAACGAGAGATTGATCGAGTGACGGTAGAAAGAGGTTTAGGAGAAAAATTACATGATGCTTATCATTATATTTTGGAGGAATCTGAGGCTTCGTTAAAATATAAGAATTTTAAAAAATTCACTTATTTAGAGCCGCATGAAATTTTGGAACATGTACGAGAATCTGGAATCAGTGGTGGGTTTTAATTTACCTTTTTGGAAATGAAATTCTTAAAAGTCTCGAACAAAAAAAGCGTCATGGAATCTAAATTCCATGACGCTTTTTTTCTATCACTAAAAGATTTCAATTTAGTTGAAAGCAAACTTTTGCTTGTATTTTTTTTCAATTTGATGCTTTAATTCTTTTCGAGCAAAAAATATTTTACTTTTTACAGTACCAATTGGAAGACTAAATTTATCTGCAATTTCTTGATATTTATATCCTTCATAATGCATTAAGAATGGAACTCTAAGACCTTCATCTAATCTGCCAATGATCTCCGTTAACTCATCCATCATAATATTACTATCTCCTTCGTTGGCGATTACATGCTTGCCAGAGTTAATGTAATAATTATTGTCAGTCGAATCCATGATGACATTTGCTCGTACCTTTTTTCTGTAATCATTAATAAAAAGGTTTTTCATAATAGTAAAAACCCAAGCTTTGAAATTTGTACCTGTTTGAAACTTATTCTTATAGGTTAAAGCTCGAAAAGTAGTTTCCTGATATAAGTCTTTTGCTCGCTCTTTATCTTGCGTCAATTTATAAGCAAAAGCATTTAACATTTGAGAAAGTTGGCTATACTTAGTTTGAAATTCTACAGTTGTCATCTTCTAAAAATTTTAATTGTTAGGAAGCTATTTAATGATAATGTAAAGGTATGTTTTTTGTTTAACAAAAACAAAGAAAAAGTTAAACAAGATAAAAATGATTTTTTTTATCCTTTTTTGTGATAAAAAATATTAATTTATAAATACCTGATATTCAGTTGTTTATGTTTTTCTTAAAACAAAGTGTTTATCTTTTGATTTTCATTAAAATTTGAAAGTTTTAAACAAAAGTAGCTAGGTGACGTTCTTCTGGTATTATGAAAAACGAAATTTTCTTTCAATACTTAAATCAAAATAAGATCCATATCCAAGGTCTTGCGTCGGAATTATCTAATGATTTTGCTATGGCTCGTTTCCTCTATCGAGAAACGACTCATCAGGCGATGAAGAATAAAGCTAACTTAAAAGAAGAGATTTTTAAAGATTGGTTGATGACAACCATGCAGAAAACGTATTATAAAATATTACAGAATGAATATTCAATTAAAAACTAAAGTTGATGGAAATTATAAAGACATAATGGAACGGTTTGACCGCAATCTGTTTGAAGCCTTAAAACCCAAAAACGCTAAAATGGAAATTGTGGAATTCACCGGTTCCAAAAAAGGAGACAAAGTTCACCTTCGATTTTTGAGTCCAATAAAAACAGATTGGATAAGTGAAATAACGGAAGATGGAGAAAATGAAAAGGAAGCTTATTTTATAGATGAAGGAGTAAAATTACCTTTCCCACTTTCCTATTGGAAACACAAGCATGTTGTGCAAAAAATCTCAGAGAATAGTAGTTACATCATAGATGATATGACCTTCAAAGGAATCAATTCCTTGTTTACATTATGTTTATATCCTGCGCTTTACATAGCTTTTTATCCTCGAAAAAGTATTTACAAATCTTATTTTAAAGCAGACTAAAATATTAGAAAGTATGAGTATTGTTTTTTACTTGAAATTATATTTACTAACCATTCCTATTTTTTTCCTTATCGATATGATCTGGTTAGGTTCTCTTGCAAAGAAATTTTATGGAGATAATATTGGTCATTTACTTTCAGAAAAAGTCAATTGGAAAGCTGCTGCAGTTTTTTATTTTATTTACATTGTGGGGATTCTTTTTTATTCGGTAGTGCCCGCTTTAGAAAATGGTGGTTGGCAAAGAGCACTTCTATTAGGCAGTACATTTGGATTTTTTACTTATGCTACCTATGATTTAACTAATTTGGCTACCTTGAAAAATTGGTCGGTAAAAGTAGTTCTAGTAGATATTGTATGGGGAATGATACTTTGCGGCGCTGTTGCCGCCGCTTCTTTTCAAGTGGCAAAATGGTTGCTCTAAATTTTTTCAAAAAAAAGTAGTAAATTTTCCTCTCAGAAATTATCACTTCAATGAAATGCTCCTATTTTAGGAAAAAAATCAAACGCAAAACATGCAAAATATTTCCAAGTTAATTTTAGCTTTAATTATAATTTCATTTGTTGCTTGCCAGCCTCCTCAACAAAATGTAGACTCGAAAGGGCAAGATATTTTGAAGAAGCATGAGGTGAATAAAAGTATGGAGGATATTGTTAATGAATTTCAAGATACGATCTATGTCCCGATCTATTCAGATATTTATAGTCAATCGAAAAATGTAAGTTTTCTTTTGACGGCGACGTTGAGTATTAGAAATACAAGTATGAGTGATTCGATTTATATTGAAGCGATAGATTATTATAATACGAATGGAGACTTGGTTAGAAAATATACAGACAATACTTTATTTCTAAAACCTTTGGAATCTATTGATTATGTGGTGGATGAACAAGATGAAAGTGGGGGAACAGGCGCAAATTTTATTATTATTTGGGGAGCGAAAAATGATAAAATAAAACCAATTTTTGAAGCAGTAATGATTTCAACACAAGGACAGCAAGGAATTTCATTTGTGACTCAAGGTGTTTCGATAAGTAGAAGAAAATAAAAAAAACACCTCTCAAATAATGAGAGGTGTTTTTTTATTTTCTAGACCTGTTCTATTCTTAATATTTCGTATTCATTATATTTTTGTAATTTTTCGAAATACCTTTTCGAAACAGAGACAAGTATATCAATACTTGGGAATTTTAAAACTACTTTTTCTGAAGTCTCTTTGATTAATTTTATTTTGATTTTCATAGAATGAAGTTTTATATGTTAGATTTTATATTAGATAGTATTGTTATTTTATAAACGTCCAAGTCAAATAATTATTCTGTACAAAAATAATCTCTAATCTTGGTCGCTGTCTCAAAACCTAGATTAATGCTTTTATCCAAATCTTCACATCCAGATATTTTATCATAAATCAAGAAGAAAGTTAAGGCTCTATTATAATATGCTTTTGCATAATTTTTATCGAGATTGATTGCTTCGGTATAATCGTCAATTGCCTTTCGGTGCAATCCAAAAAGTAAATGTAAGTTTCCTCGATTTTTACGGAGCTCAGCATTTTGTGGAAATTTTTCGATGGCTTGATTTAAATCTGCTAAAGCTCCTCCATAATCTCCCATCATTTTTTTAGTCAAACCTCTATTTGAAAATGCTTCCATATAGGTATCTCCTTTCATTTTGATAATCGTATCATAATCTTTTAAGGCTTCTTCCTTTTTTCCGATTTGTTTAAATAATAAAGCTCTTTCAAAATAAGCTTTGGTTAAGTCACCTTGTAACTCGATTGCTCTATCTAAATAAATTTTGGCCTTATCAAAGTGATTTAAACTCCGCTCAATTCGTCCTAGGTTATACCATCCAATGGCAAAGTTAGGTTCAACAGAAACTGCCTTTGAAAAAGCATCCACAGCATCGGCAAATTTTCCTTGAGTTTTTAGAATCACTCCTTTTAAATCATAAGAAATAGCAGAGTTTGGAAATTCTATTATTGCCTTATTGACCATTTCTAAAGCTTCATTAAGACGATCAGCTTCGATTTCCTCAATAACTTCTCCAATGATCTGAATTTCTTCATCTTTATTTTTATTGTCTAATATTTTATTATCCAATGCCTGATAGTAATAGGTGAGTTTTTGAAAATTACTCAAACCTTGCACCGCTTGTTCTGGCTCCAGAGATAAAATTTGTAGTAGTCCAGCATTTCCATTAAAACCATATAAACTAGCTGCCATCGGATTGATGCGGTTCGCCATGCGAAGATCTGCTTCAGCCTCCATATTCATTCCTACCATTTTTTTGAATTTAGCTCGAAGAAGAAGTGCCTCAGGTGAATTAGGATTTTGAGCTACGGCATTCTCCAAAGTGAAGAATGTTCCTTCATAATCTAATGCTCTGAATTGTTGCTCGGCTTTTTGAAGCAGAGGTTGTACGGTTCGACTTTGATCTTCAGAAGTAAATGATTGACCCGCTGCAGTATTATTCATTCTTCTTGTTTGTCCGAAGAATGTTGCTTGGCAAATAAAAATTAAGATGGTAATTATTAAGTATCTCATTTTCTGTTATTTAAAAAAGTTATTAAAACTAATTTCTTACTCAAGTTCGAT
>CALJOK010000071.1 GCA_937981555.1 uncultured Saprospiraceae bacterium
ACCGAATTTTCTTTGAAATTGATGGGCGATGTGCAGCAGTTTTTTATCGAAAATCAAGTTCGGAATTTTTATTCAGTTTCGATTTCAGGTTATCACATTGCAGAAGCGGGAGCGAATCCAATTTCGCAATTGGCATTTACTTTATCGAATGGATTTACCTTTTTAGAATATTATTTGTCGAGAGGAATGGATGTAAATGATTTTGCGCCGAACCTTTCTTTCTTCTTTTCGAATGGAGTAGATCCAGAATATGCGGTGATCGGGAGAGTGGCTCGACGAATTTGGTCGAAGGCGTTGAAGATGAAATATGGCGCAAATGATCGTTCGCAAAAATTGAAATATCATATTCAAACTTCCGGTCGATCATTGCATGCGCAAGAGATTTCGTTCAATGATATTCGAACAACTTTGCAAGCGTTGTATGCGATTTATGATAATTGTAATAGTCTTCATACCAATGCTTATGATGAAGCGATTACGACTCCAACGGAGGAAAGTGTTCGTCGAGCAGTTGCGATTCAGATGATTATTAATCATGAATTGGGTATGGCGAAAAATGAAAATCCATTGCAAGGTTCATTTATTATTGATGACTTGACAGACTTGGTGGAGGAAGCTGTTTTGTTAGAATTTGATCGAATTACGGAAAGGGGAGGAGTGCTTGGCGCGATGGAGACGATGTATCAGCGAAGTAAAATTCAAGATGAAAGTTTGCATTATGAGACGTTGAAACACACGGGGGAATTTCCAATTATTGGTGTGAATACCTTTTTGTCAAAAGATGGTTCACCGACGGTAATTCCAGAGGAAGTGATTCGAGCAACGGAAGAGGAGAAATTAAATCAAATCAAAACGCTTGAAAATTTACATCAAACTGATGCTGAAAAATCTGTTCAAAATTTGAAAGATTTGCAAAAGGCATCGATTAATAATGAGAACATTTTTGAGCATCTAATGGAGACGGCAAAGACTTGTTCATTAGGGCAAATAACGAATGCCCTATACGAAGTAGGCGGACAATATCGTCGAAACATGTAGCAGTACATAACACGTGGCTGTCTGCTTTAGCAGACCTAAAAAAAGGTTATCTCTAAAAAAAGAGGTAACCTTTTTCATTTTTAAGCTACAAGATATTGTTGGCTTAAATATGTAAAAACAATATTTTCATCGAAAGGAAAAATGTATTAAGTTTAAGATGATATACTGATTTACGCCATTTTTTTACGGTCAGCTAAAGCAGACCACCACGTTACTATGATGAAAACATTTTACCACGCAAACTTGCCTCATGTTCAACCTGTTGGCGGAACATTTTTTATTACTTTCAGATTAGAAGGTTCGCTACCAATCCAATATTTAAAAAAGATTAGGATAGAACTAAAAGACAAAATATTTGAGATAAAAACATCTCGATATTTAGATCCGAATGTTGCGATTTATAATGAGCGAAAATTATATTTTAAAAAGATGGATTGGGGGTTAGATCAAATATATGATGGGACTGATTTTTTGAAAGAAGATAAAATTGCACAGATTGTTTCGAATAAGATTCATCAATATGATGGTGAGTTGTATGATTTATTAGCTTATTGTATCATGCCTAGTCATGTTCATTTGGTGTTTGACACTTCGGTACAACTCCAAGTAAAAGAAGGTTTGGATTTTAAAAATTATATTCAAGTAAGTGAAATAATGAGAAAAATAAAAGGAGGAAGTGCCTTCGAAATAAATAAAATTTTAAATAGAAAAGGGAAGTTTTGGCAAAAAGAAAGTTATGATCATTATGTTAGATCAGGTCAAGAATTGAGGAATATTATTAACTATGTAATTAAAAATCCTGTTGCAGCAAGATTAGTAGAAGAATGGGATGAATATAAATTCACTTATCTAAAAGAGTATACTATTATGTAGCAAAATAACACGTGGCTGTCTGCTTTAGCAGACCTGAAAAAAAGAGCAAAGCGATTTTTTTCCATTTGATAAAAATGGTGGCTTGTTAGGAAAATTTAAAAATCACTTTTTGGGGTTCTTTTTTAAGGTCTGCTAAAGCAGACAGCCACGTGTTATTTTAGTTCCGCAGGAATCACCTTGATCTTTTCCTTTTTCCCTCCTCGCAAAACCTCTAACTGTACCGCCTGCCCAATTGATTTCTCATCCAACAACTTATGCAAATCATCAATCGAATTTATTTTTGACATATTCAATCCAACAATAATATCACCATTCGTTAATTCAGAATTATAAGCAGCAGACTTTGCTTCTATTTGTTGAACTTGAACGCCTGATTTTACTTCCAATTGAAAACGTTGAATCACTCTCGGATTAAATCGAACCGTCTGTCCCGCAATTCCAATTACTCCTCTTCGCACTTTTCCATCTATAATTAATTTCCCCACAATGTATTCCGCTAAGTTTGAAGTTACCGCAAAACAAAGTCCTTGCCCCGAAGCAATAATTGCAGTATTCACCCCAATCACTTCGCCAAAAGAATTCAGCAATGGACCGCCAGAATTCCCAGGATTAAGCGCAGCATCAGTTTGAATAACATCATCAATTAACCGCTGACTTTCTGTTCTTAAAGTTCTTCCCAATGCACTCACTACACCTACTGTAAGCGTATATTGAAAACCAAAAGGATTTCCAATTGCAATCGCAATTTGTCCAACTTGCAAAGCATCGGAATCACCAAATTTTATAAAAGAAAGATTCTCCGCATTGATTTGCAGAACGGCAATATCGGTAGCAGGATCATCCCCAATCAGTTGCGCAGGAAGTTGTCGACCATCTTGTAAGTTGACTGTTATTTTTTCAGCGCCTTTGATTACATGACTATTTGTAACGATAAATCCATCGCTCGAAATAATAAAACCCGAACCTGTTCCAAATGGATTTTGTGGTTTTCGAGTTCGTTGTTTTTGTGCAGTTGGTCTTTTCTTTACTTGAATTTGAACGACTGCATCACTCGTTTTTTTTGCTACACTAATTACTGTTTGCGAATAAGCATCGAGCAATTGGCCATCATTGTGAGAAGTTCTAAACGGATGCTGGGGAGTGTTTTCGTCTGAAGTGAAATCTACCATGTGTGTATTTTTTTAAACACATTTAAATTCTCTGGGGAGTGAAAAATTAAATATGTTTTTAGTCATCATGCTTGATATAAAGCATTGAGTTGCGAGTTTGCATAAAGTATTCCAATTTCAAAAACTTCTTTTTTTGGCAGGAAAAATGAAAGTGTTCATAGCATTTTGACAGTAGGAAATAAGAATGTCTGCCATTTTAGGAGAAAGATATTTCGGTTTTTCTAAAAAAAAGAAAAGATTTAACTCATTGATTTCCAATGAATTAAACCTTTTTTTTATTGAAATTTCTAAATCTGTTTTAATTTCTACTGATGAAAATATAAAAATCATTCACCAGTAATAAAGTGTTTCCCATAAAATGAACGGGAGGTCGTAATTTCTTTTTTTGCAAAATTACCAACTCTTGATCTTTTTGTAAAAACGTATTTAACGTTCGAGCCACTTTAAAAAATCGGGCAATGTCAAATTGAGTTGGCACATTAGTTACGCCAATATTAATCATCGCTTGTTTAAAATAATGATACTCAAAAAACGAATATTGTATTGGAAATCGAAAAGATAAATACATTGAAATCATATGGTTCTCCAAATGGAAATGTCGATTTTCAATCGTCAACGGAAACTTAGATTTGTATTCACTTAACAAACTGTCGCAACAAAATTGAAAACGAGAAATTCGATTTTCTACATCTTTATTTTCATCAAAAAGATCTCGAAACATATTCCTCACAAAATCAGAAGACATCTCAATAAATTTCAACATCATTTCTTTTGGAAAAAAATTATCTCCTTTCCAAAGTCTTCGGGTCTCACTATTTTGAAAACTTGCGTCATACATTTTTCCAAAATCAGCCGCTTCGATATCCCAGTTTTTTTGAAAAATCTGAAGTGATTCCCATTTATAGCCTGCTTCAAAATCGCGGGTGGATTGAAGATGCTTTTTGTAATCAGCAATGTATTGTTGAATCTTTTGTAAATTCACTTGAGTTGATTTTTAGAAAACATCTATTTCTTCTTTTTTCAACAAATAGAAAAAACAATTCGCTAGAGCTTGCACATAAATAGCAGGGTCATAAGCATCGGCAAAGTTAGAATCGTAACAAGCCATGTGCACATCTTGTAGCGATGGCCATTTATATTTTGTTCCTCCTCTTGCCGGAATTTTACAAAAATAAGTTGCTTCTTGCATCAATGAATATTCGTCAGATGCCATCAAGCGAGAAGGGATATTAGTTCGAATAAATTCTGCTTCCACGACATTCCCGGCTAACTTAAAATTGTGAGCAATTAGATATTCTGACTCATCTACAAGTTTAGAAAATTCTCTTAAAACTGTTTCCAATTCTACTCCTTCTTCCTCCGCTCGATCAGGCGTGACTTTGGTGAATTTTTCTACTTCAATCGGCACTTCAAATCCTTGAGGCTTGATGATGTAATCTGCTGAGTTTTGGATTTCGCCTTTGTCATTATATTGTTGCCAAGATATTTGAAATAATCGAGGCCAGAAAAAAGTATCGCTTGGTGGAGTACTCCATTTTTTAGGTCGTCCTGTTGCGTTGACATGAAAAAACAAAAACATAGATTTCTTTATTTTGTATGTTGGTTTTAAAAATTTTATTCGCTCAGTTTTTTTATGGCTGTTTCAGCTAACTCAAAACTAGTACTCGAAGACAATCGAATACGTTTCACTTCACCATCCCAAGCATCAGCTTTCGCTACCCAAAGATGATAATTTCCATCTGCATCTCTCTCACAATATGCACCCATTGGCAACTGGCAACCACCATCCAAAAGATTCAAAACTTTCCGTTCGATATTGGTACACTTTGCGACTTCAGAGTGATGAAGTTTTTTCAAAATCCGTCGAGTGTCTTTATCGCCAACACAAGTTTGAAAAGCTAAAACACCTTGCGCAGGAGCAGGAACAAATTCTCTAACATTGAATTTGAGTACTTCCAAATCTGATACATCCAACTCTAATCTTTGCACTCCAGCCCCAGCCAAAAGAATCGCATCAAAATCTCCTTTGCGTAATTTTTCAATTCGAGTCGGCACATTTCCACGAATATCTCTTAGCTCAATATCATCTCGAAAATCTAACATTTGTGCTTTTCGTCGAGCAGAAGAAGTTCCGACTATTGCATTCTTTTTTAATTTCAAATCCAAATTAGCATCAACAGATTCTTTTCGAATCAATAACCAATCAGATGGATCTTCTCGATAAGAAACTGCGGTTATCACTAATCCTTCTGGTGAATTCGTAGGCATATCTTTCATTGAATGAACAGCCATATCAACATCACCCCGCAACAAAGCATCTTCAATTTCTTTGGTAAAGAAACCTTTGCCTTCCATTTTATCAAAACCGATATCTTGAATTTTATCACCTTTAGTCTTAATAATTAGTAATTCAGATTCGACTCCAATTTCAGCGAGTTGACTTTTAAGGAATTCTGCTTGCCATAATGCGAGCCGACTTCCACGAGTACCTATTTTTATTTTTTTTGAAAATTCCATTGGTATTTTTTTCCAAAAGTACAGGCGAATTTATTCGCCTTAATGATATTAAAATAGGCGAATAAATTCGCCTGTACAATTTTTCGAGGCGCAAAGATAATCATTGGTCAATAGAATGATAGAAGGATGATTTTTTTTTACAAAAAAAGGAAGAAATGGAAAATGGGTTTCATTTTAATAAAGATCGAGTAAGCTAAATGGAGGAGAATATCGTTTTATAGGTGGAAATACTCCATTTTATCGAAAAAAAACCTTGTGCGATAATTATTTTTTACCTTTGTGGGAGGAAATTTAACCTATCGCTAAACCCGTATTTTAACATGCAAATTTCAGCCAAAGATCTTAGCCATTCGCTAAATGGTACCATCGAAGGTAATCCTGATGTGATGGTTAGCCAGCCCAGCAAAATTGAAGAAGCTACCGAAGACTCTATTTGTTTTTTTGCCAACCCAAAATATGAACATTACGTTTATACCACGAAGGCTGCGATTATTCTAGTTAGCAAAGATTTCGTTCCATCCCAACCTATATCTGCGACGTTGATTCGGGTGGAAGATGTTTATAAATCAGTTTCTTTTTTATTAGAAAACTTCGCTCCCAAAGAGGATAAGAAAGGGGAGATTTCATCTCAATCTGCGATTCATCCTTCTGTTAAAATTGGCAATAATGTAAATATTGGCCCATTTGTAGTAATCGAAGAAGGAGCTGAAATAGGTGATAATACTTCCTTCCAAGCACAAGTTTTTATAGGGAAGAATGCTAAAATAGGGGATAACTGTACTTTCTTTTCGGGGGTAAAAATATATCATGATTGTGAAGTTGGAGGCAACTGTATTTTGCATGCTAACGTAGTGATTGGTGGAGATGGATTTGGTTTTGCACCAGAAGCAGATGGCTCATTTAAGAAAGTAGCTCAAATTGGAAATGTGATTATCGAAGATGATGTGGAAGTTGGAGCTAATTCTACGATAGATCGGGCAACGATGGGGTCTACCATCATTCGTCAAGGCGTAAAATTGGATAATCTTATCATGATCGCACATAATGTTGAGATTGGAAAAAATACCGTTATCGCTGCTCAAACTGGAGTGGCTGGCAGTACTAAAATAGGAGAAAATTGTATGATTGGCGGACAAGTTGGATTTGTTGGACATATCGAAGTGGCGAATGGAGCAAAAATTCAAGCGCAATCAGGAGTAGCAAGAAGTGTAAAAAAAGAAAATACGTCACTTTATGGTTCTCCAGCGATTGATTATGCGAATTATTTAAGATCATATGCTGTCTTTAAAAATTTACCAGCATTATCTAAAGAAGTGAATTTGTTAAAAAAACAAATGACGTAGGGGAAGAGGCTTATTATATAGTCTTGTATAAAGGAACTGTTTTATAGTTTATAAAAGCATTTAAAGTAATGCTGAATTATCCAGTTTTTTTATAAAAGCAACCTTCTTCTCATTTTTTCTTAACAAACACTTATCTTTGTGCGAATTTTCAAAAAAATCGAATTTTCAAAAAGTAAGAATGAAGCAGACTACTATTAAGAAATCAGTAAAAGTAAAAGGAATTGGCTTGCATACAGGTAAAGAAGTTACGATGACTTTTCACCCTGCAGCTGTAAATCATGGCTATAAATTCAAACGAGTTGACCTCGAAAATCAACCGATTATTACAGCCGATGTAAATCGAGTAAGTTCTACGAATCGTAGTACGACAATCTCAGCGGGTGAAGCGTCGGTAACGACTGTGGAGCACGCATTGTCTGCATTACTTGGATTACAGATAGATAATGTGATGATTGATATAGATGGGACAGAAGCACCAATTATGGATGGAAGTGCGAGAGAATTCGTGGAGAAATTGAGCAAAGCTGGAATCGAAGAGCAGGAAGAAGATCGAGATTATTTTGTAATAGAAGAACCTATTTCATTTAAAGATGAAGAGTCTGGTGCAGAATTAATGGCATTTCCGAGTGAGGATTTTCAGGTGACGACGATGATTGATTTCAATTCTCCTGTTTTGGGGCATCAATATGCTTCGTTGAAGTCAATTGATGATTATAAAAAGGAGATTGCACCTTGTCGAACATTTGTTTTTTTACATGAATTAGAACAATTGTTGGAACAAAATTTAATCAAAGGGGGCGATTTGGACAATGCAATCGTTATTGTGGATAGAGTGATGAAAAAGAAGGAATTGGATGCCTTAGCGAAGAAATTAGGAAAGCCAAGTGTGGCGGTTGATAAAGAGGGAATTTTGAACACTATCGAATTAAAATTCAAGAATGAGGCAGCTCGGCATAAGTTATTAGATGTGATGGGTGATTTAGCATTAGTGGGGAAACCGATTAAAGGAAGAATCGTTGCAACGAAGCCAGGGCATGCTGCAAATATTGAATTTGCAAAGTTATTGAAACAAAAACTAGTCGAGCAAAAAAAGCTTAAAAACAAACCGAAATACAATCCTAACGAAGACCCAATTTATGATGTGGTAGAAATAGCCAAACGTTTGCCTCATCGATATCCGTTTTTATTAATAGACAAAATCATTGAGCTAGGCGAAAGCCATGTAGTGGGAGTTAAAAATGTCACTTTTAACGAGCAATTTTTTCAAGGACATTTTCCAGGTAATCCTGTTATGCCAGGTGTTTTACAAATAGAAGCAATGGCGCAAACAGGGGGGATTTTAGCTTTGTCAACTGTTCCAGATCCAGAAAATTGGGATACTTATTTTTTAAAAATAGATAAAGTAAAATTGAGACAAAAAGTAGTTCCAGGTGATACTTTGATTTTTAAAATGGAATTATTGTCTCCGATTAGAAGAGGAATTTGCCATATGCAAGGAACAGCATATGTTGGGAATAAAATAGTATCTGAAGGAGAGTTGACTGCTCAGATAGTAAAGAGAAATTAAATAGATTTTATTCAAAAGATGAATTTTTTATTTACAAAATCACATGGAATAAAATCTAATTCGCACGAATAAGTTGAGCAATTGAACGTTATATTTTTACTCACTTATTATTTTTAAAAAACAGTAGTATTTTTTTCGAAAGAAAACCGTTTTAAAATTCTTAAACCTATTTTTTTGAAAAAATATTGAAAGAAGCTCAATCATGAATCCAATAAGAAATATTCATCCTGAAGCTAAAATCGGGAAAAACGTAAAAATCGGAGCCTTTGTAACGGTTGAAAAAGATGTAGTGATTGGGGACAATACAGAGATTTTTCCAAATGCGGTAATTATGAACGGAACTAGATTGGGAGAAAATTGTAAAATTTTCCCCGGTGCAATTGTTGGTTCTATTCCGCAAGATTTAAAATATAAAGGGGAACGAACTTTTCTAGAAATAGGAAATAATGTAACCATTCGGGAATATTGTACGATCAATATCGGAACGACAGCTAACTGGAAAACAGTTATAGAAGATAATTGCTTGATTATGGCTTATTGTCATATTGCACATGATTGCATTATTCATGAGCGATGTGTGCTGGCTAATAATGTAACGCTTGCTGGACATATCGAGGTTGGACCTAGAACGACACTTGGAGGTTTGACTGCGGTTCATCAATTTGTACGAATTGGTGATAATGTAATGGTCGGTGGAGGTTCATTAGTACGAAAAGATATTCCGCCATATATCAAAGCAGCAAGGGAACCACTTTCATACGCAGGAGTTAATTCAATTGGGTTGCGTCGAAAAGGTTTCTCTGACGATCAGATCAACAATATTCAAAATATTTATCGACTGCTTTATCAAAAAGGACACAACACTTCACAAGCTTTGGAAGTGATTCAGTCCACATTGACTGAAACACCAGAGAGAGAAAATATTTTGGATTTTATCAAAGATGCAAGCCGAGGAATCATCAGAGGATATCGGCACATGAATGGAGGTAAAGTTAGTCCACGAATCAGAGTTAACGGAAACGGGAATGGAAGTATCCTTTCGTAATATTGGAAAAAGATACCGTTACGAGTGGATTTTTCGAGGAGTTAATTTCACTTTTGAAGCGGGGAAAAAATATGCAATTTTAGGGCCGAATGGCTCAGGAAAATCTACTTTGCTAAAAGTGTTGTCAGGACATCTGACTCCATCGAAGGGCAAAGTAGATTTTTTGTTGGGAGATGAAAAACTACCTATCGAAGAAGTCTATCGAAAGATAAGTTATGCTGCTCCTTATATTGATTTGATCGAAGAATTTACACTCACCGAAGCGATCAAATTTCATCAAAAATTTAAAAAGTTTTCTAATCAATTATCACCGACTGATTTAATCGAGATTTTAAATTTTGAAAAATCGAAAGACAAACCTGTTCGATTTTTCTCTTCCGGAATGAAGCAACGCTTAAAATTAGTTTTGGCTATTTGCTCGGATTCACCTTTGTTACTATTGGATGAACCCACCACAAATTTGGATACTCAAGGAATGAATTGGTACCGAGATTTAATCAAAGAATATGGTCAAAATCGCTCGATGATTATTGCATCCAATGTAGAAGCTGATTATGACTTTTGTGATGAAACGCTGAGTATTTTAGATTATAAGAAAAAGAAAACTACCGTAGAAAAGTAGTTAAAATTAAACCTTCTTATTTAGAAGGAATCTAAGTCTCAAACTTCCTTTCCAATCCTTTTTTACACCTAATTAAAAAATGCTATTTTTGGGGAAAATTACAAACCAATGGCACTAGATCAAGTCGATGTAGACAATATGAAAGAAGAGTCAGAAATGTCCTTTTTGGATCATTTAGAGGCTTTGCGATGGCACTTAGTGCGGTCGGTAGTGGCGTTATTGGTATTTGCGATTGGATTTTTTATTGCAAAAGATTTTACCACATTTGTTTTATTTTGGCCTCGACTGAAAGAGTTTCCAACGTATGAATTTTTCTGCGGTATGTCAGAGGTGACTTGTTTCTTTCCACCAGAATTTACCTTGGATATCAAAGCAATGCACGAAGCATTTTTGACTCATATTCGAGTATCTGTTATTTTTGGTTTGGTGGTAGCGTTCCCTTATTTGTTTTGGGAAATTTGGCGATTTATTAAACCTGCATTGCACAACAATGAATTGAAAGCTGCAAGAGGAATTGTCTTTTCATGTTCTACCCTTTTTATGTCGGGAGTTACATTTGGTTATTTTGTATTGACTCCATTTGCAATTACATTTTTATCTAATTATGAATTTGGTGCTGGAGTAGATTTTGAGCCGAACTTGTCTGATTATGTTTCTTCTATTATACTTTTTACGTTGCCAGTTGGAATTGTTTTTCAGATGCCAGTTGCTGTCTATTTTTTATCAAAAATAGGATTGATCACTCCAGAATTTTTGAAAAGTTATCGAAGGCATGCGATTGTGATTATTTTATTGATGTCAGCAATTGTGACTCCGCCAGATGTAGTGACTCAGTTTTTGATTGGAATACCTTTATTTGGATTATATGAAGTGAGCATTCTAATTTCTCGAAGAGTCATAAAAAATGCAGCAGCTAAAGAAGCGGCAGAGGAAAAGGCACTAATGAAAAAACCGTAAACTATAATTTTAAATTATTCAAAATTTAGAATTCAGTCACCTTCCTGCCGACAAGGCTAGGTTCAAAATTAATTCATGCAACAAGTTTCGACATCACTTACCTTATTCTTGAAAATATTCGTACCACTCTTTTGGACGGTAATTTTCTTTTCATTTACGATGGCAGTTTGGTTTTTAGATAGAAGTCACTTTGCGGGACTGCCAATTCAAACTTTTCGATATGGAATTACTGTTTTTTTATTAGTAGGAATAACATTTTTTTATTTTACAGTTCTTCAGCTTAAGCGAGTTGAAATGGATCAAGCCCATATTTTTGCAACTAATTATTTCAAAAATTACAAATATCCATGGTCTAATGTTGAAAATATTAAAGAACGTGATTTTGTGATTTTTAGAACCATTCATATCATATTAAAAGAACCTGGAACTTTTGGGAAAAAAATCACTTTTGTAGCTAGCCGCCGGAAGTTTAATTCATTTATTAAAGAAAATCCACATCTATTTGAACAGTTTGCATAATAATTAGCAAAATCCCTCCCTCCTGACATTTGTATGACAAATGGATTTTTGCTATTTTTAGCAAAAGTTATAAAGTTAATTTAATTCTACGCCGAAAATCTCTCCTAGAAACATCTGATTTTGATGATTAGATAAAGTGATTGTTTCATTTCTTTTTTCAATAAGCAGCTATTTTCCATTTAATTGGAACATAATATTATACTTCTATTTTCTTAATTGACTTGTAATTTCATGAACATGAAATTATTCAACTAAAACTATCATCATGAAGAAAATTTACCTTTCCTTAATCGCAGTCTTTCTACTTGTAGTATTAACGAGTATGACTCCTCTTGGCAAAAAAATGATCTCTGCCATTAATTATTCATCAACTACTTTTAGCAATCAGGTTTTAGATTTGCCAGATGTAATGCTGGATTATGAAATAGCGGATTTACCTGATTTTATCAAAAATGCTCCAACTCCTTGGGGCGGTGGAGGTAGTGGAAATACCTTAGCATTAATAACTAATGAAGGATCGACACTTGGTCGTGTTCTGTTTTATGATAAAAAATTATCGTTGGACGGAACTGTATCTTGTGCAAGTTGTCATAAGCAAGAATTAAGTTTTGCAGATGACGTAGCCATGAGTGAAGGAATTATGGAAACCAAAACGACTCGTAACTCTTTACATATTAATGATATTGCATGGCAAAATTCTAATGAATTATTTTGGGATGGTCGGCAGTCTGTTTTAGAAGAAATGGTTATTCAACCAATTATCGATCCTAACGAATTAGGATTAGATATCGTTGAATTGATTCAAATCATGGAAGGGACAGATTATTATGCTGATTTATTTACTGAGGCATTTGGAACTCCAGCAATAACTGAAGAAAGAATTGGAGATGCATTAGCTCAATTTGTTCGGTCGTATACATCTTTTGAATCTAAGTTTGATCAAGGTTTACAGAATGAATTTGCTGATTTTACTTCAAGTGAAATTGAAGGAATGGATTTGTTTGAAGCACAATGTGGATTTTGTCATGCAACACCTCATTTTGGAGCATCGACTTTCAGTTCTATGATATCTGGAGGAAACTTTACTAACGGTCTAGATTCAGTAGCTTCTGATCCAGGAATGGGTGGATGGACAAATGATCCTTTCTTTGATGGTGTTTTCAAAACACCAACTTTGAGAAATATTGAAGTGACTGGACCTTATATGCATGATGGTCGATTTGAGACATTAGAAGAAGTGGTTGATTTTTATAGTGAAGGATTACAACCGCACCCGAATTCATTCTTTAACTGGATGAGTAATCCAACCGGATTGGATTTCAACGATGAAGAAAAATTGAACTTGGTCAACTTTATGAAAACATTGACTGACGATAATTATTTGACGAATGAAAAATGGTCTAATCCATTTATCGAAGAAGGATCAACAGCGGTTCAAGATCCACATTTATTTGAGGACATAACTGTTTTCCCAAATCCAGCAGTTGACTTTACATATATCAATATCAATAATTCAGAAAATAAAACTTATGATATTAGACTTTCAACGATGAGTGGAAAGCAATTGCAAAGCACTTCTTTCGAAGGAAGCCAGTATGTATTGAATACTTCGAATTTACCTGTAGGAATTTATATGATTCAGATTCGTCAAGGTGATACTCAAAGAGCTATCAAATTAGCGATTAATAAATAATGGTTAATGCTTAACTGTTAATGAAAAAACAGGAACATTCATTTAGTTGAATGTTCCTGTTTTTTATTTTAAAATAGTAACTGCTAAGTTTTGCGAAACCAGCGGGAGGGCAAAAGTTGAGTAAGGTTTCGTAAAGCGGTTATGGTAAAATAAAATCCGCTTTACGAAACCCAATTTTTCACTAAGACCTTCCCGCTGGTTTCGCAAAGCTAGGTCAACTAAAAAAGGAGCACTCAACTTAATGAATGCTCCTTTCCTATTTTGAGTTAACCGTTAATCATAAACAGTTAACCATTAAAAATTTATTCTTTATCAAATCGAAGTTCTTGAATAAGTGGTTGACTTCCAGATAGTTTCATGTAAACATACACTCTAAAAGTACCACTTCCTGCATTCAAGTTTCCAATAAAGTATTTGGAATCTTCTCCTTTGGAAGTACCTTGATGAATTAGGCTAAAAGATTTGGGTGGATTCTTCGAAAAGAATTTTTTCACTACATCTTTCGCTTCTGATTTATCATAAAAATCATCATCAATTTCTACGTTTTCATCGAAGTAAGTAGAAAGAGATTCTACGTCACCTCTACTCAAAGCCTTTGAAATACTATCCATGTTTTGGCTCGTTGCAGCCAAGCAAGGGATAATTAGTAATAATAACATTAGATTTTTCATGGATTTACTTTTTATTATAAGTTCCCAACTTTATGCCAGAAACGAATTTCTTAGTTATGTAAAAGTACCTCTTATCAAATGATCTGTCAAGTTTTTGGAAAAAATAGAGCGAAAAATGACAGTTTTTTAGGTAAAATTTACATTTTTTATATGTATTAAGATCTGATTTTAAGTAGTTTAGATATAAAACTATGGGTTTTGCTATTAAAATACATAGTTATGTTAACGTTTTTTGTGTTCCTTAAAGTATGTTAAAAAATACGCTAACACGCGACTAAACCACAAAGTCATCAGTATATATTTTTAACGCAAAAAATGAGTAAAGTCACCCTGTTTTTTGTTAAAAATCCCTTAAGATTCAATCGTTTAATTTTATTTCATCCGAACAAATTGGAAATCAACTCTCCTTTTTCCCCCTTCAATTCTAGCTCGAAGGGTATTTTGATCAAATTTCGTATAGCTTATTCTTTTTGGAAAATCATTTTCCTTGTTTTCAAAAATAAAATATTTATCTGAATCTGAGATTATTTTAAAGGGAACTTGATGATCACCCTTGGGGGTTTTGACCGTAGGAATATAAAGAATCTCATGGTCTCGAATAACCAAATCAATGGTCTCTTGCACAGCGGTATCATTCTGGCCATAAACACGAAAATTTCTTCCAAAATAATATTGATCATTGATCTTAGTCCAAGTTTCGAAATCGTTCCTTTCATTGATTTGCCAATGACCAAGAATCCAATCTAACTTCGATAAATCTTTCGGAGGAGGAGGTGTACGTTTACAATTAGTAAGAATGACACTCAATAAAAAAAACGCCAAGATGGTATAAAACCATCTTGACGTGTGTGTATTGTTATATTTTTTTTGCATTATTTTCTTTTGCTAAATTTTACAAATTTTCATAAATAAAATCTGTCATTTTATTATAAAGGTGTAATCGAGTAGTTCCTCCATAAATACCATGATTTCTATTTGGGTAAAAGTAAGTATCAAATTGTTTGTTGGAACGAATCAAAGCATTAACCATTTCCGCGGTGTTTTGAAAATGTACATTATCATCCGCAACTCCATGAACTAACAAATATTTTCCTTTCATCAAATCTGTAAAGTTGACTGGTGAATTATCTTTGTAGCCACTCTCATTTTCTTTTTCTGTACGCATATATCGCTCCGTATAAATCGTATCGTACCATTTCCAATTCGTCACCGGTGCAACTGCAATTGCAGATTTGAAAACATCTGCTCCTTTGAAAAGACAAAGTGAAGACATGTAACCACCATAACTCCAACCAAAAATCCCAATTCGTTCTGCATCAACATAAGCTTGCCCTCCAAGGTATTTTGCAGCGGAAATTTGATCCATTGTTTCGTATTTCCCTAATTCGAGGTAAGTCATTTTTTTAAATTCTTGACCTCGTGCGCCTGTTCCTCGATTGTCCACACTCACCACGATGTAGCCATTTTGAGCTAACATTTGATACCACCAATTATTGAATCCTCCCCATGAATCATTTACCGTTTGACTTCCTGGGCCACCATAGACATACATGAAGACAGGGTACTTTTTATTAGGATCAAAGTCGGCAGGTTTGAGCATCCAGCCATTTAATTTTTCGCCGCCTTCGATAGGCACATTGAAAAATTCGAAGTTATTCCAACCGTAATTTTGTTGAGTGGTTTTCATTCCAGCATTGTCTTCAATGACTCTAACTTCCTTCCCTGAATTTTCGTAAACCGTATAAGTTGCTGGCGAATTCAAAGTAGAATGTGTATTCACATAATAATCAAAATTGCTACTCCATTGTGTTCGGTTAGTTCCTTTGGCAGGCGTGATTTTTTTCTTTTTCTTTCCTTTAAAGCTCAAAGAATAAATCTGTCGTTCCATCGGAGATTCTTCCGCAGCCTGGTAATAAATCGTTTTTCTTTTTTCATCAACACCATAAAAACTAGTTACGTCAAAATTACCTTTAGTCAATTGTCGTTTCAATTTTCCATCCAATTCATACATGTAAATATGATTGAATCCATCTCTTTCGCTTGTCCAAATAAAACATTTCCCATCTTCCAAAAAAGTCATATCGTCGGTAATGTCAATATAATATTTATTCATTTCTTTGAGCATCACAGAAGTTCTCCCTGTAGTTGCATCAGCCAATAATAACTCTAATTCATTTTGGTGACGATTCATTTTAAAGACACAAAGTTTATTCGAGTCAAGTGTCCATTTGATGCGTGGGAAATACATGTCAGGCTCATTACCTGTGTCCACTTTAGTTGTTTTCCCTGATCTAATGTCAAAAACATGAACAGAAACAACGGCATTTTTTTCTCCAACTTTTGGATATTTGAAAGTCTCATATTCAGGATATAAATCTCGGTTGTACAAAGTCATGGTAAATTCTTTTACCTCCGATTCATCAAATCTCAAGAAGGCAATTTTGTTACCATCAGGAGACCATTCAAATGCTTTGGCTATTGAAAACTCTTCTTCGTAAACCCAGTCTGCTGAACCATTAATGATGGAATTAAATTCCCCATCAGGAGTCATTTGAGTAATTTCTCCATTGATCAAATTTTTATAATACATATTATTTCCTCGAACAAAAGCTACCTTCTTCGCATCATCAGAGAAAGAAGTGTATCGTTGTTTTCCTTCTTTTTCGACAGTTGTAAGAGTATTGTTACTTTTATCCCAAACATAAAAATTGGCTCGAGTACTTCTTCTATAAATAGATTCAGTTTCGGTTTTGATCAAAATTTTATTTTCATCTTTGCTGAAAGTGTAGTCATCCATTTTACCATTAAATTCTGAATTTTCGCTCACACTAGAAGCATCGAAAATATCGTTGGTAAATTGACCTGTCGTCAAATCATATTGCTTGATTTTATTTTCTTCCAATCGAGTATAATGCTTTCCATCGTTTTGAAAATTAAAACCAGGAACTGACCTTGGAACAAATTCATATTTTTCCCAAATATCTTCGACTGAAATTTTCGCATTATTTTGTTGTGCATTTAAACTAATACTTACACTTACAAAAATGAATGTCAGTACGTACAATCTTTTTAACATGCTAGTTGATTTTTTTATTGAAAAATTTAAAAAGTAGCTAGGGTAAATTTTTAATAAAATTCGCCGACTACAAAGAAAACAAACTTTTGAAAAAGGGTTACTATGATTTTTGATTTTATAATTACATTTCCATTAGATTAATGGATGTTTTTCTCTCCAAGACTTAATTTTAGACTTACCATTTTCAAATACGATTGAACCTTTTGCCTCAAAAGAAGTCAAATTTTTATTCGAACTAATGGACTTTACAAATGGTCTGAGGTTGCAAATAATTTGATTTCACCTAAAACTAAAATATTAGAATAGATTTTGATCTAAATCTATTCCCATCGCATTCACAAAAAATTTAAGAAATTTTTTAAATGAAATAGGGGATTTTGAAGAACCTATTGTCTTGAGGTTTTAAAACATTTCCTTAAAAACCAGATTCCTATGAGGAATATAATTTACCTAACGATATTGATGGTATTTATTTTTTCTTGTAAAAAAGATACTGTCATTGAAAATATTATCATTGAAGATAATACTGCCCCTCCTTATAATGAAGTCACAACTGTCCAAATCCGAAATTATGTCAACAAAATTTACATTGATCTTTTGGGACGTGAACCGTTGATGAGTGAGTTAACTTCTTCCACTTCCGATTTGAAATCTAATTCTTTAAGTGATACTTCTCGTGAACAATTACTCAGCGACCTGATGAGTACCGATGAATATTACAAACGATTTTATGAAATTTATCAAACCAGTTATTTACCTGGAGTGACGAATGATGAGTTGGATTTTACGATTCTTATTTATGAATCGGAGAGAGATCAAGCAATTCAAAATGGAAATAATGCTTTGGTTCAATTATATAATTTTGAATTGGATTTGATGTATGCTTTGCGAGATGCTCGAGTGGATTATCAAAATGGAGGAATCACGATCAATGAGTTTATGACCAGAATGACGCTGAATCAATTTTATGAGGAAATCAATATGGGCGCTGAAAACTATGTCCTCTCTTGTTTTGAAAATTTTTTAAAAAGAACACCAACCGACGCTCAATTATTCGCTTCCGTGGAAATGGTTTCTGGAAATCCTGCCCAAGTTTTTTTTCAAGATGGAAATAATCAGAATGACTTCATTAATATAATAATGAACACCGCAGAATTTTATCAAGGCCTTTCCATTGATATTTATAATCAACTTTTAGTTCGACAACCTGACTCGCAAGAGATGGTGGATGCGATTTTTATTTTTGACGAAACGCAAGATTATCAATCTGTTCAACGACTAGTGATGAAGTCAGATGAATACGCAGGGTTTTGATAATGATTAATTGTTAATAACCCATAGTTTGGTTTTTACATTTTCTGGAAACTTATGACTTAAAGCTCGTCGCAATTTTTTTATGAAAAAATAAAATATCATGAATAAAATTTTCCAATTATCAATGATCTTTTTGTTTAGCATGTCTATCCTTTTTGGCTGTAAACAAGAAAAAGAATATCAATATGTTTTTGAGGTAAATGAAGAAAATATTTATCAAAGTAATGTTGATAAAACTAAGCAAAAAACTCCCGAACAATATATTTCCATTTTATTTTCTAATCTTTTTTCGACGACTGTTCCTCAACAAGATTTGAGTCAGTTGGCAGAAGTTCGTGCGTCCATCGGAGACAAACAAATGGCTGATGAAATAATCTTAAATGATTTTGTCAATAGTGGAAATGCGAGTACTCCAACGGATCAAGAAATGCGTGCGGATGTCGACCAGTTTATCGAAAATACATATATCCGATTTTTTCTCAGAAAACCTTCTCCGTACGAAGTGTTGGAATTGAAACAAGAAATTGAAGGAGATACTGAATTGACACCTGAGATGATTTATCAAGCTTTTGCACTTTCTAATGAGTATAAATTTTATTAAGGAAATTATTTGTAAGAATATTGTTATAAATGTTTTGAAAAAGGGAAAAATTAAAAACCGTTTGATGATTGATTTCGTTGTCATTTGAAAAGTGAAATTAAAAACGACCGAAGGGTGTGTTAATTTTATTTTTCAGATGACGTAAAAAATGAAATCAATTATCAAACTCAAATATGAATTATGAAACGGAGGAGTTTTATCAAAAAAGCAGGATTAGCTGCAGCAGGAATAACTGGAGTTCCATATATTTTACCTACGGGAAGATTATTTGCAGCGACAGGAAGTCGGGTGGTTAATCATGTGGTGTATGTTTTGTTTGCAGGAGGAATTAGGAATCAAGAATCGGTTGGACAACAATTTTTAATGAATCAAAATGCTTCACTCCCAGAAGGGAATGTGATGAATAATATGCTCACCGGAGCACCACCATCAGGTAACTTAATTCATGATCCATGGGCACCAGTTTTGAATACTCCGATGATGGAACACGGAACACTTTTCAAAGAAGTGGAATATAAAAATGGACCGACTGGACATTACAATGGTCACACCGTTGCGATGACTGGAAATTATACGGAGACAGGTTTAAACTTAAATATCAACCCCGATTTCCCAACCATTTTTGAATACTATCGAAAACATTCTGACCCAAATGAAAGTGCGATGAATGCGTGGTGGATTTCTGAAGGACTTGGGCCTTACCCTTCTTTGAATTATAGTCAGTCGGCAAATTATGGGGCACAATATGGAGCGAACTATTTACGGCCTCAAAGTATTTTGGGTAATGCAGGGCAAAGTCAATTAGGCAATGCGGTGAGCTATCAACCTGATGATGTGGATCGAATCAATCGAATCAAAAATATTTTAGATAATAATTTTGCACAAGCAGGGGAGCAGTTGCCTGGCATTCAAAATACCCCTGAGAATCGAGAGCAAATTAAAAATTTCTTATTACAAAAAATGGAGGATACTGCCAATGGGAATTTAGACTTTGCAACGCCTGGGAATGATCCAAATTTACTTACCGGTGACTTGATTAATATTTCAGCAGCATGGCAAGTGTTGGATGAATTTACACCTGAGTTGACGGTGATCAATACGACTAACTTAGATGTGTGTCATGATGATTTTAGTGCATACTTATATTATTTGCATCGAGCAGATTATGGCATTGGTTGGTTGTGGAATAAAATTCAAAGTCATCCTGTTTTGGCAAATGATACCATTATGGTTTGCATGCCAGAGCATGGTCGAAACTTAGATCGGAACAATATTGTCGATGCAAATGGACTTGGTGCATATGACCATACCGGTGATAATAATTCGCGAAGAGTCTTTACGATGATCGTTGGTCCAGATGATAAAGTGGTGCAAGGTCAAGTATTGGGAAGTCCAAGTAATCCAGTTGCTGAATCAATTGATGTGGTGCCAACGATTGCGCACATTTTAGGATTTAAAGATAGTGTGCCGAGTAATTTGATGCCAGGAAGAGTGCTGGATGAGGCATTGATTTAAAAATGTAAATTGATTGTTATAATTTTTCTAGAAAAAAAGTGAGTAGTAATTTCCAAGAATCAACCAATTATAAAGATGAAAAAAATCATATTTACTTTTGCCATTTTATGTTTGCTGATGTATTCGTGCAAGGATAATAATACGCCTGAACCATCAGATTTACCTTTTAATCCATTTGATACGTTGACTTATCCGTTGCCAGAAATTGAAACGATTCCTGTCGATTCCAATGGTTTCTTAGGATTACATCATTATATTTTTTCTGAAGGTTGTAATCGCCCAGGCTGTCATGATGGAACTTTTGAACCTGATTTTAGGACGGTAGAGAGTGCATATAATTCTTTAGTTTATCATCCGATTGTGAAAAATTATAGCATGGCAAATGATGGTCGTGAACCACTTTCTTTTCGAGTGACACCTTTTGAACCAGAGCAATCCATGTTGTATAAAAGAATCACGGAGCATTTTTTACCCAATTTTGAGCGAATGCCTTCAAGTGGAAATCCGTTGACCGAAGAGCAAATTGGGTTGATCACTAATTGGATTAATGATGGCGCAAAAGATATTTTTGGGAATACGCCAACCCTCTCGAGTACTCAACCTGCATGTTACGGTTTAGTGGCTTACTTGCCTGACAATAATAATCTCAGAGTAGATACTGCTCGGATTGATGATTTTGCGTTTAATCCTTTTGTCACTTCTGTGAGTGGAAATATGGAAATGTGGTTGCTGTTTATTGACATGGATGTTGATCAAAATTATGTTTTAGGAAATGCTTTGACTTATAATAAAATTCAATTTTCGACAGAACCATTTACTTTTTCTAATCCTGTAGAATTGGATATGCAAGTTGAGCTTTCACCGCTTTTAATCAATAGCGTTTTTAGTACTTACAACCAAGATCAATTACCCTATTATCAAAAAGTAATTTTTAAACCATCGGACTTAGGATTCGAATCAGGTGATATTGTTTATATGCGAATGTTTGTAAAAGATGCAGATCATGATGATCCAACAGAATTGCCAAATGCCAATGCTCCAGCATATTTGATTCAATATTTCTCCTTTTATGTTCAGTAAATTTTCTTTTAGGAAAATGTAATTGTATTGTTTTTTTTGAAAATAAAAGATAATGAAGTATCAAAATATAATTTTGCTAACCTTAATTTTTCTTGTAGCAAGTTGTGGGAAAGATGATCCTGATGAATTATTGACCGAAGTTCCAACTATCGAATTAATCAAAGTGATTCCTGAATCTAATCAAGTTCAACAATATACGGACGAGTTAACTTTTACGATTTCCTACTCAGATGGAGATGGAGACTTGGGAACGGAAGATCCAGATATTCCATCAATTGAGTTGGTTGATATGCGTGATCCAGATGTGTTGAAATTTGATTATCATCTTTCTCCACGAACACCTTCTGGCGCTGAAATAAAAATTACAGGCGAGTTAAATGTCGTTTTAAATCATACGATTATTATTGATGAAAATAATAATGCAGAGACGACGACCTTTAAAATTAGAATAAAAGATCGGGCGGGGAATTGGAGTAATGAAGTGGAGACGGGAGTGATTACAGTTTCGAAATAATTTTTCACCACAGATTAATCAGATTTTATCGGGTTGCTATTCTGGCATCTGCGAAAGTCTGCGTAATCTGTGGTGAAAAAAACTACAGTTAAATTTACTCCCCAATCAACTTCTTAAGCGCATCTTGGACAGCTTTCCTATTCTCTTTTTTCTTTACTTCAATCGCAGGTGCAGCTCTTTCTTCACAATCTGCAATTGGACAACGCTCACAAGTTTTATTCACGACCCGAGTTCGAATCGTTGGATCTTCCAAAAATTTAATTTTCTCCTTCACCTCATCATCAATCAGAATCCCAATTGTCACACTTGTATTTAAATGCGACTTGGGATGTGAAGGTCGTGACAAAGTGAAAGACAAATATTCATCTTCCGTACCAAAATATTTTGAACGTTGCACACCAACAAAAGTGTTGACATATTTTCCAACTTGTTGCATTTTATGCATATCATCGAGCAAAGAAATCGATAACCATCTTCGACAATAATGTTCTAATAATCCATTTCCATGTGGATGATGTTTATGATTGAGATGCAATTCTTTATCAATTTCAAAATTATTTTTTTCCGTATTATGAATACATCGAAGGAAAAATAATTTTTGCAAACCAAAAAACTGAGGCAACAAATTCGTCAAACGATGATATAAAATCTCAGGCGATGCATTGTATTTTCTGTTGATTTGAATCAACGCTTCCGCATCCCATTTTTCTTTTTGGAAAAAAGAAGTAAGGTCTTCCAAAAGTGCTTCTCGCGGAATAATCACCGCTGCCGCAAAATAGGAAGCTTGAAATTGATTTAAGACCATATCGAAAGAATCAATTTTCAAAAGGGAAGAAGTGTGCCCTCGTTGTTTTATTTTTAATCGATTAAATCCTAATTCTTTGGCGAGTTGAAATAACTTTTCAGTAGAAGATAAGTTTTCATTGAGTAATAATTTTTTTCCTTTTGGAATAAAAACTGCTCGAATATCTTTTAACTCAGGATAACCTTCCAAACCATTTTCGATGACTTGATACTTATATTTTTTTTGTAAAATAAATTTTAATGTATCTGCCGTTGTTCCTCCATTGATGGGCAATTTATCTTTTTTCAAAAAATCGTCTACTGCTTTTTCAATTTCTTCAAAATAATTATAACGCATCTCTTGATACGCTCTCATGGCACCTGTAAAAAAGTGGGCGTCCAACAAAGAGTAACTTCTCGAGATCTCCACCAAGGTAGAAATAAATGCACCTACTCGAATTGGAGCATTGGCAATAATTTCCGTCACTTTTGATAACTCAATTCCAAATAAATCCAAGGGTAATTCATTCAGGAAATTGGATTGTAACAATACTCCCACGGGAGCTAGTTGTTTTGTCAATTCAGTTGAAGTAAGCGACTCCACATCAATTTGCAAGGCTTTAGCCAATAAATCAATTTTATCAGCTCTTGGATACTTTTTCCCTTTTTCAATTTCATTAAGATATGAAACTGAAAGTCCCGATTGCTCTGCGAGTTGGGCAAATGACAATTTTAGACCTGTTCGTAATTGTTTTACTTTCAGTCCAAAAATGATTCTATGATTTTGTGTCTTGGTACTCAAATATTTATTTTTTACAATGAAACTTCATTGGTAAAAATAGTAAATTTGTGCGCTTTCTTAGAATTTGAAAAATATATCAATGCAAGAACTTTACAAAAAACGACAAAATGATTTTGCAGCCAAAGCTGTGGAACTAAAACAAAAATATATTCGCTTCTCGATAATTCGATTAGTGATCTTTTTTATTGGAGCTGCAGTATTTGTTTTTTTATGGTCGTATGGTTGGTTGGCAGCGCTTTTCTTTTTTGTATTTATCACCGCTTTTGCTCGATTTGTCTATTGGCATCAAGCAATTCAGCGTGATCAAATTCATCATGAAAATTTATCGAAAGTCAACCAAAACGAAATTGACTACCTGAATTATAACTTTAACCAATTCGATTCAGGTGAGCAATTTATGGATACTCAACATCCAAATTCAGTCGATATGGATCTTTTTGGAGCGTATTCTTTTTTCCAATATTGCAATCGAAGCAATACTTCTATTGGAAAAAAATGCTTAGCAAATTGGTTAAGTCATCCTGCCTCAATTGAGGAAATTACATTACGTCAAGAGTCTGTTCAAGAATTACAACAGGAATTAGATTGGCGACAAAATTTTCAAGCACTCGGCATGTCGACCGAAGATTCCGAAGACCATTTAAAGGCATTGAAAGAATGGTTGCAAATGCCTCCTTTTGTGAGTAATTCTTCTTGGTTAAAAATGGCGATGTACATTGCTCCAATTTTAGGGATTGCTGGAGTCGTACTTTGGTTGTTTTATATTCCTTGGCAATTGGCGATTTTATTTTATATACCAGCCGCGATTACTTTAAAAATAACCTTGGATAAAGTTAATGCGACTCATGTGCAAACGGACAAAGCAGAAAAAATATTAGCACATTATGCACGACTGATTCAGCATATTGAGGAAGAGAAATTTTCATCGAAAAAATTACATGAATTACAATCTGAATTTTTTGTAGGAAAAGAAAATGCTTCGAAAAATGTCAAAAAATTATCCTACATCATTCAGCAATTAAATGTTCGAAATAATCCTTTTGCAGTTTTACTAAATGTGTTTACGCTTTGGGATTTGCATTGGGTGAATAGTTTGGAAAAATGGCAGGCTGTGCAAAAAGATCATTTACCAAAATGGTTTGATGCGTTGCAAGAGATTGAAGCCGTTTTAAGTTTTGCGACACTGTATTATAATAACCCAGATTGGATTTTTCCAAAAGTAGAAAACAAAAATGAGTTGGTTGCCAACCAAATGGGACATCCGTTGATCAATGGAAAGGAAAGAGTTTGCAATGACTTGAGCATACCGACAGAAGCACATATCAAGTTGATCACCGGTTCGAATATGGCAGGAAAAAGTACCTTCTTACGAACGGCTGGATTGAATATTATTTTAGCGATGAGTGGGAGTGTGGTTTGTGCGAAAGAATTTTCATTACCTCCTTTGCAAGTTTACACGAGTATGCGGACGGTTGATGCATTGCACGAAAGTACCTCGTCTTTTTATGCCGAACTCAAGCGACTAAAAATAATTATCGAAGCAGTTGACGCAGAGCAAAATATCTTTTTTATCCTAGATGAAATTTTAAAAGGAACTAATTCTAGGGATCGACATACTGGCTCGAAAGCATTGATTCAACAATTTATCAATAGCAAAGGATCAGGATTAATTGCGACGCACGATTTAGAATTGGGAAGTATGGAGGCGAATGCAGCAGGTGCGATTGAGAATCTTTGTATGGAAGTAGAAGTACAAGATGGAAAATTGAAATTTGATTACACGATCAAAAAAGGAGTGAGTCAAAGTTTTAATGCCACGCTGTTGATGAAGCAGATGGGGATTCGGATTCAGTAAGTTTAACGAACCACGGACGCTTCGCTTGACGAACCACGGATACTAACTGTGGGAACCGTGGTTCGTCAAGCGAAGCGTCCGTGGTTCAATCTGTTAATTCCCCGAGAAAGCCCCTTCTCTTTTCTTTTTATAAAAATTAACTCCTGCGCCATAAACCCAACCAGCTTTTCCTCGATGTTGAATTTTGAACCAAGGCTCATCGGCCATCTCGTAGCCTAAATTAATTTGGTAAGTCGAGTCAGTAAATTCATTTAAGAAATCAACTTGTTCAAATAATTTCATTTGAGAAATTACGGCACTATCTAATGATGGGCCAGTTCGCATTTTTAATCCATCAATGGTGATGTATAATTTTGAATATCTAGGTTGTTGGCTGACCGTTGGTTGACTAACTGTTGGAGTATTTGTTGAAAGTTGCGGAGCCTCCCCACTTGGGAAAGGATCGATAGACTCAGGAGTTGAAGCATCCAAAGAATCAATTGTTGGAGTATCATCTGCAGTCGAAGCCGTTTCTTCCACAGTATCATCCTGAAATGATTTTTGGGTAGCATCACATTTACTAATTGCCCAAGCCATAAAACTGGCAAAGAAAACTAGAATAATAAGGACTTCAACTTTTGGCAAAAAACTTGTTTTTTTCTTAGTCATAATGTTTCACATTCGTTTACAAAAAAAATAAAGAGTACAATAAATTATCGAGGTATCCCTCCTGTAAATAATATTGAAAAATAAATATTCGTAATAGTCTTTTTTTTCGAAAAAAATAAAAGCTAAATTGTGCTGATTTTCAACATACTATTAAGCAAAAGAATTGGGGGCGAATATAAGCCAAAATTTAATTATTTATTAATTCCCAATTTCGAGAAAACCAAGATAATGAATAACGATCTCCTATACAAAATTGCTATTACCAAAGTTCCAAAAGTTGGGTCGATTACTGTTAAGAACTTAGTGAGTTATTGTGGAGGAGCAAAAGCCGTTTTTGATGCAACTCAAAAAGAGTTGATGAGCATTCCTGGAATTGGACGAACTTTAGCTGAAAATATTAGACATCATAATGTACTAGAAGAAGCTGAAAAAGAAGTTGAATTTATTGAAAATAATAATATCCAATGTCTTTTTTATACGGATGAAAAATTTCCACAGCGACTCAAACATTACAATGATAGCCCAGCGATATTATACTTCAAAGGCAATGCCGAATTGAATCACCATCGTATTGTTTCAATAATTGGGACTCGCACACCAACTCCTCATGGAAAAGTCATTTGTGAAGAAATTGTGGCAGAATTGCAAAAATATAATGTTTTGATTATCAGCGGCTTAGCTTATGGCATAGATGTGACGGCTCATCGAAAATCCGTCTCATTAAATATACCTACGGTGGGAGTTTTAGGACATGGATTGAGTATGATCTATCCACATGAGCATAAAAGTGTTTCTGAGAAAATGATGGAAAATGGAGGTGTTTTGACTGAATTCACTCATCGAAAAGGCCCAGACAGAGAACATTTTCCAATGAGAAATAGGATTGTAGCTGGGATGTGTGATGCGCTGATTGTAGTAGAAACAAAGGAAAAAGGAGGTTCGATGATTACAGCAGAATTAGCAAATGGATATAATAAAGATGTATTTGCGATTCCTGGTAGAGCGCGAGATAAGAAATTTGGAGGAGGGAATCTGTTGATAAAAAATCATAAAGCGCAATTAATTGAAAATGCAGAAGATGTGATTGGAATTATGCGTTGGGAACAATTTGAGAAAAATAGAAATATTCAAAAGCAGTTATTCGTTGAGTTATCGGAAAAGGAAAGAGTGGTGGTTGATATTTTGAGAAATGAAAATGAAGTGGCGATTGATAAGTTGAGTTATGTGGCAAAATTACAACCAAGTGAAGTTTCTTCATTGCTGTTGGAACTAGAATTTAAAGGTATGATTAAGACACTCCCCGGAAAACGATATATGTTAGTGTAAAAACTTTTTGTAAAAATCGTTCATTGACTATAAAATTTGTCAAAGAACTAAAATAAGTATATGAGAAAGATCTTTGTAATATTTTCCTTGTTGTTCATTTTTGGATGTCATCCACAAAGTGAGAGCTCGACTCCAATTGTAAAGTTGGCAACGACTTCAGCTACGCCAAATCCTGTTCGACATGGGAAAGCGAAAAATGTCATCTTGATGATTGGCGATGGTATGGGAGTTTCGCAAATTACAGCGGGGATGATTAAAAATAATAATCGACTTAATTTGGAAAGATTTCCAATTGTAGGTTTACACAAATCTTATTCTAGTGATAATCTAATTACAGATTCTGCCGCAGGAGCAACTGCATTTTCAGCTGGAGTGAAAACGTATAATGGAGCTATCGGAGTGAATCCTAAAAAGAAACCGGTAAAAACTATTTTGGAAGAATGCGAAGAAAAAGGAATGGCGACAGGAATGGTTTCGACTTCGACTATCGTTCATGCAACGCCAGCAAGTTTTATCGCACATCAACCAAGTCGAAAAATGTATGAGGAGATTGCTGCTGATTTTTTGAAAACAGAAATTGATCTTTTCATTGGAGGAGGGAAAAAATATTTTGATCGAAGAGAAACGGATGAGCGTGATTTGTATAAAGAATTACAGGACAAAGATTATTATGTGAGTGATTATTTTAAGGAAAACATGAGTGACATCAAATTTGATCCAAATAAAAACTTTGCTTATTTCACAGCAGATGATGATCCACTTCCTGTGGCGAGTGGACGTGATTATTTGTATGGAGCGACGCGAGTTTCAACTGGTTTTTTGAAAGCGCATAGCAAAGGCAAAGGATATTTCTTAATGATTGAAGGTGCTCAAATTGATTGGGGAGGACATGCCAATGATGCTAATTATATTATTTCTGAGATGTTGGATTTTGATAAAAGTGTGGGAGCAGTTTTGGACTGGGCAGAGAAAGATGGGGAGACTTTGGTTATTGTAACTGCTGATCATGAGACAGGTGGTTTTTCAATAAACTTAGGAACGACTCAAGATACGATGGTGACAGAATTTACGACAGATTATCATACTGCTGAAATGATTCCTGTTTTTGCATATGGACCAGGCTCTGAAAAATTTAGCGGAATTTATGAGAATACTGCGATTTACGATAAGATTAAAAAAGCTTTGGGATTATAGTTTTTGATTTTGTTCAAAACAAAAAAGGAGGTTGATAAAGAAATATCAACCTCCTTTTTTTATTTTTATAAAATTGAAAAAATGAACTTTCACGTCTCGTATTATATTATTCCTATGGAAGAATTTGACGAATTCTTACCATTGACTAGAATTAGAGGTAGTGCTAAAATTCGAGAATACGAATATGAAAAAAAAGGAGTGATTGATCAACTTCATTTTGATTATTCTCCTTTTCCTGTTGACCCTGATTTGATTGATTCTCTTGGTTCTGTTTTAAGAAAAGTAATTGATTCTCAAAAAGAAATTTTCCCAGAGTATAAAGTTATACCGAAAGTCTTGCGGATAAAAAATCAAATTTCGCTTTTTCCAAATTATAAATCCATTGAGAAAAAAGTAAATCCAAAAGGAATCTTACCATCTTTAGCAATTGATGGACAAGATGTTTATTTGTATAATTATGGAATTAATTATATTGATTCAAATAATGTGATAAGAGTTAATGAATTTTTTAAACGAACGAATTTAGAGGATAGAAATGCATTTATTTCAATCTTAGATAAAGCTAATTCGAAATATGCTTTTACAGAAAAAACGAAATCAATTGAAGAGAAATTAAAACAGGGAAAAACCATCGAAGATGAAATATGGAATTTAAATGACCAAGAATGGTTTCGATTTTCTAGTTTTCAGGCGGTCATCAATTATTACCATGGTGAATTACTTCGAGTAATCAATTTTTATAAAAAATGCCAAGAACATCAAGGTGCTTGGATTTTAAAATGGGTAAGTGAAAAATAAATAAATATTTTATTTCACAACATTAAATTTCCAAACCCTTTCTTCCTCTTCCATTTTTATTTTGAGAAAATAAATGCCACTCGACCAATCATTTACATCAATTGAGAATTCCGTTTTTCCATTTTTTAAAAAAGAAATTTCGCTCATCGGTTGACCCAAGATATTCAAAACTAAAATTTCTAAATACTCATTTTGCCAGTCTGGAATTTTTACAAAAAGAAAATCATTCGTAGGATTTGGGAAGAGCTTTATTTTTTCTAAAACCGAAATTTCTTCAATAGAAGTTACATCTCCTACATTGGCTTGAACAATTTCTTCGCAACCATTATTATCCGTAATTGTAATGTTATAAATTCCATTTTCCAAACCTTCCACCAGCGGGTTAGTCACTATTCCAAATGTTTCCCAATCGAAAGTGTAAGGTGAATTTCCGCCTGAAGGTTGTAGTAAAACACTCCCTTCTAATGTTCCAGTATTTGGATTGTCTGCATTAGTAACAATATTTACGACTAATTCATCAGGTTCTGAAAGTGTAAAATCTTCTATAGCAGTACATCCAAAATCATCCGTAACGGTAATTGAATAGTTGCCTGCCGTAAGATGATTGTTAGTATAAAGTGTATCTCCATCATTCCATAAATAGGAGAATGGTGGTTGCCCTCCACCTAGAAAAACCAATGCTACACCACTAGAGTCATTGAAGCATTTTAGATTAGCTTGAGACGGGTTTAATAAGACTGTACCTTCTATGTATACTACCTCGTCGACGTCTGAACAACCATTTGGATTAGTCACCGTCACAGCATAAGTATCACCAAAAAAAGCGGTGATAGAAGCTGTAGTAGACCCAGTAGACCAAAGATAAGATGCACCTAAATTGGTTGCATCCAAGTTAACTGGGGTGTCATCGCAAATTGCTCCATTTCCTCCCAGGTCAGCATTAGGTGCAGAAATATGATTAACTGTAATTTCATCTATTAAGGTTGGACAATTGCCCACACTAACTGTTACGGAATAAGTTCCAGGGGTGGTAATTCCAATTGATGAAGTTGTAAAACCATTCGACCATTCATAAGTTGCATTTGGTGTGTAAGCATCTGTAGTTAAAACTAGATTACTGCAAAGGGTAGAATCATTTCCAATATCTATGCTTGTTGGAGCAATATGAATGAGTTGTTTTTTGGTAAAAGTTTGGTTATTGGAAGTGATGGTTAATGTAACATAATAATTTCCAGATGATGAATAGCTATGAGAAGGATTGATAATTGTCGAAGTGTTATTTGCGCCAGAAGCTGGATCTCCAAAATCCCAAATAACAGAATTAACTGTAGCATCGAATCCGTCGATCAAAAAAGTAGTTGTATTTCCCAAGCAAATTCCATCGGTACTAAAGTAAGGGGTGTCAAAATATTTATGGAGAAATGATGGGAAACCTAAGAAAGGATTTCCTGAAATTCCGCTTTGACCTTGTTGTTCAAAATCGCAAGTAAATCCATTATTGTCAGGCTGATGAATAATGCCTAAACTCGTGTCACTAATATTTATAGAATAAATTTTACCATTAGAGGCAAGCTGAAGTGCACCTGCAGATCCATTAAAGGTGGGATTACCAATAGAGAGTTTGGAATTGTTGATGGCAGTTTGATTACCTGCCCAAAGATCAAATTGAAGGATTCTTGAGTCTGTTTGGAATCCTTCATGACTGATGTAGAGGTATTGTCCAGAGGGAGAAAATTCTAAACCTCGTGGACTGATAAATTGGTTGAGTGTAATAGTGTTAGAAAGAATACCAGTCATTTGATCAAAATCAAATATCTCTGCGTTATTATCTCCTCGATTGACAACTGCAATTTTTTTTCCATCAGGCGAAACTTTGATTTGCCCATTTGCACTATCTGGAATGACTAATGTAATAATTGGAATGCCAATATTACTAATGACTGGCGTTGAATTAATTCCTGAAGCCGTTACCAACCAAGCATAATATGCATCAGAATCCTCCTGATGACTAATGATCCAAAAATCTATTAAGTTATCATGTGAAGCAACGGTTATTTTACCTGTAGGGTTGTCTAATAATTCCCCTCCAATAATTTCATTATTAGGATTAACCTTTACATCACCTAATCCATTGTTTAAAGACATATCAACTTCTAGCCATTTTAAGGTATTAGGTTCGCCAGGGATATTGGTGAATTTTTTATAAATTAAATAATAAGAATGTTCGGAATTAGGCTTTAGGAGGACAGCAACAGGATGAGTGTTCGTTACCAAAGTATTAAATTCTCCATTTGGCATGATCTGGTGATTACGATCAAAAACTTTTCTTGCATTGGAATAAAAAAGTAAGTTACCTTCTTTGTCTGAGACAGAAACGGTTCCTCTAGTTGCATTGATATTAACATCAAAATTATCATGAACGGTTACTGGGTCAGTATTAAAATCTAACCAGTTATTAAGTCCAAATACCCAGTTGTTAGTTTCTTTTTGAGAAAAAAGAAGCGTTGCAAAAATTAGAAATAAAATAGTTGTGTAAATCCTTTTCATAGTTTTTCGTTTTCAAAAACGAGTTATTTTATGACATTGAATTTCCAAATTTTTTCTTCATTAGTTGTTTTTATTTTTAAGAAATAAATTCCAGTTGGCCAATCGTTGACATCAATTGTGAATTCCTTCTTTTCTTTTTCTAAAAATAAAACATCACCAATGGGTTGACCTAAAAGATTTGAAATGGAAATTTCTAAATCAATATTTTTTGTTGTTGGTTTTTTTCCAAAAATAAAATCACTTGTAGGGTTTGGAAAAATATTAATATTTCCTAAGATAGAAAATTCTTCGATGGAAGTTACATCCCCCACATTAATTTCAATTATTTTTTCGCAGTCATTATCATCCGTAATTGTAATGTTATAAATTCCATTCTCCAATCCCATTTGTAATGGATCAGTTGTTTCTCCGAATATTTCCCAATCAAAAATATAGGGTGGATTTCCACCTGAAGGTTGTAAAAGAATAGCTCCATCAGGATCATTGGTGTTTGGATTGTCTGGATTGATAACAGCATCTACTTCAACTTCTGAGGGTTCAGTCAAAGTGAAACCTTGACTTGTTGTACATCCAAAAGCATCAGTTATCGTTACGGTATAATCTCCTGCGGGAAGTTGATTGTTGGTATATAAAGTATCTCCATCATTCCACTCATATGAAAAAGGTAATTGTCCTTGCGCAGGAAAAACTAAGGCAACACCATTGGAATCACCATGACAAGCTAAGTTGGCTTGGGAAGGTGTAACACTAACTAGGTCAAAGAAATAATTAACTTGATCTGTATCTGTACAACCATTCGGATTGGTTACCGTCACATAATAAGTTCCACCAAAAAATATGGTGATTTGTGAAGTAGTGGAACCAGTACTCCATTGATAAGTTGCATTCGTTCCATTTAGATTAGTAGCGTCAAGCACAACTGCATCGCCATTACAAAGTCCACCATTCCCACCAAGGTTGGCGTCAGGTGCCGGAATATAATTGATGACAACTGTGTCAGTCAAAACTGTACAATCGCCAATTGAAACTTCTACCCAATAAGTTCCAGGAGATTCGATGGATAAAGAAGATTGGCTCGAACTATCCGACCAAACATAAGTCGCGTTTGGAGTAAATGCATTGAGCGAAAATTCTTCATTGCTGCAAAAAATTTGGTCGCCTCCTAAATCAATTGAAAGCGGAGCGATGTTTACAATGCCATTATTGATTAGAGTTTGCCCCGCGGAATAAATGGTCAAAGTTACTTCGTAAGCACCACTTGTTGCGAAACTATGAGTAGGATCTAATAATGTAGAAGTATTGTTATTTCCAGAATTAAGATCACCAAAATTCCATAGAACAGAATCAATTGGCGTATCAAATGATTCAATTTCGAAGCTTGTAATTCCACCAGGGCAAAAGCCATCATAACTGAAATTAGGTGTTTGGAAATATTTATGAAAGAAGCTTGGCAGTCCAAATAAGATTTCACCTGAATTTAGAAAAATACCAAAGGGATCAAAATCAGCATCTAGACCTTGAGTTTCAGGCTCATTAATAGTACCTAAAGTGAAGTCAAAAGGATTGGCTAAATAAATTTTTCCATCAGGGGCAAGTTGTAATGCTCCCGCTCCTCCAAAACTAAATGGATTTCCTATGACTTGAGCAGAGTTGATAATATCAATTATGCTACTAAAAAAAAGATCGAACTGAATCAGTTCTTGTTGGAAATCCACACCATCTTGAGAGACATAAAGATATCTGCTAGTTGGGGAAAGCTCAATACCATATGGTCCAAAAAAATTAGTTAATATAATAGGATTGTAAAGTGTTCCTGAACCTCGGTCGAAATTGAAAATCTCAACGGTATTAATTCCTTGATTGGCAGCTATGATTAGATTACCATTATGCGAAGTTTTGATTTGTCCATTTCCACTATTAAAATTTGATGTCAAAATATCACTACCAACAGGACTGATGATGGGAGTGGTTGAGATTCCATTTTCAGTAGCCAACCAAGCATGATAATTATTGTTATTTAATTCATGACTAACTACCCAAATATCATTTAGATTGGAGTGCAGAACTGCAGTAATTTTTCCAGTAGGATTATCTAAAAGTACCTCACCCACGTTGGACACAACATCACCTAATCCTCCATTGAGCGCTAAATCAATTTCTATCCAAGACAAAAATGAACCTGCGAATCCATTAGAACTAATTATCATGTAGTATGAATGATCAGAACCTGGTTTTGGAATAACAAAAATTGGATGAGTAGTGGATACATTTGCTTGAATGGCTCCATTTGGCATCAGGTCATGGTTTTTGTCAAAAATCGAAAAACCATCAGAATAGAAAAGTAAATTTCCTTCTTCGTCAGACATACTTACCGTATTCCTTTCTGCAAAAAAACCAAAGAGAGGAGGAGAACCAATTGTGACCGGATCAGTATTAAAATCCATCCAATTACCAAATCCAAAGATCCAATTATTAGCTTCTTTTTGAGAAAAAACAAAAGTTGAAAGAGAAAGACATAGGAGTAGGAGGTAGATTTTTTTCATAGTTCTTTTATTTAAGTTTTAAAACAAAATACAGAACACATATAGAGGTGCTATAAATATAAAAAAATGCTGCCTGTTGAAAAAAGTTAAAAGTACTTTTGTCAAATGTTTTCAAAAAAAAATCCCGAAACAGTTGAGTAACTATTTCAGGATTTAATTTATTTCAGAAAAATCTAAGCGATCTTAGCTCCGAGACATTGATCTGGAATCGCAAAAGCTTCTACCAAAAAGAGTGCTTCGCTTCGTAAATTTTTAGATAGTTTTTCTACCATTTGACGAATAGCTTTAGTTTTTACGCCTTCCATATAATCTTTTTCTAAGAACCAACCTTTGTGTTGATCCATAGTCGAAAGTGCATAAAGGTCACACATTGTTTTGAGTTGTTTTTTCAAATCAGGATCTTCTACATTCTTGACAACTTCAATAAAGTTTTCCAAAACAATTCTTTCAACATAAGCTTCTGCTAAAACCAACATATGATTTTGGCAACGTAAATATGCATCATAAGGATTAATTCTTTTTTTGATAAAACCTTGCATTCGTTGGCCAACTGAAATCTGATTAGCTCGTTCTCGATATTGAAAAGCAGCTAATTGAAATTCTGGATCTAACAGATGCTCTTGATCAGATTTTCTAACTTGGATCGGATTGCGTTCTGCTACAAGAGTCAAAAATTGACCACTTAAAAACCGGACAATCGGCATGTATCCTCCACCATGAAATTCTTGTTTGAATTCTGATAAAAGTCCTTTCGCAACTAACTGCATGAGCACAGTATTGTCTCCTTCGAAGGTGGTGAAAATATCAGTATCTGCTTTCAAATCTGCGAATCTATTTTCAGCTAAATATCCTTTTCCTCCACAAGCTTCTCTGCATTCTTGCAAGGTATCGGAGGTAAACCAAGTGGCGTAAGATTTCAAACCTGCCGCTAAAGTTTCAATTTCTCGAATATCTTCTTCTGTGCTAGCTGCGTATCTTTTCGCTAAATGTGAAAGCGCAAAATCCAAAGCATAAGTCTTGGCAAGACGTGGCATCAATCTTCTTTGATGACTTGGGTAATCTAACAAAAGCGTTTCTGGTTCGTGACTATTTGGTCCAAATTGTCGACGCTTTAAAGCATATTTAATTGCTATGGTTAAACCTGATTTTGTTGCACTTAGGCCTGCTCGAGGAACACTCACTCGACCTCCAACCAAAGTACCAAGCATGGTGAAGAATCGCTTGGAAGGATTTTCGATTTCGCTGAAATATTTTCCGTTTTTATCAATATCACCAAATCGGTTGAGCAAGTTTTCACGTGGGACTCGAACTTGATTAAACCAAATTCGACCATTGTCTACTCCATTCAATCCTAATTTATAACCACAATCTTCTACTCGAACACCGGGCATCAAGTCTCCATTGTCATCTTTTAAAGGAACTAAAATAGTATGCACTCCATGTTGCTCTCCATCTACAATTAATTGAGCAAACACACTCGCCATTTGACCATGCAAAGCATTACCAATATATTCTTTTCCATCATTTTCGGTTGGAGTATGAATAATAATTTCGTCGGTAGATTTATCGTAGGTTGCTGTAGTTTGAAGTTCTCGAACATTGGAACCATGACCAGTTTCTGTCATGGCAAAACAACCAGCTAGTTTTAAAGTACCGATGTCGTTCAAGTATTTTTTGTGGTGTTTGTCAGTTCCTAAGTTAGCAACACTTCCGCCAAATAACCCAAACTGTACACCATATTTAATTGCCAAACTTAAATCATGGTAACCCAACATTTCAAAGATTGCGATGTAGGCTCCCATGTCTCCACCACCGCCATATTTTTTTGGGAAAGCCATTGCACCAAATCCTTGATCTGCCAACATTTTACACCAGTCCATTACTTGATCTCTGTAGGCATCTTTATCTCTTAATGTGTTGTATTTAAAAATTGGATCTTTTAATAGAGTCCGCATTCGATTTCGAATTTCAGCATAATCATCGTCAAGCAATTCCGTCATTTTCCCCACATCAAAACTAGGTTGATTTAAAATTTCTGAAACCTCCTTATCTCTTTGTTCTTTTGAAAAAATATTTCTAAAAGTTTCTAGGCTTTCACAGCCAAGTGCTTTTTCTAATTCTTCCAAAGCAGTTTTGGTTTCTTCCGAGTTCCATTGCAAGATGTCCGTTCCTGATGCAGTTTTTTTTGCCATTTCGATTCCCAGATTAGTGAGAGATTGTCGTTGTTCACAAGGAAGTTGTGCGGCAGTTTTTTTGAGCAAACTCACCCAATGTTTAAATTCTTCTTCAGAGGGTGGATGGGCTGGATTATTCCATTTCTTAATGGTTGCTTTATCTTCAGGTGTTAAAAAATGAAGTTCGTTGATTTTATTTTTAATCAATTTTATCTCACTTGGACTCAAAACAGAATCTGCCCAACCGACATAAAACAATGGCAAGACGCTCATAACTCCAGGTGAGTAAGATGGCAAAAAAGGAGGTTGTTGACTCATGATATTATTTTTAAAAAGGATTAAGATGTTATTTTTAATACAACAAATGAAAACTAGTGGAGGTTCTCGATGTCTAAATATAAATTATTTTTTTCAAATCCATAATTTTGATTTTGGACAAAAAAATAGGTGACTAAATTCTTCAGAATTTAGCCACCTATGACAATTTAAAGTGTATTTGATATAGTGTTTTATAGTTGTCAATAGTGTGAGGGGTAAGACAACAGTATATTAAATGCAAAAAAAGTGCCAAATATGATTGTTTTTTTTAATGAGATAAAAAACCTTATATGTACCTACAAAAAGAATCGCCCGGAGGCGATTCGTAAATGTGTAATAATTAATAAGGGTGAGTTTTCTCTTTTCTCTTACCATTCTAAATTAAAAAGGCATGTGTTAATGTAAGAGTTTCTGTATAAAAGAGGATGTATGGTGTTGTTGCTCTTTTGACGAGAGTATTTTGCTAAGTCACATATCTATAAAAAAGAAATATTCATTTTAATAAAAAAGGCTGCCCGACGAAGGCAGCCTTTGATCTAAAAAACAGACTATGAGAAAACCGCTATGAGAGGTGTTTTTTGGGGGATTACTCCCCCGATTTGAAAACTGAAGAAGTAGGGTAGTGGCACGAAATCAATCGACCAACTAGGTTACTTGCTCAAGTAATCAAATCAATATCTTTTACTTAGTTGTAATAATTGTGGATTAGAGTCTTGCAATCGAATCGCCATTGATGACAATACCGCAACCTAGTATATCTTGTAATTTATATAGGTCATCTACAGTAGGGATGATTCCTTGTTTTTCAATAGAAACAATTTCTTCTAAAGAAACTCCAGACATGCGAGCTAAATAATTTTGAGAAAATCCTTTTTTGATTCGAGCTAATTGAATTTGTTGACCGATAGTCAATTGATATTTTGAAGTAGGTGTAACAGTAGCTTTTGATTGAGGCAATGGCGCTCTATGATCAATCATACTAATTAGAGTTGCGATTAGAATTCCTGATAAAATAATTTTTTCCATAGTGTTTCAATATTTAAAATTCAAATGAGGGAAATAAGATTTTTAAAATTTTGGTATATAGAAGTGTAAGTGCGTAATTCTATTTTTTATAGATTGTCATATTTGTACAATTTGTATTTTTCAATCGTGTTGATTAACTTTTTAGCATATTTTTTGTCGGTGGCGTAACCTTGTTTTTTTAAACCTACTGCCCATTTTTTATAATCATTTCCATGATCTTTTAAGGCTTTATATCGAGCTCCTGAAAGTAGCGTACTGTGTGCTCTAAAACTATCACCTACGCTAGCATATTTTCTGAAGAAATCTTTATGATGGTCATCGGTTGCATTGGAGCAATGTCCTTTTTTGCAATTTTTTGAAAAACATTTCATTCCAAAAAAGTTATTATTATTTCGAGCTAACCTACTTGTGCCCGCTCGACTTTCGATTAATGCTTGTCCCATTTTGATGCTTACTGGAATTCCATAGAGTTCCATTTCTTTTTTGGCAACAGGAACATATCTATTGATGAATGCTTTTACTTCATCTTTGGAGAGCGCACCTGCTGAAACTGGGGCATAAGGATTGGCAACCGCTTGAGCAAAATTGCTAGTTTGGTATCCATTGTCATCATCATCAGCAACTGCTGAAAAAGGAGCACTCAAGTTAAAATTGAAGCGCATGTCTTTTTTTAATAAAATATATCCTGCAAAAACAACTAAACCGATCTTCATCCATGGAACATTTTTCAACTCCACCTGAGGTGACATGTTAAAATCCATTTCAGACGTTTTCTTATGAAATTGATACTTCAAAGAAGTCAATGGCTTTTTCAAACCCGTCAAAATTTTAGTTCCTAAACTCGCAAGAGTAGGAGCGACAGTTTCTTTAAAAAAAGAACCTTTTATCATGTCGGCAGTCTCAATTTCAATTTCTACTTTTGGCGGATTATTCACGATATCCCACTCAATCTCAGTAGCAGATTCTTTGGTTGGTATAGTATTGATGTGTGAATGTTTTTTCATTGTAGGATTCTTTTTGTACTTTGTGTTTTCGTTTTAAATGAATTTGTTTCTATTCTCATAAGTACGACACAAATATCAAACAAATAGTTTTTAAAAACAAATTATTTCAAACAATTTTTTTTAAAAGATGGCAGACTTTTCACAAAATGTAGTAAATCAAAGGTTTCGACTCGTTTATAGCGCGTTGGAAAGATTGAATTTAATTAAGGGGAAATCAGATATTGCAACACATTTAGGTACATATAACCACGTTGTGAATAGTATCTTGAAGGCTCAGAGAAATATTACGGTCGAACAACTTAACAAATTGTTTGAAATATTTCACATCAATGCGAACTACCTTTTTGGGTTAAGCGAGGAGATGTTTATGGAAGGATATGGACAATCAGGAGATTTACAAGTTCGCTCGATTAATGAAAAAATGATGTCTGGTCGACGGAATATTGTTTTAGTTCCAGATAAAGCGATTGCCGGTTATGCGACGCAGCATCAGGATAAATCATACTTGGAGAATTTGCAAAAATTTTCTATTCCAGGGTTGGATGGCAACTTGGTGGCATTCGAAATAAGTGGTGATAGTATGATGCCTAATATTACAAATGGTGATTTGGTGGTTTGCGAACCTGTGGAGCGAGGTGATCCTTTGAGAGATAATCACATATATATAGTAGTGACCGATGTAGTGGTGGCTAAAAGAATTCAACAAATCCGAGAAGGAAATGATGTAACGAGTTTGAATTTGATTTCTGACAATAGTATGGTCTTTAAACCATATCAAGTAAATGTGGATGAGGTGCAACAGATTTTGAGGGTGAAGTGTAGATTGACGACTTCTGCAATTGCCTAGACATATTTTCCCAAAAAAAATAAAATACTAAGCAGCTTTTTTAGGTTCAATTTACTCTGTCTTTTTGTGTGAGTGTTTTTTTCAAGATAAAATTATATTTTCGTGAAAAGCATTTTTACAAAACGAAATAGAATGGTACTGATTTTGAAGTAATAAACTCAAATTCCCACCATTAATTTAAAATTATCCAAAATAATTATCATGAAAAGATCACTAATTTTAACCCTAGCCTTAGTTTTTTGCCTTGGAATGTTGAGTTCTTGTACTCGAAAGTGCAAAGGTGGAGGATGGTATGGAAATCGTAACTTAGGTTATGTACCTCAAAAAAATAAAACAGATGAAGCTGCAGATTTAGCTTCTACTTATACAACAGAGGAAGAATGTGAGGAAACGGTAGATTAATTCTTACTCACATTTCTGAAAAAGCCGCTGGAAGCATTTTGCTCCGAGCGGCTTTTTTTATGGGGAAATGTGATGGCTTTTGGTGAGATTCTTTATTTTCGCATTTATTTTAAGTATCGAATTTAGATTTTTTTTGAATATCCAAAAGAAAAAAACAACCAACAATGAAATTACTACAAGACAAAGTCGCTATCATCACAGGAGGTTCTCGCGGAATCGGTGAAGCTATTGCTAAAAGATATGCTGAGCAAGGTGCTTCAGTTGCCTTCACTTATCGTTCGTCAGAAGAGCGAGCTAAGAAAATCGAAACGGAACTTCAAGCGATGGGAGTAAAAGCAAAAGGATACAAATCTGATGCAAGTTCCTATGAGCAGGCTGAAGCATTGGTCAAAGACGTTTTGGAAGAATTTGGACGAGTGGATATTTTAATTAACAATGCTGGAATCACCCGTGATAATTTGATGCTTCGGATGACTGAAGAGCAATGGGATCAAGTAATTGAAACGAATCTAAAATCGGTTTTTAATTTGACGAAACAAGTTATAAGACCAATGATGAAAAATCGAAGTGGTTCGATTATAAATATGAGTTCTGTGGTTGGTGTTTTTGGAAATGCAGGACAAGCTAACTATGCTGCATCCAAAGCTGGAATGATTGGTTTTTCAAAATCAATCGCAAAGGAAATTGGTTCAAGAGGAATTCGTTGTAATTCGATTGCTCCAGGTTTTATAGAAACAGATATGACGGATGAATTGGATGATAAAACGAAAGAAGCATTTCTTGCAAGCATTCCAATGAAACGATTAGGTGCTCCAAATGAAGTGGCAGATGTATGTGTGTTTTTAGGATCAGATATGTCAAAATATGTTTCAGGACAAACGATTAGTGTTTGCGGAGCATTGAATACGTAGTTTCAATATGCAGTTTTCAGTAGGCATACTGCTTTCTGAAAACTGCGTACTTCATACTGGCAACTGCCAATTTTTTTAAGTAAATTGCTTCTTTTTACCCTCCTACCGATTATTGTTTCCAATTTTTTTTGAAAAAAGATAACTCAACACCCATGAAAAAGTTAGTTGAAATACTTTTGGTATTTGCTTTAGTAGGCGTATTGTTTAATTCATGCAAAGAAGATGAACATTGCATTGAATGTGTAATTACCATCGCAGGATTGGAAGAGGATAAAGGACAATCTTGTGGTAGTAAAGGTGAAATTGATAGACTCGAAGCTGAATATCAAGCAACGGTAGATCGAGAAAATTCTATCGTAGGGCAGTCTGCTTCAAAGAATTGTACGAGGTATATTTTGCCATAGTTTAGTTGATCAGTTGAACTTATTATTAATTACTGTTTATGTATGAAGTGCTTAATATCAGTTGCTAAGAGATCATCAAGAGATTGAACTAGGCAAGTAGGTTTGATCGATTCAACTTTCATATCTTCAATCGAAATCCATTTAAATAAATAGGTTACTCCAAATTCTTCTATCTCGAAATCATCGGATGGAATCGTTCCATCTTGTAATTCGATATGATGAATAAATTCTAATTCGTGGTAATCTAGTTGATTATATTCAAAGAAATTTTCCACCACATATTTGAGTGACTTTACTTTAACAACGCACTCAAGTTCTTCTTGGAATTCTCGTTGCAAAGTTTCCTTAGAGTCTTCTAAAAACTCAGCTCGCCCACCAGGAAGCATCCATGATTTTCCATCAATGAATTTGTGAAAAAGAATTTTCCCTTCTCGATGAAGGATACCTGAGATTCGGTAGTTGAATTTTTTGTTGTCTTTTCGAAAATTAATCATGCAGTACTTTTTTTTTAATTCGAACCAAGGTCGCTTCGCTTAACGAACTACAACACCGTTCAGATCTGTGGTTCGTTAAGCGAAGCGACTTTGGTTCGCAAATATCAATACCATCGAATAACTTCCTCTGCTCCTTTTCTTTCAAAATCAGGCACTTTCGCATCTTCACTTGGATAGCCAACAGGAAGTACTAAATATGGTCGTTCATTCTCAGGTCGATCCAATATTTTTTGTAAAAAATTCATTGGACTTGGTGTATGAGTCAATGTAACCAAACCTGCTTGATGAATAGCTGAGATCAAAAAACCACATGCAATCCCAACAGACTCATTGACATAATAATTCTTTTGGCGAGAACCATTTTCATCCAAGTCATAAGCTTTTTTAAAAACGATAATTAACCAAGGAGCAATTTCCAAAAAAGGTTTTTCCCAATTCGTTCCAATCGGTTTTAGTGCATCTAACCACTCATCCGACATTCGATTATGGTAACTTTCATACTCCTCTTTTTCCGCAGCTTTTTTGATTTCGCTTTTGATAAAAGGATTGCTCACCGCACAAAAAGTCCAAGGTTGTTTGTGCGCTCCTGAGGGGGCGGAAGCTGCAGTCATGATAATTTTTTCAATCACTTCTTTTGGAACATCTTGATTGGAAAAATCTCTGACGGATCTTCGAAGGTTCAAATTTTGATAAAACTCATAACTACGTTGAGTCATTTTTTCCTCATCAAATTGAAGTCTATTGTAAGGAATAAAAGATGGCTTATCCATAAATTAGTTTGACTAGTTTTTTTCTAAAAATTATAAATCACCTAACTGTGGCCGAATAACAATATCTTCCACAACTGCCGATGAACTCATCGTCCAAGCTCCCCAAGTTGCATTGGCAATATCGCTTGCCAACATCAATCGACTCTTCGGCAAATCAACGCCTGCCCATGAATTGGACCAAGTCGCTCCAGGTAAAATGGAGGTCACTCGAATTCCTTTGTCTTTCATTTCCTCTCGCAATACTTTGGAAAAACCAAGCAAAGCAAATTTAGAAATAGAGTAGGAACCACCGTTTGGATAGGCGATTTTACTTGCGATAGAACACATATTAAAGATGTGTTTTTTGTTTGAAGCATTTTTACTTCTTGATTTTTTTAACATCGTCGGAAGGAGAGCACGTGTCAAATAATAGGCGCTGTATAAATTAGTATTGATTTGAGATTCTAAAGTTCCATCTTCTTCATTCGCAATTTCTCCAGGCAAAAAGACACCAGCGTTATTGATTAAAATATCCACCGTTTTCCATTTTGATAAAACGAACTTGGCAAAAGATTGGACTTGAGTTTTTTTACTCATGTCTGTTTTTTTGACCAAAACTTCTATGTTGGGAAATTTTTCAGCAAAGGCTTTTTTGAGTGATTTTAGGTCGTCGGCGTTTCGAGCGTTAAGGGCAAGATTGAATCCTTCGGCTGCAAATTTTTCAGCAATGGCTAATCCAATTCCTTTGGTTGCGCCGGTGATGATTACGTTCATATTGTATTTTTTTTTGTAAAATGTAAATATATTAGTGGAAGCGTTATTCGAATCTAGATTCTGGAATCATCCAAACGGGAATTGAATAACCACAAAAGAGACTATTTTTCGCATAAAGGTTGAAAAAAAAGTGCGCATCTATTTTTTCTCCAAAGTAATATTCATTTTCAGTTAAGATTTTTAAATTTTTAAAATGATAGTGTGAATATCGCAGTCCTTCATAAAGTTCTTCTTTAAATAGAATGTGAAGAGAGCTATTCTTTTTATTAGAAATATGAGTAGAATTAATTTGTTTAATTCCATCTCTGATTTTTTCAAATTTGGTAAAATTATTTTTGAAAAAAATTAGAGTTTCTTGAAAAATAGTATCATTAGGAGCATGCTCAATTTTAATTAGCCATTTTTCACCATTTATAAAAGTATCAATCGGACCTTGTGAAAATTGAGATTTGTAATAATCAAAATGTGAATTGTCAAATCCTAGGTCTGAAGTGTTTTCTTTTACATTTAGTGTTAAATAATTTTCTCCCTTTTCATTTAAATCTAAATCATAATTTGACAATTCTTCCGAAAGAAAGCGAATCTCATCAAAAGTGTTTTTATTTTCAAAATAAGTTTTAATAGCGATTTTCTCTTCGTTTAAAAATCTTTTTTCAGCCAAATAACCCAAAAAGAAAAGTTCCAAGAATACATAAGCAACTATTGCAAATGCTCCCAAAATTCTTCCACGTTTCAACCATTTTTTATCCATTAGAGCAAACATTCGTTTGATAAACTACGTTTAACAAAAAACTTCTATATTTGCGGCAAAATTACAATTATTCCTGCACTATTAACTAGAAGGGAAATCGAGTTTAAATTCCAGAAGATTCTACATTAATGAACGTTAATTTTTTCTATCATTTTGGTCGGTATGTTATGTTGTTGCGAACTGCTATTTCGCGACCTGAGAAATTTTCAATGTATTGGAAAGAAACGATGCGCCAAATGGATGATATCGGAGTTGGTTCAATCATTATCGTCAGTATTATTGCGATATTTATTGGAGCGGTGACTGCGGTGCAATTTGCCTATCAATTGGATGGAACTTTGGTGCCTCGTTGGTACATCGGATACATTGTAAGAGATAGTACGATTATCGAATTAGCTCCCACGATTTCATGTTTGGTTTTGGCAGGTAAAGTCGGATCTAATATCGCAGCAGAAATAGGAGGAATGCGTCAAAAGGAACATATTGACGCAATGGAAATCATGGGAGTAAATACTGCTTCGTATTTGATTTTACCAAAAGTAATTGCTGGTTTAGTGATGATTCCGATCTTGGTTTGTATGGCAGCATTTATCAGTATTTTGGGAGGTTATCTTTCAAGTGTGGTAGGTGGATTGATTACGCATGAAGAATATTTGAGAGGATTGCGATCTTTCTTTTCGGATCATAATGTGGTAATGATGGTGATAAAATCTTTGGTTTTTGCATTTATATTAACCACAGTTTCAGCTTATCAAGGATATTATGTTAAAGGTGGCAGTATAGAATTGGGACAAGCAAGTACCCAAGCTGTGGTGTATTCAGATATTTTAATTTTATTGGCAGATTATGTAATTGCATTGTTATTGACTCAATAGAAAAATATGATTAGAGCAGTTGACATACGGAAATCATTTGGTGAGACAGAAGTGTTGAAGGGCATATCTATGACTTTCGAGAAAGGTAAAACCAATTTGATTATAGGGAGGAGTGGAGCTGGTAAAACTGTTTTACTTAAGTTGCTAGTTGGTTTGATGGAACCTACTCAAGGGGAGATATGGTATGGAAATGATAATTTTTCTGAGATGGAAAAAAAGCAACGACGAGCGATACGAATGGAAGTGGGAATGCTTTTTCAAGGTTCTGCGCTTTTTGATTCGATGACAGTTGAAGAGAATGTAAGATTTCCTTTGGACATGTTTACCAATATGACTCGAAAGGAAAAGCAAAAGCAAGTTGATTATTGTTTGGAAAGAGTAGAGTTGGTTGGTGCGAATAAAAAATTCCCTTCAGAGACGAGTGGTGGAATGCAAAAAAGAGTAGGAATTGCTCGCTCAATTGTCTTGAATCCAAAATACCTTTTTTGTGATGAACCGAACTCAGGGCTTGATCCTAAAACAGCCCTTCTTATCGATGAGCTCATCAAAAGAATTACTTACGAAAATGAAATGACCACGATCATTAATACTCATGATATGAACTCTGTCATGGAAATTGGTGATAATATCGCATTGTTATATCTAGGAGAATTGGCTTGGCAGGGGAATAAGTCGGAAGTACTCGATAGTGATAATGAACTATTGCAAGATTTTATTTTTGCATCTCCTTTCCTTCAGCGTTTGAGAGACGCTGCTCTTCAGAATACTAAATAATATTTAGACCGCACGATCTGTCCTCTTTTAGCGAAGTGATCTATCACCAAAAAAGAATAGCCCACTTCAAAAAAGAAGTAGGCTATTTCCGTCCTCGGTCTCAAAAAAAGAAAACTACATCTTTTTGCGTTTACCCCTTTTATATTTCAAAGCTTGCGCTTCAGGAGCATGAGGGATGATGACCTCATTTACAAATATCTTTAAGCTCTTTGAATTATTGAAATTAGCTAAAATGCAATAAGAGTATTTACCACTCTCTAATTGTTGCATGTAGACACTTCCAAAACGTTCAAATAGCGGAAAATTTCTTTTCAACTTTTCATCAGATTGTAACAATTCAATTACATAACCTGAAAAAGAATTGTCTAGGGATTTGTGATGGCGGAAATATGAAGGAATTTCTTCTTCTATATCACCTTTAGGCATTAGTTTTACATCCGCAGATTCAGTATAGTATACAGGTATATCTTGGGGGGTGTTGGTGTCTAATGTTGTCTGATTGGAAATGCTACTAAGGTCAGTTAACATCTCAACTGAGATGGTAAAGAATCCTTCATCTTGAGCGAAAACGGTGGTTGCACTCAAAAAAAAGAGAAAGGTGCTGGTTTTAATTAGCCTTCTTGTTGACTTATAGCGATCCATAGTGTTTTTTATAGAGTATCCCTTTCGTAAAAGGTATACATCAAGTTAGTGTTTCGAAAAATAATTATTGATCTTCTACCGATTGGTTAGTAGATGCAAATGATATCACAGCAATTAAAGAAATCGTTACAGAAAAATAAAAAAGAAGCATAGGCTTTTTGTTTTGAATACTTCCTAAACTTTTTAAAATTTAGTTAGCGTTTGATTCTTTTTTGGGGTTAATATATGTTGATTGTGACACAAATATATGTTTTTTTATCATATAAAAAAATACAAATATTGATTTTTATTATGTTTGTTGAAAGATTTGGAAAATTGATGTGACTCAATAATTAAAGGAATTATTGAACATAAAGGAAGGAGTACTAAAAAATTGGAAATGAAATAAATGGTAAGAGGAGGACTGAAAACATCAAGCGGTAGGTTTTATTGAGTATTAGGTGTTAGTTATACATGTATTATTTTTATTTTATATTTGTTTTTTATTTAATCTGTGACAGTACTTATTTTTTACCTTTTTTTAATGTGGAATAAAAAAATAATTTTTCCGAAACTTTAATCAATATCAATTAATTAGAGATTTTTCTAAAAAAATAATAATCTACTCAACTCGCAGCTTTTTTTTTATCTAAGATTATTCATTTGTAATTATCCCTCTGACCATATTTTAATTACATCTTTCCAAAATAGATAAATCAATTTTATTGCAAAATATCATTTTGTTTATTGTACGAAAAACATATATTTGCACCCCGATATTGATTATTGGAAAAGGCCCAGGTGGTGGAATTGGTAGACACGCTAGCTTGAGGGGCTAGTGCTCGCAAGAGCGTGCAGGTTCAACTCCTGTTCTGGGCACCATATTTAAGAGGTTGAATTCATTTTGAGTTCAACCTCTTCCTCATTTTGAACCATCCTTATTTTGTTTTTTGAAAGATCTGAGTTGTTTTATTTTTCAAAAAATCTACTAACTTTACGATTCACCTAAAAAAATATACAGAATGGATATACCTGGATTAATTGGAAAAGTGGAAGATTATAAAAAAATTAGAAACAACACCAATATATATCGGAAAGCTTGGGATGCTAAAATCAAACCAATGCTTCATGAAAAACTTGGCGAAATAATTAAAGAAACAGGTTTGGAAGCTATAGTGGTTGAAAAAACCGAAATGGATAATTTGGAAGCCGTTGTTTTAGATTTAGGACAAGAAGAAAGTGGAATCAGCCAAAGAGTAACGGATAGCTTAAATAAATCATTGATTCGATATAATGGTATGTTGGTTTACCAACAATTGTTTAATGGAAAAATTATTATCATGATTGTTCCTCCTTTTATTGAAGGATTGGGACAACCAAAGCCTCCGTATAATCTTGAAATATTGAGGCCAGAAGAATTGAAATCACCATTTTTATTTAGACATATCGAAAAATTGCTAAAAGAAGTAACCGAGTGGGAAGACTTTGATGATGATTTACCAGAGAAGAAAGCAATTGGATTCCAAACTGGATTTAAAAATAATGCAGTTATCAGAGAAGGAATTGTAGGGAGTTAGTAATAAGACCTCCTCAAATAAAAATTAGAAAAGCGGATGTCAAACTCTATTTGACATCCGCTTTTTTATTAGAATATTGAAAAAGTCTGCATAAGGCATCTGATATTTTTAAAAAAAAAGTGCAAATTGCAAAAAAAAGAAATCACCTAAAATTTAATCTAATTATGACTCTTTTAAATACATTCAAATTATTTATTTATTCATTTTTCTTTTTAGGATTAATGGCCTGTGGGAGCAAAGCTTCTTCGTCCAGCAAAACGGACAGTAAAGTAGCCACCGTGGATACAGCAACTCCTAAAACAACAACTCCTGCATCTAAACCTGCGACTGCTTCCAAAAAAGTAACTATCTCAGGAAAAGATATGACGGTAAAACCAGGAGAAGAATTTTGTGTGGATGTACAAGTCTCTAATTTTATCGACGTAATCTCGATGCAGTACAGTACCAACTTCGATAGTAAAGTGTTAGAATTTGTGGGAGTGAAAAATTCTTCGCTAAAAGATTTGTCTACAAAATTGAATGGATCAAACTTTGCTCGAGCGAAGGGCGAAGTCAACACGTTAAGATTATCATGGTTTGTGCAAGACTTGAAAGGTATTTCACTTTATGATGGTTCAACGATTTACCAAGTTTGTTTTAAAGCGATTGGTAAAAGTGGAACGGTTACAGAAGTTGATTTCGCAGAAAAACCAATGACTGGCGAAATTGGAAATTCAAAATATCAACCAATGCCAGCTGAGTTTGGTGCAGCTAAAATTACGATTGAGTAAATGACTAAGCAGTAGGCAGTATTCAGTAGGCACTTGTCAACTGAATACTGCCAATTGGCAAACTGCCTTTTTTCAAAAAAAAGTAAGAAAATCATTGCTTTAATTTTAAATTCTCTTAAATTTGCACTCCATTTTGAAAAACCTAGTAGTTTAGAAAAAATGAATAAGAAATATCATCATATTTTCCCCGCGTAGCTCAGTTGGTTAGAGCGCCTGATTGTGGTTCAGGAAGTCACTAGTTCGAATCTAGTCGTGGGGACATTAAGCATCATTCAGAAATTTGGATGGTGCTTTTTTGTTTAACGGTTAACTGTAAATGGTTAATGGTTAACATCAGGTGGGATTAACTATTAACCGTTAAGCATTCACCATTAAAATAGTAATTATGGCAAATAAAAAGCAAGTAGAAAATAAGCGTGGTGTCGTAGCTCGAAAAGTCAAAGGCTTCCGAGATATTGACCCAAGTTTAAATCAATTAAAATGGAAGATCATCAATGCTGCCAGCGATGTCTATAAAAAATATGGCTTCGAGCATTGGGATACCCCTGTTTTAGAATATGCGGATTGTTTGGGAAAATATTTGCCAGATGATGATACAGTAGATAAAGGAGTGTACTCTTTTAAAAATCCAGAAATCGAGCCGGTCTTACGAGCGGATGGTTCTGAGTTGCGAGATGAAGAGGCGCATGTGGTCATGGAAAATCAGCACTTGTCATTGCGGTATGATTTGACTTCGCCATTGGCTCGAAGATATGCGGAAGGTTTGTTGGAAAAATACCAACGGCACATGTTGACTCAGATGAAACCACCTTTGTTTCGTCGGTATCAATATGGACCAGTTTATCGATATGAGATCAAATTAAGCCCAGGACGGTTTCGAGAATTTTGGCAATTAGATTTTGATAATGTGGGAACGGATGATGTAACGGCCGATGCAGAAGTTTGTATGATTTTGTCAGATGCATTGGAAGCGATTGGTTTGCCTCGAAAAAGTTATATCGTTAAAGTTAATAATCGAAAAATCTTGACGGGTTATTTGAAAGAGTTAGGTGTTGAAGATGATTTGACGGAACAAAATATTATCCGAGTTATTGATAAGATGGATAAGATTGGTTTGGAAAAGGTAGCGTTGGAATTAGGTGCAGGTCGAACAGATGATTCTGGTGCGGAAGTAAAAGGATTAGGCTTGGAGGAAAAACTAGTGACAAGTGTGGCTAATTTTATCAAAGGTTTTTCCACTCAAAAAACACGAAAGGAAGTGTTAGCAGATTTGGGGAAATTAGATATCCAAAATGAAACAGCGCAGGAAGGAATCCAAGAAATGGTAAAAATAGACACGATTCTTTCTGCATTGGATTTTGATGAGGAGAGAGTGATTTTTGATCCATCGTTAGTGAGAGGATTAGCGTATTATACTGGGCCAGTTTATGAAGTAGAATCATTGCAAAGTTATATTGATGCGAAAGGAGTGGAAAGACGTATTGGTTCTATTTGTGGTGGTGGACGATATGATGGTTTGGTGGAAAATCTATTGGGGATCAAAGTTCCTGCGACGGGTGCTTCGATAGGAGTGGATCGACTAGCGGAATTATTGATGTTGACGAACCAAGCACCGAAGCGAAAAGATGGGCCAGTTTTTATCGCATACTTTGATGAAGATTTAATGCCGCATTATCAAAGAGTAGCGAGAGACTTGCGAACTGCTGGAATCGAAACAGAAGTTTACTACGGCATGGACAAAAAGAAAATGAAAAAACAAATGGCTTATGCTGATGATAAAAATTGTCCGTTTGTAGTATTGATTGGAGCGAACGAAGCAGAGGCAGGCATTGCTACCGTTAAGAATTTGAAATTAGGAAAAGAAATCGCGGATAAGTATACCGATAAAAAAGAATGGATGGAGCAAGTGCAGAAGGAAGTGCCGATTGCGGAATTGGCGGAATATTTAAAGGAGCAGATGAAGGGATAAATTCATTTTAAAGTTCTTTTTCGAAAACTGTTTACCTTATTAGTTAAGGTAAACAGTTTTTTATTTTAGGGCTATCGGAGCACCTCTTGGCTTATGTGCCATGTTTCAGGAGCTAAAGAAAGAATCTCTCTTTAGCATACAAATCTCGTCGATTTTTATTAAATTTATTAATAATAAAATATAAGTCGAAATGTGCTGAGCAAGCATAAATTAATTTCTATAATTTAAAATGGATGCTTCAAGGTTAACTTTTGAAGCATCCATTTCTAACATAATCCTCATGAAAATAAAAACATACTTAAAATCCTCGCTAATAGTTTTCTGTCTATTACTACTTTCATTTCCTGTGTTGAGTAAAATAATCTATGTAGATGCAGATATTCTAAATGGCAACCAAAACGGTACGACATGGCAAGATGCCTATCCTATTTTACAATTTGCAATAACGGAAGCCGAATATGGCGACACTATCTGGGTAGCAGAAGGTACCTACAAGCCCACCAACAGTTCATTCCGAACCATTTCTTTTTCTTTAAATAATGGCATAAAATGGTTCGGTGGATTCCAAGGAAATGAAATAGAATTATCACAAAGAGATTATGAATTATATCCAACTATTTTGAGTGGCGACATTGGAGTACAAGGTGACAGTACAGATAATAGTTACCATGTAATTTACTCTATGGATGCAGATTCTACTACAGTATTGGATGGTTTTCAAATACGAGAAGGACAAGCAGATAATGGTTTTTGGAATGACCCATTGAGCTACGGAGGAGGATTGTTGATAGAAGGAGCAGTCAGTATTCAAAGTATTCAAATAAAAAATTGTCATTTCTATAAAAACTATGCTTTATTTGGAGGAGCAGTAAATTGTTCAACTCTTAATCCTACATTTGATAATTGTCAATTTACTGAGAATGTAGTAGAAGTTTCTGGTGGAGCTATTTGGAAAGGAGGAAACTCTAGTGATTCCTTTCAGCCTTTTATATCAAATTGTTTTTTTGAAAAAAATATAGGAAGGGGAGCTGGTGTTTTTTTTAACAATGTTACAGGAATACATAAAGTGATAGATTCTGATTTTTATGGAAATAAAGTGGTAGAAGGTAATGGGTCAGGAGGTAGTATTGCATTTGAAGGTAATCTAACTTCCGAAAATAGTGACTTAGAGATTAAAGGATGTCATTTTGAAGGAGGTAGAGCTAAACATGGAGTAGGAATATTTTTTGGTACCATATTCAATAATTCAGAAACCTCATTCAATTTTAAAATTAATGATTGTGTTTTTATAGCAAATCAAGGGAATGGATGGGTCGTTTCTTCAATGAATTTTGGTAATTGCTCTGTTAATTTAACAATTGAGAATTCTGATTTTATTCAAAACGGTCTTGATACTATAGGAGGAGTAGTTTTTTTACAAAATTCTAGTGAAGGAATATATAATGCTATTATAGATAAATGTACATTTCTAGAAAATGGTTTTCCAGATTGGCCACTAAATTCGGTAATTTTTAACGAAGCTGATTCTTTAAAGATATCCAATTCTGTTTTTGGAAAAAATTCTCAAGAGGTTCTTTACTCCAAAGAAGATACGGAAATAATTAATTCTACTTTCTATGGGAATGGAAATAAAATCATAAGGAAGAAATGGGATAAAGAGATGAATATTGTCAATTCCATTTTTTGGGAAGACTTAGTTCTTGAGCAAATTTTTTCAAATATTTCGGGATCTTTAACTGATACCACAAAAGCAATGTTAGGCTTTAATATCAAAAATACCTTGTTGAAAAATGATAACTGCCTCTTCAATGGTATCGACTACTGCGGCGACAACATGCTCTATAACCTTTACCCCGAATTCCGAGACACCATGAATAACGATCTCTCTCTCCGTTCCTGTTCCCCTGCCGTCAACCAA
>CALJOK010000072.1 GCA_937981555.1 uncultured Saprospiraceae bacterium
ATGGGAAAAAAATCAAGAAGTAAACTCGGTCACCTAATATTGGAAGATGGTTTTAGCCTTCTGATAAATAGCATGGTTGTTCGTTTCTCTGTCATACTAAGGCAACTTGCAAACAATAGAAACGAAGAAATTCGTTTTGGACGTTTTATCAACAATCCAAAAGTAACTCCTACAAAGTTGGTAAATCATAACTGTAGTCTTTCCCCAATAGATGTTACTGATAAAAATATTCTTGTAATAAGCGATACATCAACGATTGTTTTTGAACCAAAATACAAACGTAAAAACTTAGGTTATATAGGTGCAAATACAGAGAAAGCTGGATTTTATACCCACCCAGCAATCCTACTAGATGCAGATAATGGTGCTTGTTATGGCTTAGCAGGCATATCTGCTTTCAAAATAGAAAAAGTCAAAACTGATGAAGAAAAACAGTTAAAAGAACAAAAGATAAAAAATAGGTGGCACACTTTATTTGAAGAAAAAACATCCTATAAATGGTTTGAAGCTCCTGAGCAAGCTATTCGAAATTGCCCTGGTGCAGCAAGTTATACTTTAATAGGGGATCGAGAATCAGACATCTATGAATTAATAGCTCGAACAATTGAAAATAAGTGGGACTTTGTTTATCGAAGCCAAACTGATCGTAGATTATCTGGAGATGATAAAAAAAAACTATCTGAAGTAATTGAGAAATGGCCAGTAGCAAGTAAATATAATCTTAAAGTTCCAAAAACAAAAAATCGTTCAGAGCATACCGCATCCATGAATTTGAAATTTGGTCAAGTCAATATTCCTCGATCTAGAACTCCTTCCTGTAGACGATATTCTAAACAAATAACTCTTCGGATTGTGCAAGTAGAAGAATCTTCAGAAACTGTGGTTGGAAATGAAAAACCAATTAAATGGATTTTGCTAACGTCCCATCTTATTAAATCATCAGAACAAGCAATGCAAATTGTAAAATGGTATACACAACGATGGACGATTGAACAAGTATTTCGAACACTCAAAAAGAAAGGATTGAATATTGAAAACTCACCAGTAACGACATATCAAGGATTAATAAATTTAGCAACAATGGCTTTAATAGCTGCCGTTCAAGTCATGCAATTAATTCAAGCTAGGGATGGAAAAACTTTACAAAAACTAAAAGATGTTTTTTCTAAAAAGGAATGTAAGTGTTTATTAATCTTGAACAAAAAACTGGAAGGCAATACTACAAAATTAAAGAATCCTTACAATCCAAATTCATTAGCTTTTGGTTCTTGGATAATCGCTAGATTAGGAGGCTGGTCTGGATATAAAAAACAACGACCTCCTGGCCCCATTACTATAATGAGAGGATTAACTCGATTTTATAATCTTATGGAAGGGTATTACTTGATTTGTTAGAGGTCGATCAAAAGTGCCCTTTCGTGTATATACCATAGGTCTAGAGAGTCAGCACTAGCGTACTATAAACTTACTTTTTTTCTCCCCAATAAAACCTTGAAGTATAGGTCACTCCATTTGAATTTAACTTCAAAGTATAACTGGCTATTCGATTAATAAAATTTCCTTTGTAAAAATTATACTCTCGATCGGTGATTTCTCCTGTCGAATTTGTTTTGACCACTTCATACATCACACAATCGTTGAAGGTTCCATAGGGTGTTTTTACCGTACCTTCTCCTCCATATTCTGTAGTCACATGAATGGTGGATGTGGAAGATTCTGAACTATTAGTGTAAAGTGTAGAGGTATATGTATCATCAAAAGATTCTTCAAAATTAAAAGAAGAAATATTTAAAATTAATGGATCGCTATATTTATAATGAAAGGTAGAATTAAGATAAACTCCCAATTGCATGAGTGTATCGCTATCCTTCTTATAATAATTTATTTGATCAGAACCATCGTCCTTCATAGCAATATTGGCATCTGGAAAAAAGTCAGCACCAGGAAGTCCAGTTGGACTAACTATCGATAAATCATCTTGTGGGTTACCTTGTGCATTATAAAAATCCCAGGTCATTCCTTCTCCTTTAGAAGGTTCGATTAGGTTATATGCATTAGTTGCGCTAGAGTATTCGAATGATTGTCCTACCGAATAAAACCAATCGCTAGTAACTTCAGGTTTCAATTCAAGGCTGTCATCTTTACAGGAAGTAAGAAATAAAAGAGATACTAAAATAGTAGTAAGGGATAAAAAATTAAAAATTTTCATTGGTGATTTACTTTTTTTGTTATAAAATTAGTTGAAAATAAAGGTTAGTATTGTTTTAACACTTCTTTATTTTCCTATGACTTAAAACATGAAAAAGTAAATGGGGAAATACTATTTTTTTTTAGAATTAGAATATTCCTATTATTTAAAAGGGAAGGTTCTGGATGGTTTTAATTAGAACCTTCCCTTTTTTTTAATTTGGACAGGTAATATTTGTAGGAACTAACTGACCAGTATTACTAATAGTAACTCGCCAACATTGTCCATTTGGAGATTTCATAATTACTCCTTTATTGATGTCTTCTATATAAACATCACCATCTGTAATTTGCAATTTTGATTTTGGTTCGGTAACTCCAATTCCAACATCTCCATCAGTCGTTACCGTCATTCTAATATTAGCGGTTGTCCAGTTTGTTGGAGCATTTTCTGTGGCGAAGTGAATTCCTCCATTTGCGGAAGTGGTATTGGCGATATACAATCCATTATCATTTCCATCTTCAAATAAATTTATTCCAATAGAAGAATTAGGATATCCACCATCTTGCAAAAATTCAATTCTTGGGTTACTGTTTTCATTATTATCATTTGGATCAGCTTCAATGGTTAATGATACATCACCATTGTCTTGATAAATATGAAGGAGCGATTGAGGAGTTACATTGTTACCAATTCCAACATTTCCACCTCCTTGATTGACAATTAAAGTAGACTGAGAGGTTGCATTAAGATATAATCCTGCATCTTCTTTTGTTTGATCAATTTGGTTAGCATCTATTAATATACTTCTTCCGTTAGTAGATGGGGAAGTTCCACTTTGAGTTATTTTTAAGGGAGCGATTCCATTTTGAAAATTTGTTCAAGCTGCAATATTATAGTCGTCTCCTTCCGCTTCGATAGTTACTAAACTAGAAGGAGTACTAGTACCAATTCCTACATGACCATTTTGATAAGCAATGTCATCATTGGTTTTTGTCCAGTAAGCATTGCCTGCATTTAAAGCATATGGGACACTCATTAATTGACTAGAGCCTATTAGTTGATAGGTGTTTCCTCCAGTCTCATCCATTTCTATTTGGAGAAAATGATTGTTGTTGCTCCAATTGATATTTGAGAATGTTCCATTGACAATTGTACCTGTTCCAATTTTTAAATTGAAAAGTCCTAAGCTTGTTGTGGTAGTAGTGTGAGTCTCTTTATAAACTTCGGTACCAGTTGGTGTTTCTTGCAAAATGGCAATTCTTAATCCGATCGTCTGATTTGGAATTGGAGTTCCTGATAAATCTCTTGCTACGCCTTGATAATTAAAGGCTTGTGGAACTTGAGCAAATAATGTAATTGAGAATAGGGTAGAAAAAATAATGATAATTGCGTGTTTCATATTAGTTTATTTTTTGGATTTTAAATGTTGGTAAAGATTTGCTTCCTTCAATCTGAAAATTTAAGAAGTAATTTCCACTTGGTAAATCACTTATGTTTTTCTGTATGGAAATTTGTTGACCTTGAATGTTTTCAGACCAAATAAGTTTTCCTTTCAAATCAAAAAATTGAATTTCAACTTTACTACTTTGTTTTAAATTAAGATTCATTTCTAACCAATCGGAAGTTGGATTTGGAAAAATTTTTATTTCCCCAATATCCTCTTGGAGTTTTTCTATTCCTGTAATCATGTAATTCGGTTGATGAAAACCTTGCGTTATTTGTTGGTTGGCATCTTGGATGGTAGTGATGGAAACTTCTCCTAATGTCCAATCTATTTGCATGGTATTTCCTTGAAATGTTTCCCCTGCGGAGGAAATAATTTCTGGACTCACATTTTGAGCGTTCACCTCACTTATGCAAAATAGAATAAACCCAAAAAGAAATATCTTCACCATTTGTAAAGTTTTCATAAAGTATTGGTTTTAAAATATTAAATTTTATACTTAGAATTTCTATCTAGATATGTTTCAACTTTCGGTTTAGTAAATAGGAATTTAGATTTTTTTTCAAATTCAATTTTAAGAGAGAGAGTAACAGAAATTGGTTAGAAAATTATCTCACTTCCAATTCATCCATAAAAATCCATGAAGGCAATCCTGCCCCATGATGCCAAACGGGAGCAACCAAACTACTTTCTGCTTTAATTTTTATAAATCTTGTAGTCGCACCAATTCCTTGACTCGTAAAATATTGAATATGATTAATCTTACTTTTTTTCATCAAAGGAAATTGATTCGGTAGGGTAGCAATGGGTCGGAATTTTTTTCCATCCATAGAAATTTCATAACTTACTTTTTTTGGAAAAAATACAATGTGATTAGTTACTTGTAAAAAACCAGCAGAGATTTCATTAACAGTTTTTTCTTCGCCTAAGTCAATGATAGCTTCTAAATGTTCCCCTTCAAATCCCAACCAATTAGCATAAAAACTGCTGCTTCCAAATGCGCCATCTGTTAGTGTTTGAGGATCTTCGTTAGAATATTTTTTAGGCGACGTTAATAGTTGAACGGGTTTTTGATATGCTAAATTTTCTTTACTTGCACGCTGCAAAGTAGTTTGGTATAAATTCAAATATTCTTTAACAGTATAGCGCATTTCGTTCATTGCGGTAATATTATTTTTGGAAGTTGTTTGCTGAAATCTATCCAATCTTTCTAAAATTAATTTTCCTCCATCATCTTTTAACCCATTGTATAAATCTTTCTTTTCAAATTCCAAGATGGCGTAATCAATACTTAAGCGTGCTTCATTTACTCGATTTAAAATTTCTTGTTTTCCTTTTACTGCGGTAGCTGCGATGTTAAATAAACTATCGTAATTCGCTAGATTATTTTTATCCAAAAAACTATTAAATCCTTGTGATGGATCGCCATATAAAAATAAAAAGAACGAACTATCCTTGGCCAATTCATCATGAACGTCTGTGATATATTCTTGAATAAATGGAGCTGCTGCTTCGTAATAATTTTCTAAAAAATCAGCAATGACTTTATCTTGATCGAGGTTTGGTTCCCATAATAATTTTGAAGTCAGATAAGAACGCAATTCAAATAATTCGCTCGGCTGATTACTATGTTGTTCAAAAATCCACGTGGCATTATTTCGATTAAATAATTGGATATTCGGTTGGAGTGTACGAAGATTAGGAAATGGTGCAAGGAAATTCGTAAACTGAGTCGTGTAATCCCAAATTCTAATATTGTCTGTAATCGCTCCCCAACTAATTAGATCATTTTTAAAATCCTCACATTTCTTTTCAATCGAAGCACTTCGATCACACTCAATCGAACACAAGGTGATCAAAACATTTGGCTCAGGTTTGATTTCTTTTGGCGCTTTTCGAGTATACTGATAGGCGAGTGTTGAAATCTGCTTTTCGGGAAATGCCTTAGCAATTCGGTTGACAAAATAAATCATTGAACCCGCAGCAGAATCTTCTTTTTTATGAATGGCCTCGCATTGATCGCATTGACAATATTGCGTGTTATCATCTTGACTAACTGAAATTACTTCCGCATTCGGGTAACGTAACAGTTGTTGTTGCACAGAGTCTTTGACAATTTGATAAACCGTTTCATTAGTCAAGCAAAGTTGTGTCGGAATTCTTTTTCCATTTCTTAAAGCATAATATTCGGGATGCGATTTATAAAATTTTTCCTCTGGCATAAAGCGATGGAAGGTATGAACTTTTGCGATAGGAACGTAAGTTGGAAATGCTTCATTGGTTACTTTCCTTTTATTAGCAAAAGTGGAATCTTCATAAAATAAACGCGAGTGAACTGTACGAGTGTGAATGTCTGGAGTGTAAGTATAGCTTAGGTTTTCGGGTAGATTAATGATTTTCTGTGTTGGAATTATTTCTACTTTTGGACTGTAAAATTTACAACCTAATTCTCTTTCTAAAAATTCATAAACGGCGTACAAAGTACTTTTCCCATTTCCTCCTTGAATTAAAAAGTCAGTATTTTTAAAACCATAATGAATGGTATGAGCATCTAAATTTTTAGATTTCCCAATGATGATCTTAGGAGTATCTTCGTTATTTTTTTCAAAGGAAAAATCAACACCACTAATTTGAGTGAAATATTTTTTTAATTCTTCGGCAGCTAATGTTTCATACTCATCGGCGTTTTCTAACAATGCTATTACAAAATTTGCATTTTGATTATTGTTTAGTGAAATGGTAGAATTATCTTTACAACCATAAATTGAAATAATAAAAAGGAAGAAGTAAATATGGTTTTTCATAGTTGATGTTTTGTTTTTTTAATTTCTATTTCTACGATTTTTTTTACCACATAGGCACATAGATTACACAGCTTTTTTCCTATGTTTTCTATGTGCCTATGTGGTGAAAAAATTTGGCCGTCATCATTATTCTGTTGTAAAAGAAGACGCGGGTAATCCTTCTTTATTAAATAAACTTGCTTCACTTGTATCTCGCCAAGCGTATCTTACAAATTTTGGTTTTGAAATACCTTCGGCACAAACTTTAATTTTATCACCAACAAACTTTGCATCAGCTGGAACAAATATTTTGTCAGCACCTGCTATTTCAAAACCCGAGAGTTGAGAATTTTTTGCCATTAATCCAGCACCTATAAAATCAAATGCTAGAAAAATATTTTTCCGTTTTATCGTATGACTTTTATAGGAAGGACCAGAGGCTGTAATATTTTTCCCATAATCATTTGCCAAAGCCAATCCTGCTAATCTTTCACCAACATCTTGTTTGTTGCTAGGATGAATATTTTTATTGTTTCCGACATCTAAGGTTACCACCATTCCAGTTTTTTCTAAGGACAAAGTCTTCCGTTGCGCATCTCTTAATTTTTGTGATTTGTCCAAATTGGAATCTTTGCTGCTATTGTATTTATAAGGTGCAATTTGAACAAAGTAGAATGGAAAATTAGCGTTCCATTGAGTTCGCCAATCTTTGATCATGGTTGGAAAAAGTCGTTGGTATTGTTCAGCTCTTCCTACATTAGATTCTCCTTGATACCAAATTGCACCTTTAATATTAAAAGGTACTAATGGATGAATCATAGCATTGTAAAGACAGGAGGGAGTTGAATACGGACTCGGCGCTAGAATGTTTGGACGCTCTTCCAAGTTCACTTTTTTCAAATCATATTGATAAATTTGATCTTGAAATATTTCAGCAGTAATGATATAATCCCATTTACCGACCAACGAAATATCTTTATTTTTTTTATTCGTTAATTTTATTTCATCGCTAATACTTCCAGGACCACCTGTATCAATAATGCGAATAGCAATAGTATTTTTTCCTTTTTTTAGTAAAGATTTTGAAATGGGATAATTTCTAGAATTAGTAAAATCAAAGGCAGTTGAACCGATTTTTTTTCCATTAAAATATACGACATCAGTATCATCCGAAATGCCCATTTCAAAAGAGTAATCAGTAGAAATATCTTCTAGTTCAATTGTTTTTCTAAACCAAAAAACGCCATCTACATCTCTTTCTTTGTACAAATCAATTCTACCTGGTAATTGCATAGTTGACCAGTTTTTCATTAAATATTCAGGTTGGGCGAGATGCTGATCGTTTAATTCAAAGTGATCCCAGTCTGCCACTTCCGTAGGGATAGTTTTATTTTCCCAGCGGTCAAACCACTCTTTTGATATTCGTTCTCTATCAGGATTTTCTATTGCTTTAATCATTTCATCAAAATCTCCTAGCTCTTTTATTTTCATTTTGCTGGTCCATGCTTCGGCAGGTGTTCCTCCCCAACTCGAATGAATGATGCCAATTGGAATATTTAATTCTTGATGCAATCTTCGAGCAAAAAAATAAGCAGTTGCACTAAAGTCAACAGCATTTGGGGGATTGCACACATCCCATTTCCCTTCAAAAGAATCTTCCTCTTCCAACGAAAATTTATTGGCCACTTTAAACAATCGAATATTTGGATATTGGGCATTTGAAATTTCTTCTTCCGAATTTTTAATTGGATCATTTGGAAGCCAACCTTTAAGTGGCATGTACATATTGGATTGTCCTGAAGCTAACCAAACTTCTCCGATCATCACATCATTAACTTGAATACTTTTTTTTGTAGATGTAATGTTAAGTTCGTAAGGGCCTCCTGCTTTTGGAGTATTTATGTTGAGTTTCCAATTGCCAGATGCATCAGTTGTAGTCATTTCTTTTTCACCCCAACTTCCATTTACAACCACTTGACTTCCTGCAGATGCTTTTCCCCAAACGGCAACTTTTTCTTTTTGCTGCAAAACCATATGGTCTGTAAAAAAAGGGTTGACAGAAAAAGTAGCAGCAGCCAATGCTTCTTTAATTGCGGGCTGAACTAATTTTTCCATTACTATATATCCTGCTGTATTTGGATGAACTAAATCGTCTGCGGTGGTAAACTCAGGTACTCTCAATCCATTCTTTTCATCTTTCATTGCCGTGTGATAATCCACATAAAGTAGATTATTTTCTGCTGCATATTTTTTAAGTATAGAGTTTAGTTCAATGACTTTATCGGCAGGTTCAAAACCAGGACTCCATGGGAAATCGAAAGCTGGTAAGACGGAACAAATCACGACTTCAATATTATTGTACTTTGCCAATTCAATCATGGAGATAATATTTTCAGCCATCATTTCAATTGGAGTGAAACCAGTATTTTGAGCAATATCATTTATCCCGGCAAGGATAACTACAACTTTAGGATTAAGGTTAATGACATCTTTTCTAAATCTCAACAACATTTGAGGAGTAGTTTGTCCACTAATTCCTCTCCCGATATAGTTTGATTTTTCAAAAAAATCAGGTCTTTTTAATGGCCATACTTCGGTGATAGAATTCCCCATAAAGACAACTCGATTTTCATCAGAATTGGGGGATGATAATTTTTCATTATCTGCTTTAAATCTTTCAAAATTAGTATGGTTATAAAACTGCCATACATCTTGCGCATTGGCTTGATTTATAAAAATAAATAAAGTTAAGATAGTGAAGGATATGATTTTTCTCATGTTTTTTTTATTTTAAATTCATTGAAATAGTCTATTAATAATTCAAGTTACGCACCATGATTTAATTTCTTGCTTCCCTACTTTTTTTTCATCAAGGAAAAAAAAGTAGAACAAAGGGAGCTACCTAACGTGGGTAACTTCAGTTAATAATTTAAAAATTACTCCACCATAATCTCATCCACAAAGACCCAACAATCTGCTCCTGGCGCAGCATGCCAACTCGGATTCACCAAATTACTTTTTACCTCAACTTTGATGTAACGAGCATTTTGAGTTTTGAAAGGTAAAGTGAAATTTTTAATCAAAGCAGGTTCGGGTCCCGCGGTAGTGGGGATTGGTTTTTCAGCCACTTTTTGAAATGTTTTCCCATCTATAGAAACCAATACATTAATATGTTTTGGAAAAAATATGTACGAGCCAGTTGACTCCAAAGCACTTACCGAAACATTAGACACCTCCAAATTTTTCCCCATATCCAAAGTTGCAGTCATGCCAGATTTTTCATAACCCAACCATTCTCCCTCGGTAAAATTGATCGTTCCTTTTTTGAAATTCACAAGAGAAAGTGCGCCCTCTGCTTTGTAGCGATCATTGGGTTTTTTATTGAGTACGACATTGGTTGCTTGGTATTTTGCACGGACCACAGTTTTCTGGGCAGGAGGACTAACACCCCAACCATCTTTTTTTGCAATGACTTGAATATCAGAAGTTTGAGTCAACTTCAAAGGTTCTGAATATTTTAGCGAAGTAGAATCGGGAAGTGTTCCATCCAAAGTATAAAACAAATCGACACCTCTAAAATTAATTTTAAATTCGACCAAAACGGAGTCAGTAAAAATATCTTTATCAACCATAATAAGTGGTGCCTTTAATTCGGCACTTCCAAAAATATCGTCATCTATTCCTGTATTGACTTTTAATCGAGGACGAGTATTTTTTAGTTCTTTGATTGCTTTTGGACTGACATTGGTTTGCCATAAAAAAACATTTTGCAAGCCTGCTAATTTTGCAATCGGTTCAAGTGCATCATCTTCCAATGGCGTTCCATAGAGATTTAAATATTCTAAATATTCCAAATCATTTAGCACGTCTAAATTCTTTCCTGTCACCTGAGTTTTTTGTAAAAATAATTTTTGTAAATGAGGAAACTCACCAAGATAGGAGAGGAGATCATCATTCATATTGGTATCACTCAAATCTAATTCAATGAGTTGTTCTGAGAGTTTTTGGAGTTGTTTAAAAATACCTTTATCAAGGTCTTTTCTTCCCCGTAAAGATGCTGTTACAAAAGGTTTTTCCACAGAAACAATTTCTACAGGAATTCCAGACTGTCTTAGTTTTTGAATCGCACTTGCTTTTGCAGGTTCAATGTTAAGTGCAAAAACACTTTTATCGACTTCAGTATATTTGGCTAAAATGGTTTTAATTTCTTCAGGTTGTTTAAGCTCTGCTACTTTCTTATCAAAATCACCGCCTTCTTTGATCCACCATTCTAACAAAGTAATTTCATCTTTGGTCAGTTGCTTTTTCCCTTTCGGCGGCATGTGTTCTTTTTCTTCCAATGGCAAATGTGCTCGTTGTAAAAACAAACTTTTCTCAGGATTACCTGCAACGAAAAAAGCACCCGTTTCCCCACCGTCCTTAATTCCTTCGATGGTGGTCATTAATAATTCTCCTTTTATTTTTGATTCATTATGACAGCTGACACATTTTTGTTTAAAAATCGGTTGGACTAAATCTTGAAAAACCATTGCACTATCCATGTTGGAAATTGCGACTGTTTCATTCTTTTTTTTCCCAGAAAATGGTTCCGTTAAAAAATCACTTCCATGTGTCAATGAACCTCCTAAGTGTCCAGTTACCCCAATTAATAACATTAAAATTCCGAAAATAGGAAAGAAGAACCTTTTGCCTATGCGACTATTTTTTCCTTGGTGTAAGAAATAAACGATCATCGAAATCGCAGCGGTTCCTATGCCCAACCATTTATGTCTCCACAGCATTATTTCATTATAACCACCTTCCCACGACAATAAATATCCTGAGATTGCTGCTAAGATGGCACTCCACATTCCCAGTTGAATTGCAAACCCGACAGCAGGAAGTAAGTAAGCATATTTCTCTTTTCTTCCCATCCATTCCATGATAAAAGCTACTGCCAAAATACCAATTGGTAAATGCAAAATGATCGGATGTAATCTGCCGAAAAATTGAATTAATATTTCCATTGTTTTCTTTTTATTCGTTGAATTTATTCAGCTAGAATTCTTAGAATGTTATAAATTGTTGTTTCATCATTTCTAAAAGGAAAAGGTTTCTTATTTACCCGTGACACGGTTTGAAACCGTGCCACGGATACCGTTCTTTTAATATTTAATTGTAAGTATTCAGCAGGGAGCATCGCTATGCGCTGCAAGATGATCAAATTAATATTTACTACCAATGGGAATGGCGCTATGCGCCGTAGGCTATCTTAAAACCTTGTTATTTTATGGTACTCGGCGCATAGCGCCATTCCCATTGGTAGCAAAAAATAATAAAACAATGGCAGCGCATAGCGATGCTTCCTGCTGAATAATTAAATTTAATTTATATAAAGTTCATCTAAAAACATCCAAGCTTTTCCACCTTTGCCAGGATGCCAATCAGGACATTGTCCTTGATTTTCAATTTCAAATTTTATAAATCTAGTTTGTTTATTTTTCATGGCATAATTGAATTGAATTATTTCAAATCCTTTATTTGTAGGAGTATTGTTATAATCCATTTGTGCAATTTCTTTATAGGTTTTTCCATCATCTGAAAAGGATACTTTAATATTTTTTGGAGAAAAAATCAATGAGCCAGGATGACTTAAAAAACGAACACCAACATTCTCAATAGACTGATTTTCTTTTAATTGAACCACAGCAGTTACATTATCACCTTCATATCCTAACCAATTTCCACTATGAAAATCATCACTCCCGTTTGCTCCATCCAAAAGTGTTTTTGAACCTTTACCTGCATACTTGGGAGAGGGGAGAGGCGACAAAACAAAATCTTTTATTTGAGATGAAATTTTAGCTTCAGCAGAATATGTTTTCCCAATTTTTTTTTGGTCTAAGAATAGAACAGCGAGAATTGGTTGGCTCTCTTTTAGCGTAAATGGTTTTTGAAAAAGATCGCTTTCCAAAGTAGGTTCGCTTCCATCCAATGTATATCTAATCTCCGTATTTGAAAAAGAGCTCGACATGGAAACTTTTACTGGTTGATCAAAATGTTGTTGTTCCAATTGGATATGCGCTTGGATAAAATCATCATTGTTATTTCGAATATTTTGTGCGAGTAAAGCTTCTAATTCTTTTTTCTTTTTTGAAAAATTAGGATCAGTAGCGAGGTTCGTCGTTTCCCATTCATCTTTGTTTAAATCAAATAATTGTTCGCTCTCTTTTCCTTTGACAAAATACTTAATCAGTTTCCAATTATCATCAGTACGGACCGCTCTCATTTCTTTAGCATGTGCCAAAAACAAATGATCCCGATGTTCCGTTTTTTTATTTTTTAAAATAGGAAATAAACTTTCTCCTTCCACACTCGACGGAATTTCCAGATCCAACAAATCACAAATCGTTGGGAAAACATCATACAAATAACAGAGTGCTTCCGTCTTCTGACGACCTTCAATATTCGGTGCAGCAATGACTAAAGGTACTCGAACACTATGATCGTACACACTTTGTTTTCCCAACAAACCATGTTGTCCAACGGCTAAACCATTGTCTCCTGCAAAAACGATAACAGTATTTTCCATCAAGTTTTTTTCCTCCAAAATATCCAACACTCGACCTATTTGAGCATCTACTTCTGACACCATAGCGTAGTAAGCTACAAGTTCTTTTTTTATCATTTCTTCCGTTCGTGGAAAGGCAGCTAGATTCTCATCACGAGTGCGCAAATGCCCGTTATCAAAGGAATGTTCGGGCTGAAAGTTTGACGGAAGAGTAATGTTATTAGAGTCATACATCTTTGCAAATTCTTCAGGAGCTTCCCTTGGATCATGTGGCGAAGAGTAGGCAACGTAGAGGCAAAATGGATCTTTGGAATCTTGTTTTTCAATAAAGTCAATCGCCGCATCACTAAACATTTCACTTGAAAATTTCTCTGCTTTCCATTTATTTTTTTTGTCAAAAACTGCGGTAGAATCAAAATGCCAGAGTTGTGGTTGACGATGTCCTCCATCTTTTGGCCAATGCATTCCACCTATAAAAATATTATCTCCATCTGTAAATCCTTCTCGAATCTTGGAAGTATTATTATGCCATTTTCCAGTAAAAAAAGTATCATAACCTTGTTCTCTCAACAACTCAGGAAAAGTCACAAAATCAAAATGAGTATCAGGAGTCGTCACGCCCATATCAATATATGCTCGTGGAATATTCATATAAGGTTTTCCTGAAAGTAACATCGCTCGGCTTGGAGCACAGACTCCGCCATGATGCGAACCCATGACATATGCATGAGTAAAACTTACACCCATTTCGACCAGTTTATCCATATTTGGCGTATGAATTTCTTCGTTTCCCCAAGCGTGAATAGTATTGAATCGTTGGTCGTCGGTAAAAAGGACGACTACGTTCATTGGTGATTTTTCTTTTCCGCAGGAGAAAAAGAAAGTTAGTAAAAAGAGATAAATTAATTTTTTAGCCATTAGTTATTATTTTACACCTATTCAACATGTGAGTAAAGTATGGGCGAATTCATTCGCCTAATAAATTCTATAGTTTAAACTAATAGTGGTGGGCGAATGAATTCGCCTGTACTTTATCCATGTTGAATAGTTACATTATTTTTATAAAATCAATTTTTCCATCTTGACGAATACTCCAATTTCCATCTCGCTCACAGGACTTTACAACAATCTCAAATAAATGAGGAGTAGCATAAATTTTAGGTTGAAAATCACAATCCGAATTTTCTAAGACAGGAATGGTAAATAGATTTAAATCATCCGTGTATATATTGTTTTTTTGGAAAAGATTAATTTGTTGAAAATATAAATTCCACAATGCCATTTTGATTTCTTCATCTTTATATTCGATAAAATCGCTTGTCCCTTTCCCTGCTATCTTTTCAGAAAATTGAACAAAGCCCCATTGCTCAGGCATATGCATATTGATAAAACCTGTTGGCGACCACACCCAATTATCTGCAGGGAATGGTTTACTCGTTTTTGGGTCAATCGCTTTTTGGTAATTTCCATTTTTGGTATCCATCGTCCAATCTACTCTTGAAAAATTTACGCGCCATTGATCGCCATCTTTTGGCAATTTTGGTGGAGAAGCAAATTCTATGAGTGCACTCCAAGGGATAGCCATTTCTACGGCCCAATATTGATCTTCGTCTTTTGAATTATTCAAAGTGCCTTCAATATGAATGGCGGATTTGATATTGGGAATATTCCAATTATTTAAAACTTTATGCTTGCCATCTGCTCGGTAGGGACGAAGCAAAATCAACTCCCACAAAGTATTAAGAGCATTCACTTCCAACTCATAATAATCATGACTATCACCATCAGGATCAATAAAAATTTCAAAATCATCATCGAAAAAAATAATGGTATCTCGCTGTTTTAATTTTGCCCAAATATGAGGTTCCACCATTTTTGCATAAAAATAAAAGTAGTCTTTATCCCAAAGCATTTTCACTTTTGTATCGTGTGCTGGTTTAGGTTTTAAATCGCCTTCGATGTCTACAAATGACTTAGTCCAAGGAGATTTTTGCCAATCGTTTTCATCGGCTTTTCCATTAATAATTAATGGAGCCGAATTTCGATAACAAATATAATTTTTAGGCGCAAAAGGAATGGGAGGCTGCAAAGGAGATTTCTCCTCCACAGTAGTCTTGACAGTAGGTCCAGCCTCAATAGTTGGTTCTTTTGGACTGCAAGAAAAGCATAAAATTATTGATAGAAGGAGTAAAAAATATCTCATAATAAAAGTTTATTTTGATACCTTTAAACTAAACTTTTATTATGAATTTTATGCCAACCAACTCTATCAATTTTTCATTTTTTTGCAAAAAAAATGCTTTTGTTATTTTCTTGCTATTTGCACTAAATAATTTTGCTTTTACTCAAAATGGGTTGGTGAAATTTCAGATTGTCGATGCCACAAATGGGCGATTGACTCCTGCTAGATTGACGGTGCTCAAAGAGGGATTGCCTTTTAATGTTGAGGTAAAATCTCAACTGCAAATTGCAAGTCGGGCAAATACAATTTACACCGCAAGCGGAACAGGTGAGTTAAGACTTCCTGATGGGAAATATGAATTTTGGTTTGGAAAAGGAATGGAGTATTCGGTTGATGTTAGACAAATAGAAATTCAGACTGACTCTACGATTTTTATTTCTGCTACTTTGGAAAAAGAAATAAATACCGATGGATTTGTTGGTGGTGATATGCATTTGCATACCCTTACGAATTCGGGACATGGAGATGCTAACCTAGTTGAACGAATCATTTCTTGTGCGGCGGAAGGATTAGATTGGGCGGTAGCAACTGATCATAATTTTCTCACAGATTATGAATCTTACATGAGAGAAGCTGGAATATTGGGATTGATGAAAACTACGATTGGAAATGAAGTAACTACTCCAATCGGACATTTTAATACGTTTCCACTAGATACTAAAATCGAGCCTGTAGAAAGTAAAATTAAAAATGGAAATGTCTTGTTTGAAAATATTCGTGCGGCAGCAAAGGAGGATGTGGTAATTCAAATCAATCATCCACGTTGGGTAGCTGCTGATTATTTTAATACCAAAGGTTTGGATATTTATTTTGGAAATGTTGTGAAGAAGGAAGAGTGGAGTTGGGATTTTGATACTTATGAAGTGTTGAATGAAAATCATCAATTGGGATGGAGAACTGCGCCTGATAATTTGCAATCTGTAAAACGAGATTGGTTTAATATGATGAACAGAGGTATTCGAAAAACTGGGATTGGAAATTCGGATAGTCATACAGTAGTGAGTGCGATAGCAGGAGTTCCTCGAAGTTATATTTTGAGTTCTACTGATGTACCAAACGATATTGATGAGAAGGAAATAACTAAGAATATTAAAGCTCAACGAGTTACAGTAGCTTCTGGAATATTTCCTCAAATTATGGTCGAAGGGAAAAATGCCATTGGAGAAACTTATTCTAGTAAAAATAAAACAATACAATTACAACTTAAAGTTCAAGCAGCATCTTGGGTCAGTTGTTCCAAAGCTGAGCTGGTGAAAAATGGGGTAGTGGTTCAAGAATTTGATTTAAAGCGAAATGGAAATGCAGTTTGCTTGGACACGTTGGTTTCTGTTCAACCTGAGAAAGACAGTTGGTATATTTTGATTGCACATGGTGACAAACCGATGTTTCCGATGGTTGGAGAAATCGAAGATCCTGCAATACCACTAGGCTTTACGAATGCAACTTGGATAGATGCGGATGGAAATGGTAAAATAGTAAGTGTTTTTGATTACGCTAAAAGGGTGGTGGATAAAAACGAAAACAATATAAAAGCATTAACTCAAGCACTTGTAAAAGAATCAGAAATTGTTCCATATGCATTTTTTCATTTGTTTTCCGAAAAGAACAAAAATGCAGTTTCGATTGCTAAAGCTTTTTTGAAAAGTGCTGACACAGAACAAAGAAGAATGCTGTTCAGAGAGTTGACAAAGACAGATATGGAGGGTGCGCAAAAAGTGTTAGAAGATTTTCAGAAAGAAATTTTGACACCATTGGAAGAAGTTGTCTTGGTTTCGTTCGTTCATTTTCCATTGCGAAAAAATGGAGTTGCGAATTTTAAAAAAAGAAAAAATACCAAGTTGGATGACCATATGAATTATTTAGAGACTAAATTTTCCTATATCAATTCAGGAGCTATCAAACATCAGGCTTTAGTAGGATGGAATAATAGCAATACACTTCCGCATGCGTGGGAAAAGATAACAGCAGATAAAAATGCACATTTTAATTTTTCAAAAAAATCGAAAGGTTCTTATTTCCTAAAAAGTAATTGGAAAATGCGAAAGGATTCCACGCTGTATTTTTATCTCCAAACTAATGAAAAGGTGAGCTATTGGTTGAATGGAAAAATGATATATTCGATTGATCCAAATTGGAATGCTTATATTTCTAAAAAGGTAATTCCATTTAATTTGAAAAAAGGAAGTAATCAATTGATTCTTCAACTGCCTTCTTCTAAGGAAAGCAAAATTTGTTTTCATCAAGCAAGTGAAGATATGCTCCTTGACCCGCTGATGAAAATCGAAGAAGTCAACCATTTAGCTAGAAATAAATCGGTAGAATATTTAACGGAATATAGTTTTAAATATCATGGATTTGGAGAGGCTTTGACTGATGGGTATCGTGGGACGATAGATTATAAAGGTCAACTCTGGCAAGGTTGGGAGGGAAGTGATGCGGAGTTTGTTTTGGATTTGGGAAAAGAACAAATGGTAAAAGAAATTGAAGTGGGTGTTTTGGTGAATCAAGGTGCTTGGATATTTTCCCCTCAACGTGTTGAAGTTTTAGTATCAAAGGATGGGAAGAATTTTACTTCTGTTTTTGTTGAAGAATTAGATGCACTTATTTCGAGTTCGTCGCGAGTTGAAACGATAGGTGGAGAATTTTTATCACAAAAAATTAAGTATGTAAAAGTGATTGCGAAAAAAATTGATGGTCTTCCTGAATGGCATTCTGGTAGGGGGAAAAATGCGTGGATTTTTTTGGATGAGGTGATTGTGAAATAAATAAATCCCCCAAATTGTAGGGGCAATCCCTTGTGGTTGCCCAATTTCATTGTGGTTTCCAATATTGAAAAATCAATATGGCACAGGGCAACCACAAGGGATTGCCCCTACGTAAAAATTATTCAATTAAAATTTCATCAATAAATAACCAGGGTGGAGTTCCTTTTCCATCATGCCAATCTGGGATGCTGGAAATGTTTTTCAACACCACTTTTATAAATTTTGCCTTATCTTTTGGAAAAGTAACTTCTTCAAAATGAAGTCCGATAGGTTCTCCCTCTTTGGTAGGTTTTATTTTTTTAGTATTCAATAATTTGAAATCCTTTCCATCTTTAGAACAGTAAACTTCGATAGATTCTGGCATAAAAATCCACGAGCCTTGATCGGACAAAAGACTAGCGGTTACTTTTTGAAAATTGGTTTTTTTCTCCAACTCAATCACCGCTTCCAAATCTCCTCCTGCAAAACCCATCCAATGAGAAGTTCGAAAATTAGTCGTTCCTTTTTTTCGATCGACTAAACCTTTTGCTCCTGTGCCTGGATAATTTTTATGTGGTGTTTGGTTGATCGTAATTTTTTTGATGGGAAGTGATTTTCCTAATTTTATAAATCGAGAAGAAACAGTATTACTAGGAAGACATTGTGGGTGAAATGCTTTTACTTTTAAAACAGCAGAATTGGTTAGCATAATTTTTTCTGAGAAAAGTGGAGACTGCTCTGTCGGTGTCGTACCATCTAAAGTGTAATGAATCCTTGCACCTTTAAGTCCTAACAATAGTTTTACATTATTTTTTTCTTCAAAAAAGATAGACTCACTTTCGATCATCGGTGGAGCAAGTGCAAAATCAAATTCCTTTGCATAAGGATCATTTTTGTTGATTACTTTTTTGACAAATTGATTGTCGGTTTGATTTTTTCCATTGATAAGCCACTCGTAATTAAAGTTGGCAAAATGAATTCCATCATCATTTCCATGTTCGTATAACAATCCAATTGCATTATTATTTTGAATTACTAAATCAGAGTAAGCACTTTCGCCTGCTCTAACAGTCCGACTCAATAACCAAGTTTGTCCATCATCGTAACTGACTCGGACGGTCATGTTTTCTCTTCGAACTTTGCTATTAGGATTGGAAAATAAAAGTACTCGATCTTTATCTGGAGTGATGTATTCGATAATACTTGCTTGGCAAACAGGGGAGGGCAATTGTGCATCGAAATAAGTGCTGTCCCAAGTTGCTCCGCCATTGCTACTGATAGCGACCAATCGTTCTCGTTGACTACCATTTTGATGACGAATATTTTGCATCACTCGACCATCTGATAATTCTACGGCATGAGATTCATTGCTACTTGGAACATCGACTGTTTCGCTTAACTGCCAAGTTTCGCCATGATCGTCACTATAAAATGCATGTGCTTTGTAGTCATTAAAATTATTGTCGGGCGGACCTTCTGAATGATTGGCTGGAACAAAAATTCGACCTTTGTGTTTATCTTGTTTTAATTGAATTGCATGACCTGGGGTATTTGCATAGGATCGCCAATCTTCTTTAAAATTATATTTTGGATTTATTGTAGGAGCATTTGGTCGATGTACGGAAGTTGTAATATTGGTAGGTGTGGACCAAGTGTCGCCATTGTCGGTACTCGTGATGTACCAAACTTCCCGTAGTCCATTTCCTTTTCGAATCTCTCCTTCGTGATTATTTCCAGTATTATAAAAAAGAAAAATCCGACCTTCTGGATATTTTGGATCGAGCATGTCTACAACAGGTGCAGCGTTGCCTGCTTGAAATTTTCCATTGTCAGCTACAATAGAAATTTCTTTCCATGTAATTCCATTTGCATCTGCTTTTCGTAACAATATATCTACATTTCCAAAATCATTACATCCATTTACTCTTCCTTCTGCGAATGCTAGTAATTCTCCGTTGGGTGCTTTTATGATAGCAGGGATTCGGTAGCAGGCGTAACCGTTTTTTCCATTTTGGAAAACTGGGAGTTCGCTGAAATTTTGACGAGATTGCGCTAAACTGAATGTAGCGGTCGTCATCAAAAAAACGAAAAGTAAGAGAGTGATTCTAATCATTAATTTTATTTTTAGTTCTTACCTTTTTAGTAAGTTAAAATTTGACATTATTTTAAAATTTAAAGAAAGTGGAAAAAGGGAAGTTGGTTCTTTTTTTCATTGAAAAAAAAAACCAAAAACTTACTATGTTAAGGTGTAAACAGCAAGGAGCAGGTCGTAACGTGGATTTGGCTTTAGCCGAATGCAGCAAGCATGAACAAAACCAAAATCTAATTGACAAAGAACAAATTTAAATTTTTACATCCTGCTAAATAACATTTTATGAACCTGTCATCCGATTGTACCAATCAAACAGAGTTTCTTGTTTCGTGTGTTACCTAGGTTTGGTTTTACTCAAAAAAAACTTTCTTGCTGTATTCGGCTAAAGCCAAATCCACGTTATAATCTTCTCCTTCCTGTTTATATTACTTTGTTTAAAAGTTACTTTTATTCGACAATAATTTCATCAACAAATAACCATGCTTCATGACCTCCGCCTTGCAAGCCATCTGGTATTTTTCCAAAACGTTCTACTAGAACTTTAATATACTTTCCTTTCGAATTTACTTCTACAGTTGGATTAGCAATTTTAGATTCCGTAGCAATGTCAGTTGACTCGGCTGCCAATGTATATTTCTCTCCATCGTTAGAAACAAAGACACTTACTTTTTTCGGTAAATAAATCCATTGTCCTTCTCCTTTGAAAAATCGAAAACTTACTTTTCTAATTTCAGTTTCTTCTTTCATATCAATCACCGCTTCCATATTTTTTCCTTCAAAACCTAACCACTCTTTATCTCCATATCGTTCATCACTTCCATTAATTCCATTGATGATCGCACCAATGCCTCCTGCGGAATAACGAGGTTCAGGTTGTTCTTTTATGGAAATAGTTTTACCGGTAGCTTTGTGAAAATTAATATCTTTTTCAAATGATCGACCTCTTTGCTTGTCATTTATAAATCCAACTGCACGCAATTGACTTGACGCATTAATTGTGAATGTATTGTTATAAATATTAGATTGGAGCGTCGGAGTAGAACCATCTAAAGTGTAAGTAATCGTCGAGTTCGCTACATTTGATTTTAAGGTAGTCATTAATTGACCATCTTGAGAAGTAAGATCGCCATCAATGTCAAATACATTCATCGCAGTATTTACGCCATAAGCTTCAAGTCGTAGCAAATGAGTATTTAATCTCTTTACAAAATCTGGAAAATCTCGATTGCTTTTAGCTGTCCACGCAACTTCGGCAAGTGCGCAGGCACGAGGGTAAGTCATATAATCTAGTTTTCTTGCGGTAGGAATATACTCTGTCCAAAGGTTACATTGCACTCCTTTGATATGATGAACTTTATCCGCTGGAACTTCATCAGGAATCGGCTGATAACTATACACTTTTTCGATCGGTAAATATCCACCGATTGCCAATGGTTCATCTTTATGTTGAGATTGGTAATAATCAAAATAACAATGGGAAGTTGGAGACATGATAACATCGTGTCCTTGAGTCGCAGCATCTATTCCACCTTGAACACCTCGCCATGACATAACCGAAGCATTGGGTGCGAGTCCTCCTTCTAAAATTTCATCCCAACCAATGATTTGTTTTCCTTTCGAATTAAGAAATTTTTCTATCCTTCCGATAAAATAACTTTGCAATTCCATTTCATCTTTTAATCCATTTTCTTTCATTAGCTTTTGACAAAAAGCACTTTCCTTCCAATGTGTTTTTGGGCATTCATCTCCTCCGATGTGAATATATTCTGATGGAAAAAGTTCAATGACTTCTAAGAGTACATTTTCTAAAAAAGTAAAAGTTTCTTCCGTTGGACAAAACACATTATTGGAAACTCCCCACTTAGTCATTACTTCTAATTGATTATCCGTACAACCTAATTCAGGATAAGCAGTAATTGCAGCTTGTGCATGACCGGGCAATTCGATTTCAGGTATGACTGTGATAAATCTTTCAGAAGCATATTTCACCACCTCTTTAATTTGTTCTTGCGTGTAAAATCCGCCATAACGTTTTCCATCAAATTGATGAGGTTGATCGTTATAATGACCTACCAAAGTTTCATTTCTAAATCCTCCAATTTCGGTGAGTTTAGGATATTTCTTGATTTCGATTCTCCAACCTTGGTCTTCCGTTAAATGCCAATGAAAAGTATTGTACTTATGCATCGCCATTAAATCAATATATCGTTTGACATCATCCACCGAAAAAAAATGACGAGCAACATCTAAATGCATACCTCGATATGAAAATCTTGGCGCATCATTTATTTCAACTTGAGGAATATTAAATCTAAAGTTGGTGGTTTTATTTTTTGAATAAATTTCGGAAGGCATTAGTTGTAACAAGGTCTGCACGCCAAGAAATGCGCCGTTTGCCGTTTTTGCTTTTACTACAATTTCGTAAGCATTGATATTGAGTTGGTAGCCTTCTTTTTGAGTAACGTCATCACTTTGGATGATTCGGATAATATCTTTTTCAAGATTTCCAGAGGTGATTATTTTTAATCGTTTTGAAGTGGAGTCGAATATTTTATCGTTAAGATAATTAGCAACTAGTTGCCATTCTGCATTTTCATTGGGCAAAGAAATTTGCACATTTTCATCGAGCAAGAAATTGCCTTCTTTTTTTGAAAATTTTAAAGGAGCAGGAATGATGTCGGCAACTCCTTGAAGTGCAGGAGTGACTGGTTCAGTTTCGCAAGAGGTGATCATAAAAATTATTAAAAAGAAAATTGGAAATATGATGCGACTAGAGTTTTTCATTAGTGATTGTTTGTTTTGAAAAATAATAAATGACTTTTTTATTTGATTGATGAATCAACTCGAAGTTCTCATCAATTTGATCGGATATGTTTTCCCTGAATTCCATTGGGCGATATATAAATTTTCATCATCGTCCACACATACATCATGCGGGTGTTTAAATATTTGAATCGCTTGGTGCATGGGCTGCAATTTTCCATTTTTATAAATTGGTGCACTTCCTCCTGGTGCAGAAATCAATTCATTTTTTTTATTTAAAATAGAAATAAAACCTGTGTTCGCACTTCCTGTTCCTGACCAAATGGTAGCCAAGTAAACATGCTCGCCATGAATCACCGGACGACAAATAAATGCACCGGGCAAAGGAATCACTTCCAATAATTTTCCATCTAAAGAAAATCGTTTTAACTCATTGCGCTGGCGAGCCGTAATTAATAAACAAGGATTTGCTTTATCCCGATCATCATAACAAATGCCATGAGCATTATCGAAAAATTCATCTCCATCGCCTCGCCCTCCAAAGATATTTTTTAATTCACCGTTTGAATTATAATGTAAAATATGTTGCGCACCATAACCATCTGCTACATAAATATCTCCATTAGGAGTGATGGCAGTTTCGGTTGGAATATATTGTTCTAGTTTTTGGTATTGCTCTGTTTCTTTTGGATAGGGCAGTACGAGCACTACTTTTCCGTCGATGGTAGTTTTGATGACTTCGTGTCGTTCATTATCTGAAATGTACAGGAAGTCTTCGCCATTTTCTACATTCAAAGTTAAACCATGTGCGCCTGGGAAATCTGTTCCCCAGACTTCAATTAACTTTCCAGATTTATCATAAATTATAACATTGTTTTTCGTGTGGTTGGTCAAAAGAATAATTCGGCCTTTGGAATCTTGCACCATTTCATGACAATCATTGACTGGATGGAAATCGGAATTTAATGCGCCCCAGTTTAAATCAATTTTATATTGGTGAGAATTATGGCCGATGATTAAATCTTTGAATTTTTCTTCTTTATTTAGAAATGTAGGAGTATTGTTAGAGTTTGCAAAAAGAGACGTTCCTCCTAGTGTTATTAATGATGCTCCTATGAATTTTCTCCTTTTCATTTTTTATAAAAATAATTCAACATGATGTAATCTCTTGCTTCCCTATTTTATTGATTAAGCAAAAAGGTAGGGGAAAATCAAGACTTTATAATAACTAATCATCAAGGAGCATCGCTATGCGCTGCAATGTTTTAAATTTAATATTTACTACCAATGGCCATGGCGCTATGCGCCGTAAACTTTTAGTTTTATTGTAATCGGCGCATAGCGCCAATCCATTGGTAGAAAAAAATAACAGGAATAACGATGGCAGCGCATAGCGATGCTCCCTGATGATTAGTTACACTTAATAAAAGTGTCAAATTGAATTGCCACATTTTCCTTTTAAATTAAAGAAAGGCGGTGATCTTTCCTTTGACTTTATTTTTATTCATTATTCATTATTCATTATTCATTATTCAAAAAAATCTAAGCAATCAAATCCTTCATCACTTTTCCATGTACATCCGTCAAACGAAATCTTCGACCTTGATATTTATAAGTCATTTTTTCATGGTCGATTCCTAACTGATGTAACATCGTAGCTTGGAAATCATGCACATGAACGGGGTCTTTGACAATGTTATATCCTAATTCGTCCGTCTCACCATATACCATTCCCGGTTTCACTCCGCCGCCTGCCATAAAAATAGTAAAGGATCGTGGATGATGATCTCTTCCATAATTGGTATCTGTCAAAGTTCCTTGGGAGTAATTTGTTCTTCCAAATTCTCCACCCCAAATTACCAAAGTATCATCCAACATTCCTCTTTGTTTTAAATCCAAAATTAATGCTGCAGTTGCTTGGTCAACATCTTTGGCTTGAGCTGCAATTTGAGTTGGCAAATTTTCATGTTGATCCCAACCCATGTGATATAGTTGGATAAAACGAACATCTTGCTCCGCGAGCCTTCTTGCCAATAAACAATTGGCAGCAAAGGTTCCTGGCTGCATAGAGTCTGGTCCATACATTTGATAAATATGATCTGGCTCTTTGGAAATGTCCACAACATCTGGAACGGAAGTTTGCATTTTATAGGCCATTTCATATTGAGCAATTCGGCTACTGATTTCAGGATCGCCAAATTCTTCGAGTTGTTTAGAATTTAATTCTGCGATGTGGTCGAGCATTTTTCTACGACTTGTTCGGTCAATTCCGTCAGGATCTTTAAGATATAAAACTGGATCTTTTCCCGACCGAAATTGAACCCCTTGGTGGAGGGAATGTAAAAATCCATTTCCCCACAATCGAGAATAAAGTGGTTGCCCAAATTTTCTACCAGTACCTCTTGATAACAAAACGGTGAACGTTGGTAAGTTATCATTCATACTTCCCATCCCGTAACTTAACCAAGAACCCATGCATGGTCTTCCGGGTTGTTGTGAGCCTGTTTGGAAAAAAGTAATCGCTGGATCGTGGTTGATCGCTTCGGTGTGCATGGATTTGATGATGCATAAATCATCCACTATTTTGGAAGTGTAGGGCATCAAGTCTGACATGTAAGTTCCGTTTTCGCCATGTTGGGAAAACCCAAATTGAGAACCTACCATAGGAAATGAATCTTGTCCAGAAGTCATTCCTGTTAAACGTTGACCATTGCGGATAGAGGCGGGGAGTTCTTCTCCTCGTCTTTTATTGAGCATTGGTTTGTAATCAAAAAGTTCTAGTTGTGATGGGCCGCCACTTTGAAAAAGATAAATAACTCGTTTTGCTTTTGGGGCAAAATGTGGCGCATCTAGAATTCCTTGAAGGTTAATTTTTTGAGTTAAAATTCCGTTTTCGGATTTATCAAATAAATTGCATCCTCCGAGCATACTAGAAAGTGCTGCTACTCCAATTCCGGTTGCGGATTTGGAGAAGAACGCTCGGCGATTCATTTGATGTTCTCTTTCTTTTATTATTTTACTCATGGTAGATTTTTTTTTAAAACCAGTCAAATAAATTCGACCGCTACTTATCCCTTGGTAATCGTCTCATCCAAATTAAAAATGACATTTGCTATAATTGTATAGGCTGCCATTTCTGTATCGTCTATTAAATCTCTCTGAGGATATTCTCCAATTTTTAACAATGCTTTTGCATCTTTTGGAGATTTTTCGAATTTACTTTTTTCTTCTTTAAAAAATGTCAACAAATTATTGAGTTCATCAGAGGTGATTTCTCTTGAAGTAGCTAATCTAAACATCATCCCAATTCTTTTTTCAACATCCTTTTCCTTTTCAATACTTTGATAAGCCAATACTCTTGAGGCTTCTACTATTTGTGGATCATTGAGCATGACCAATGCTTGAAGCGGTGTACTGGTAGTCGACCTCCTTACAGCACATACGTCTCTCGTTGACGCATCAAAGGTCATCATACTTGGAGGTGGAACTGTTCTTTTCCAAAACGTATAAATACTTCGCCGGTAAATTTTGGAACCTTTGTCTTGAATATATTTTGCGAGACTTCCTCCGCCTCCGCCAATAGTTTCTGCCCAAAGTCCATCAGGTTGGTAAGGTTTGACACTTGGGCCACCAATAGTTCTGTCTAACAATCCACTTGTAGCCAGAGCATGATCTCGAATCATTTCTGCTGAAAGTCGTTGACGAGAAGCTCGTGCTAATAAATTATTCTCAGGATCAAGTTCCAATAATTCTTCGGTTACTTTTGAAGACTGTTGGTAGGTGGCTGACATCACTATCGTTTTTAGGGAAGCTTTTAAGTCCCATTTATTATCCATTAACTCAGTTGCCAACCAATCTAATAATTCAGGATGAGTAGGTAACGAACCTTGATTTCCAAAATCGTCAGGCGTGGCAACTATTCCTTTTCCAAAACATTGTTGCCATAATCGGTTAACCGTCACTCTCGCGGTGAGTGGATTTTTTTTGGAAAAAAGCCAGTTAGAAAGTCCCAATCTATCTTTAGAAAATTTATCATCAAATGCTAAAATTGATGTAGGCATTTCGGAATCGACTGGAGTGGTTGGTTTATCATATGCACCTCGATTTAGAATATAGGCTTGCCTTTTTTTAGGCATTTCTTCCATCACCATTAATGGAATCTCTTTAAGTGTATCAAGGTTATTGATGAAGGTTAAGGTTTCCTCGATTTCTTTTTGACTGATTTTGATATATGGTTTTGGAATTGCGCCATAAGGTTCTATCAATCCTTGTTCTGGAACATTATTAAAAAAACTAAAAAGACTGAAATAATCTTTTTGTTGGATCGCATCATATTTATGGTCATGGCATTTTGCACATTCAAAAGTTAAACCTAAGAAAGCTGTTCCAAATGTTTGCGTTCTATCGGAAACATATTCGACTCGATATTCTTCTGGAATGACACCACCTTCTTGAGTGATTTTATGATTACGATTAAATGCCGTAGCGATAATTTGTTCTCGTGTAGGATTAGGTAAAAGATCTCCCGCCAATTGCCAAGTGACAAATTGATCGTAAGGCATATTTTTTTTAAAGGCATGAATCACCCAATCTCTCCAAGGAAACATGATGCGTTCTAAATCATCTTGGTATCCATGAGAGTCTGCGTAGCGAGCAATGTCCAACCAATTGGTAGTCATCATTTCTGCATAAGCATCAGTTTGTAACAATCTATCTACAACTTTTTCATAAGCGTCAGGATTGTCGTCTTTTTCAAAATTATCAATCTCTTCCAGGGTAGGAGGTAGGCCTGTCAAATCAAAAGTAACTCTTCGAATGAGTTGTGCTTTGGTTGCCACGCCCATTGATTTTAAGTTTTGGGCATTTAGTTTTGCCAAAACAAAATTATCAATTGGGTTATTTATATTTCCATCAGAAACGGCTGGAACCTCAGCATCTTTTATGGGTAAAAATGACCAATGCTCTTTCCACTCTGCTCCTTGCTCAATCCATTTTTTTAGAATCTCTTTTTCATAATTAGTCAAAGTCAAATTGGATTCAGGCGTTGGCATCATTTCCTCAGGATCTTCTGAAAAAATTCTATTGACCAAAGTACTATTCTCCACATCGTTAGGAATAATGGCATAGTGATCTTTGTTTTTTCCTAAAGCTGCAAAAGCACCTTCCTTTGTATCAAATCGTAAATTTTCTTTGCGGGCATTTTCATCTGGCCCGTGGCAAGTAAAACAACGATCAGATAAAATGGGTTTGACATGAAAATTAAAATCAATCTTATCAGGAATTGCATTAGTGATAGAAGGGGAAGAGATTACTTGATCGGTTTTGCAACTACTTGGGAATAACAATATAATTACAAAAGCAATTGTCAAAAACAATAGGGATAGTATGGTTGATTTTTTTGTATTCATAATCTATGGTTAAAGATTACTAACTTCTGTTACGCAAAATGATTTAGATAATTTTGTTTTACAATTTAAGTTTGTGCTTCAATGGGCATTGTTCTTTTTTTCATTGAAAAAAAAACCAAAAAATTCTAGGTGAAAAAATAGCTTAACACAGGCAGGCTCCCGTACCCTCATTTTTCACCGACCCTCACCCGCTCCTTGCTTCTCATGGTTTTCCTTTCGAGTATAATTTTCCTTATTGGTAAAGCAATACCTAATTTTGATGTGTAACACCATAACTACTCTTGATTCATGAAAATTTTATTTCGATTGATCAAGTCAATTCTTTGTTGGACACAATCATAAGTATTTCCTGCATCTTCGGGAGTATTCAGAATATAGTCCACCAGTTTTGAAAGCGTGGTGGTCACGACATGCATTCTAGTATCTGATGAACCATAATAAATTAATACTTCTCCATTTTCGCGAAGTACCCAGCCATTACTAAAAAGAACATTGGAAACATCTCCAACTCTTTCAATTCCCTTTGGTGCAAGGAAATGTCGATTGGGTTGTCGAATCACTTTCCATGGTTCATTTAGATCGCAAAGGAAAAGATACAGAACATAGCGCAGCCCAGCTGCCGTTCTTCTGACACCATGGGCAGAATGTAACCATCCAACTTCTGTTTTTAAAGGTGCTGGTCCCAATCCATTCTTAACCTCTTTGATCGTATGATATTTTTTATGTTCAATAATTATTTCATCTTCTAATTTTGGAAAATTAATATCTTCACAAGTTCCCCAACCTATACCACCACCACCTCCTGTTTCAATAAATCCATCCATAGGACGAGTGTAGAAAGCATATTTTCCATTGACAAATTCGGGATGCAAAACGCAATTTCTTTGTTGTGGAGAACTGGTCATAATATCAGGAAGCCGTTCCCAATTGATTAAGTCTTTGGTTCTTGCCAATCCATTTTTTGCAATGGCTGCGGAAGAATCATATGGTTTATTTTTGTCCTTTCGTTCTGCACAAAATAATCCGTAAATCCATCCATCTTCATGTCGGACTATGCGGATATCATAAACATTCATTTCAGGATCTTCCGTTTGGGGCATAACGATAGGGTAGTCCCAAAATTTGAAATTATCAATCCCATTGCTACTTTCTGCTACGCCAAAAAAAGATTTTACATCATTGCTTTCTATACGAGGAACTAATACTACTTTCCCATTCCACTCGATAGCGCCTGCATTGAAAACTGAATTAATTTCCAACCGTTCCATGAAGTATGGATTGGTTTCAAAATTTAAATCGTACCGCCAAAATATTGGAGTATGTAGCGGTGTAAGTACAGGATACTTATGACGATAGAAAATACCATTATAGTTTTTTTCAATCTTAGGATTGTAGCGGACTATCAATTCTAGATGTTCTTTTTCAACCAGGTGTTTTCTTTTTTTAAAATCTGTCTTGTTAGTTTTATTAGTCCCAATCATTACTAATTAGTTTTTATCAAAAAATAAGGGATGTCTGTCATGTAGTTTTGATTCATTCAAAACTACTTTTACCATGTTTTTTGCATTGGGTGTGCTTCGGTATTGAAGATAGTATTTTTAAAATCTAATTTCTTTTGATCACTAAAAAGCAAGTAAGCATATTTCATTGTTTCTGCTAAGAAAAAACTTTGCATGTCATCTTGTTTTTCCATGGTTCGGACATCTTTTATTTCAGCATAGGCTTCATCTGTTTTACAATGTTTGATTATACTCTCAAACATTGTTTTTCCCATTTCAAAATATTTCTTATCGCCGGTGTGATGATAAAGGTAGGCTGCAGATTCAATATTTTCTGGTCTTAAAACATAAAACCCATTGAGAATTTCTCCTGTCGAATAATCATATTGTTCCGGTTCGATACCATGATCTGTCCATAATTTATAACAAGACTCTTGCACCTTTTCTGCAGTTTCCAAATCTCCACCTAGTGCCAGCATCGCAGGCATAAAAGCATCTAGTGCTCCAAACTGAGTTCGGACTCTTTCACCTGTATCCATGTTGACATGACTGTACCACCATCCATTTTCAGTTTTATCTAAACAGTATTTATTAACCGCAGCTATGCTCGTGTTGTACATATTTGTGTACTCTTCATCTTCGAAAAGGATTCCCATTTTTAGTAAATATTCATAGTACGAATCGATCATTCCACTAATGTGGCTATCCTTATTATACCATGTTCCTTTGTTGACATCGATGACCATTCCTACTAAATCTGTCTTTGAAGATCTCTTGTCAAAAAGATATTTCATTGCGGCATCTGCTTTTTCTTTATAGATTGGATTGCCTGTTAATTTACTTAGCATGGCAAATTCTAATTGGAGTGTACCTACCTCGGCAGGGTTATTTAAGTAGTCACTCGTTTTACCTGTTTTTAGATTTACCATTCGATAAGGAATTCCAGTAGGAGAGTTAAATGCAGGTAATAATTTATCACCTAGCTGAGTAGCTAAATCTAAAAACCTTTTATCACCATCCAGTTGGTAAGCACTAATCAATCCTCCTAACAATCTAATTACAATTTCGAAAACTTGAACTTCCATATCGTGTTCGAAAGACAATTTTTCAAAAATCAATTTTTTACACTCTTCTGCTTCTTTGTCCAAGTCCATTAATACCATGGTGTCAAATGCATCTATCGGAGTCATCACCATAGAGTGAGCGTACCAATTTGCTCCTTTTTTAGAAAGAGGTTTGAGAGAGTCATAGCCCCAAGCAAATTTTTTGTAACCTGTCCATGCGTGAAGAAATTCGGCTTTGACTTTTTCAGCCATTACTTTTTTTTCTATGGCAAAAGTGTCTACAGTTGTTGTGGTAGGAGTGGTGGTGGAAGTAGTTTCTGAATTATTTTCACAACTCAAAAATGAAAAGATAATCAATAGGAAAAAAGCTAGAAATGTTCTTGTCATAACAATATTATTATTTATGGATTTTCGACAAACTTTGTTGATCATAATTGCTGTCTTCGGCTAAAGCTACGTTACTGTCTGCTCCAAACTTTAGGAGAAATAGGTAGTGTGTGTTATTTGTTTGGTTCATTGACCATTTCCATTTCTAAAGTTCCTCCACTCATTAAATCTTCATGTGTCAAGTAGAATTTATCATAATCTTTTCCATTCCATTCGATTGAATTGATGAATTTATTTTCAGCAGAAACATTATTTGCAATTAATGTAAATGTCTTGTTATTTTTTACTGGGATTTCTACTTTTTCAAATAGAGGACTCCCGAATACATATTTCCCATCAGCTGGATTAAATGGATAAAAACCCATTGCGCTAAATACATACCATGCTGACATCTGTCCACAATCTTCATTTCCACAAAGTCCAATTGGGCCTGAATTATATTGAGTAGCTAAAGTTTTTCTGACGATTTCTTGCGTCTTGTGGGGTTGTCCTGCGAAATTATAAAAGTAGGCGATATGGTGACTCGGCTCATTTCCATGGGCATACTGACCAATCAATCCTGAAATATCTGGGGACGAATTCTCTCCTTCAATAGTAGAGTCTACTACAAAAAGTGAATCTAATTTTTTTACAAAATTATCATTTCCGCCATGCAACTGAATCAATTCATTTGGAGCATGTGGTGTAAACCAAGAGTGTTGCCAAGCATTACCTTCGGTATATTCTGCTACCGCAAAATTGTGATCAGAGAACTGTGGATCAAAAGGTATTTTCCATTTTCCATTAGCATATTTTGCTCTCATAAATCCTGTTGATGCATCAAACATCGCTTCGTAACTTTTAGCCCTTTTGGAAAATTCTTGGTAATCTTTTTCTTTTCCAAGTGCTTTTGCCATTTGAGCGATGCACCAATCATCATAAGCATATTCTAAAGTTCGAGTAACCGATTGGCCTGCTTTGTCATAAGGGATATAACCATATTCTCGATAAAAATTAGTTCCTCGAATATCTTGGCCAGCACTTTTTTTCATAGCTTCAAATGCTTGCTCTGCATCGAAACCTCGAAAGCCTTTTTGGTAAGCATCAACAATAACGGGGATCGCGTGATACCCCGTCATTGTATTAGTTTCATTTCCCAATAAAGACCAAACGGGTAATAACCCATATTCTTCATAGTGTGATAACAATGACTTTACAAAATCATTGACTTTGTCTTTTTGGGTAATGGTGTACAAAGGATTGGCAGCACGGAAAGTATCCCAAAGGGAAAAGATTCCATATTTAGTGTATCCTTTGGCTGCGTGGATTTTATTATCTACTCCTTTATAATTTCCATTTGTATCGGACATCTTTACGGGAGCGAGGCAAGTGCGATATAAAGAAGTGTAGAATATTTTTTTCAAATCTTCATCAGGCGTTTGAATTACAATTTTTGATAATTCTTTTTCCCATAAATCATTGGCGGCTTTTTTTGTTTGGCCAAAATCCCAATTTGGAATTTCTTTTAGCGAAGCGATGGCACCAGCTTCGTTGGCAGTTGACAAGCCAACTTTTATTTTTAAGTTTTCAATAGCACCAAACTCTAATTGAGTTCGTAAATATTTTCCTTGATAGTTTTCAGCTTTGGATAGGGTAGAAGTGCTGTCTGCAATTTTATAATTTTCAATAGGATGTGAAAATTCAGCAGCAAAAAAGACTTGTTGATTTTTGGCCCATCCTGTTGAAAATCGATAGCCAGTTATTCGTTTTTTTTCTTTATCAAAATTTAAATAAGTTTCCGTTGGGCTATCCCAATTCATGGCAAAACTTAAATCGAGTAGGAGTGTGGCATTTTTTCCTTTCGGAAAATTGTAACTATGAAATCCTACTCTTTCGGAAGCAGTTAGATTGACTTCAATTCCATTATCTAATTTTACTTGGTAAAAACCTGGTGAGGCATTTTCATTTTCGTGAGAAAATTTAGCAGCGTACACATTTTTTTTAGGATCCATTTTTTTTGAAAAATCAATATCTTCTTGTGTCGGCATCATAGAAATATCATACAAATCTCCAATCCCCGTTCCACTCAAATGGGTATGACTAAATCCTACAATGGTATCAGATATCCAATTGTAACCTGAACACCAATCCCACCCTTGCGTTCCATTGTCAGGACTCAATTGTACCATTCCAAATGGAACCGTAGCTCCAGGGTAAACATGACCGTGATTAGCAGTCCCCATAAAAGGATTTACATATGCCGTTAGTGAAGTGGTGAAATTTTCCTTGTTACTATTTTCATCTTTTCCACAACTAATGAAAGTTAGGAGTATTAAAAAAAATAGAAAATTGGAGTTAATGTTAAACATCGGAAATTTTAAAAAAACACAGATGAGTATTTATACTCATCTGTGTGGTTAAAACTGTATGAAAATTTTAGAAACTATTTATTAATCAAAACTATTTGTCCCACCAAACTGGAACAGTCATCATATTAACAAAATCAGTAGTCATCCCTTGACGAGCTAGTGCTTCATCCAAATTTGGATTTAATCCAATTTCACCTCCACCATACAACATACGCACAGGAATTGTTCCACCAGTTGCATTTCCTGGATAATTCACAGGAGTAAGTGTAGGCGTTCCTGTTCTTCTCCAGTTAGCATAAGACTCATATTCATTTAAGAAAGTAGCGGCCCAATATTGCCATCCGATTTGCTCAAAAGTATCATCATAAGGATTAGCGGCTAGGTAAGTATCTACTGTAGCATCATCTACTGCTAATGAAGCATCATAGATTTCCCATTGTTGCATTCCCCCTCTAACTCCATTATTATAATGGTCTTCCGCACTTCCAGTTGCCCATCCTCTTTTAATTGCTTCAGCAATCAAAAGTTGAGTTTCAGCATAAGTTTGGAAAACCATTGGCGAAGAAACTTTTACTAGTAGTGGGTTAAAAGAACTAAAATCGTCTTTTGTTGTACCACTTGGATTAGCTTGAATAGTTGTTTCATCCAAACCATTTGGCATACCATTATGTGCGCCACCATTTACAGGTGTAACTCCAAAGATATCTAAACGACCATCTCCAGTACTAGTCATCCAATCTACTAATGTATTACTCAATCGTGGGCAATCATCTCCAAATCCAGCAGCTGCATCCAATACTTGACCAATTCCATTTTGATTGATTCCTTCAGGGCCTGAGGTATGTTGGATAAATGCATTGTCGGCATTGCTTTCCATTACACCACCTGCGATTGCTTTAGCAGTCCAAGCTTGAGCTGTTGAAGCATCTGCTTCAGAAAGTCGCATAGCCAAACGTAACATTAAAGAATAACCAAATTTTTTCCATTGGTTGGTATCTCCACCATAGATTAAATCTCCACTTCCAAAACCACCTGAAGCTCCCAAAAGATTAATTCCACTTTCTAACTCATTAAGCATATCTGCATAGATAGCATCCTGAGCATCATATTTTGGATTATCAATGCCTTCAATAAATCCTTTACCAGCTTCAGAATATGGAACATCTCCATATAAATCAGTTAACCTATGGAATATAACTACTCGCCAAATTTTAGCCATTCCCAACATCGTAGGGTCACTAGCTTCAGCAGTCTCCAAAGTATTGATTAAGTCTTGCATATCTTTGACTTGCTCTAGATATGCTCTATCAAATAATGAAGAGGAATACCCTCCATTCCAAGTATACTTATCTCCAGTCCAATATCCACAAGTAGAAGCAAAGTGCTGCATCATCATAGAAGAATAGATTAAGCCTGCTCGCCAATTCTCGTATCTACCTCCTGAGGTACGTAGTTGTACCCAAGTGAATTGAAACTGAGGATTAATTTCGGGAGAGGACGTTGGATTGACATTTAGCTCGTCAAATCCATCATCACACGATGTCTGAAACATCATCAATGCGACGATTAATAAAATATATTTTGAAAATTTCATATTTCATTTATTTTTTATCAGTAGTAAAAAATACTTACTGGTTTTATCAAAAAAAATTAAAACTTAATACCAAGATTGAATTGAAGTGCTCTAGTTTGAGGTACTCCAAACATTTCCAAACCTTGTCCATTACCAGAAGTATAAGTTGACTCTGGATCAATATTATCTACACTACTTGAAATCAACCAAAGATTTCTACCTGCGATACCAATGTTAACTGATTCGAAAGGAAGGTTTCCTAATTTTGATTTTGGTAAGTTGTAAGAGAATACTAATTCTCTTAATTTGATAAAGTCTGCTTTCTCAACAAATTGCTCAGAAATACTAAAACCAATTGCTTGGTAGTAGTCTTCTACGTTTTCAGCAGCTACAGCACCAATACCAGTTTCTCTTCCTTCCAAAGTATTTTTATGCAATCCCCAGTGGTAAGCATAAGCATTTGTTGCTGAATAAATATAACCTCCTGACTTAGAGTCTATCAAAAAGCTAAGAGACATATTTTTGTAAGAAAAGGTATTACTGATTCCAATAGAAGTAGGATGAACTCCTGTTCCCATAGGAACTAAATCTCCTCTTGTTGGTAATCCGTTATCATCCAAGATCATCTCTCCATTATCATCTCTAGCATATTCAAAACCCATAATTTGACTATATGGTAATCCTTCAACTACTTCGATATAAGCACTTCGAGTTCTACTTTCTTCTAATCGAATAGTTTCTCTATTAGCTCCTTCTTCGATTTCATCCGTCAATAAACGAAGTACTTTATTATTGTTTTTTGCATAGTTGAAAGATACATCCCAACGGAAATCCTTATTCTTCACAGGTGAACCATAAAGCATTAATTCTACTCCTTTATTTTCAATACTTCCAACATTTACAGTCTTGCTTCCAAATCCTGAAGTAGGAGATACTCCAGCAGCTATAATATCATTAAGTGTTTTTTTATTATAAACAGAGAAATCTACTCCTAATCTATTTTGTAAAAATCTAAGATCTAAACCAAACTCTAGCTCTTGAGAAGTTAATGGCACTAAACCAATAGGAGGAATACTTCCACTTGCAACACCTCCAAGTGGATTACCATTATGTCCTTGACCAAACACACCATAATTAAGTGATAATAGGTAAGGATCTGCTGCACCACCACCTACTTCTGCATAAGTAAATCTTACTTTTGCAAAATCAATTTGAGAAGGTAATTCAACTAAATCAGAAACGACTGCACTAATTCCAGCAGAATAGTAAAGCTCACTATTGTCAGCAGTATTATCTGCATCAGTTAAAGTAGAAAACCAATCATTTCTTGCTGTAGCTGTTACATATATTGCTTTTTTGATAGCAATTTCTGCCGAACCAAAAATAGAGTTTATTCCTAATTCTCGAATATTGTAGATAGTAGAACGATTACCTGCATTGCCTAAAGTGTGTAAGAATGGAACAGCAAAAGTATTACCACTGCCTCCTACCGTTTCAAAAGTATTTGTCATAGTATTACCTCCAACAAAAACACTCAAACCAATAGTCTCGTTTAAATCTTTATCATATCCAAGTATCAACTCTGAATTAAGTTCTTGGAAATTATTAGATCGCTCATCTATATTTCCGAAAGGTTGAAAACCAGTTCCATAAGGTAATAAATCGGTTCTTCTTCTATCATACCGATCCATAGATATTCTTCCTCTAGCATATAATCCATCATAGATATCGTAACGTAATTGGATATTTCCAATCATTCTGTTTTTTACCGATTTATTATAAACCTGGTGAGCAGTCCAATACGGATTGGTAATAAAAACGTTACTATTATATAGAAGCTCCGTTCCATCTTCAATAGCTCCAAGTTTATCAGTAGTACCTTTCAATGTTTCTACATTGATAGATGCTGGTAGAGTTTGTACTCCATAATTAGAATTTGCTGGTGCATCAGAAGAATTTGCCCGATTATTTACCGTTTCATTAATATAATTAACACCAACTGTTCCTGAAAATTTTTCGCTAAATTTTGCACCAACTTTTACCGTAAAATTATACCGATCCAAACCAGAATTTGGTACAACATCTTCATTATTTAATGCTGATCCAGAAAGACGGAAATTGTATTTTTCGTCTCCTCCTGTAAGTGTCAAAGTATTGGAAAAGGTAGTTCCTGTTCGATAAAACCTATCAACATTACTTCCTACTGCCGAATAAGGCCGAGCCACTCCATCAAACTGCATCACGCTACTTCCATCTAATTTTCCTCCCCAAGAAACTAATCCCTGCTCCATTGCTTCCGCTTGAGTAGTAGGTTTTGCTCCATTAAGTCCATGGCCATAATCTTGTTGAAAGTCTAACCGGTCAATTACAGTTTCTGTTCTTACTTGGCTATTAAATTCCACTCCGATTCCTTTTCTGTTCGTACCAGATTTTGTAGTAATTAAAATAACACCATTGGATGCTCTAGAACCATAAAGTGCAGCTGCAGAGTTTCCTTTCAAGATCGTGTATGTTTCAATATCATCAGGATTCAAACTAGAAATTCCATCTCCCCAATCTTTACCACCCCACATTCCTGCAGAACCTAAATTAGTATTATCCATCGGTACACCATCCACTACATAAAGTGGTTGATTGTTTCCACCGATAGAACTATTTCCTCGAATGACCACTCGAGTAGATCCTCCTGCACCGGTCGCAGTACTTGAGACATTAACCCCTGCTACTTTTCCAGAAAGTGATTGAATCACATTCATTGATCGAGCTGCAGAGAAATTCTCGCCACCTACTTCCGTTACAGAATAAGTTAATGCTTTTTTGTTTTTTTCAATTCCTAAGGCAGTTACGACAACTTCATCAAGGGCCACACCTTCTTGTAATACTACATTCAATGTAGTTTCATCTCCTACGACTACTGACTGACTAGCAAAGCCAGTATAAGAGAAATTAAGCGTTGCACCATCCGAAACATCTAAGGCATAATTACCATCGATATCTGAGGAGGTACCATTGTCTGTTCCTGCTTCTAAAATTGCGACCCCAATTAATGGGAAACCGTCAGAACCAGTAACATTTCCTGTGACTCTTTTCTGAGCCAAAGCTGTCATTGATCCTAGTAGTAGGAACAAAAAACACAGTAAATGATTTTTCATAATTAAAAGTTTTGTTTTAACTAAAATGATTGAGAATAATTGAAATCACACTTGGAAAAGATCAAAAAAACAGTTATGATTTTTTTAAGATGTGATTAGTTTAAAGTAAAAGTAAAAAAATATTCTAATACTGTGCACGCACACAGCCAATTTTTTATATTTTTTTTTATTACTAAAAAAGTGTTTAATTTGGTGCTTTTAATTGCTGAAATTTAAGCTAACTTAAAGTTTATCTAATTATTATCATATTTGAACCATGAACGAGAGAATAGGAATAAAAGATATTGCTAAAAAAGCAGGTGTATCAAAAGGTACTGTAGATAGAGTATTGCACAATAGAGGAAATGTTTCTCCTATTGCACGTGAGAAGGTAAACGCTGCCATGAAAGAATTGGATTATGTACCCAATGTAATCGCGAGTGCTTTAGCTTCCAAAAAATCATGGAAAATCGCTGTCCTGATGCCTGATTCTAAAAATGATCCTTTTTGGAATCAACCCAAAGCAGGTATTTTAAGAGCAAAAAAAGCACTTCGAGATTATAAAGTAATGATTGATTTTTATCCATTTAGAGATGCTGACCCTGATCACTTCAACTCGTGTGCTGATGAAATTCTTTCTAAAGAATATCATGCATTACTTATTTCCGCAAGTTTTTTAAAAGAGGGGCAAAAGGTTTTAAAAAAATGTGAAGCGAAAGAATTACCGTATATCCAAATCAATACTTTCTTAGAACGAAAGAGTGAATGCTTCCTATCCTACATCGGTCAGGATTCTTATGCAAGTGGAATGCTTGCTGCAAAATTATTAAACTTTGGTGTAGAGGAAGGGGCGTCGGCTATGATTCTACATTTGGAAAAAGGAACCAATAATGCAAAGCATTTGGTGGATAAAGAAAAGGGGTTTATTAATTTCTTTTCAAAAAATAAAAAGAGGAAAATCAATATTGTAAAAGGTAGTTTTGGAGATGTCTTTGATAAAAAAGAATTACATCAATACTTGAAAGAAATGTTGGAAAAAACGCCTAATGTGCAAGGGGTTTTTGTCACCACTTCTAAACTATTTCACATTGTTCCTATCTTAAAAAAATTAGGACGCACCGATATAAAATTAGTTGGATTTGACTTAATAGATAACAATCTCAAATATCTATACAATGACAAAATACATTTCCTCATTAATCAAAATCCTAAGAAACAAGGATTTATGGGAATCATGAATTTGTTCAATCATTTAGTTTTGAAGAAAGAAATTAATGCCTTGCAATTGCTTCCACTTGATGTAGTGATGAAAGAAAATGTACAATATTATTTAGAAGACAAAGAGGAAGAAATACATTTGGTATTTTGATAACCTATCTTTTCGAACATTACGTGATACAAATTTCTGAACACTTCCCAATTAGAATTTAAACAAACACATGAGAATATTTTTTTGGATTTTAATCTTGACTCTACCTTCTTGGAGTTCCGCTCAAAGTGACTCTAAACTTTTTACCTTGCTTTCTTTTGAAGCAACTAATGTCCATTTCCAAAATACGATTACCGACGAAAAAGATCACAACATTTTAATCTACAGTAATTATTATGGCGGAGCAGGAGTTGGAGTAGGGGACTTTAATAAAGATGGATTACCTGATTTATTTTTTGCAGGAAATTTAGTGAGTGATGAGATATATTTTAATCTCGGTGATTTAAAATTTCAACAAGCTAATGAAAAATCAGGTATCAAAGACAATGGTGGTTGGTCCTCCGGAGTCGTTGTGGCGGATGTGAATAATGATGGTTGGGAAGACATTTATGTTACTCGAGAATTGTACGATAATCAACCTGATTTAAGAAAAAATCTACTCTATATTAATACTGGAAAAACTTTCGATTTAGGAAATGGAAAAAAGGGGGTGCGCTTTGAAGAGAAAGCTGCGGACTATGGTTTAGATAACTCTGAACGAACTCGTCATGCAGGATTTTTGGACTATGACAATGATGGTTGGTTGGATCTTTTCCTACTTAATCAACCACCTAATCCAGGAAATTATTCTGATCTTTTAGGGAGCAATTTGATGCAAGAAAAATGGTCTCCTCGACTTTTTCATAACAATGGCAAAAATGGAAATACAACTTTTACAGATGTCTCAAAGGAGGCTGGAATTTTACTACCTGGTTACGCCAATAGTATGGTCGCAAGTGATGTCAATCAAGATGGCTGGGTGGATATTTATTTGACCAACGACTATGAAGCGCCCGACAGATTATTTCTTAATAATGGCAATGGAACATTCTCTGATGTATTGCAGAATAAAATGAATCACCTCAGTTTTTATTCAATGGGAGTAGATGCTGCTGACATTAATAATGATGGTTGGCAAGATTTGATGACTTTGGACATGGTAGCGGAGGACAACTTTCGAATCAAAGCAAATATGAGTGGCATGAATCCAAAATCGTTTTGGAAAGTAGTCGAAAATGGAGGACATTATCAATATATGTTTAATGCTTTGCAATTGAATAATGAGGGGGAGAATTTTAGTGAAATTTCTCAACTTGCAGGTATGTCAAGTACTGATTGGAGTTGGTCCAATTTGATCGCAGATTTAGATAATGATGGCTGGAAAGATGTTTTTGTCACCAATGGATTATTGCGAGATATTCGAAATTCCGATGCAGCTAAAACCTTTCCAAAATATGTTCGAGAAGTAATTAATGAATTCGTAGAAAAAAATCCAAATGCTGGAGATGTTGGAATTTTTGACATTTTGGATTTGGAAGAAGCGCTTGATTTATTGCCAAGTGTTCCTCTGAAGAATTATGTTTTTCAAAATAATGGCGACCTTACTTTTTCTAAAAAAGTAGAAGAGTGGGGATTGAATCAAGAGACTTTTTCTAATGGCTCAAGTTATGCAGATTTGGATAATGATGGAGACTTAGATTTAATTGTCAACAATATAAATGCGCCTGCTTTTATTTATCGAAATAATTCAAATGATCTAAATAAAAATAATTGGATAAGGCTACAACTAATTGATAATCAATTAAATAAACCTTTTTACGGAACTAATTTTTCGATTGAATATGATGATGGTAAAACCCAATTTGTGGAATTGACCAATGTTCGAGGGATGTATTCGACGAGTGAAAACGTGACACATTTTGGAGTTGGAAAAGCAAAAGTTATTGACAAAATTCTCATCACCTTACCAAATGGAAAATCGATTGAAAAAGAAAATATTAAAGCAAATACTTTTCTAAAAATTGATGTTAACCAAGAAGATCTTTTTGATAAAAAACCAAATTCTAAAAATGTAAAAACATTGTTGGGGAAAATCGAAAATTCTACGCTCTCCAATTTTATACATCAAGAAAATGATTTCGACGATTACGAAAAGCAAATTTTACTTCCTCACAAAATGTCTCAATTCGGACCAGCTTTGACCAAAGGAGATATTAATGGAGATGGTTTAGAAGATATCTTTATAGGAGGAGCAAAGGGACAAAGTGGGCAGTTTTTTATCCAAAAAAACAACAGCACTTTCGAGTCAATTCCAATGCCTGATGATTTTAAAAATGATGTAGAATACGAAGATGTAAATGCATTGTTATTTGATTTAGAAAATGATGGGGATTTAGACCTTTATGTGGTAAGCGGAGGTAACTTTTATCCTCCTCAAAATAAGATGTATCAAGACAGAATCTACCTCAATGAAAATGGAGTCTTTAAAAAAGACCAATCCAAAATTGCAAAATTTCGAGAAAGTGGTGGAAGTGTTCGAGCAGCAGATTTCGATCAAGATGGTGATTTGGATTTGCTCGTAGGAGGAAGACATTTGCCTTGGACCTATCCTTCGCCAACGGTTTCTAGGTTACTAAAAAATGAGAATGGAATATTAAAAGACATCACTAAAAGTAATGCGCCAGATTTAATTCAATTAGGGATGGTTACGGATGCCGTTTGGACAGATTTCGATAACGATAATGACTTAGATTTTATCATCGTAGGAGAGTGGATGCCGATCACTTTTTTTGAAAACAAAGATGGCGTTTTTAAGAAAAAAAACAATACAATTCCAAATTCTACTGGCTGGTGGTATAGTCTTGAAAAATCAGATATTGACAATGATGGAGATGATGATTACCTCGTTGGAAACTTAGGATTAAATTATAAATACAAAGCTACACCGACTGAACCTTTTGAAGTTCATTATGATGATTTTGATGAAAATGGTTCTAAAGATATCGTGTTAAGTTACTATAATTTTGGCGAAAAATTTCCACTACGAGGACGATCCTGTTCGAGTCAACAAGTGCCTTTGGTGGGTGAGAATTTTCCTACCTATAATATTTTTGCTTCCTCTAATATGAATTCTGTTTATGGTGAAGAGAAATTGGAGAATGCATTACATTACTCTGCTGAGACTTTTGCAAGTGTTTATATTGAAAATAAAGGAGCGGGGAAATTTGAAATAAAGCCTTTACCAAATGAAGCCCAAATATCGAGCATCAATGATTTTATGATAAAAGATTTCGATGGCGATGGAAACAAAGATGTCTTACTTGCTGGAAATTTATTCACCTCTGAAATTGAGACAACTCGAAATGATGCTGGAAATGGGTTAATTCTAAAAGGCGATGGCCAAGGAAATTGGGAGCCTTTACCTGCTTCCAAAAGTGGAATTAATATTCCTTTGGACGTTAAAGGAATTCAACCTGTAGAAGTTCTAAATGGCATTTATATTTTATTTGGATGCAATGATTCGAAATTACAAGTGTATAAATATTTAAGATAATGATAGAGGTATCCAAGCCCTAATTAAAACGCTAATCACGATAAAAAACAAAACATGACTAAAAAAACAAATTACCAAACTGCGTTCCTCCTTCTCGTTTCCCTCTTTTTTATGTGGGCTTTTCTGACCGCGCTAAATGATATATTAGTGCCTTTTGTAAAAGAACTTTTCGACTTTGGATATACCGAAGCTGCTTTGGTTCAATTCTGTTTTTTTGGAGCATTTTTTATTATGGGTTATCCTGCTTCATTGATTTTAGACAAATATGGATATAAAACTGGGATTGTAATTGGACTAGCTTTGATGGGCGTAGGAGCATTGTTATTTTATCCTGCTTCGGTTATGGTTTACTATCCACTTTTCTTGGGAGCCTTATTTGTTTTAGCAACTGGAGTGACGATGTTGCAAGTAGCCGCCAATCCATATGTGGCAGTTTTGGGTTCGCCAGAGACTGCAGCGAGTCGATTGAATTTAGCTCAAGGAGTTAACTCTGTGGCAAAAGTAATTGCACCGATTTTTGGTGGTGCGTTAATTTTAAGTGGAATCGAAGGGTTGCCAAAAGAACAACAAGCAGAAGCTGTCCAGATGCCTTACGTTGGTTTAGCCATCGCATTATTTGTATTAGCTGGAGTTTTTGCATTTATGACTTTACCGAATTTAAGAGATTTAGATTCGGTTAAGGAGAGCAATAAAATTTCTATAAAAGGTAGAAATTCGATTTTTGATTTTCCTTATTTATTATTGGGAGCTGGAGCGATATTTATGTATGTAGGAGCGGAAGTTACGATAGCAAGTTTTATGGTAAGTTTTCTCGGAGAGGAAAGTATCGCAGGTTTGGATAGCGAATCAGCGAGTAAATATTTATCATTTTACTGGGGTGGTTTGATGGTCGGAAGATTTGTAGGAGCCGCTGTTTTGCAAAAAATGAAATCACAAACATTGTTGGCGATCATGTCGGTTGCAGCAATTTTGTTTTTAATTACAGGGGTTACCATGTCGGGCTGGGTAGCAGGTTGGGCGATTATTTTAATAGGATTTTGTAATTCGATTATGTGGAGTAATATTTTCACTTTGGCAATTGATGGACTTGGAAAATTTACCAGCAAAGGTTCTGGTTTATTAGTGATGGCAATTGTGGGTGGTGCTTTTGTTCCTTTATTACACGGGTATTTGGCTGATAAAATAGGGCTACAATCCAGTTATTCTGTTGCGATATTCTGTTATGCATACATCTTGTTTTATGCGGTAAGTGGATATAAGATTGGGAAAGCAAAAGATTAAACTAACACTCCTCGATGATAAAAAATAAAAATTGTGAAAAATGAAAAAACGAAAATTTATAAAAACGATTACAACAGGCACTTTAGGAATAGCAACAAGTAGTTCTTGGTTAGGTTGTAATACGCCTGTAGAAAATTCAAATAGAAACGTTGCTGCAAGGACTTCCTCCAATGCACTTCCAGACAATTGGGTTTGGGTTCGTCCTGACTTAAAATGGAAAGATGATGATTGGAAAAAAACATTTGACCGACTAAAAAAAGTAGGGATCGAAGCTATCTTACCTCAAGTATATTCTAGCCGAGATACGCTTTTTGATCATCCTCTTTTACCGGTAAAAGAAAGGTGGTTGGAACGAATTATTCCAATCGCTCATGCCGCAGGTTTGGAGGTACATGCTTGGATGTGGACCATGCCATTGAATGACAAAACACTTTTAGAAAAACATCCTGACTGGTATTCTGTTAATCGAAATGGTGAACCGGCCAATACACATCCAGCTTATGTTGATTATTATAAATTCCTCTGTCCTTGTAATCCCGAAGTACAAGAGTTTGTAGCAGGCAATGTTGAGGCACTTGGGAAAATTGAAGATTTAGATGGCATTCATTTGGATTATGTGCGGCAACCAGATGTTATTCTCGCGGAAGGTTTACAACCCAAATATAACATCATACAAGACAAAGAATATCCTCAATACGATTATCCATATTCTGAAAATTGTCGAAACCTCTTTAAAGAAAAACATGGAATTGATCCCATGGATTTAGGAGATGATGCACCTGCTAATGAAGCATGGCGACAATTTCGATATGATGCGATTTCCAATGTCGTGAATAATTTTTGTGTACCGATGGCTCGTAAATATAACAAGTCAATCACGGCTGCCGTTTTTCCTAATTGGGAGAGCGTCCGACAGCAATGGCATCGTTGGGATCTGGATGGATTTCTACCGATGTTGTATCAAGGTTTTTATAATAAAGAAATTGAGTGGGTAGGTGAGGAGGTTCAAAAAGCATTAGCCCGATTGAAAAATGCTGATAATACTAAGCCTGTTTATAGTGGTTTATTTTTACCTCATGTCAAACCTGAAGAGATGGAAAAAGCGGTAAAGATTTCAACAGATGCGGGAGCAAAAGGGATTTCTTTATTTGCACATAGTAATATATCGGAAGAATATTGGAAGGTGTTGGAGAAGGCTTTAAAATCGAAATAAGCTCTTAATCAAAGATTAAATAAACCTAAATAATGGAGTATCAAAAATTAAGAATAACCTTTCTTTTTCTCTTGGTAACTTTTAGCATTTCAACATTTGCTCAAAAGCATAGTATTTCCTTAACTCCGCTTAGACCCATATTTCGAAAATTTAATCTCCGCTATGAATATGCTTTCAAAAGCAATCTGACCATCGCTTTAGAGTTTGAAGATTGGAATATAAAGGATAGGCCAAAATTTACTTTAAGTGATGAAATACCTGATGAAAGAACACATTTAGGTAATCAATTTAATATAGGAATCAGAAAATATGATACGTCTAAAGCGAAGAAGAATAGTGCGAATTATTCTTTCATCGGCATCGGAAGTTTTATTGGAAAACATGAAGTTGGATTGCGTGCTTTCACTACGAAACCATTAGACGATTACACTATCCGATCTGGAAATGTTTCATTAATTACTACTGGTGTCAGAGTGGATGTAGGAATAAGAAAGATATTTAAAAAGGGATATTTTTTAGAATTTGGAATATTCGGTGGATATGCATGGAATAATAAAAAACAGAGAAAACTGATGCTATTCGATGAAGCACAAATCAGCGAACCAGAAAAGAAAAAATTAATAGGGGAGGTACATGGATTATTTTATAGTGCTCTTTTATTGATAGGGTATAAATTTTAAAAGAACATCTTTACAAACCTAATGAATCCATCTTACTTTCCTCATATCGACTATCTTCTGCTGGGTAGCGAAGTTGATTTTCATACTTCCCACTTTCTTTAGCCTGTGCCCAAATCAAACTTTCTCCTGCTGGAATATTCTTAGGTAAAGCATTATAAATAGGATCCGCAAATGCTAGATCAGCATTTACTAATTTCCAATTATTCTCTTTGAAATGATTCATTAAGTCATCTAGAAATAAAGCGGACGTGAGATTATGATGTAATAAAATAGTGTGAGGAATATGTCTTCCATGAATTTCAAAGGAAAGTTTTTCGTAATACTTTGCTCGATCGAGAAGATGATCTAAGTAGAATTTTTTAAATTTTTCTAAATCCGTTGTTGGATCTTTTTTTAGCATTTTTATCATTCGACTATTGACATACCAATCTGAAGCATCAATAGTGACGTAGCCATTTTTATGATTTTGAGTTTTTAGAAATTCTCTAAAGCTTGCGATTTTCAAGGAATCTTTTCCTTCTTTAAGATAAGGAAACCGGAAAAGGGGAATATGGTTTTCTAAGGAATTGATGATGGAATCTGTTTTTAAAAACTCTTCTTGAAAATCATCAATCGAAACATTTTTACTATTATAATTTGGATGTGTAAAAGTATGATTTGCAATTCGATGTCCTGCGTCATTCCAACTATCCAATAAAAATTTTCCTTTCTCATCTAACTTATTTACACCCGTTACAAAGAAGACCGCCGATAAATTTTCATCCTCTAGCGATTCCAAAATCATTTGATTCCAATCTTTAAAAGAATAATTTAAAATACCATAAGTAATCCCATCATCGAAAGTAAAACTAATCGTTGGTTGTGATTCTACTATAATTTCCTTTTCGGAATTGGTCGTTTCGTTACAGCTAAATAAAAATATGAGATAGAGGAAAATTATTTTTTTCATAAAATTTTTGATTAAAAAAATCATTTTATCAAACTTAGATCACCTGAGAAAATTTGATTCCCACCATCCAATAATTCCACTTCTATCACCCAAACAAAAACGCCTGCATTCATCCTTTTTCCTTTAAAGTTTCCATCCCACAAGGTAATACTTGAATTTGGAAGTATATTGTTATTTTCAAAAACTAATGCGCCCCAACGGTTAAATACTTTTACATTTTTCAAATTAGTAATAAAATTATCAGGAGCAAAATGGATCGTAAAAAAGTCATTCTCCCCATCCTCATTTGGAGAGAAAGCATTAGGAACATAAAATAAATCTTTGATACAATCTGACGTATAATTTTCTGGATTGGGTAATTCAATCGTTTCTGTCACTAAACAATCATTGGCATCTGTAACACTAATATTATAAATTCCTGCAGCCAGTTCTGTTGGATTAATTTCATCATTGACTATTTTATCCCAAAGAATATTGAAAGGAGGAACACCATCAGTAATATTTAAAATAATGGAACCATCATCTACACCAGGACAACTTGAAGGAGAAAAAGTATAATTTAGATTCACTCCATTAGAGTTTACATTGCCAAAACCAACTGCAATTCCTTCACAGTAAGCATCTTCAAAATCAATTAATTCATAAACCCCAACTTCAAAAACTGGAAATGTAAAAGGATTGTTATAAATATCTTGGATAGTGGATTGTTCGAGGCCGTTAACTGTATAAGTAATCGACCAAGGTGGATTACCCTCCATTTCAACATTGAGAAAAGCAGTATCACCTTCACAAATTTGTTCTTCACCACTTAGCGTACCCGTAGGTTGATTTTGAATCCCTACACCTGCGATGGCAAGCGTCGTATCTCCGCAACCATCTGTAATCGTTACGGTAAAATGAGTAGGTTCATCGACTGTTTCAGTTAAGAATTGAGTGGTGGCGGAAGTATTCCAAATAAAAGCATATGGCGCTGCACCACCCGTCACCGTTGGGCCAATGGTAAACTCTTGACCTGGACAAACATAAATTTCTTCGAATGTTCCTTCCATTTCCACCAAATCTTCAATAAACAAATCTGCTTGAGAAGAGGCTAAGCAGTCGCAGTCAAAATCAATTTCCAAACGTAATCGTTCGGGTGTTTCTACCAATAAGTCGGGGAGTATATTTACTGGAAGTACAAATGAATTTTGATTGGCAGGTATAGTGATGGAAGTTGGCAATGCTTCAAAATCTACATTTTCAATTGCATCCGAAATTGGACTAATCGTAAAGTCAACTTGCAACGGTAGACTTATATTCGTATTGACTCCTCGCGTAAAAACAAATTCTCCATTACGACAATTTTCATAAGCAATCGGTTCGTTACTTCCTTCGGACTTTGCGATCACATTTACCTCTCCACCAAGATCAAAACTTTTTGCTTCCAAAAAAACAGCAGAGTCCAATTTATCATCTCCCACATCACCAACCACTAATCGGATATGATAAGTCTCACATGGAATGACATCAATAGTTGCTTTAAGAGGAGTTGTAAATCCGTCAAATTCAATTTCATCTAAATAGTTAGCAGCAAAAGGAGTTCCGCAAAAAGTAGCATCAGCTTCCAGTTCATTTTTTACATAAAAGCTAGAATTCGAAATATGATTAACGTTATTGATCGAAACATATTCACCTGAATTGGGAAGGGTAGCGACATTAATTGCATCATTAAAAAAATCTCCATTGATACCTGGACCACTTACAAAAAAACCAAAATTGTCATTGAAAATAGTTCCGACAAATTCGCAATATTCTTCTGAGGCAAAAACATATTTGAACGTCACTTGATTGGAAAAAGGAATAAAATCGAACTCAATTCCTGTCGCATCAATTACAAAACTTGTAGAAGAAATATCTAAATCCACATCTCCAACAATATTATCAAATGTAGTTGTCGTACCAATATCATCGTTGGGGCCAACTGCATCTTCGATATTCCCTGTAGATATAATTAGGCCTTTGGATAATCCCAAAATATCTTCTCCATTAGAAAAATACCCGATCCCTAAATCATTTCCGATGGGTTGAATATTAGAAACATTTTGACAACTACCTTTGACAAAATGGTCTATAATTAATTCTTCAGGAGTGAACGTAAATGCAGTTTCGATACTGTCCATAGCAGTAGGCATTTTTGTAAAACCAATACTACAAAAACATAAAAGAAGTACGGATATGTATCGAGTGATTTTCAAGTTTGAAGTTTGAATGAATAATAAATCCACAGACAAGATTTATCCTGTCCATGAATTTATACGTTTAAACAAAAACTTTTAGGCAAATGTTTATTCAACAATTATCTCATCTATAAACAGCCAAGTATTTTTTCCTTCTCCAGGCATTCCTGCAGGAATTTTATCTTTTCGGTTTACCTTTATTCTTACAAAACGAGCATTGACATTTTCAATTTTTTTATCAAAAAAGGAAATACCTTCAATGGGTGTTTTTTGAGAAACAGGCAATTCAATTGTACTCGCATTTTTAAAATTCTTTTTGTCATCCGAGAATGAAAATTCAATTCCTTCAGGAAAATAAATCCATGAATCAGGATTTTGATAACAATTAATTCCCAAGTTTTGAATCGGCATTTTTTTTCCTAAATCTACAGTCACTTCACCATCATTTTCATTAAAACCTGTCCAAGTATCAAACGGCAAAGAAGTGTATTTACTATATTGCCAATGTTGGCCATCTGTCAAATTTGTAAGAGCATTGTTTTCGTAACGTTTATGGGGCTTTTGTACAAATTCGTAAGTAGTGTTTAGTGCCAAATGTTTTGTAGAAACTCTATTCAAATTAGGCAGAAAATTATCGGGTGTATCCTGATATTCTTCTTGCATTTGTTGCAGCTCTTTTTTCATCTTTTCAATAATCTCCTTCGAACTTTCTGCTGCAAAAATATTAGTCATTTCCTGTGGATCATTTTCCAAATCAAATAATTCCCATTCATCGACATCATGATAATAATGAATCAATTTATAGCGATCGGTCCGTATGCCGTAATGTCTTTTCACCGCATGCACTCCTGGAAATTCAAAGTAATGATAGTAGGCAGCATCCCGTAATTTTCCTTTGCCAGAAGTAGCAATATTTTGAAAGGATTTTCCTTGCATATCGACTGGAATTGGAAGTCCTGCAAAAGTCAACATCGTTGGTGCAAAATCCAAATTCATCAATAAAGCATCTGAAGTAGTTCCAGCTTTTATTTGCTCAGGCAACTGCATCAACATTGGCATTCGGTAAGATTCTTCGTACATAAATCGCTTATCATACCAACCATGTTCCCCCAAATAAAACCCTTGGTCCGAAGTGTAAATGATTAAGGTATTTTTATCCAAACCTTCTTTTTCCAAATAATCTAACACTCTACCTACATTGTCATCGACCGAGGCGATACATCTTAAATAATCTTTGATGTAGCGTTGGTATTTCCATTTCACCAATTCTTTGCCTGAAAGATTCGCCTCTATAAAAGCTTGATTTTTTGGTTCATAAGCAGCAAGCCAAGCGATTCGTTGTTCTTCCGTCATAGATTTTATACGACTAGGCATCCAATCTTTTTGCCAACCTTGATTTGCATTTTTACTCGTGTGAACTTTTAGATCGTAGGACTCATCCATATGATTTGCAATCGTCATTTCTTGACTACTGGCCGCCGATGTTCTACCTTTATAATCATCAAATAAGGAAGCTGGTTCAGGAATTTCGACATCATCATACATCGTCAAATGATCTGGACTGGGCATCCAATTTCGATGAGGCGCTTTGTGTTGCAACATCAAAAAGAACGGTTTTTCTTCATCTCTTTTTCCTAACCAATCTAAAGCAAAGTCTGTCGTCAAATTAGTAACGTATCCTGTATATTCTTTTCGCTCACCCATCTCTATAAAAATTGGATTATAATATAATCCTTGCCCTGGCAATACATTCCAATAATCAAAACCTGTCGGATGAGATTTTAAATGCCACTTGCCAATCATGGCAGTTTGGTAACCACCTTCTTTCATTAATTTTGGCAGCGTCTGTTGTGAGCCATCAAAAGTTTGAGCATTATTGAGCACTCCATTAAAGTGACTGTGCTTGCCTGTGAGGATCACCGCACGACTTGGAGCGCAAATGGAATTGGTGCAATAAGTTCTGTCAAAACGAATTCCGTTATTGGCAATTCTGTCAAGATTGGGCGTTTGGTTGATACGACTTCCGTAAGCACTCATGGCTTGAGTGGCGTGGTCATCGGTCATGATAAAAATTATATTGGGACGTTCTTCCGATTGAGTTACTTTGGTTTCTGAGCAACTATTAAATAGGAATAAAATTGGAAAATAGGAGAGGAGGAAGATTTTTTTCATGGTTCTGGTTTTAATTTTTTTTTTATGAATTGTAGATCATAAAGTACGGTCGAATTGATTCGCCTTATAAATCCTATAGTTGAACCTAATAGTGATGGGCGAATAAATTCGCCTGTACTTTATCCATGCTAAATAGTTAGTTTACAATTATCTCATCAGCAAATATCCAACAATCTTTTCCTGCTCCATCATGACCTTCTGGACATTTTCCTTGGCTATAAGCAATGACTTTTATGTACCGAGTTTTTCGTTCTACCTTTTCTTTTGTAGAAAAATAAAATACACTACTCATTTTATCAACAAGGTTGGTATCTATTTCTTGTGTATCTATTTTTTCAAAATCCTTTCCATTCTGAGAGATCAAAAATTCAACTTTTTTTGGAAAAAAAATCCAACTGGGTTGATTTTGGAGAAAACCGATTTTTATTTCTTTAATCGTTTTTTCCTCTTCCAAATCAATAATTGCTTCGAGGTTGTCTCCTTCAAAACCCATCAATGTCCGAAATCGATCTGCCCCTTCTGTAAATCCATCTGTCAATGTATTTGTATTGTTATAATTTGGGTGAGGAGGACTTTTTAAAGTTACTTTTTTCTCAAAAGCTAAATGTTCTTTTCGACTCGCCAATCTTTCTTTTTGGAAAAAATCAGGTTGTGCATTGATTTCATTTTTATGATTTTCGATTTCTTGTAACAATTCATTTACAACTTTCGGAAACTTCTCAGCCAAATCATATTTCTCTGAAGGGTCTTCATTGATGTTAAAAAGCAAAGGAGTTTTTCCTTCAAAGTATTGTCGTTTGGTTTGGCTAGAAGTGTGAATATGAAGTTTCCATTTTCCTTTCCGAATGGCATGTAATTTCTTAGATCCATAAAAGAAAAATGGTTCCTCTGCTAATTTTTCAGACTTCTTTCCTAAAAATAAATTAGAAATATCTTTCCCATCATAAACCGTTTCCTTTGGAATTTCTTGCCCCACCAATTTCAATAAACTAGTGTACAAATCCAAAGAACTGGTAGGTTGGGTATTTAAAATAGCAGGAGCAATTTTCCCTTCCCAATGTGCAATCATAGGTACTCGCATTCCTCCTTCCCAAGTACTGCCTTTGCCATCTCGCAATAACCCTGATGAACCACCTTCTTCATTTTTGATAATCCATGGACCATTATCACTTACAAAAATGACTAGCGTATTTTTTGATAAGTCATTGACTTCCAATGACTTAAGAATCTTTCCTACACTCCAATCTAACTCTTCTACTACATCGCCATAAGTTCCTCTTAATGATTTTCCAGCAAATGCTGCCCCTGGATGCAATGGCAAATGTGGCATGGCATAAGGCACATAAATAAAAAATGGATCACGGGAATGTTTTGTTATAAAATCAATCGTTCGTTCGGTGTATTGCTTGGTCAAGGTCTTTTGATCTGGATTAACACTAATCGTATCATTCCCTTCAAGGAGTGGAATGTCGTTCCAAAGTGGCGGAATCATATCATTAGAATAAGGCAATCCGAAGTATTCATCAAAACCATTTTGGAGTGGAAGGTATTCTTTTTTGGTTGTTCCTAAATGCCATTTTCCGAAACAAGCAGTTGCATAACCAGCATCTTTCATTCCTTCTGCCAATGTATATTCATTAGCATGAATTCCTCGAGAAGAATTTGGATAAAGCACCCATTGAAAACCTGAACGAATAGGGTAGCGACCCGTTAATAAAGCGTATCTACTTGCCGTACACGCAGGAGAACCAGAATAAAAATTAGTAAATTTCATCCCTTGAACTGCCATTGCATCTAGGTTCGGAGTGCGAATCGTAGGATGTCCGTAAACGCCCAAATCGCCATATCCTAAATCATCAGCAAATAAAATGATGATATTTGGAGAAGCATTTTCTATTTCATTTGAAGAGCTACAGTTTTGTAACAATACAAATACAAGAAGTAGAAGAATGATAGATTTAAATTTCATTCTGATTTATTTTAGTTGAAATTTTAACTTCCCTCCTTTCACCAGTTCATGATGATTGATAAAATAACTTTTATGTTTTTTCTTATTCCAATTAATCTTATCAATCAAATAATTATCGTCTTTCTTATTGGAGGTTTCGATAATTATATTTTCTCCTGGATAATAATCAGGATGTAATTGTATTGTTATCTTTTCAAAAATTGGAGACGTTAAAGTGTAATCCATATTTCCAGGACAATCAGGATAAAAACCCATCATGCTGAAAAGCAACCAAGTCGAAAGTGTTCCCGTATCATCATTTCCAGGAATCCCGTTGGACGCTTGAAAGTAATATTTTCTAATCAATTCTCGAACTTTTTTCTGAGTTCGCCATTCTTCGCCTTTTACATAATTGAATAAATATGGATAGGTGATGTCAGGCTCATTCGCCATATCATAATTATCGGTATCAAAACATCTTCGTAATTCTTCAATGAATATTTTCTCTCCACCTAATAATGAAATCAAACCTTTGATATCATGCGGAACATAAAAACGATACTGCCAAGCATTGCCTTCTACAAAACCAATGACCGGTTCAAAGTTTTTCCCAGCCTCAGGATTAAATGGTTCAAGCCATTTTCCATCATCCATAATTGGGCGCAACATTCCAGTTGATTTATCAAAATATTTTCGATAAGACTTCGAACGTTCTTCAAAAAATGCAGCATCTTCTTTTTTACCTAACGCTTTGGCAAATTGCGCTAAATTCCAATCTGAAATATTGTATTCCAACGTTGTAGAAACTGTTCCTCCCCAAATATCATCTCCTGTACTTTCAGGGATATAACCCATCTTATCATAAAATTGAATACCTGGACGTAGTTTGTTATTTTCAATTTGAGTAGCAGATTTTCTCATCGCTTCGTAAGCTAAATCTGTATCAAAATTTTTCAAGCCTCGCAAATAAGTATCGGCAATTACTGGCGTCGCAGGGTCACCCACCATGACCGAAGTTTCCATTCCAAGCAATTCCCATTTGGGTAGCCAGCCACTTTCTTTGTACATGTCCAGCATAGAATTTACCATGTCCGTTTGTAAGTCAGGATAGACTAAAGAAAGAAAAGGATGAACATTTCGATAGGTGTCCCAAAGTGAAAAAACAGTATATCTATTTTTCCCATTGGTATTTCCTACACCATAAGATTCCATCGTTGGATATTCGCCATTGACGTCTTGAATAATATTTGGATGAAGTAGAACATGATACAGCGCAGAGTAAAAAATAGTTTTTTCTTCTTGAGTTCCTCCTTCTACTTTTATTCGTCCAAGTAAATCATTCCATTTCTTAACTGATTGGTTATGAGTAGTTTGTAGGTCAAAACCAGGTTGTTCCGCTTCTAAATTTTTTCGAGCGTTTTCAATACTTACATAGGAGACACCAACTTTTACTTCTATCGTTTCGCCTTCTTTGGTATCAAATGAAAAGTAAGTTCCGATGTTTTCACCGACCATTTGATGGTGGTATTTTTTATAGGGTTTGTATTTATCATTGTATTTTGTCCAAGCACCTTCGACACCTTTATAGGCTTGCATTTTTTTCCATGCGCCATAGTTTTTGGCAGGTTTGGAAAATTTTGCCACGAAATAAACTGGCCGAACATCTTCTGGATTATAACAAAATGTTCCGATGAGTTTGTAGCCTTCGACTTCGGTATCTGATTTGATTTGCAACATTGCGCCAGTCTCATTCGTCAATCCCAATCCTAGATTTAGAAAAATATTACTTTGCCCTGTGGGAAATGTGTAACGACTAATTCCAGTTCGAAGCGTCGCTGACATTTCTGTTTTGATTTTGTATTTATCTAAGGTGTTGGTGTAGTAACCAGGTGATGCTTTTTCATTGGAATAAGTCGTTCCGTTTTTTTCTGGATCAAATTCTAACTCACCTGTCGTGGGCATCAAAATAATACTTCCCAAGTCAGGACAACCTACACCACTTAAATTAACATGCGTAAATCCTGTCAAAAATTTATTTTCAAAAACGTAAGGGCGAGAGTGCCATTCGCTATCTTTTTCAAATTTATTTTCTTCTCCTTTTTTAAAGGCAACGTTGAAAGGAACGACGGAAACCATTCCTGCTGGCATGACTGCTCCTGGGTTTGTTGCGCCAAAGTTAGAGGTGCCGATGAATGGATCAACAAAATCAACGGGGCTTTGACCAATGGAAAATATAGCTTGTAGAAGTATTGTTAGAAGGAGAGTTCTCTTCATAGTCTTGTTTTGATATGGTTATGTTTTGTTTTGATATATCCACTAAAATATATAAGACGTTTTAAATGAACGAAGAATCGGATCCCTAAAAGAGATCCGATTCCTAATCGTCATATTTTTTTTCCAAACTACTTATACCTTTTAAAGGCTTCCATCGCCTCATACTCAGGCAAACCTAATTGGTCATAAACCGTTGCCGTATTTCGATTCCGATCTTCCGCCCGTTGCCAAAATTCTCTCGAATCATGACCAGGGAAAAGTGGTCGATCTTTTTGCGATTGATGCTTAAAAATGGCTCTTCGTTTTTTCAATAATTCTTCTGGACTAAGTGGCACCGCCATATCAATATCTTCGATCGACCATTCTTGCCAAGCACCTCGGTACAACCAAACATAACAATCCTTCATCCATTCTTCATCCTCTAATAATTTGACTGCTTTAAAAATCGCATCCAAACAAACTCGATGCGTTCCATGAGGATCAGACAAATCTCCTGCGGCAAATATTTGATGTGGTTTTATTTTTTGTAAAAGGTCGACAATTATTTTGATGTCTTCCTCTCCAATAGGTTTCTTTTTAACCAAACCTGTTTCATAGAAAGGCATATCCAAAAAGTGCATTTGCTCATCTGGAAGTCCAACATATCTTGCACCTGCTTTTGCTTCACCTCTTCTGATGAGTCCTTTAATTTTTTGAATCTCAGGAGAATCTACTTCACCAGGTGTCTTCTTTGCGATTTTCTCTTGGATCGATTGATACAACGTTTCGGTAACTTCTTGTTTCAAATCAAAATCATTATGGAAGTCATTGACGAAATCCGCAAAACGAATTACATCATCGTCAAAGACGGCAATGTTACCTGACGTTTGGTACGCTACATGTACCTCATGTCCATGATCGTGCAATCTAATAAATGTTCCTCCCATAGAAATCACATCATCGTCAGGATGTGGACTAAAAAGTATCGCTCTCTTTTTGGTCGGCAATGGTCGCTCGGGATAGATCGTTGGATCTGAATCTGGTTTTCCTCCGGGCCATCCAGTAATGGTTTTTTTAAGGCTTTCAAAAATCTTTAAATTGATATTATAAGCGGTATCAAACTCAGTTACAATATCACCCATCCCATTATCATTATAATCTCGATTAGTTAATTTTAAAATTGGTTTCCCTGATTTTTGACTCAACCAAATAACCGCTTTTCTAATCGACGGATTATCCCAATTGACAGACCCAACTAACCAAGGTGTTTTTACTCGCTTTAATTCTGCACTAGAAGCTTGATCTAAAATCACCACCGTATTCGAATGTTCTTGCAAATATGTTGCTGGAACTTTATCCGTTTTTTCATCTTCAACCGCAGCTTTGACAATATGTGATTTTCCTTCTCCCCATGCCATCAGAATAATTCGCTCTGCTTGCATAATCGTTCCAACTCCCATCGTAATCGCTTTTAATGGAACATTTTCTTCTCCAAAAAAATCGGAGGCAGCATCTGTTTTAGTAATATGGTCAAGCGTAATCAATCGAGTGATGGAATCCTTTCCTGAGCCAGGCTCATTAAATCCAATATGGCCCGTACGACCAATACCTAGAATTTGAATATCAAGCCCACCAAGTTCTTTGATTTTCTTTTCATAGTTTAAGCAAAAATCTCGAACATCTCCTTTTTCTAATGTCCCATCTGGAATATGAATATTTTCAGGTAAGATATCGATATGATCAAAAAGATGCTCATTCATAAATCGAACATAGCTTTGCAAAGCATTGGGTGGTATAGGGTAGTACTCATCCAAATTAAAGGTTACTACGTTTTTAAAGCTCAATCCTTCATTTTCATGCATTCTAATCAGTTCGCTATATACTGAAGTCGGAGTCGAACCAGTTGCGAGTCCTAAAACGCAAAGTTCATTACGTTCTGTTTTTTCTCGAATCGCACTTGCTATCTCTTTTGCGACAGCTTTAGATGCATCAAATGAACTATTGTAAATTTTTGTAGGTATATTCTCGAATCGTGTTAAATACCTTTTTTGTGAACCATCAGTCATTGATCAATTTTTTAGTGAAATAAAGCACAAATTTACATAAAATTTTTACTGTGTGCGCGCACAGCCAAATTTTTTTTTTTAAATTGTGTTATTTTATTGATAATCTTTCGCAAACGAAAAACTGTATGAATCTCCATCCTATTGATATTTCTATCGTTCTGATCTATTTAGTGGCAACAGTATTGATTGGTTTTTGGATTTCCAAAAAAGCCTCACGAGGATTGAATTCGTATTTTTTGGGAGATAATAAAATCAAATGGTACTATCTCGGTTTGTCTAACGCCTCTGGAATGTTTGACATTTCTGGAACGATGTGGGCGGTGACGCTTTTATTTATTTATGGATTAAAGAGTGCTTGGATCCCTTGGTTATGGCCTGTTTGGAATCAGGTTTTTATTATGATCTTTCTAGCGATTTGGTTGCGACGGTCCAATGTGATGACTGGAGCGCAATGGATTACCACTCGATTTGGTGATGAACTGGGTGGAAGACTTTCACATATAATAGTTACTGTTTTTGCTGTCATAAGTGTATTTGGATTTATCGCCTACTTCTTTGTGGGGATTGGAAAATTTGCCACGATATTTTTTCCTTGGGATTTATCATTTATGATAGGAAGTATTGCGATTACTTCTGAGCAAGGATATGCTTTGACGATTATTGGAATTACTACACTCTATGCGATCAAAGGAGGAATGTATAGTGTAGTCATAACAGAAGTTTTACAATTTGTCATTATGAGTATTTCATGTTTGGTGATTGGTTATATCGCTTTTACCAATGTGAGTGCGGAACAAATTACTAATGCCGTTCCAGAAGGCTGGGGGGATTTATTTTTTGGTTGGGAACTAGGATTGGATTGGACGGATTATTTGATTAGTGTCAATGAAAAAATTGATTCGGATGGCTTTCAATTAATTGGTTACCTAGTAATGATGATGATCTTCAAGGGAATATTTGCAAGTCTTGCTGGGCCCGTTCCTAGTTACGATATGCAAAGAGTACTCTCCACTAGATCTCCTGCCGAGGCTGCAAAAATGAGTGGGTTGACTATTTTAGTTTTGTTCTTTCCGAGGTATTTAATGATTGCAGGATTTGCCGTTTTATCTTTGGTTTATTTGATTCCTGAATTTGAAGCAATGGGATCAAATGTAGATTTTGAATTAGTCTTGCCCTTAGCAATAGAACGATTTGTACCTGTCGGATTTAAAGGACTTTTACTAGCAGGTTTGCTAGCCGCTTTTATGGGAACCTTCGCCGCATTTATTAATGCAGCTCCTGCCTATCTCGTGAATGACTTATATAAAAAGTATATCAACCCAACTGCTACAGAGAAAAAATATATTCAAATGAGTTATTTGTCCTCCATCATTTTAGTTACGATTGGAGTGTTCGGTGGCTTCTTTGCCGAGTCGATAAATTCTTTGACACTTTGGATTACCTCGGCACTCTATGGAGGCTATGCTGCCGCAAATGTTTTGAAATGGATTTGGTGGAGATTCAATGGGTTTGGATATTTCTTTGGTATGTTTGGAGGATTAGTCGCTTCTACATTTGTCCCTGGTTTATTTCCAGAAACCTCAGCGATATATATTTTTCCAATCATCTTAGCGGTGTCTTTTCTTGGTTGTATTTTAGGTACTCTTTTGACACCACCTGACAATGAAGAAGTACTAAAAAAGTTTTATCACGATACTCGTCCGTGGGGTTTTTGGAATCCAATTATTGAAAAAATAAAAATTGATGAGCCTGACTTTAAAGAAAACAAAAATTTTAAAATCGATATGCTCAATGTCTTAATTGGGATTGTTTGGCAAATGACTTTAGTAGTGATGCCCGTGTATATAATCATCAAGTCAACTCAAAATTTTGCAATTGCTTTTGTATTATTTTTAATCACCAGCTTCTTATTGAAAAAATTATGGTACGATAAATTAGATGGAGAATGCTACCCATAACAGCTACTTTTTTGGATGAAATTTCTCATGATATTCCTCATCAAAATTGGGGAGCAAAAGAATGGGATGCTGATTTTTCTCACATGAAAAAAATGGGAATTGATACCGTCATTCTAATTCGATGTGGACATAAAAAATGGATGACTTATCCTTCTGATTTTTTAGAGAAAACAGAAAATGTTTATCGTCCTTCTATAGATTTAGTTGCGCTCTTTTTGTCTCTTGCGGAAAAATATAAAATGCAATTTTATTTTGGATTATATGATTCTGGAAAATATTGGTGGGAGCAAGGCGACTACAAAAAGGAAGTGGAAATTAATCTAAAAGTGATTGATGAAGTTTGGGAAAAATACGGAGAGAGTCCTGCTTTTAAAGGTTGGTATTTATCGCAAGAAGTAAGTCGAAAGACTGGAAATATCATGTCATTGTACCATCGCTTAGGAAAACATTGTAAAGCGATTTCCAATAATTTGCCTACTTTAATCTCACCTTATATTGATGGAAAAAAAGCCATCCTCTCCAACCAATCTTCTTTGACCAAAACAGAAAGTATATCGATTCAACAACATGAAAAAGATTGGAATGAAATTTTAGATAGTATCAAAAATGCAGTTGATATTTTGGCTTTTCAAGATGGGCATGTAGAGTATCATGAGTTGACTCAGTACTTTTCTATCAATAAAAAATTAGCTCAAAAATATAGCATGAAATGTTGGACCAATGCTGAATCTTTTGATCGTGATATGCCTATCAAATTTCTCCCAATCAAATGGGAAAAGTTATTATTGAAGTTAGAAGCAGCACAAAAAGCAGGTTTGGAAAAAGCGATTACTTTTGAGTTTTCTCACTTTATGAGTCCACAGTCAAGTTATGTGCAGGCGCATCATTTGTATAATCGGTATATGGAAAAATTGATCTCTATAGGGTAGGGGAGAAACGACTTTAATTAATTGATAATCAATGATTTAAGCAAAATTATTATAGCCGGATTTTCTCTTCAATATAAAAATGAATTCCTCGAAAATGTACTTCCCTTTTGACTTAAACATTCCAAAGATGATATTCACGGCGGTTATTTCATTTGTCTTTTGGTGAATAAAAAAATCTTCGATGCAGATAAATTTATTTGACTGCAAGCTCATCAAGTTTAGACATTTTCAATGCTGTATAATCGATTGGAGCAAAAAAAAGAATGGTTAGATTTTGCTTTGCATGGTGTGGGTTTTTTAGAGAAAAATGGAAGAAACGAAAATGGGAATTGGTATTTTTCTGTAAATCAAAAATGCGAGCCATTGTATTAACGTGTATACATGAAGTAATGAAAAAAATTATCATCCAGATTCCAGATTGATTTTAGAGCAAACAGTTTCCTGCTGCCAGCTTTTCATTTTTATAAAAAAGATGAAATTTAAAAGCGGTTTTCATGGGCAAAAAAATTTACAAAACATTTTTTATTTAACATAACGATAATTATCGGATTAATTGTATCGTCCTAAAATAGGTTGACACTCAACTTATAAATCAATGATAGTCAAACAGTTACGTTTACCCTCGGAAAATTCTAAAAATCCATTAATCAATCCGAAATCTAAAAAAAAGTACTCTAAAAATTTTAAAAAACG
>CALJOK010000073.1 GCA_937981555.1 uncultured Saprospiraceae bacterium
GGTGCACATTGAGCCGACATATCCACATCTGCAATCGAAGGTCTTGGCGTAACGGAAACGGTTACATATTCTGTATTGGTACACGAAGTAGCGGTATTCGTAACAATCAATCGATAAGTTGTCGTCCCCATAGGTGTTACAGTAGGACTAAAAGAATTGGGATTGGAAATGTGATCATTTTCTGATACGGGATCAATCGCCGTCCATGCATAGGCAAGACCCGTGGACGGATTTGAAAGCCCTAAATCAACTGATTCCCCTTCACATATTTGTTTACTTGCTCCTGCTAACCCTGTAGTGAATTCAGGTACTATCACCTTTATGTCATCTGAAAAAGTACAACCTCCTGCATCGGTGGAAGTCAAGGTGTAAACATAAACGCCTTGAGTATTGGTCGACTGACTGAAAGTGGGTGTACTGATATTGGTACTGCTTAAATAACCCAAAATGGTTGCCTCTTCGGCAGGAGTAGGCACCACTAAATCATTATCACCAGCCAATTGACTATTAGAAAAACTTTTGACTGTCCACGTATGCGTAACACCTGTATTCGCTGCTCCTAAATTGAGTGGCGCACTATCGGGACAATAATTGCGATCATTTCCTGCATCAACAATAAGAGATGTAGCAGCCAATATCGTAATTTCATCTGTTACGATACAGCCATTTCGTTTAGCCAATAGGGTATAGGTGACATCTTCCCCTGAAGCACCAGCGTAGGCTATATAACTAAACGAGGAATAAGAACTCCTAATATCATTCACCCCAGCATTATCTCGATAAAGGTTAGTAAGTGGACTCCACAAATAAGTCACGCCAGCTTCCTGAGTAGTACTAATAGCTGGATAAGGAGTCGCACAACTACCTGTAATATCTGACCCCAAGTCAACTATCGGAGGAGCGGTCACGGTAATAGTAAGTAAAGCGGTGGTAGAACCACAATCGCCTTTTGTCTTTGTGATTTGAAAAACATAAGTTCCTGCAGTAGTCCCTGAAGGTATCGTGACTGTAGGTCTCGAATCCGTCACATCATTAAACCAAGCCAAATTCCCTCCTCCTGAAAATACACTCCATAAATAGGAGGTCCCCGCTTCATTTCCAAAATTGGCAGACACTACTCCTTCACAAACTGTCGCTGACCGGTTTGACATTGCAGTTGGCGGATCGGTATCAGTCGTAATGATAATATTATCTGTTGCTTGACAACCTGTGGTAGTTTCTGTAGCGACAACCGTATATGTTATCCCTGCAGGTGCATTGGGCACAATCAGATAAGGTTGGGCTACCGTACTATTGGGCGTACCAATGGGAAAATTTAAACCAGAAGCTGGACTCCAAGAATAATTGAAATTGGACTGTCCTGCAATTCCTAATTGAACTAAAGAATTTTCACATATTCCTGTAATATCATTCCCCGCATTTGCTAAGATAGATAGCATCTCAACATCCATGGTATCTCTCGCCACACAACCGGTCGAAAGGTCTTTAACCCTGGTCAAATAACTGGTAGATGCGGAAGGATTTAAAGTAGGAAATGGGCTGTCCCCATTCGCTGAAATCGTAGCAGTCCCTCCATTTAATTCTATCCATGTCCATTCAAAAGCAGTATTAGGAGCTTGCACATAGTCCACTCCGCTAACGATATAAGGTGCTTTATTAGTGGAAGAACCTACTTCTACACCTGGAGCAGGGAAAGTACAAAGGGATTTATCCGATACACCGATAATAGAACTACTGTTTTGTCCTGAAAATACTTGAATCAATAGAGCGCAACTGGTGCGTCATACTGTCCCATGTTTTTTTCAAAGGTCAATTTTATTGGAATTTGTGGTATGCCTTGAGACAGGGATTTCTCTTTTTTGTTCAACCTCTTTTCCCTTCCTTGTGGCCTTTCTTCGTGGTCTAGATTTTGTCCCCAAAGATTCCTTATGCTAAGGATAAAGAGTAAAAAGATGGAAATATTCTTTATTGGATAGATATTATTCAATGTTCTTGTGTTTAGAGGCTTATTTGTAACTAATTGTGCTATACTAAGTTTGGTCTGATGCAATATTTTTTGGCGAGTTCTATAAAAAATAGAAGTGAATAGCTGTTATATATAACATTATGATCATGCCATAAAACAGAGGTCTAATTCCATACCTTTTTTATAAAAAAAGTTAAAAAAAACTAGAGATTACTCTAGTTTTTAAAATTAATTTGATGGTAAGTTGTTGGACAAAACATAACTAGGATTTCTATTTCAGATTTGCCTGGAGGGTTTTATTCGATTTATCTTCCTACTGCTCAGGGGAAAAACTCGACTAAACGATTTGTAAAAGTTCGAGATTAGTATGATTGATATTTAGTTAAGTCACAAGGATTATCTTCTTCTAATAGGAGATAACCTTGTGACTTTTCTTCGTTAAAGTCAAGCGTTGAGATTTCAGCAAAAGACATCATCGAGTAGGGGAGAATAGTGTTCTAGAAATTGTCTGAACTATTCTCAAACAACTTCTAGAACAAAATGGAACATTAAAAATTCATTAAGACAGTAACTTGATTTTCTAAATCTAAATCATCATCTGCTTTACTGGTAACAGTAAAGGTATATTCTTTGTTTTCAAAAGTTACTTTAGCCATAAATGATTGTTGAAAATGTAACGCTAAAGTATTACTTCCAAATTGTTGGGGATCAATTTTTAATTCTTCCAAATTCGAAAAATCAGTATTCGCAGAAACCATATTCCCATCAAAAATAAAATCTTGATCACAAGTTATTTTTATAGATTGAGTTTCTAATTGATTAGTGAATTCTTCTGAACAAGAGGTGGCCATGGTGGATGATATCATACTGAAATCTTCTAAGCCAGAAAATCGCGTTTCATATTCATTTCTTAAAATAAACGCTCCAGAGATTGTATCTATAGGAACGTATCTTTCCTCAATCGAAAAGGCACTCAATGTACCATTACCTATAATAGTAAAGGTATTCTTACAACATCCTTGGATGATGACGGAAATAATAAGAAGGGAAAAATAAAATAAAATAAAAATGCTTTTTGTAAATTTTTCATAAACTAAATTTTTAATGATTAAAAAATTAGCAATGATGGATATTTGTAAATACGTAGAAATGAAAAGGAAGGTTGGGTTGGATATTTTTTTAGAATTCCTTTGACGGTGTTTTGAGTCTTCGTTATTATTTGGATAATAAAATGTTCTATCTCAAAGCCTTCGTTATTGGTTTCAGAATTAGTATTCCAATTTAATAAAACGTTGCTTTGGTTTTGCTGGACGGTAAACGAAATTAATTCAACTGCCTGCGCTAAAAACTAAAAGTATCGCGCTCAAAAATGGATTACTTTTTTGCTTATTAGAAGAGCATGGTTAAAAAAAATTAACCATGCTCTATTGCTTAGGATCATTTATTTTAGGAGAGCATTATTCTTTGATTATTTTTTTACTAACCAAAATTTCATCTACTTGTATTTGCAAAAAGTAAATTCCTTTTGTCCAATCAGATACATCAATCGTATGGTTGGGTTCAACAATCGTTTTGACTGTTTTCCCCATAATATCCAAAACTCTAATGGCTTCAATATTTGCCTCAGTATCAATGATAATTTGAGCATTGGCAGGATTAGGATAAATTGAAATCTTAGAAAGAATGCTTTGTCCTTTTATACTTGAACTTTGATTAGAAATGGTAATCACCGCACTTCCCGTTACACCAGAACCATCAAGCGCACTAGCAGTTACCATTACCGTTCCATCCGTTATGGCAGTTAAAAGACCAGTTGAATTAATGGTTGCAGAACCAGTTGTATTTACAACACTCCAATTGTATGCGCTATTGTCAGCATTCATCGGTAATACCTCTGCTTCCATTTGTAAAGTTCCTCCTAGGCTAGAAACAGTAGTTGCGCCTGCTTCCCCTTGGACAGTAATTGAGGTGACTAAATCTATTACGCAGTTTAAGCTAAAACTCGTTTGAGCATCAATATTGGTCCACTCCACAGTAGCTGCTGCAACATCATCCACATCGATGCAAGTAAGGTTAGAATTATTTGTAGCATAAATATTACATGCAGTTGGACCAATATTTTTTAAGTTTAATTCCGTAAGGTTATTGTTATCACAACCCACGCCAGCTAATGCTGTATTTTGGCTTAGGTCTAAAGTGCTTAAGTTATTGTAACTACAACTTAGGCTAGTCAAAGCCGTATTTTGACTTAAGTCTAAAGTGCTTAAATTATTCTCCCTACAAATTAGATTTGTCAAAGCTGTATTTTGGCTTAAGTCTAAAGTGCTTAAATTATTCTCTCTACAATCCAAATGTGTTAAAGCTACATTTTGGCTTACATCTAAACTAGGTAAGCCACTCAAAGCACAAGAGAAATAGGTTAAATTTATATTTTGACTTAGATCTATGCTAGTTAAATTGCCAGTACTAATATAGTATTCACAATGCAAAAACGTTAAAGCAGTGTTTTGGCTTAAGTCTAAAGTAGTTAAACTAGGATTGTCGCCACAATATAATTTTGTTAAAGCGGTGTTTTGGCTTAGGTCTAAAGCTGCTAAGTCAACGTTACTATTACAATACAATATTTCTAAAGCTGTATTTTGACTTAAGTCTATGGTAGTAAAGTTATTATAGTTGCACCATAACTCAACTAAAGCTGTATTTTGACTTAAATCTATGTTGCTTACATTATTGCTTTGGAACTTTAATAGGGTTAGCGCAGTAAATGCCTCGATGCCAGTTAAATCAGAGAAATTACAATTTACACAATCGATTCCTCCCGCAAAAGCAGTCGCTTCACTCACTTGAATTTCAGCATCCATATTGGTGTTAATAGAATTATTCCCAATCAAATAATTTTTAAAATTAGCATCTGGAATATTGACATTTTGAGCAGTCGCTCCAAAACTAAAAATTAATAGCGTGATAATAGTTAGTACAATTCTTCTCATTTTTTTCTTTTTTTTAATCGGTTTTAATAATTTCCTGCTACGGAATGGTTTAAGGTTTAAAATACTTCTTATCGTGTTTGAAGGACTTTAAAGAGTTTAAGTTATCGTGTTTAAAAATGAAATTCTGACCTTCTTTATATTCGGATTAATTTAGGAAGGATTAGGTATTGCTTTCTTTATATTCGGTACTTAAGGAATAATGGCCAAATTGCTACAAGTTATTTTTCAACCATTTCTCAACCTATTTATTTACCATTCGTAGAATTTACCTTAAAGATTATTTTGAATAAAAAAACCAATCATATATTATTTTTTTCTTTCCTACTTTTTTTGAGCCTCGAAATGTTTGCTCAAAATCCTCATCCTTATTTTCGAAATTTCACTACCGAACATGGACTGCCCAGTTCAGAAGTACATTATGCTTTGGAAGATGACCAAGGTTATATGTGGTTTGCGACAGATAATGGAGTAAGCCGATTCGATGGTTATTCGTTTAAAAATTATGGCCCAAAGGAAGGCTTAAAACATCATGTCGCTTTCTTTTTACAGAAAGCACCCGATGGCGTGATTTGGATCGCAACCATGAATGGGCATTTGTATTTTGTAAAAGGAGAGGAGATTTTGCCTTTTGCACAAAACGACTTAATTGAAAAATACGGACAGAATGGAAATGTGTTGTTTGATTTTTATATCGACCCATCAACAGAAACAAAATATATTTCTATTATTGGATCTGGCGTTTTGACTTTTTCCAAAGACAATACTTTCCGGTATTTTAAGAACACTTCGAATCGAAGAATTTCCATAGGTAAAGATAATCGCAGGACATCAGATAGGAGTCCCCTCAAGTTAAGTTTGAAAATACCAGAAGGAATAGATCATCTAAAAATACTTCCAATTGTAGAAATGATTGTTGACACTATTAAAACAAAGGAAGGAACTTGGGAAGAAAAAATGATAGCTTCCAATTTTGGTCATCTTGACTTTAAGGATTCAATAGACCTTTTTTTTTCTTCTACCTTCTTATATCAAAAGAAAATGGATTCTCTACAAATGATAACGGTATCAGATTTTAGATTCCATGATAAATCTATTTTCAGAGAAGAAAATGGAACTACTTTTATTGGATGTCAACAGGGTAACGGTTTAAAAAGATTCAAAAGTTCTAGTCATTTGTTAGCAGACAATTTTGATCAATTCTTACTCGGAAAATCAATCACCCATATTTTTAAAGATTCCAAAAATGGTTTTTGGATTTCCACAATTGAACATGGTGCTTTTTATACTTCCAATATTGAACAGAAAATATTGGATACTTCAATTGGCTTATCCACAGATTATATTTCTGCCATTTCATTTAAAAATGAAAAGGAACTTTTTGTTGGTTTGCGAGATGGGAATCTTTTCTTATTGAATATCTCTACCAATCAATTAACAAAGTTGACAAATCCATTTCATGGAAAAAATATTACTTACGACTTATTATATGATGAAAAACGAGCAGAATTATGGATGACTAATGAGGTCATTTCTTATCTTAAGAATGGAACGTGGACAAAATTTGATTACAAGTCTCCTCTTACCAATCGCTTCGTTGCAATAATTAGGAGGAAAATGAGCCTAAGAAAAAACAGTCCTACTCTTTGGGGAACCTCTCATAATTTCTTTTCGGCAATTGATCTAGAGAAAAAAACTACAAAATTGTATTCTCCAGAAATTGGAATAAAAGAACGATTTTTTGCTGTAAAAGAAAGTTTGGATGATCGAGTTTGGATTGGCAGCGGAAGAGGTTTATTGGAATTTAAAAATGATAAAATAGTAGAGCCAATCCCTTTTCATAAAGCTTTTGAATCGCGCATAGAAGACATAGATGAATTGGCAGATACAACTTTAGTTATTGCTACGAAAGGAGAAGGGGTTTTACTTTGGAAAGGAAACTTTTTCAAACAATTTACTAAAGCGGACGGACTAAGTTCCAATATGATTGAAAACATTCACGTCGATTCATCTGGAAAAATATGGGTAGGAACATTGGCAGGTTTAAGTACTATTACTCCTGTAGATTCAGGTTATCAGATTAAAAGTTATACCATGTGGCATGGACTTCCTTCCAATGAAATTACTCAGGTTCGTTCTTATGGTAAACAAATTTGGGTCTGTACTTCCAAGGGATTAATCCAATGGATTGAACCGAAACCCATAAAAGAAATCCCTCAACCGATTATTGAAAAAGTACTAGTCAATGATGAAGCATTCATCATTGGAAATAAGGATGTGTTTTCATCTCAATCTAATAATTTCAAATTTCATTTCTTAACCATCAACTATCGGATGCCAGGAAAAATACCTTACCGCTTTCGCTTGGATAAAGACTCGTGGAATTCAACTCGAAATCGTTCTGCCAGTTACACTAATCTTGTTCCCGGTAAATATTTTTTTGAAGTACAATCCCAAACCGAAGATGGGATGTGGAGTACAGCGGCCAATTATCAATTTAGGATTCAGCCTCCTTGGTGGACCACTTGGTGGTTTCGAGGGTTAGTGGTTTTAGGTTTAGGAGGATTTGTATTGGGTTGGTATCGCAACCGAGCAGAAGGGTTTCGAAAAGAAAATGCTTTGTTGCAAGAAATTAATCAATTGGAACGAAAAGCATTGCAGGCACAAATGAATCCTCACTTTATTTTTAATTCCCTCAATTCTATCCAATATGCTATTCTACAAAAAGACAATGATCAAGCAGTTGCGTACCTTACTAAGTTTGCGTCATTCACCCGTTGGGTACTCAAAGCTTCTGCTGATGGAAAAGTAGGGTTAGAAGAGGAAATAAATTTTTTGAAAAATTATTTAAGCCTCGAAAAATTACGTTTTAAAAACAAATTCGACTATCATTTTGAAATAGACAAAAAACTTTCGCTCTCCAATACTTATATCCTTCCATTGATGATTCAACCCATTGTGGAAAATGCTATTAAACACGGCATGAAAGGAAAAAAAGGTAATGGAAAAATAAATTTGATTTTTAAAGATGCCGATGATAGTATTTATGTCAGAATTTGCGATAATGGAGATGGCATATCTCTTAATGAAAATAAGTCAGGCATTTATCAACCGATGGGAATGTCAATTACCAAGCGCCGGCTAGAAGTTGCGGGTAAAGAAGCCCCCATGAAATTTATAACCTTGAAAGATGGGGATGGAAATATAGAAGGAACGGAAGTGGGATTTTTTCTTAAAAAAATTTAGACTATAAACTTAAATGGATTTTATAAAAACAATAATCATTGACGACGAGGAGGATGCACGACACATGCTTCGACTATTGCTAAAAAAATATTCCTCCATTGAAATAATAGGGGAGGCTGCCTCTGTTCAAGATGGGATCACATTGATTGAAACAAGTAATCCCATGTTAATTTTTTTAGATATTGAACTGACAGATGGGACTGGTTTCGATTTGCTGAACCATTTCCCCGAAGCTAATTTTCAACTTGTTTTTATTACTGCTTATGACGACTTTGCAATCAAAGCCTTTAAATACAATGCTATTGATTATTTGCTAAAACCAATTAACCCATTAGAATTAGAAAAGGTTATTCAAAAAACCCAAAAGGGAATCCAACCAAATTGGATCAAACAAGTTGATGCCTTACTCTCTACAGTTAAGGAAAAGAAAGTTGAAAAAATATTATTAGGAACTTCCGAAGGTGTCAATGTGATCAAACTTTCTGAGATTATTCATATTGAAGCGGAAGGGAGTTATTCTATTATTTTCTTAATCAATAACGAACGACTTATTGTTTCCAAAAACATGAAAGAACTGGAATGCCTCTTAGATTCAGGAACATTTTTTCGCACCCACCAATCGTATATAGTCAATTTGAATTATGTAAAAAAAATACTCAAAGATGATGGTGGTCTAATTTTACTTCAAGACCATTCTAAGATTCCCATTTCTCGAAGAAAGAAAGAATCTTTTTTAAAAAAATTGGTGAGTTTTATTAAATGATAAAGTCTATTGTACAACAATACATTTACAAAAAAATCGACTACAGTATTTACTATAGTCGATTTAGTTTTTTTTCTTAAAAACCTACCCTGCTTTTTCATAAGCCTCTTTCAGCCAATCAATTAATTCCTTATCCACTTCCTTCGCCGTACTCAATCTTACTCGATGCGTACACATACTTCCAAATGGCCCAGAATTTTCTAATCGATCAGTCGTCGGTTTATCTTTTATTTTTAACCCCAAATCAATTCGAGTTTTCGTAGCAGGTTTAATGAGAGCAAATTGCTTTTTTCGAATGATGCTGACGCTTGTCTTTTTTGGAGTGACAATTACATCTTTTCCAAATTTTTCCACCACGCTCAACAGTTTTTTATAAACAGGTATTAAATCTTCTTTGTCCTTGTATTGCGTTGTCACCAAATCATCTGCCGTATCATTATTTTCTTTGGACAAATGAACAATCGTATTCGCAAATCCATGCGTCACACCATGCTCTCCTTTTAAAAATTTCATCGCTTCGCCATGCTTGGCAAATCCTTTTTCTTTTAAAATGGTCTTCCATTCTTCCAATGACTTACCTGTTTTTTCAGGCATGTTGTCAATCATGGTTAGTAGTGCTTTTTCCATTGGTTAATATTTTTTACCTTAAAATTTTTCTTCTAAGTAGTTACAATTTATAATATTATTCGCAGGATTTGAAATAATTATTTTTGTTTGAGAAACTCATTCCTACGCTCACCCTTCACTCCCAATTACTCATCCATTGAGTAAAAAGAACTTCTACTTGAGCAACTTGCATGATTAATTGAGTCATTGGTTTCTAAATCGGATTCTATTTTTTTTTGACAAAAACTCAACTAATCTGCCAAGCGATAATTCCTAGCCTTCAACCACTCATCAACTATTTCTTTATGCCTCACTCGCCCTATGTTTGTACTATAATTACAAAACAGTTTCTACAATTAAAAAATATTAATCATGTGCATCTTTGCAAAATTGGCTAATCTCAAAAAAACAAATCCAAAAACGAATACTTCACCAGGCTATTTAGGATTTGTCAAAAATGGTTTTGAAATGGTTTTTGGAAAAATAGATATGATCAATATTATTAGTTTTCATTTTGCCATAGTAGCCATAATTGTATTGATGGCAGGATGGAATTTGGCAGAGAATAAAGGATTTGTAAATGTAGTAGGCGACAGCTATAGCGAGTGGTTGGGGATAATGGTAGATGCTATGTTATTGTATTTTATCAACTGGGCGATTCGAAGAGAGGAAAAAGATAAACTGATTAATCAGTTTGCCAGCGAGAGTAATTCTTTTGCCTTGGATGCCACTAAACGGCTGCGAAAAAAAGGATGGTTGATGGACGGGCGATTAAATGGAATTGATATGACGCATGCGCAATTAGACAAAGCGAACTTAAGTAAAGCGGCACTTCAAGAAACAGATTTTAGTTATGCATCCATGAAGGAATCCAATCTGGTGGAAGCTAATTTTTTCAATAGTAATTTGACTGGGGCAGATTTAAGTAACTCGGAATGTCGTTGGGCCAACTTCGAAAACGCCAATTTACGATGGGTGAATTTAGAAGGAGCAACATTGGACGGAGTTAACTTTGAAGGGGCAGATTTACGATTTGCTCGACTAGGAGAAATTAACGAATCGACCGTTTCTTTAAAAGGTGCATTGCTTTCACAAAACTTAACGGAAGAAGAAATTGCTCTAGTTCAAGGTAGTGTACAAAATATTCGAGCGTCCATGGAAGAATTCACCACAGACTTTTATCGAGAATTATTTAGTGTAAATCCAATGGTTGAAAAATTATTCATTTCCAATATTAAAAGTCAAGTCATCAAATTTGCACAGGTCTTTGAACTATTAGTGACCAGTTTAGATCATATTGAAAAATTACTTCCCGCCCTAAAGTCATTAGGAAAACGGCATAACAATTATGGCGTCGAAGAATATCATTATCAAATCGTAGGCGCAACTTTAATCAATACTTTAAAGAAAAGCTTGGGAAAACATTTTACCCCTGAAGTGGAAGGGGCATGGTTAAAAACTTATGGACTCGTAACCATGATCATGGTAGACTCTTCCAAAGGATTAATGTAAACAAAAAATCAAATAACATCTTTTTTTTAATAATTAAAAACCAAATCATTATGTCAACTCCACCTCGTCAATGGACCAAAAAAGAATTCCTCACTTATCTTCTACTATACGCAGCACACTCAGATATTTTTTTCAAAGAAGAAGAAAAAGATCACATTCTAACAAAAGTAGAACAAGAAACTTTTGATAAAACGCTAAAAGAATTTTCTAAAGACAATGGCTATGTCCGGATTCAAAAAATAATTATTCACCATCATCTAAATCAATATTTTTCTGCGGAATCACTTCTGGAAGAATGTAAAGAATTGTTTCTCTCTGATAATGACTTCCATCGTTTAGAACAATTCACAATGTCTAATATGAAAAGATTGTTAGATTGATGCAATCGTAGGGGCACCTTGTGGTTGCCCAACCGAATGGGTAATCCCGCTTCTCAGGGCAACCACATGAGATTGCCCGCACAAAATAATTCGAAAAAAAAAGTATCCCGAATTTTCTTAATTGAAAATTCGGGATTTTTAATTTTGGTTATTGGAAACTTTAAAATAAATCTACCCAATGTTGTAAAATGCTTTAATCTCTTCAAACGAAACAGGGTTCTTAATCTTTTCAATTTCCTGTTTCATCCTACTGTAATCTGGTGTTCGGGTAACTTTCCCGTTGGCCGCATGTTGTGCCGAAGCGGCCTCGTGTCCATCACTTGTTCCAATGATGGATGCTTTCTTCTTTGTTTTAATTTTTGAATTTGTTTTCATTATCAAGTATTTTAAAAGATTCATTTTAGACTTATTCTAAAATCAAATCTCTTGGTGAAATAATCAATTTGATAATGTAAGCTAAACTAAAAGAAAAAGGAGAGGAGCAGTATTTGAGTAACGGAATAGATGCGATGATTCCTTAGTAGCTTTATTTTAGTAGGATTAATTTTATAAAAAAAATTGAATTGAAATTTCCCCACTCACCAATCAATACCAATGACTCATTAAGCAAGCCAACTACTAATCTACTTCAATTCCTTGCAGGTATCCACCCTACATTTACATTAAGAATAATTCAAAAATGGAATCTGATTCTATTTAGAAATTTAATAACTTTTAAAAATCGAAAACAATGAAACGAACAGGGATTTTAATTTACGGCGTAATTAGTTACTTCGCATTCTTCGGTAGTTTTCTTTACCTGATTGGATTTACGGGAAACTTATTTGTGCCAAAAGGAATTGATGGCGAATTGGTTGTGCCACTATGGCAAGCAGTAGTGACTAACATTTCACTCATCCTTTTATTTGGCGTACAACATAGTATCATGGCCAGAGCTTGGTTTAAAGAATGGTGGTTGAAGATGATTCCAGAAGCAATGGAACGAAGTACGTTTGTGCTTTTTTCAAGCATAGCCTTAGTGGTGATGTTTTATTTTTGGCAGCCATTGGGCGGAGTTGTTTGGGAAATCGAAAACTCATTTGTGGTAGGAGTACTTTGGGGAACATTTGCTTTAGGTTATGCCTTAGTATTTGTCTCTAGTTTTTTAATCAATCATTTTGACCTTTTTGGATTGAGACAGGTATGGTTAAACTTCCGAGGAAAACCATATACTCCTTTAGCATTTGGTACACCGTTCCTTTATAAGTTTGTGCGACATCCATTATACTTTGGAATACTGCTTGCCTTCTGGTCAGCGGGTACGATGTCCGTTACTCGATTTTTATTTGCTACTGTTTTTACGATTTATACGCTGAAGGCCATTCAATGGGAAGAGAAAGATTTGATGACTCACTTTGGTGATCTTTATCGAAAATATGCAGACCAAGTTCCGATGATTATTCCAAGTTTTTTTAATAGAAAATCAACAGAACCCGTTTATAAATCTATTGCTAAAAAGAAGGAACAAGAGGTGATTTAAAAATCAGGTATCATTAGAGAACTGTTTTGTTTGACTGCATTCTTCATCTTTTCCTTTTGCTCCAAAAAAAATGAAAACATCTATCTTTTATAAAAAGGTAAAAGGATGGAGATTGCAGTATTTTTTTATCTCCTTAAAACCAAAATTTTATGATGAAAAAGCATTTTAAAAAATACGGTAAAAAAGCGTTGATTATTTATATTTGTTGGTGTACGATAAAAGGAGTTGCCTTTTTAGTACTGGGGAAATATCTTTTTAGCTAGTTTACCAAAAAACCATTTACACAATTAAACAACATACAAAATATCACCTTCAAGATTTTCGAATCGAATTGGATTTTTTCCAAAAAGAAATTAGCGCCAGCGTCATGCTTTCTATATTGATTGTTTTTTTGCCCATCTTTTGTTTTGGACAGAAAAATAACAATGTATTTACGGAGGAAGTAAAATTGGAAACGAGTATCCGCTTTACCAAAGATGATGGATTGCCCAGTAACTTTATTCGCTCGGTTACCGAAACTGATGATGGGTTTATTTGGATCGGAACAGGTGATGGGTTAAGTCGATTTGATGGAACACAATTTAAAAACTTCCAATACGATCCAGCAGATTCCACTACGATTTATGATAATCGAATTACGCCAATCATTGCTGATTCCCAAAATTTATATATGGGAACTCATTTGAGTTTTTCCATGATGGATTTACAAACCGAAAAATGCAGAAATTTCCAATTCAGAAATTTTCAGGTCAGCGATACTTTGGATAAAAAATATCCGACCAGGGTGCTGTGTTTGGATAAAGCAAAAAATGGAGAAATATGGATGGGAACTTTTACAGATGGAATTTTTCGATATTCTCCAGAGGCAGATACTTTTAGATGTTATCATTTTCCTCATGAAGAAGTGTCGCGTCATTTTCCTGCCGCCTGGAGAGTGGATCACATCTTAGGTATTCAACAAGACCGCTTTAATGACTCGATTATTTGGGCAGCAACGATTGCGGGATTATTGCAGGTTAATGCTGTGACGCATGAGATGAAATGGTTTCATAATCCCAAAACTAATGAAAAAACATTTTTGCCTGAAAATTCATTTCGCTCTATTTACCAGCATAGCAATGGCTTAATATATTTGACTTCATGGTACGCAACGGTGTATATTTTTGATCCGAAAATTGCTGAATTTTATCCACTACTTATCTTAAATGATGCTCCCAAAGAACGGGCTGATGGATATAGATTACTGAATACTCCAATCTATCCCATTGTTCAAAAAAATGAAAATGAAATTTGGATCAGATCTTTAGAAGGATTGATGACCTATAATATTGAAACGCAAAAGTGGATCGCATTGCGGTGGCATGATATTAAAAAAGGAGAATTTTATGGCGTAAGTTTTATTGATAGTCAACGTAGAGCTTGGATGACTGGCAATGGTCTTTACCTTTTTGATCCTCCGCAACAGCAATTTATTCAATATGACTTTGATCATTTAAATCCTAAGCATTTTGGTTTTTCTTATTACCTTTTAAAGAATACACCGGAAAGCGATTTTGCTATTTTACCTCGCGATGCAGATGGCATTTACTTTTTAGACACCAAGAAAAACAACTGGGATAAATACCTTGTTCCCAAAAAACATAGACATGCCAATGGTGATATAAAGCCCCGTGGCTTCAGTCAATCACCTTCTGGAGGTTGGACGATAATCACACCGCATGGTGTTTTTAATTTTGATCCTAAACGTAAAACATATCAACCACTTCCTATCCCTGCTCATCTGATAAAAACGGAAGCCTATTCTGTTCTTTGGGATAGTCAAGGAAGGCTTTGGTTAGGAACAAATAATGATAAATTAATTCGTTGGACTCCTTCTAACAATAAATGGGAGGTATTTAAAGAGGAACTTAATGCTGAAGGTCCTTCAATAAATGTAGGAGCAGTCACTCGTTTATTTGAAGATAGTCAACAGAATATTTGGATCAAACGAGGTGGTGGTTTTAGTGTTTTCCATCAGGAGAAAAATACTTTTTATAATTTTTTAGAAAAAATAAATCCTGAGCAATCAGTTCCCGCAGTTAGAAATTTTGCGGAAGATCAGCAGGGGAGGGTTTGGATTATTAGTCATAATGGATTACTAGCTTATGCAGAAATTGCTGCTCCTGAAAAGGGGATTATTAAAAAATATGACTTGATGTCTTCTCATCAAATTATTGCTTTTTCCTACTTGAGAGTTGATGCAAAAGGAATGTTATGGTGTTTAGGTAATGATCATCTTTATGAAATAAATCCAAATACAATGAATGTCGTCAAACATAGTTTAAACTATGGAGTGACCGAAGAGGCTAGATATAATTTTGAAATTTTAGAAGATGGTCGTTTTGTGATAGGAGGTAAAAATAAAGTTTGGGTTGCTGAACCTAAAAATCTTTTGCCTAATGCGGAACAACCCAAACCATATCTGACTAGAGTATCTGTTTTGCAAGAACCATTGCAAACAGACACCACAACTCATCTACTTTCTCATATGAATTTGGATCATACTGAAAACTTTTTCTCTTTTGATTTTTCATCCATCTCGTTTACCCACGGCATGAAGAATAAATTTCGATATCGGTTAAAAGGCTTTGATGACAAATGGACAGAAACGAGCGATAGACGTTTTGCTAATTTTACGAATGTGCCTTCGGGCGATTATTTATTTGAATTGCAAGCGGCCAATAATGAAGGTATTTGGAATAAAGAAAAATTGAATTTTGATATTCATATTGCAACACCTTGGTGGAAGACGATCTGGTTTTGGACCTTGGTTATCTTAGGTGTTTCTACAATTGGATATTTATTGTATCGATGGCGAATTGGAGAGGTGAGGAGAGAAGAACGGTTGCATGCTGACTATGAAAAAAAATTGGCGGACATGGAAATGAGTGCGCTGCGTGCACAAATGAATCCTCATTTTATTTTCAATTCTTTAAATTCCATTGAATATTATATTATCAGTAATGAGCCTGAAAAAGCATCGGATTATTTAAATCGTTTTTCGAGATTGATTCGGTTGATTTTACAAAATTCAAAAAATACTATCGTTCCTTTAAAAGACGATTTGGAAGCACTCAAATTATATATCGAAATCGAAAGTATGCGTTTCGACAACTTGTTTGACTATGAAATAAAAATAGAAGAAGGAATGGATGTCGAAAAAACTAAAGTTCCTCCGATGCTTTTACAGCCTTATGTTGAAAATGCAATTTGGCATGGACTCATGCAAAAGAAAGGAGAAAAGGGGAGAATTGATTTGGTGCTGCGAAGAGATCATGGTTCACTAATTTGTTTGATTGAGGACAATGGAATTGGCAGAGAGGCAGCTGGGAAACTAAAATCGAAATCTGCTTCCAAAAGAAAATCTTTTGGAATGAAAATTACCAAAGACCGATTAGAAACTTTAAACCAATTGGCCAATACAGAAGCTTCTGTTCAAATTTTTGATTTAAAAAATGATATAGACGAAGCAAAAGGAACGAGAGTAGAATTAGTAATCCCTTTATAAATACTATTATTGAAAACAAATTACTGAAAAATGATACGAGCAATTATTCTCGATGATGAAAAACATTCCGTAGCAACCCTGGCTTGGAAGTTGGAAAAATTTTGTCCTGAAATTGAAATCGTAAAACAATTTACTGATTCGATGGAGGGCTTAGAGTTTATCAAAAAAAATCCACCGGATCTTCTTTTCTTAGATGTTGAAATGCCTCGACTTAATGGTTTTGAAGTGTTGGAGGAATTGCCTCAACCGATTCCATTTGAAGTGATTTTGATTACCGCTTATGATGAATTTGGTATTCGAGCAGTTAAAGCAAACGTCTTGGATTATTTGTTAAAGCCCATTCAAAACCAAGAGCTTAAAGCAGCCATCGAAAAATTTAAACAGAAAAAGGAACTTCCATCTGCTCAACAAAAAACCATAACGTCACCTATAGAAGAACCTATTGCTAAATCCAATCGGATCGCTTTGGCCACTAAAGAAAGTATCGAATATGTTTTGCCAAAAGATATTATCTTGTGTAGTTCTGAAAGTAATTATACCATGATTTATTTAGTAGGTGGGAGAAAAAAATTAATTTCTCGAACCCTTAAAGATGTGGAGCAATGGTTGCAAGGTCATGGGTTTTATCGAGCGCATAATTCGCATTTAGTGAACCTTTCACATATTAAAGAATATGTTCGAACGGAAGGTGGATACTTACTTTTGTCAGATGGGCGAACGCTTCCGGTGGCTAGGAATCGAAAAGAGGACTTGCTAAATTTGCTTTGATTTTTGGTAACTATTCAGCAGGGTGCATCCCTATGCGCTGCAAGGTGATCAATTTTATACTTTCTACCAATGGGAATAGCGCTATGCGCCATTGACTATTTTAAACCCTTGTTATTTTATGATAGTCGGCGCATAGCGTCCTTCCCATTGGTAGAAATAAACAATAAAAACAATGGCAGCGCATAGCGATGCCTCCTGCTAAACAGTTACGATTTTTTAATAAAAATAATATCAATTACGATAATGAGAAATTATCCTAGCTTCTTTCCATTCCTCTTTTTGTCAATACTAATCACCTTTAGTTGTACCAATCAAAAGCATAAAGTCAACAAGAAACCCAATATTCTATTTATTTCTATTGACGACCTACGACCCACCTTAGGTGTATATGGTGACTCGATTGCTATTACTCCAAACATCGATAAACTGGCCAGCGAAGGAGCAACGTTTAGAAATACATTTTGCCAATCCGCCGTATGTGCGCCTTCCCGAGCCAGTTTGATGACTGGACTAAGGCCTGACTCTACTAGAGTATGGCACCTTGGGAATAAGTTTAGAAAAATAAATCCAGCTACCGTTACTATGCCCCAATACTTTTCAAAATTTGGTTATCACACCGTGAATCTTGGGAAGATGTTTCATAACTATATGCCTGATTCTATTTCATGGGATGAACCAGATTTAAGACCGGCTCGATATCTACGTCCTGAGTGGTTGGGTAGGGATGGCGAAACTTTTTACATCAGCGAGGCAGTCCAAAAGTCTCAAGTGATCAAAAGAGATTCTTTGTTAAAACTAAAACCGATCAGGTACGCAGATGGTTGGAATACTGGACCAGCATGGGAAGCGGCTGATGTACATGATTCTTTATATTACGATGGAGCACAAAATGAATTAACTAAAAAAACGCTTTCGAGATTGGCGAAAATGGATCAACCGTTTTATCTGGGGCTAGGGTTTTTTCGTCCACATCTCCCGTTTGTCGCGCCCAAAAAATATTGGGACTTGTATGACCGGGAACAAATTCCACTAGCCAATAATCCCGAACATTCTGCAAGTGCGCCAATCTTTAATATGAACTCCATGTATGAATTAAGGCATTATGATGGGTTTGGCCATATTGGTCATCCGACCTCTTCTTTCCGAATGAATGAGGATACTGCTCGCATTTTAAAACAGGGGTATTACGCAAGTGTAAGTTATGTAGATGCATTGTTAGGAGATTTAGTTTCGCACATGAAAGATTTAGGAATTTACGAAAACACGATCATCATTGTCTGGGGCGATCATGGGTGGAAATTAGGAGAACACAACAGTTGGGGGAAAATGACTAACTATAATGTTGACTTACAAGTACCCATGATTATTCGATATCCTAATCAAGAAAAAAGAGGCGTTCAAACTTTTAGCATCACAGAATTGGTTGATATGTTTCCCACCTTATGTGAATTAGCGGATGTCGAAATTCCAAACTATCTGCAAGGGGCTAGTTTAATGCCGCTGCTCAAAAATCCTGATTTACCTTGGAAGAAAGCTGCTTTTAGTCAATTCCATCGTCGCCCAAAAGTTTCGGCAGATGGGAAAAGATACATGGGGTACTCACTCAATACTTCCACCCATCATTATATTGAATGGTATCATTGGAGTCATAAAACGGGAACAAAGGGAGCGTATGTATCAGCTGAATTATACCATCGAAAAAATGATCCACATGAAAAAAAGAATATTTCACAAGAGGAGGAAAACAGGGAGTTGGTTAAAATATTATCAAAACAACTCGCTGATGGTTGGCAAGCAGCTCAACCAGATTATTATACAGAAAATGGAAAATAATAAATGATCGGCTCACCTATTTTATTCAAAATCTTACCTACATTTACCACTCAACAATTCACCTCTAACTAGAATTGGAAAGAAGTAGAGAGACACAGATCATGCTTAAATTTTAACCACTCAAAAACTTGGCAAATCGCCAATGACAAAACGAAGGTTTATAAGTAAACCAAAAGAGTTTTGATGCAAAATAAAATATAAAATAAATTGAATCCGTGAGTGATTCGATGACTCTTCGTCAAGAGATTTTATAGTAGATTTTTTCCCTTGAAAAAGTCTACCTCCTTTTTAGGCTGTTTTGCGTTATATCCACTTTTGGTTGATTATACGAGGGATAGTCCTGCGTGCATCTATCAAACCTTTTGGAAAATTTTATTCGCCTTTGTTTTACAAATATGTAATTCAAAATGGATAAAAATATATTATACGAAAAAGTTATCGATGACCTGATCAATAATAATTATGCTCAAGTAGATGGATTTTTTACCGAGGCCACTTGTATCGGTTTGAGAAATTTATTATTAAAAAAAGAACAAGAGGGCGTTTTTAAAAAAGCAAATATTGGAAATAAAGTCAACGCAAAAGAAGCACTCGCTATTCGCTCGGATAAAATTTCCTGGATAGAAAATGACTCAGAAAATGATTTCGAAAAAGCCTTCAATTTTCAAATTGATGATTTTTGTACGTACCTCAATCGCACTTGCTACACCGGAATTAAAGATTGGGAATTTCATTACGCGCTCTTCGAAAAAGGCGCTTTTTACAAAAGACATATCGATCGATTTAAAAATGACAACAGTAGAAAATATTCTGTCGTCACTTACCTCAACCAAAATCGACAAGTCGATGACGGTGGTGCATTAATGATTTATACCGAAGAAGGAGCCGTTACGATTTTGCCAGAGTGGGGGAGAACCGTGATTTTTAAAAGTGATTTATTGGAACATGAAGTAATGGTGAGTGCAAAGGATCGATTGAGTATTACGGGTTGGTTAAAGTAATTCCAAAGTCGAATATCCAATAACAAAATAGTTGAATTCTTTCGTTATTGGATATTCGATTCAATTATTTCACCGGCACTACAAACGGGATTTCCCATTTCCCATCCATCACTATTTCCTTCGGCCAATACAACCTTAACGTCAAATAAAAAGGCCCTGATTTTGGAAGCGGCAGCCAATTTTGCATTCGATCTTCATTAGGTTTTTTGGATTGAATATATAAATCCAAGGAGCCATCTGCATTAAAGTTTAACTCATCTCGATCTCCTAAAGCAAAACGGTTCAATTCATTTTTTACCAAAAACTCATCTTCATTATAAGCCGTCAAGGACCAAAAAGCATTGACGGGCGGAATCTGATTAGATTCAAAATGGATGGTATATTTTTTACTCGCATTGAGGCGATCTCCATTTTTATCAAAGGAACAATTTGGATAAACGGCATCCTCTGGAATCAATGCCCCCAATCCAATAAAATCAATATAAGCTCTTCGTAAATAATCCGTACTGTAAGTTCCGATATCTTCCGTCACCATCATCCAACCATTGTTCAAAAGTGCTCGGTCTGGTTCTGCACGACGCGCTTCCATCTTTTCATGAATAAAACCTGGAAGTTTACTAAGCTTCGTTCTTAAAATAAAATTATCCGTACTGACATCAAATGGTTGTCCAGGAACAAAACCAATTTTTGCCATTTTTTCTAATATTGGAGCATCCGCAGCAGCAGGTGGATTTGCAATCATCAATTCAGACAGTCGATTGAGATAAGTTTTTACGTCTAATTCTTGAATCGTTTTTACTGGAATGATATCTTTATTTTCAGCTTTAACGATGCCAACTGGGGGAGTATAATTTTCATTGCCAAATTCACTTAAAGGTACCAAACGCATCGAATCTTGAATCGCTCTTACCGTCGTCGCGCCATCTTCCGCGCTGTTCACCTGAATCCTCCCAAGCAACCAAGTCATCTGCGTAGGCGATTGAATCAAAGTCATGCCTTCGGGCGTTTCTCCTTTCCAAGTCGGTCCAGCAATCAATAAAGTTTGTGCCGCAGTTCCTGTTGTTCGAGTTCCTGGAGAAGCAAAAATATTAGAATAGGCATCATAAAACGGCAACAAATAATATCGCTCCGTCGCAGGCATGGATAACACTTGTGGTTCCTTTTCCAAATCAAACCAAGCGATGGAATAGTAGGTGTCAACATTTGGTTTGACAATCGCGGTCAAAGTATGATCAGGAAAACTTCTAAAATGTCCAAGCTGATTGATCGGTGCAACGGGTTTAGCTGGATGCGGTGCTTCGATATTGGTCGTAACTTTTTTGGTAAGGTCCATCAAAACTAATGGGTAACCAAACACATAACTTTCGCCAATCGTCTTAAGTAATACATCGGTCGAAATTTCTTTCTCTCCTTCAGGCGTAGAGACTTTTGTCGTGTCGCTTTGACAAGAGAAAAAAAGTAAAAGAATCAAGAGTAAGCAAAAATTAATCAGTTTAGATGGTTGCATTTTTATTTTTTTAGTGCTAGAATTAAATTCGCATAAACAGAATGATGCTAAGAAATGGTCATTTTACCTTTAGCCATTTTTGGTATTTGCTCCTTCCATTCATAATACAAGACTTTTCCTTTTTTAGTCAAATAAAGAAAATGCATTTCCATAATCGCTAAAACGGCATCATTCAAACTCACTTTCCTATTGCCCAAAACTTCTCGTTTAGTTAACCAAGAATGTAAAATCGCCCAAACATTTTGAACAAATAAATCATAGTGACCTTCGTGGGGTTCTTTGATGATAAATCCTTTTTTGATCGATAAATTAATCGCGTCCTTATTAAAATTAACAACATCTTTAATCTGTTGTTCAAATTGCTTTTTTGCTTTTGGAACAAGATTAATGATCTCTAAAATGTCTCGGTAAAAAAATCGAAAACCAATTTGTAAACGCAAATAGTTTTTAATGATGGAAACTACATCTGTATTTTCGATCAATTTTTGCATCGTACTCCCAATCTCCTCTCTTTCTTTAATCATGTAGGACAAAACGGCTTCCATCAAATCCTTTTTAGTTTTGTAATGATAAGAAAGATTCCCCTGACTAATTCCAGCTTGCGTTGCAATATCTTGTAAACGGACATTACTCACCCCTCCTTTATTAAACAAAGCAATTGCCGTAACGACAATCTTCTTTTGCGTTTTTTTCATATCGAATAAAATTTATGATAACAAAACTAAAAAATAAAATCCTAATTATTTTATTTTTTAGGTATTAAAACCTAATTTTAAGTGCCGATTCAGAAATATGTGTGAATGAAATTTTAGAATTATTTTTCATCTCTGATGAGGCAAAAAACGCAGTCATAGTCTATGTTAGGACGAGTATTTTTAACGTAGTCAGAGAGAAAAAGAAACTAAAATTTCTTATAGATATTCCTAAAGCGGCACTTATTACATTCAAACATTTCATTTGAATTCAAATATCGACTTATGAGTTTTACAAAAAAATTAAAAAGGTTCTCTTCCAATTTTATTCCTTCTCCCATCAAAATTGATTTTCAAAAAGGAGGAGGTAGTACCGTTCAAGAAGTTGCACCATATCCAAATGAAGCATTTTGGGACAGCACCGTTCCAATTCATAAAACCGATACCGGTTTGGAATTTGTACGAACTCCTGCCGAACGATTTGACAATTTATCAGGTTATTCTTTCACAGAAAACTATGCAGACATTAATGGTCTTCGAATGCATTACGTGGCAGAAGGCCCAAAGGATGGTGAAATAGTTTTGATGCTGCATGGACAACCAACCTGGTCTTACCTCTATCGAAAAATGATTAAAGGTTTGGTCGAAAAAGGCTACCGATGCATTGCACCAGATTTGATTGGAATGGGAAAGTCAGATAAACCCATCCAAGAAAAGTACCATACCTACGATCAACATTGCCAAGACATTTTAGCATTTATCCAAAAAATGGAATTACAAAATGTAACCGTTTTTGTGCAAGATTGGGGAAGTTTAATTGGAATGCGATTAGTGGGAGAAAATCCTAACTACTTTGCCCGAGTGATCTTAGCGAATGGAGATTTGCCTTCTTCCAAAGCAGACTCCAATCCATTTTATATTCCTAACCCTGTCGTCGTCAATCCAAAAGTAAAAGCACTAAAACCTGCCGTCGCAAAATACGTACTTAAGGGAATGGAATTTTGGTTTCAGTCATGGATACTTTATTGTTTGACCAATATGAATACTTTTGTGGGTGAAGTGATGAACCTTTCAACGGAAGTAAATCTAACCGATGCGGAAACAGCAGGTTACGAAGCGCCCTTTCCTTCTTTTATTTTTATGGCGGGTCCGCGAACGTTGCCTTCCATGAATGCAGGTGTTCGAGGTCAACAGATGGCAGCTATCGAAGGGTTGAAAAATTTTAAAAAACCATTTCTATCTTTAATCGGATTAAAAGATGGTTTACTCGGCAGACGCTCCATTCAAAAAAAATGGGTCGCAAGAATTCCTGGCGCTAAAGATCAAAATCATGAACAATTTGAAAATGCCAACCATTTTATCCAAGAAGATATTGGAGAAATTATGGCAGATCGAACGCATCAATTTATTCAAAAAAATCCAATGTAAAGAAGTACAAATGATATCACGCATCAGAATTTACTTTCACTTAGAAAGTAAAATTTGTCTTTTTTTAAACAAATTAAAATTGGAAGGAAAACCATGAGAAGTAAGGAGCGGGTGAGGACCCGAGCTGCTTGATGCCAGAGCATCAAAGAGTGAAAGGAAATTAAAATGAGGGAGCGGGAGCCTGCCTTGTGTTAAGCTATTTTTTCGTATAGAATTTTTTGGTTCTTTTTTTTTTCAATGAAAAAAAGAACAATGCTCCATACATCCACCAACATCCAGAATGTAAAACGAAATAAAAAAACAATAATAAAACATTTAATGAATCCAACTCACTTCGACACATTAATCATTGGAGCAGGAATCTCAGGAATCAGCGCTGCTCATTATATGCAAACAGATTGTCCCCATAAAACCTACGCCATCCTCGAAGGAAGAAAAAATATAGGCGGCACGTGGGATCTTTTTCGTTATCCAGGTATTCGCTCGGATTCTGATATGTACACTTTTGGTTTTGCCTTCCGACCTTGGACCAATGCCAAAACTATCGCACCTCGAGAATCCATTATCGAATACCTAGAAGACACCATCAAGGACGAAGGGATCGATCAACATATTTTGTTTGAGCATCGAGTCAACAAAGCCACTTGGTCTTCCGCAACTTCCACTTGGACCATCTCCGTCAATACACCTAATACGGATCAACCAAAAATTTTCACTTGTTCTTTTTTATCACTTTGCACCGGCTATTATGATTATAAAAAAGGAAACACGCCTTCCTTCCCTGGAAGCGAAAATTTCAAAGGCCAAATTATCCATCCTCAAAAATGGACCGAAGATATTGACTACACCGATAAAAAGATTATTGTCATCGGAAGTGGGGCAACGGCCATCACGTTAATTCCTTCGCTGGCGAAAAAAGCAACTCATGTTACCATGCTGCAACGCAGTCCCACTTATATTGTGTCGCAACCCTCCATCGATTCTTTCGGGCAATTGATGTATAAAATTTTCCCTGAAAAATTTGCTTTTAAAATTAACCGTTGGCGAAAAATCCGTTGGCAACAATTCACTTATTCTCTAGCAAGAAAATATCCTGACTTCATCAAAAAATCCTTGCTAAAAGGGGTCGAAAAATCTGTCGGAGCTACCGTTGATGTGGCGACTCATTTTACCCCTAAGTATGCGCCATGGGATGAACGATTGTGTCTGGTGCCTGATGGAGATTTTTTTGATGTCCTTAATTCGAAGAAGGCGGATATCGTCACCGATCATATCGAACAGTTTACCGAAGAGGGTATTCAACTGAAATCTGGAAAAACTTTAACGGCTGATATGATCGTTACGGCAACTGGTTTAAAAGCGACTGTCGTCAGTAATTTTGATATTGAGGTGGATGGGCAATTGGTGGATTTCGCCAAAACAGTTTCTTACAAAGGTTGCATGTTTAGCGATATTCCAAATATGTCTTTAGCCTTCGGATATACGAATGCCTCTTGGACCTTGAAATGTGATATGGTGAGTCAATATGTGTGTCGGCTAATTAATTATATGGATAAAAATAAATTCACCCAATGTTGTCCCAAGCAAAATGATCCTAATTTGGAATTAAGACCTTATATGGATTTTACGCCAGGGTATATTTTAAAAGTACTAGATCGTCTTCCCAAAACAGGTTCGAGAGCACCTTGGAAAGTAGAGCAAAGTTATTTTTATGATAAAGATATTTTTGAGAAAAATGCATTGAATGATGGAGTGATCGAATTCAAATAATACGCTAATAAAATTCATGCAACCACTTTTACCAAATATAGAATCCATCTCTAACCTCCAAAGTAGGACGATCTTTTTTTATTTTTTTAAATTAAAAAATGCAACCGATAACGGGGAATCAATCAAAGAACAGTTTGCTCAACAGCAAGCTCGATGCAGTCATTGGTGGAATTGCGAATATACTTTTATTGGTGCTGGAGATATTTTTTGGACTCACGCTGCCATCGTTGAGTTCCCCAATTTCACAGCCGTAGAAAATGCGGTAAAAAGTAAAATCAAAAGTGAAGCAGTTGAACACTTACAAGTTTTTGCAGTTCACAAAACCATGCCGCCAAAATTTATTATTTCTCTATTTAAGTTGCTCCGCCCGTTCGCTTATTTTTTTGATAAATCAGGTGAAAAATTATCCGTCAATAATGTGTTAGCATCTTTTAAAACAGCAGGTGGAATTGCACCAACAAAAAAACAAGTCAGTCGCCACCTTGCCAACACTCGATCCTCAAAAGCATTTATGATTAATCTTTTGCAAACTTATCCTCAAGCAAAATATCTAAATGGGGAATCAAATGTTACAGGTGCAACTGCTTATTATAAACGCTATGGTCTTGTCGCCCTGCGAAGTGTGATCATGACTGGAGGAAATTTAGTTTTGGCAGGAAGAATGGGAAAACCGATTCTCGAAACCAATGCACCCGAAGCAACCACAGGCTCATGGGAAGGCATCGGTATCATGGAATATTCCAACCCTTTAAAAATATTTTCTTTAGAAAAAATGCCCGGTTACAAAAAGGCATTAACTCATCGAACCGCAGGATTGGAACGAACTGCTTTAATCATATCAAAACGATAAAACATGAAATTATTTATTTTAATTACAGGATTTGGAGAAATACTCATTGGCTTAGTTTTTTTATTAAAACCTAGTTTGCTGCCTCATCTAAAAAAAGTATCCAACGAAGCACTCACCGCTGCTCGAATGTATGGCGCAGCAGCTATTGCCATTGGAACCTTTGCTGCAATCGTTGGACTACATTTCAATTTTGTGGAATTGCACCAAACTTTCCTAATCGTATTTTTAGTCTTTCATACATTCGTGGCACTTGCCATCACCATCTCAAATTTTGCAGGGGAAAAAGCAGATACTAAGATTGCGGTTTTACATTCCGTCTTAGCTATTATTACTGCTTACTTTTTATTTTAAAAATATATTAAATAAATTTTAAAAAGAAAGTCATGACAACAGCAGCAATCATTTTAGGAACCCTTATAATATTCGCCATAGCCTTACCATCCATCTTAAAAGCGGTAGGGTTACATCCAAGTTATGTCGGAAAGCAATTTAACCTTGAAAACAAAAAAGCATTAATCATCACCACCAGCCATGGAACGTTGAATGCTCCAGGAAAAACAACTGGAAAATCTACAGGCGTTTTTGCTTCCGAAATGACCGTACCATATTATGAATTTTTGGATGCAAAAATGGAGGTCGATGTAGCAAGTATTAAAGGTGGAAAAATTCCTATCGACCCGATGTCATTTTTATACATGATAAAAACGAAAGCAGATAGTCGATATCTTAAAGATGAAACTTTCCAACAAAAAGTAAAAACCTCTTTAAAAATTGATGTGGTAGATTTTACGAAATATGATGCTATTTTTTTAGCGGGAGGTTGGGGTGCAGCTTATGATTTAGGTTACTCAAAGGAATTGGGTGAAAGAATTAGCGAAGCTTATTATGCCAAAACGCCAATCATCGGAAGTGTTTGTCATGGTGCATTGGGATTAATTCAAGCTCAAGATACGACTGGTAACTTACTCATCAAAGGAAGAGAAATAACTGGAGTAACCAATAAACAATTGAAAGAATTATTTATCAACATCACTCCCCAACATCCAGAAACAGAACTAATAAAAGCAGGGGCTGATTATAAAAGTAAAACTGGTTTTAGAGATATGTTGCAAAACTTAACTGTTATTGATAACGAAAAAAGATTCGTCACAGGGCAAAACCAAAATGCAGGACATGAGACTGCACAAAAGATGATGAAGATTATTTCCGAAAATTCTTCCAATGTAATTTTAGATTAGGATTAAACAAAACAAAACGATGTCACCACAACTATCAACTTGGAAAACCTCAGGTGAATTCATTTCCTACAGCCCTTTTCAACATCAACTTTTTGTCAAACAACTCGGCAGTCCAACTGCTTCCGCTAAGAAAACATTATTGCTGATTCATGGCTTCCCCGAGTCTTCTTACTCTTTCCATAAAGTTGTAAATGCATTGTTAGGGAAATTTGATCGAATCATTTTGTTCGACATGTTGGGCTATGGACTGAGTGATAAACCGACAGAAAATTATACTTACTCCCTTTTTGAACAAGCAGATACCGTCTTTGAAGTTTGGAAACATTTTGGCATCAAAGGCGGACATTTACTTTCTCACGATATGGGTGATAGTGTAGCAACCGAGATTCTTGCGCGCCATGAAAATGACTTAATGCCCGCATGGTTTTCCGAAGGATTGCAAAGTTTGACTTTTACAAATGGGAGTATGGTTTTGGAATTAGCTAGTTTAAGAATTACACAAAAATTATTGTTATCGAACTACGGTTATCTGATTAAGAACATGACGACGTTTAAGATATTCGACCAACAAGTTCGAAGCGCACACGGCAATAAAAATTTATCAGTCGAAGATATCAAATTACTCTGGGAGGGAAACACATTGCAAGACGGCCACAAAAAATCCTACCTCACCATTAAGTATTTAAATGACCGGAAACGATTTGAAAAAACACGTTGGTTACCCGCTTTGGCGCAGACAAAATTACCCGTTCATATTTGTTGGGGCAATGAAGATGCGGTGGCGAGAATTGAAATGGCACATTACTTAATAGAGAACATTTGTCAAAATGCGACGCTGACCATCATGAAAGGACTAGGGCATTTTTGTCAAATAGGAAGTCCTGAGAAATGGGTAGAGTATGTAAGTGATTTTTATAAAAAAGATTAAACAGGGAAACGCAGAGTTCTACAAAAAAAACTCTGCGTCTCCGCGTTCAAGAACCGAAACCTTTCTCTTTCCATTTTAAAACCAAACGCGGCCATTTACTTCCGGCCTTATTCTTTTTAGGAAAATTGGATTTAAAAAGGCGTTAAAAACAGTTTGCTGTTTGAGCAAAGCGAGTTTCAAACTGTTTAGTCTTTTTGAATCCAATTTTCCGTTAAAAAAAGAATACAGCCTTGAATTTTTTTTTGCTACTTTATTTTTCTTCAAGGAAAAAAAAAGTAGAACAATGGGAGATAAAATCTTGGTATTTCAAATCAATACTAATATGACTTAGAAACATTTAAAACCGAAACCTTTCTCTTTCCATTTGAAAACCAAACGCGGCCATTTACTTCCGGCCTTATTCTTTTTAGGAAAACTGGATTTAAAAAGGCGTTAAAAACAGTTTGCTGTTTGAGCAAAGCGAGTTTCAAACTGTTTAGTCTTTTTGAATCCAA
>CALJOK010000074.1 GCA_937981555.1 uncultured Saprospiraceae bacterium
TTGAAAAACTAAAGTTTTCTAGCAAGTTGAATCACTTTGCTATGAAATCTAAAATTTACCTTGCTGCTAATAAAGCAGCTTTCAATGAACTTAAATTACTCAAGACTAATTTCTTGAGTGCGTAACATGAGTTAATAAATAGGAAAACGAATAAAAATGAAAAGTTTGATTTATAATAAAAACTTTTAATTTTATAGAAAATACCAAATCGTCGTAACCAATATTAGTTCACTCGAAAACTACCAATGTGACTGAACAAGAAATTATACAAGGTTGTCGTAAGCAGGATCGTCACGCTCAACAAGCGCTTTACGAAAAGTATTCTCCGAAAATGTTTGGAGTCTGCAAGCGATATTTAAAGAACCATGAAGACGCAGAAGACGTTTTGGTGGAAGGACTTTTTAAGGCCATTTCGAAAATTGATATGTATAAAGGTGACGGAAGCTTCGAAGGTTGGATTCGACGTATAGTGGTGAATGAAGCTTTGATGCATCTTAGAAAGAATAAGAATTTTAAGATGACCGTAGAGATTAGTAATATTGAAATCCAGTCATTTATTACTATTCAAGATGAATTAGAAGCGCAAGATATTTTAGCCTTGTTAGATAAATTACCTACAGGCTATCGTACGATTTTCAATTTATATGTGGTGGAAGGTTTCAAACATCGAGAGATCGCCGAGCAATTAGGTATCAGTATTAATACTTCAAAGTCTCAATTAATTTTAGCAAAAAAACGATTGCAAAAATTAGTTAGAGAAAATCAAATCCCTGGGGTTGGTGGAGTTTTATTATTAATGGTAAGTTCATTGTTATTTATATTTTAAAAATGAATATTATGAATAAATATTTTCTACTGTTAATCCTACTTTTCGTTTTGACTTCTTGTTTTAGTCAAAAAAATAAAATTACGGAGCAAATCCTCTTTGAAGATTTTTTAAAATCAGAAAAACTAAAAGAGTATTTTATTAACAATAATGAAGTCTACATTTTAAGAGATAGATATTTATGTGAAAAAATCGATTGTGATAAATCATATTTTTCTAATGGCAAGAAAGTAAATATTTGGGAAAGAGCCGATTACTTTTCAAGAGCGATTAGAGATTATGCAATCATCAATAAATTTGATAAAATTAATAATAAAGTGGATTTCAATTTCCACCAATGAAATTTAGAGAAAACACAATTTCAATATAATGAAAGATAAAAAAGATATATCCGATTTAATCCGTGACAACCAACACAAGTTGGAAGAACGTCCTTCTGCGAGAACGTGGGAAAGATTGGAGAGTAAATTAGACAATCAACGAAGTCGTGGAAACACCTTCTTGTATCGCCAAATTGCAATGGCAGCAGCGGTGGTTGCTTTGGTTGCGGTGATTTCACTCATCACCGTTTTGTCAGACAAACAAAGTTCTCAATTTGCAAATGCAAAGGAAGCCAATCCAATTGAAAATTGGATTGTTCAAGATTTAGAAACCGTTTATACCGATGCAAGCACTAATGTTAGACTTGTCGTAGAATTTCAAAAAGAACTCAAAGAACGCTACGCAAATCCAATTCAAGAAGGTACTCAAGCAAAAAAATTATTAGCTTCTAATAAGACATTTACAGGAAGTGTAAATCGCCCTGAAGGACTCGCCAATGAAATGCTTGCCATGAAAAAAAATAAAACTCAGGTAGAAGCAGATATTTTTTCACAGGAAATAAATGAATCAGCATCAATGGATGCAATCTCTCATAATTCAAAAGCTCCTGAGTCAAGCGCTAGAGTTTCAGCATCAAAAAAATCTAATGATCCTGTTAAAGAATATTTGACGGTAACTCAACAAATGGAATGGATTCTTGGCGCATGGAGAGAAAATGATACTCTGGTGGAATGGCAAAAAGTTAATAAATCCACCATTCTTTGTGATGAATTTATTTTAAAAGAAATGCGAAATATTGGTCTTCAGTTGATTGATTCAAAATCACAAGAAATCTTTTCTTTAGTTTCAGAAGAAGGAAATGAAAGAATTTTTTCTAATAAAAATTCAGACAGAATCATTTTAGAAAGCATAAATTCTAATAAATTCACCATGACTTTCCTTCCTACTCAAGGAGTTAAGAACGTGAGAGTTTTTACCAAATAACTTCAACAGAAATAAAAAAGCCGAATTCAAAATATTGAATTCGGCTTTTTTATTTTACGCTTGATCCTTAAAAGGTTTACGTTGTACCCAATCATCTTTTGGATTTAGATAATCCACAATCTGCGAAAGAAAGCGATTAGAAATTTTATTTCGATGTCGCAAATACCAATACATTTCATGTGGCTCCGCTCCTACCGAACTCTTTATTTCTAAAGCAGTTCGAGCAAAAACAATACATTTACATTCTTGTTCAAAACCTATTTTGATGATATCGTAAAGGATATTCAAATACATTTGATGCTCTCGATTATAAGCTTCATCATATCCTAAAAAGTGCGCTTCCAGTTCGTGGTAATTTTTTATGGTCGTAAAAAATGCCGCTAATTTTCCCTCAATATAATATCCAGTCATTTTAAAATCTTCCCCTAACTTCTCCTTTAACGCTACAAAATATCGTGGATTTAATTTCACTAAATTAAAAACGGACCCTTCGGCAATTCTCGAATACAAATCATAAATACGATCTAAATTTTCTTCAATATCATGAATACTTAATTCTTTTCTTTCAATCGCAACACCTTTTTTAAAGGCTCTTTTAACTCGCACTCGATACTTGGAAGACATGGCTGCGAGATAATCATCAAAGCTGTTCCAATCTTCTCTAAAATCTAAAACCATGTTTGGTTGAGCCGTAAATTCATGGAATTTATTTTTCTCCACCAATAGTTTTTGAGCATGAGGTCGTTGTCGATGGTGATATTCTTTAAGGTAAGTTAAGGTGATGTGAATACCTTTTTTATCTAATTCCTTATGAACAAATTTCATTGTATCATTCAAAATATGATACTCCGCTTCTTCTGAGACTTCTCCATTCCGAAAACAAATATTATGACTTTCCCCAGTCAGCAATGCATTACCGCAAACGAAAGCGGTAATATCTACTTTCTTTGCTACAAAACTTTTGATAAAATTGGTAATGACCGAAAATGGGCAAGGGTTCTTTTTTTCCTCTAGTTCAATATTCTCATTAATACTTTTCTCCGCACTAAAATTTCCAACCTGACCTATCGCAACCCCTACTGGTTTCGATTTTTTATAATATAACATATAAACGAAGTGAACATTTTCAGGCGGGTTGTCTTCGAGAAGTTGAAGGTATTTTGTTTGCAAAAAAAGATTATGAATAGGTGCAGCAGCGTCCCAATCCTCATTCACATCATGAATCGAGTGATAGATTACAACACTAATATCTTTTTGGGGTAATAAGTATCCGTTAGTCATTCCTTTCTGCAAAACGTTAGTTGATTCTTTACATTCCATTTAAGTTTGTTTTGTCCATCAAAATTAACACTTATTCATAAGAATTGTTTTCGATTAATGAGACTTAACAAGTTCAAATAAAACAAAAATGGAGAAAAATTTAATTGATTCTTGAAATACTTTAATTGTGAGATTAATTTATATTTTTTTCGACTAAATGATCGATTTCTTCTAATCTCTATAAAAATTCATCATTCCTCTACTTTCCATTTTTGAATCTCTTGCATGGCGTAATTATCATTTCTCCAACCAATCAATGCAGTAATTCCAAGACCTTTATAATTTAAAAACCAATTTTCAATAATTTTTTGAGCCATATTATATTTAACCGTAAAAGTTTGATAATCTGTTGCTTGAATAACTCGTTTAGCGGGGTCAGCAGGAACTGCAATAATCTTTGTATCCAATTCACCTGAATCATTTAGTAATAAAGTACCAATTGGAATGACTGAAATAGTATCACCTGTTTCCAAACTTTCGGCAATGATCAAAATATCTAAAGCATCTCCATCACCTCCTCGTTCTTCATCCATTAATGTAGATGGAATAAATCCATAATTACCTGGATAAGGCAAAAAGTCAATTACTCTTTCTTTTCCATTCTTTATATCAATCTCAAATCGTAGTGTAGAAGGATTATATTCAATTTTTCGATTAGTTCCAGAAGGAATTTCAATAACAGCCATAATCCCTTTAGAAGTCAAAGCAGGTAAACTTTTAAAATCTGGTTCCGTTTCTTGACAACTAAAAAAGGAAAAGATTGAAACAAGGATTATAAAATATAATTTAATTTTGATAGTCATATTTAAAATTCTTTCTTTGTTTTTGAATTAATGCTTAATTAAGAATTAGATATTTAGATAAAAGATGTCCGCCTCTTTTGATCAAATAATACAAAAAAACTGGAATATAGTCTGCGCTTTTCAAACGTTTTTTCAAAGATGTTTCTTCAAAAAAAAACAACTTATTTAAAGTTACGTAAATACAATTTTATGTTAGGCTTCTTGATAAATGTCCCTAGGAAAACAGTTAGGGCAAAAAAACTGAATTAAACTTACAATACCGTAAACATTAGTATAAAAATTCGCATTTTAAATTTTAAAATAAACCAGTCATGAATAAAGACAGTTATTTCAACCCTGATGATCTTAAAAAATTTGGAAACATTACAGAATGGCAAGAGGAATATGGAAAAAAATTCTTTGATTATTATGGTTCGGTTTTCCAAGAAGGAGCTTTAACCGAACGGGAAAAAGCATTAATTGCATTGGCCGTTTCTCATACTGTAAAATGTCCTTATTGTATTGATGCTTACTCTTCAGATTGTTTGAAAAAAGGAGCTGATGAAGAACAAATGATGGAAGCTATCCATGTCGCAGCAGCAATTCAAAGTGGAGCAACTTTAGTTTATGGAGTCCAAATGATGAATAAAGTGAAAAAATTAACCATGTAAATTTTTCCTTTAATTAATGTTTAACTATCTGGTTTTCAACATATTATAAGAAACGACTAGAGAATAAAAATTAGAAATTAAATAATAAAATGGCAATTAAACAAAAAGGTAAAACTTTAAAAAGAACGGGTAATAATTTGTCTGATTCATTTTTCCAGTTAAAAGTTTTGAATGGAAAAGAAATCGTAGATGCTAAGTTCCCAAATTTCTCAGAGAGATTAAGTGATAATGGATTTCCAGTTTTAACTCCTTCTACTTTAGAAATTTTCCAACTCAATATTGGAAAACTATGTAATCAAACTTGCGCACATTGCCATGTCGATGCTGGTCCAGATAGAAAGGAAGAAAATATGAATAAAGCTACTTTGCAAAGATGTTTAGAAATCATTGCCAGTATCCCTACAATTCATACAGTTGATATTACTGGTGGTGCTCCAGAGATGAATCCTCACTTCAGATGGTTTGTCGAGGAGTGTACAAAATTAGGCAAACAAGTAATCGACAGATGTAATTTGACTATTATTAAAGCACATGCAAAATATAGCGACCTTCCAGAATTTTTGGCAAAACATAAAGTTCATATCGTTTCTTCTTTGCCTTACTTTAGCAAAACTAGAACGGATAGTCAACGTGGAGATGGTGTTTTTGAGGATTCGATTGAAGCACTCAAGTTACTCAATGCGGTAGGTTATGGACAAGAAGGAAGCGATCTGAAATTAGATTTAGTCTTTAATCCTTCAGGCGCATTTTTACCAGGCTCTCAAGAAACTTTAGAAGCCGAATTTAAGCGACAATTGAAAAGAAAATATGACATAGTTTTCCATAATTTATTTGCGATCACCAATTTGCCCATTGCTAGATTTTTAGATTACCTTTTAGAATCTGGAAATTATGAAGAGTATATGCAAAAATTAGTGGATGCATTTAACCCAGGTACTATAATGGGATTGATGTGTCGAAATACCATTTCGATCAGCTGGGAAGGGTTTGTTTACGATTGTGATTTTAATCAGATGCTAGATTTAAAAGTAGCTGCTACAAAATCTCAACATATAAATAATTTTGATTTAGAAGCTTTGAAAGAAAGGAATGTAGTTCTTAATCAACATTGTTATGGATGTACAGCGGGAGCGGGATCAAGCTGTGGTGGTGAAATAACTTAATGTAATAAACTGATAATCAGTATATTAAAAATATTGTTTTTACTAGAGGTGTTGGGTCTTAATGTCCTAACACCTCTTTTATTTTAAAACTCCAAAACATTTTTTTTAAAAGTAAAAATTGCTTTTCTTGAGTTTTTAAAACAAACAACTTCAATTTTAACTTTCAAAAAAAACATCATGTATAATATCGTCAAACATCTACACTCCATCAATCGATGGGTCGTTTTAGCCCTTCTTCTAGTCGCTATTTTTGGAGCATTAACCAAATGGTTTTCAAACAAAGATTACACGGCTCAAGATAAAAAAACAGCTTTGCTAGCTATGACTTTTACCCATGTCCAACTTCTTCTAGGATTAGCCTTGTTATATTTAAGTCCAAAAATTTCATTTGCTGAAGGCTGGAAAGACAATGAAGTTTTTAGATATTTTGGATCAGCGCATTTGATTATGATGATTTTCGCCATAGTGTTAATTACCATTGGGTACTCCGTTGCGAAAAGACAATCTAAGCCAAAGACAAAATTTTTGATCACTTGGGTTTTCTATTTATTAGGATTATTAACTATGCTCGGCGGTATTCCTTGGGGGAAATATGGGGCTCAATTATATTAAATTAGTCCGACTTTGAGTAGAGACAAAGCATGCCTTGTCTCTACTCAAAACATGATAAAATAAAAAATGAATATTAATTTTAATGGGGAAATACTCCCTTCTGAGCAACCGACTTTTAATAGTGATAATCGTGCATTTCTATATGGAGATGCTTTGTTCGAAACAATCAGAATGTCCGAAGGGAATATTCCATTTTTGGAAAACCACGTAAGTAGATTGTTACAAGGTTTACATTTTTTCAAATATAAAGTCCCAAAAAAATATACTCCAGCATTCTTCAAAAGAGAAATCAAAAAGATCGCAACTGGAAATGCTCGAATTCGAATAACTATTTTTCGATCTAGAGGTGGACTTTACACTCCGAAGAATAATCGTCCTCAATTTTTGATTTCAACTTCTTCCCTCTCCTCTCCTAATTTTGTTCTCAATAAAAAAGGATTGCACCTTGGTGTTTTTGATGAAATCAAATTGCCTTGCTCCCCAATTTCAAATTATAAAACCTGTAATAGTTCACCTTATATTTTGGCTGGATTAAATAAACAGGAACGAAATTTGGATGATGTTATACTATTGAATGATAAAGATCGAATTTCAGAAGCAAGCAGTTCAAATATTTTTTTCATCAAGAAAAACAAAATCGTAACCCCTTCATTATCAGAAGGTTGTGTCGCAGGAATCATGCGAAAAACGATTATTGAAATTGCAACTGAAAAAAGATATACCGTTCAAGAAAACCCAATCAAATTAACCCGCCTAAAATATTTTGAAGAAATTTGGCTTACCAACGCTATTAATGGAATAAAATGGGTAGCTCAAATTGATCAAAATATCTCCCTTCAATCTTCCTCCCATGCTCAATCATTCATAGAAACTTTAAACAGATTTTAAATATTTAACCAATTTATTACAAATTATGAAGAAGAATCTTTTAGCCACACTAGGCTTATTTGGAGTATTGACGCTTTCCTCTTTTTTTATTTCTCCAAATGATAACGCCAACCTTAATGAAATTACAAATGATGAAGAAACATCATTTTACTATGTTTTGGACAACCGATTCCAAGGTGGTTCTGATGCTTTTATTGAATCATTTAAAGAAAAAATCAGCTATCCTCAAGAGGCTTTTGACAACTGTCGAGTCGGACTTTCTAAAATAAAGCTTCACATCAGTAAAGAGGGGAAATTGGAAAATTATGAATTCACTAATAAATTAGGAATGGGGATCGAAGAAAAATTATCTCACTTTCTAGATTCGACCAAAGATGACTGGAAAGCTTGGGCAAGAGAATCTGAGATGGATTTAACAATTGGTTTTTCATTAATAACTCAAAGTGATTCTTATTATCCAGATGCAGATTTATTAGTCTTAGAAAAATCAGCTTATAAATTTGCTACTAATAATGAATATTGTGATAGTGATTCAAAGGTTGAGAAAAGAGTAAAAAAGTATATTAAAAGAAAGAAATATGATAAAGCGCTTTCCTTTGCGGAGGAGCTAGTTCGAAGACATCCAGATAATCAAGAATTTAGAAATCAATTAGCATTGGTTAAAAATAAGCGTAAGAAGTAATTCAATTGCTAAGAATGCAAAAAGCCAAATATTTCAAATTGAAATATTTGGCTTTTTTATTTTTATGGCAAAAAATTTATTTTGCTTCACCTAAGTAAAAAGTCGCTTTTTCTCCGCCAACATTTACTTCAAATTCACCAGGTTCAGTTATCCATTTATTTTCAGTTCCTACAAAAGCTAAATTAGAAGCCTTGATAGAAAATGAAATTTCTTTACTTTCCCCTTTTTTCAACATTACTTTTTCAAATCCTCGAAGGCGTTTTACAGGTGGTGTAATTGATGCTACTTTATCAGAAATGAATAATTGGACAACTTCTTTTCCATCTCTATCCCCTGTATTTTTTACGGTTAATGAAACAGTCAACTCATCGTCCATTCCCATTTTTTCAGCCACTTTCAAGTTGGAATATTCAAATGAAGTATAACTTAATCCATGTCCAAATTCGTATTGAGGTTCAAAGGCATTCCAACTAAAATCTTTTTTAATCAAATCCGTTCCTTTGTGATCATAGGTCAATAATGAATTAGAGAATCGTGGGTAAGTATAAGGTAATTTTCCGCTAGGATTAACATCTCCTAACAATACATTTACAATTGCACGTCCACCTTCATCTCCTGGCAAATAAGCCTGAATTACTCCTGCTGCCAATCCTTCCACGTCATTAAAAACTCTTGGACGACCTTCCACTAAAATAATTATAACCGGTTTCCCAGCTTTTGCCACCGCTCGTACTAAATCCATTTGAGCCTTAGGCAAATCTAGATCATCAATGTCTCCTGGTTTTTCAGTATAAGGCATTTCTCCTAAACAAACGATTGCTACATCTGCATTTTTTGCAGCTGCCCCAGCTTTTGCCGTATTAATATTTTTATCAATAGAAGCACCCTCTACATAATTCACTTTACCTTTTCCTAACTTGTCCTCTAGTGCTGTTACTATTGTTTTCTTCTTATCAGAATGCCACTTCATTTCTGTTCCTTGCCAAGTTCTTCCCCAAGCACCATTTAATGCTAAGATAGAATTTGCCGTTGGGCCAGTAATTAAAACTTTAGTATCTTTTGCTAGAGGTAAAAGGTTTTCATTGTTTTTTAATAAGGTGATACTCTCCTCTGCTGATTTCAAACTAGCCTCCACATGTTCAGCTGAGGCAAATTTTGGATATTTTTCCTTGGCATGATTTGGTGAATCAAAAAGTCCTAATTGCATTTTCAAGGTCAAGATTCTTTCCACCGCTTCATCAATTCTACTCATTGGAACTTCACCTTCCTCTACTAACTCTTTAAGCAATTTTGTGAATTCAGTATCCATCGGTACCATACTCATATCGATTCCAGCATTGATAGCAATTTTAATCGCTTCCTTATAATCTTTAGCTATTCGATGTCTAGCATGGAGGTAAATGATATCTTCCCAATCAGTAACTGCCACCCCTTTAAAACCAAGTTCATCTCTTAATAAATCTTTTAAAATACGTGGATTCGCATGAACTGGAATACCATTGATTTCACCAGAGTTAATCATAACTGTAGCAGCTCCAATTTCAATTGCTTTTTCAAACATTGGCAAATAAAATTCTCTCATTTGTCGCTCAGGTATGAATGCAGGCGTTCGATCTTTTCCAGTTCGAGGACTACTATATCCTAAAAAATGTTTCATACATGCAGCCACCTTTTCAGGATGTCCGATGTCGTCTCCTTGATAACCTCTTATGATTGCTTCTCCCATGGTAGTTGCCAAAAGTGGATCTTCACCAAATGTTTCCCAAAATCTTGACCATCGAGGATCACGCCCAATATCTAATACAGGAGAAAAATTCCAAGGAATACCAGAAGCTCTAGTTTCGTAGGCAGAGATCTCTCCCATTTGAGTAGCCAAGGAAGGATTCCATGCTGCAGCTAAATTTATTTCTTGAGGAAAGAGTGTACCATCTGTGGTATAATTCATACCATGAATAGCATCGATTCCATATAGAACAGGAATACCTGTTGGTTTTTCTTTTGTTGCGATTTCCTGAATTCGATTGATTATTTTATGCCAATGATCTTGTGTGTATGCATGACCACCAACATTTAAAATAGAACCAACTCGAGAGTCAACTAAAATTTCTTTTAATTTCTTTTCATCTAATTTGTGTGGTTCTTCCAAATTATAAGGACTTCCAACAGAAATCATATCAATAGATAACTGAGTCATTTCTCCTACTTTATCTATCACCTCCATCTTCGACATGATCTCTTTTACCTTAGAAGAAATTTCTGAGTCAGAAAACTGACTAGGAATAGTTGCTTCTTTAACTTGAATTGTATTGCTATCATTTGGATTGCAACTCTGATATAACAACCCAGAAAATGAAATTAAAATTATTAGGAAAATTGATATACGTTTCATTCTTGTTTCTAAGTTTTTTGAAAAAATATCTTACCAAAGGGTAAGTTGTTAATAAAGTTGATTTTAAGACAAATACTTATTGAAAAATACGAACATAATCCACCATCATTCTCTGTGGGAATACAGTCGTTCCGTCAGGACTTCCTGGCCAATTTCCTCCAACCGCAACATTTAAAATAAAGAAAAAATTATCATTAAATGGATATGCTGTATTAGTTACATTACTATCTGTAATAGAAAAATATTGTTGATCATCCACATACCATTTGATGCTATTATTTTCCCAAATAATACTGAATACGTGAAATTCATCTGAGTACTTACTTCCTCCTGTCAGCGTAAATCCATTTCCTTGATGAGTACTTGGATTACCTTGATTACCCCAATGTGCAGTTCCATGAACTTTATTCGGTTCATGTCCTACCAATTCCATAATATCAATCTCACCACAAGCTGGCCAACCATCAGTAAAAATATCCGCTCCAAGCATCCAAATCGCAGGCCATATTCCTTGTCCTTCAGGTAATCGAGCTCGAACGTCAACTCTTCCATAAATAAATTCTTGTTTTCCAGCAGTAATCATTCTAGCAGAAGTATAACTGCTTCCAGAAAAACTTTCTTGTTTTGCTTCAATCACTAAATTACCATCTTGGATATATGAATTTTCAGAATCACTTGTATAATATTGCAATTCATTATTTCCCCAACCACTACTTCCTGTTCCGATCTCATGCGTCCAGTTATCTAAATTAATCGCAGGGTCATTAAATTCATCCGCCCAAACTAAAGTCATTCCAGCATATGAATTAGGAGTAATATACCCTTCACTTGAGATAGGAAAATAGGTGTCATCATTCCGAATAGTACCTACTGCGGATTCACTTTCAAGAGTTGCATTAGTTGGACTTGATAATTGTATTTCAAATTCTTCATCACCTTCTTTCAGCGTGTCGGCAACGATTTCAACAGAAATGATTTGTTCAGTAGTTCCTGAAAAAGTCAATGTTCCTGTTTGAGCAATATAATCTTCTACCTCTACAGCAGATTTATCTTTAGTAGTATAGTTTACTGTTACATTATCAGAACTTGCTTGCGAAAGTCTCACTTTAAAATCAAATGTAGAATTCTCATCTCCTTCAAATTTTGAGATAGGAGAAACCGTAATTTTTGTAGTAACTGTTCCACCTCCACCATTTCCTCCATCGCCTCCATCATCATCTTTTCCACAAGAGGAAACTAGAAAAGCAGAAGTGATACACACCAATAAAAAAGGAATAAGTTGTTTCATATAGTTATTTTTTATAATGATTTTAATAGAGATTTATTTAAGAATAATTTATTTTTTGGACAGAAAATCATCTCCTGATTTTTTTGTCAAGTTATAAACTCTAACATAATCAACTTGCATTTTTTGGGGAAAGAGTGATTCATCAATTCCCATTCTTCCGCCCCAATTTCCACCAATAGCAAGATTCATTATTAAATGAAATTTTTTGTCAAAAGGATATTCAGCAAAAGTTTTATTTTCATTATTAAAGGTAAAGTATTTCTTATCATCAATAAAGAAATCAATTTTGTCAGCGGTCCATTCAACTGAATAATTATGAAAAGCTTCATCAGCATCTGGAATAAAAAGTTGATCTCCAACTTGAGTTCCAATCATACCATTAAAGGACTCTGTATGAACTGTTCCAAAAATAGTATCAGGATTATAACCCACATGTTCCATAATATCAATCTCGCCACTTTTTGGCCAAATGCCGTATTCATTATCCGTAGGCAACATCCAAATGGCAGACCAAGTTCCTAAGCTAGAAGCAGTCTTTGCACGAATTTCAACTTTCCCATGCAACCAATCTCCTTTAAATTTACTAACTAATCTGGCAGATGTAAATGCTTTGTTATGAAAATCCTCTTTGTGTGCTTCAATGGTTAATAACCCATTTTCAACTCTAGAATTTTTTAATGAATTAGCTTGATAATATTGTAATTCATTATTTCCCCAACCACATAATTTCGGGCATCCATCACCTACGTCATAACTCCACTTGGTGGAATCAGGAAGTCCTTCGTAATCAAACTCATCTGACCAAATGGGAGTTGTTTCATTAGATATTTTTTCTTTGATTGCATGTTCAGTTGAGTTTTCACAATTCTGAAAAACTAAAATTGAAAAAAACAAACCTAGAAAAAGGAATACTCGCTTTTGTAATTGCATTAGTGTAAACGTTATGGTGATTTTTTATTAATTTGAAATATATTTAAATCTCCAAATCCCAGCTCCCATATTAACTTCTAATTCCAAGTATTTTCCATCTGTATTTTCTCCTCTATCTATAATGTCGTAAGTGATTGAACTAGCAGGACTTGCATCAGTTAATTCAACTCCATTGGTTGCTTTTGGTAATCCCATAAATGCTCCTAAGCCAACTAATTTTAATTGCTCTACTGCACCACCTTCAATTGCTTGAAAAGTATGAGTTGCAGATTTCCAAGCTTCAGCAGCACCATTCAATTCATCGTCTGTTACACAAAGAAAGTCATGTCCCATATAATCTTCTGCCCACAAATCACCTTTAGTGTCATAAACCATTTCTCCTGTGGTTTTAAAAATCCACTCATCATCAAAAGCACAATAACGAGTAGCAACATCATCTGAACCATTAGCCCACCATGTCATACTTCCATCTGCTGGCCCTACCCAGTATGCCCCCTCGTCCTGAAGTAATACCCAGCCTTGTTCATCACACCCTGTCAAAAACTCTACTAATGATCCAGGAGCACATGGCTGATCATCATCCTCTGCAACATTAACTGATTGAGTTCCTGATCCAAAACCTCCATCATTAAATGCTCTTAGAGTTACTGGATAATCTCCCATTAATGGAAAATAAGCTTGTACCTCTTCTCCTGCTGCAGTCTCTCCGTTTCCAAAATCCCATTGGTATAAAAATGTTTCTGGAGTAGTATTTTTAAATGTAAAAACATTTGTTTCAGTAGTACTTGGAGTTACTGTAAAAGAAACATTGGTTGGAACTGCAGGTAAATCAATGGCATCATCTTGTTGTGGTTCACACGCAGAGAATAACAATACAATTACAAAACTAATTATTGGAAATATATTTTTCATTTTAAAAAATTTTCTTGTTAAAAATAAAAATTAAAAAAGAGTAAATGAATCAAAAATTAAAAATACGGCGTGTATTAGTTAATCATTTATCATTTACTCAAGATTTTTAGTATCCTGGATTTTGAACCATTTGCCCATTTGTCAAATCGATTTCAATTTGAGGAATTGGCAATAATTCATGAATACCAGCTGTAAAACCATCTAACACTTGTGGTGCTTGACCAGTTCTTACTAAGTCAAAAAATCTATGTCCTTCAGTTGCTAATTCTAATCTTCTTTCTTTATAGATTACATCTAAAAGAATTGGACCACTTACACTTGTGTTAATATCTCCAAGTCCTACTCGATTTCGAACTTCATTGATGTAACCTCTTGCCGTTGCAGAACTTCCACCCCCTCTTACGAGCGCTTCAGCAGCCATCAAATAAACATCAGCCAATCGAATCTCTCTTTGGTTGGTTCCCCATCCTAATGCTACATCTCCATCTGATGCTCGATTAGCTTCTAAAGGAGCATATTTTTTAATAAAGTAATCCGTGTTTTGAAATCCTTCTGTGTAAGAAGCGCCTTGCGCTTTTAGTACATTTCCATCAACAATCGTATGCTCAAATCTTGGATCACCTGCCATGAAATCTGCTAAGTCAGTAGTCACCGGACAAAAACTCCAGCCAGTTGCATACTCAGGTCCTACATAATCTCTCATTCCGAAAAACTGAACATTGAAATTTCCTTCTGTTGGATTAACAGTTGGCCCTGCGGCAAAACCGTAACCGAAGTCACCTGGCTTATTACTTGAATGTTGGATTTCAAAAATAGATTCTGATCCAAATTCACCTTGGTTAGAAAAAACATCTTCAAAATTGGCCTCTAATAAATAAAATCCAGAATTGATTACCTCTTCAAAAAGATCTGCTGCTTCTATCATTCTGCTATCATTATTTTGATACAAAATTACTTTTCCTAAAAGTGCCGCAACTGCTCCCTGAGTAATCCTTCCAAATTCTGCTGGTGCAACTGATTCAGGCAATTCCGTTTCTGCTCTTGCTGCCTTTAAGTCAGCTTCCACTTGAGCATAAATATCAGCTGAACTCGCTTGAGTTACTTCCGTGATTTGATCCACACTTACCACGTCTGTCAACAACGGAACATTTCCAAAATATCGTAACAAATCAAAATAAAAGTACGCTCTCAAAAATTTTGCTTCCGCTGCTGTTCGAGCTTTAAATCGAGAAGTAACTTCTGCTGGGGCTTCCTCTAATTTTTGTAAAATTAAATTAGCTCGGTAAATCCCTGTATAGTATTTTGTCCATAATCCTTCCTGTGGCCCAAGTGATGGATTCAAAGTGAAATTATCATAAGCCACCCATGCAGGTTGATCTGAAGCATCACTTCCTCCTGCGAAACAATCATCTGATGCTGCATTTAATAAACCTACATTCATCGTCCAACCTGAAGTACCTCCCCATTGCATCACATCATAAACTGCTACTAATCCTTCAAAAAGTTCTCCTTCTGTTTGGTAGTAATTGACTTCCAAAGAAGTTCCAATTGGTGTTAACTCTAAGTGGTCTTTACCACATGAGCTAGCCAGCATTATCAAAACAAAAACTGGAATTAATTTATTTAAAATATTATTTTTCATGATTTTTTATTTTTAAAAATTTGCTTTGTCATTTAATTAATTCAACGATTCGTTTTTTCCAAAAATTAAAAACCTACGTTAACTCCAAACAGATAAGATCGAGCTTGTGGATAAATTCCACGATCTACTCCAGAAGTAATTTCTGAATCAAATCCACCATATTTTGTAAATGTCAAAACGTTATTTCCTGAAACATATAATCTCACTTTTTTCATTCCTATTTTTTCTAACCATTCTGATGGTAAATTATATCCGAATTGCAAAGTCTTAATTCTAAAGAAACTCCCATCTTGTACGAAGAAGTCAGAGCTTCTTGAAAGGTTACGATTTGCATCCAATAAAGTCATTCTGGGATAACTAGTTGAAGTTCCTTCCCCAGTCCATCGTCCAAGTGCATCAGCATTAAAATTAGCTTTAGTTAAATCAGATCTTCGAGTAGCATTGTAAACATCGTTTCCATTTACACCTTGTGCAAAAATAGTAAAATCAAAATCTTTGTATCGAGCAGAAATAGTCAGACCATAAGTCCAATCAGGAATTGCATTTCCAATTTTAGTTCTATCATCTGGATCAATAACTCCATCATTATTAAAATCTACGAACCTAATATCACCAGGCTGAGCTTCTGGTTGAAGAGGCAATCCTTGTTCATTTACATAACTATTAATTTCCGATTGGTTTTGAAAAAGCCCATCTGTTTTGTAACCAAAAAGGTAGTTAAAAGATTCGCCTACTGAAGTTCTGGTTACTTCTAAACCTTGTGGGCCAACTCTGTCTCCAGTTCTAAAATCTGAATCAGAATTTAAGAAAATAACTTCATTAGCATTATATGTTAAATTTCCAAAAATATCTACTTCCCAATCACTCTTCCTTTTTTTCCAACCTAACTCTAAATCCATCCCTTTATTTTCAAAATCTCCAACATTTGCGAATGGAGGCGAATTTCCAACAAATAATGGAATCCTATCTATGTCTAATATACCTGAAGTCTTTTTATTATAAATATCTAAAGACAAAGAAATGTCTTTGAATAATATTGCATCGAATCCAATGTTAATTTGTCTTGTAGATTCCCATTTCAAATCAGGGTTAGCAATCCCATTTGGACTTACTCCGTTTACTAAGTTATCGCCTTGACCAAAAGTATAAGTCCTTCCTTCCCCGATTGTGGATATATATTTAAATTGACCAATGTTATCATTCCCATTTAATCCCCAAGAACCTCTAATTTTCAGAAAATTAACCATGGAATTATTTGATAAAAATTCCTCGTCAGTCACAACCCATCCAGCTGATACTGAAGGAAAATATCCAAATTTATTGTTACTTCCAAAGTTAGAGGAACCATCTCTTCGCATTACAAATTGGAATAAATATTTTTGCTTGTAGTTATAAATTGCTCTACCAAAATAAGATGCAAAGGTTCCATTGTACTCATATCCTCCTGCTCGTTGCAATTCAATTTCATTAAAGTAGGCAAATGAAGCATCATCTAAACTCGTTGCAGGAATATCTTGAATAGTTGCTGAAATACCGTTTCCTGAATTTTGTTCTCCAGATGCACCAACCAATAAAGATAAATCATGATCCCCAAAAACTTTTTGATAAGTCAAGGTATTTTCAACAATCCATTTTAATCCTTGATTCTTACTTCTATTATAGGAATTTAAATCATTTCGATTTGCAGCATTTAAATAGAATGCTGGATTAAACCCTTCTCCTCCCCAAAATGCTAAATCTGCTCCAACACTTGTTCTAAATTTTAATCCATCAAGTATAGTAAACTCCCCGTAAATGTTTCCAACCAACTTATCACTATGTCCAAATCCTTGCTGTACTTCTAAAGCTGCTAAGGGATTTAAAACCTCGGAAGTTACTAATTCCGAAATTCCAAAAACACCATTTTCATCTCTTACAACAGGAAAATTAGTAAAGACACTTGAGTTTAAAACATCTTCATTAGTTTCATAAATAGGAGTAATTGGGTCAAGGTTAATTGCTCGACTCAATGGTGAACCAAATTCTGAATTAGTAGAAACTCCATTCGATTTTACATTGGAATAAGCTAACGTATTTCCAAGGGTAAATCTTGAACCAACTTTATGAGTACTATTTAATCGTAAAGTATATCTTGTATATCTAGAATCCTCTTCTGAAACAATTCCATATTGATCATTATAAGAAATCGAAGCAAAATAAGTTGATTTTTCAGTTCCAGCAGATAAACTTATTTCATGATTCTGCATTGGCGCATTCTTATTAAAAACAGCATCTTGCCAATCTGTTCCTTCACCCAATGATTCTGGATCATCAAAAAGGATACTTCCTCCATCAGCTGCAGAAGCTTCATTTAATAATGTCGCATATTCAGTTCCATTTAAAACTCTTAGCTTTCTCCAAGGATTTTGCACGCCATAATAACCATTGTAATTAACACTCATGGTTCCTGCTTTTCCTTTTTTAGTGGTTACCAAAATAACCCCACTCGCAGATCTAGCTCCATAAATCCCCGCAGAAGCATCTTTCAAAACTTCAATTGATTCAATATCATTTTGAGATAAATAATCAATTCCACCTCCAATTGGCACTCCATCTACAACATATAAGGGGCCACTAGCCCCTGGAGTATTCGTTCCTCTAATTCTAACTGTTGCTCCAGCACCAGGTTGTCCTGAATCAGAAGTTACTCGAACACCAGATGCTCTTCCTTGTAAGGCACCTTCCAATCTGGTAATTGCCATATTTTCCAAATCCTCAGCATCTACTTTTGCAATTGCTCCAGTTACTACTTTTTTCTTTTGAGTTCCATAACCTACTACAACTACTTCATCCAAATATAAACCAGTTTCTAATACTACATCAATAGTAGTTCTAGCATCTACAGGAACTTCTACAGTTTTAAATCCAGTATATGAGAAAATCAAAACTGAATTTGCTGCATCTGGTACTTCAATGGAATACGTTCCATCGAATTCAGTTGTTGTACCTATTGATTGATCACTTTTGAGAATGACTGTTGCGCCGATCACTCCTTCTGGTTCTTCACCTGAAGTTACTGTACCTGTTACGGTAATGGATTGGGCTGAAAGAAAAGTACTCCCTAATAGAAATAGGAAGAATGATAAGAGTTGAGTTTTTTTCATTTCAATAAAGTTAAAGTTTTGCGAAAATAAATAATACCTAACAAAATTATCATTACAAATCTTATACAAAGAAAATTAATCCCTCATTAATACACTCAAGAATAAAAAAACGTACTTTTTTTTAAACAAATGGTACTCAATTGCTATTTTACTTCCACAGATTACTACTCATTTTCGAATGAATAGCTATATTTACAACTCACAAATCAACTTTTGCTTGAATAGACTAAAAATTCTTATTGGTATAATTACTTTTTGCTTTTCGCAAAATATAATGTCGCAAGATCATAACCTTGGAGTGCCCATAATTCAAGCATTTCCAAAGGAAATATCGAAAGCAGGTTCCCAAAATTGGGATATGGTTCAAGACAAGTTAGGAATCATGTATTTTGCTAATAATGATGGAATGTTAGCTTATGATGGTACTACATGGACGATTTTTCCGCTACCCAACTATACTATTGTTAGGTCTTTAGCAATTGATGACAATGGTATAATCTATGCAGGCGGTCAAAATGAGTTTGGACGATATATTCCAAATGAAAAAGGGGAATGGAAGTTTGAATCACTCAAACATTTAATACCTGATGACTTTCAAAACTTTGCAGATGTTTGGGGAATTGAAATTACCTCTGATGGTATATTTTTTATGGCATCGGAAAAACTATTTCAATTAAAAGAAGATAAAATTTCCGTTTTCACCAAAGGAACTATCAATTTTTTAAGCCAAATTGATGATAAAATTTACATTCAAGATTTCCAATCAGGATTGTACTCTTTTTCCCAAAATCAATTAAAAAAAATCCCCAACTCTGAAATTTTTATTGGCCAAGCAATTGCCGCTTTTGCTAAAATGGGGGACAAAAATTTAATAGCTACTTACCACAAAGGTTTTTATGAAAAAACATCAATTGGTTTTAAAAAATGGGAAACAGACGCTGATGAATTTATCCAAAAAAACCATATCAAATCTGCCATAAATGTTATTGGAAATAGAATTGTCGTAGCCACAGATTTTGGAGGTTTGCTTTTTTTTAATGAACAAGGACAACATCTTTTCCATTTTCATAAAGGAAATGGATTATTGAATAACAATATACTTACATTATTTTCTGATCGCAGTCAAAATCTTTGGGTAGGACTTTTAAATGGGTTGAATTACATTCATACCAATTCTCCTTTTACTCGAATTTTTCCAGATAAAGAATTAGATGCCGTGGGTTTTGTTACCAAAATCCATGATGGAAAAATCTATTTTGGTACTAATAAAGGTCTTTATGTTGGCAACTGGAAGCAGCAATATTCTCCTTTAGAATCAATAGATTTTCAACTAGTGAAAAATACAAAAGGACAGGTTTGGGGATTGGATATTGTGGATAATGAATTGATCGTAGCACATGCAAATGGTGCAATGAAAGTCAAAAACGGGATAGCCGAATTATTTTTCAATAAAACTGGAATATGGAATTTCAAAAAATTAAATAGCCATCCCGATTTAAGAATTGCAGGTGGATATTTCAATGTTTCTATATTTAGAGAAGAGAATGGAGTCTATCAATTATTACCCGATTTTACTCAATTAAATGAATCTTCCAGATTTGTGGAGGAAGATCAAAAAGGTAATATATGGATGTCTCATCCCTACAGAGGTATTTTCAAAATCACTCCTAACAATACATTTACAGATTCTAAGATTGAGCTTCTGGGAAAAAAACAAGGGCTTCCCTCCTACCTTTTAAATCATTTATTTAAGATAAATAATGAGATTATTTTCTCCGGAGAACATGGGGCATACACCTATAACTACAAAACGGAAAGGTTTGAAGAATATGCCATTTTTGATGACATCTTTGGTAGAAAGAATAAAATTAGAAGGCTCTTTGAAACCCCTGATAAAAACATTTGGTTTGTCACTCAAGATGAATTTGGCATCTTAGATATTGATGATAAAGGATTGGAAAAAAAGATTAACAAAATTGTTTTTCCATTTTTCAAAAAAGAATTAAACCAGGGATTTGAATCAATTTATCCTTATGATAAGGATAATGTTTTTATCTCCAATGATAAAGGATTCATACATTATCATCCCAATGATTATTTGACAATGGATACTACTTTTCAGGTCTTGATAAATGAAATAATGGTGACAACTCAGGGTGATTCTATTATTTCCAAAGGACTCTTTTACAATGAAAATAAAATAAATAATATTCAGACGAAGGATCAAATTAAGACTCTTGCTCACCACTTGAATGATTGGTATTTTAGTTTTTCAGCGACAGATTTTGTAAGTGGTGAGGCGACAGAGTTTCGATATTATTTAGAAGGTTACAATGAAGATTGGTCTGATTGGAATTATCATAAATCGAAAGAATACACAAACCTTCGCCCTGGTAATTATGTTTTTCATTTGCAAGGAAAGAATAATTTCCAAATAGAAAGTAAGGTATTGACTTATGAATTTAATATCTCTCCTCCTTGGTATGCTTCGATGTTGGCCTATTTTATTTACTCTTTAATTTCTTTGCTTGCATTATTTTCTATCATTAGAATTTATCGAAGAAAGTATTTTGGTTTAAAAGTAGAAAATGAACAAGTGGTCAAAGAATCAGAACTTGCCATTGGAAGATTAAAAGCTGAAAAAACAGAATTAGAATTAGCTTCTAAAAAACGAGAACTGGTTTCTACAACTCTTAATTTGGTCAAAAAGAATGAAACTATTACTCAAATCAAGGATCGATTAATCGAGATAAAAAAAGAGGCTTCTACCTCTCCACTCAATCAAAAAATCCAAAAACTGATTCAAAAGTTACAACAAGAAGAAGTGCAAGATGAAGGTTGGGAACAAGTAATGTTTCATTTCAATCAATTGCATCGAGAATTTTTCCAAAGGCTAAAAACTACTTATCCTCAACTTACCCCAAAAGATTTAAAAATGTGTGCCTACTTGAGAATGAATCTTTCTACCAAGGAAATGACTTCATTATTAAACGTAACCACTCGTGGAGTGGAAGCAAGTAGGTATCGATTACGTAAGAAATTTGGTTTATCGAAAGAAGAAAATTTGACTGAATTCTTAATGCAATTTTGATCAAAAAACGCACCATTCCTCTTCAATAACTTAGGATTTTCAAAATCAAATTTACTTTTCTCAATTGAAAAACAATTTTTCTACTTTCCTACGAATCCCTTATAAACAAAGGCTTGAGTATTCATTTCTTACCTTAAAAATAGAATGAGTAGTATAATGGTAGTTCTATTTTCCTTCATTTATCTTTATGTTAGTAATTTTCCATTAAGATTAGATAATCAATAATATTTTGACATCTAATATTTCACAAAAGAGTAAATCATTTTTCAAGAAATAAAACTCTTTAAAACATTTTTCATCAACCTATTTCTATCTTTTTAAACTAGATTTAAAAATTTTGGAATAATTCAAAAATCATTAAAAACTATATTATGAAAAGAAAATTTTTACCCATCCTAATTCTTCTTTTTTCAATCTCATCTGTAATGGCTCAAGTCAATATTACATTTGAGGTAAATACAGCAGCACTTGGTACTGTTGATCCTACTGGTCTATTCATTGGAGGTGGTACTGGTTTTGGTGGACCGTCTGATAACCCACTAACAGATGTTGATGGTGACGGTATTTGGACTGCGACTTTCACTCAACCTGAAGGTTTTTCTAGTCATTATACTTTTATCAATGGTGATTCTGGCTGGGGTGCAAAAGAAAATATTGCAGGTCTTCCTTGTGCTGATCCTGCTAATTTCAATGATCGTTTTTTACCAGGTGTTTTTTCTGATACGACGATTTTAGCTTGTTTTGGAACATGTGATATTGATGGTACTTGTACTATCGTAACTGACTCTGTAGATATTACATTTCAACTGAACACAGCAAATATTACACCTGATGCTACAGGTATGTTTGTAGGTGGTGGTGCTTCATTTGGAGGCCCAAGTGATAATATAATGGCTGATCCAGACGGTGACGGAATCTATACGATCACATTGACTAGACCTAAAGGAACTGCAAGTCATTATACTTTTATCAATGGTGACTCTGGTTGGGGTGCGAAAGAAAATATTGGTGGTCTTCCTTGTGCTGATCCTAATAATTTTAATGATCGATGGTTACCATCAGTAATGTCTGATACTACCATTTTGGCATGTTTTGGAAACTGTGCGGATGATGGAACTTGTGTTCAAGTTTTAGCTCCTACTCTTCCAATGGATTTTGAAGCTACAGATATTGATTATGCTCCAATTGGATTTGGAGATGCAACTTCTGCTATTGTTGCCAATCCAAATATGGATGCAGATAATGGAAGTGCTACAGTTTGGAATGTTACAAAAGTGGTAGGTGGCCAAACATGGGCAGGTGCATCTATCGACTTAGGTGCTCCAATGGATTTTTCATCTACAAGTACTATTAAAATTAAATTCTATTCTGATTTTGCAGGTATTCCTGTTCAAGTTAAAATAGAAAATGCAGACCCTGCTATTTCTGCAGAAGTAATTGTAAATTCTACTGTAGATGCAGGATGGGAAACAATGGTATTTGATATGTCAACTTCAACTATTGGAACTTTTGATCCAGCGATTGACTATACAAAATTTGTAGTTTTCCCTGATTTCGGAAACACTCCTTTTATTGGAGACATTCCATTTTATTTTGATGATGCTGAATTGGATATTCTTGCCGTAGATAATCCTACGCTTCCAATCACATTTGAAGATCCAACTATTCTTTATTTTAATGGCGGATTTGGAGATTTATCCTCAAGTGTAATTGCTAACCCTGATGCTTCTGGTGATAATACTAGTGCTACTGTTTTATCTTTGGAAAAAACTATGGGTGCTCAAACTTGGGCTGGATCTTACATGCCATTACAAAGTGGAATTGATTGGTCACAAGGAACTACTATATCTGTAAAAGTTTGGTCACCAACTGCTGGTACTCCTTTCTTATTAAAGATTGAAAACATAGCTGATCCAGCAAATATTGCTGCAGAAGTTTTAGCAACTTCTGTAGGTGCTAATGCTTGGGAAACGATTACTTTTGATATGCCTTCATCAACTGTTGGAACTTTTGACCCTGCTTCTATATACGATCAGGTTGTAATTTTCCCTAACTTTGGAAATGATGGAACTGGCGCAACTTACTATGCTGATGATTTTGCACAGGTTGCTCCACAAGAAGTTCTTCCTACTCTTCCAATAACTTTCGAATCTCCAACCATTACATATACTGCTGCTGGATTTGGAAACCTTAATCCAAGTGTAATTGCTAATCCAGATGCATCTGGTGATAATACAAGTGCAACTGTGGTAGCATTAGAAAAAACTACGGGTGCTGAAGTTTGGGCAGGTGCTAGTATGCCTTTAGAATCAGCAATTGATTGGTCAAATGGTACCACTTTATCTGTAAAAGTTTGGTCTCCAACTGCTGGTACTCCTTTCTTATTAAAAATTGAAGATTTAGCTGATCCAGCAAATATTTCTGCTGAAGTACTTGCTACTTCTGTAGGAGCTAATGCTTGGGAAACTATTACATTCGATATGACAACTTCTGCAGTAGGAGTATTTGATCCTGCTAATAATTATGACCAAGTTATCATCTTCCCTAATTTTGGAAATGTTGGAACTGGTACTACCTACTATGCAGATGATTTCGATCATTATTCTGCTCCTATCGTTTTACCTACTTTACCAGTAACTTTTGAAGATGCTGCTATTACTTATACTAATAATGGTTTTGGAAATGCAAATTCATCAGTAATTGCTAATCCAGATGCAACAGGACAAAATACAAGTGCAACAGTTTTATCTTTAGAAAAAACTGCTGGAGCTGAAGTTTGGGCTGGAACAAGTATGCCTTTACAAAGTGCGATTGATTGGTCACTCCAAGCTGGAAATGTACTTTCTGTAAAAGTTTGGTCTCCAAGAGCTGATGTACCAGTTCTTTTGAAGATTGAAAATGCAGCTAGTGCTGGAGCTGTCTTTGCAGAAGTTCAAAAAAATACTACAACTGCAAATGCATGGGAAACTTTAGTTTTCAACATGGCTTCACACCCAGATTTTGATGCTGGAGTTGATTATGATTTATTTGCAGTATTTGCAGATTTTGGAAATGCTGGAGCAGGTGAAACGTTCTACTTTGATGACATCATGAATGATGTTGATGTTGCCATCTCTGAATTGGATAAAGCGAAAGTAGTTGTAACTGCTTTCCCTAACCCTGCAGATCAAGTAGTTAATATTAACTTCTCAATTCCAGTTTCTGGAAATATTACTTTTACAATGGTTGATCTTTTAGGACGAAATGTTCAAGAAGTAAATGAAGGAAATCTTTATGAAGGAAATTATCAAACAGTAATTGATGTGAATGGATTGAATAGTGGTGTTTACTTTTTGGTAACTCGATTAGATGGAGAAATTATCTCTACTAAGAATATCATGAAAAAATAAACGCAAATAAACGTTCTTTCAATAAACTAGGCACTCTGAGCAATCAGAGTGCCTTTTTTTATTTTTGTTAATAATTATTCATTGGAATGATTTATAATTACCTTCAATTTTAAACCACTCCATTTATTTCTTTAGCTATAAATGTATAGGCTTCATCTGGATTTTCCCATTCACTTATTGCTTGTCCATTTTTAGGAACGGCTTGTAATTTCCCAAAAGGTAATTCATACCATTGGCAGGTACGAATAATTATCGGAATCACTCGAGCTGTTTTAGCTTCATGTCTTTCTAATGCTCGTTTCAATTCTTTATCATAACAAAAATCAGAAGCAATAAAATAATTACTAATTAACATTAAAATGATATCTGCACCTTCCAAGGCATTCATTATTTCAGCATGCCATTCATCTCCAGCATCAATAGCACGATCATCCCAAATTTCAATTTTTCCTAATCGAGAAAGTGGCTTTAAATGAGTTTTTAATTCATCTTTATAATCTTCATCTTTGTGAGCGTAAGAAAGAAATACTTTTTTCATTGGTTTAAATTTTATTTTTTTCAAATATCAATAAATTAAATGATTTTTTATAAAAATATATTGAAGCCTTTTTTCATCTAAGAAATATTTTAAATCTTGTACTTTTACCTTTTTTAATTCGATATGATAAAAGATAGTATGCGAAAATTAATAATTCCAATTCTTTTTCTTTTTAGTTTTAACAGTTTTGCGCAAAATGGAGCAACCAACTCAACTGGTGCACGAAGCAAAGGAGTCGCTGATGCTTCAGTAGCTTTTACGGGGATAAATTCCATTTTAAACAATCAAGCAGGCTTAGCAAAATTGGAAAACACGGGTTTTCTACTTTCAGCTGAACAAAGATTTATACTTAATGATTTAAATAATTTCGGAGTTGGATTTGCGATACCAACTAACTCTGGAACTTTTGGACTAAGTGTTCAATATTTTGGTTTTGAGGATTTTAATCAATCAAAAATCGGGTTAACCTATGCCCGAGAATTAATGGAAAAACTTTCCGTCGGTATTCAATTTGATATGTTAAGTACTCAAATTGCTGAGTATGGAAATCAGAATTTATTCACTTTCGAAATTGGCGTTCAGTCTGAATTAATTGAAAACTTACTGCTCGGATTTCATCTTTTCAATCCTGTAAAATTGGAAATTATCGAAGATGAATATTTGCCTACGATCATTCGAGCAGGTGCCACTTACACCGCTTCAAAAAAATTAATGTTGCATACTGAATTGGAAAAAGATTTTGATTTTCCTTTCATATTTAAAGCTGGAATCGAATATGAATTAACCAATGATTTTTGGCTTAGAGTAGGTGTTCATACTAATCCAACTGCATTGAGTTTTGGTTTAGGTTATCAAATGAAAAATGGATTACGGTTTGATCTAGCTTCCAATTATCATCAAGAATTAGGTTTTACACCAAGTGTTGGATTGGGGTATGATTTTGTCAAAAAAGCTAAGAAGAAGAAAAAATAATATTATAAAAATCCTTCAACCGAATGTCGTCAACTGTCAACCGTAAATATTAATGAAACACCTTCCTTTTCGAATCCTTACTTTAGCTGTTTTGATCGTTTTGATTGTTCCTCTTTTGGTGCAAGATGGAATGTTTATGGATGGTGTTTTATACGCTGCAGTCGCAAAGAATCAAGCGGAAGGTTTTGGAAGTTTTTGGCAACCCATTTTTGCAGACACTTGGAATAAACATGGTGTCCACACTTTTCACGAACATCCGCCTTTAGTTTTTGGAATCCAATCTTTATTTTTTAAAATCTTTGGGGCTAGCATTTATGTGGAAAGATTTTATTCCTTTTTAACCGCTATTTTCACCGCTTGGTTAATTCATTTAAATTGGAAAACCATTTTTCAAAACCAAAAAGAATTAATCAAATTCTCCTGGCTAGCCATTCTATTTTGGAGCATCATTCCAGTCTGTTTTTGGAGTTTCCAAAACAATATGCATGAAAACACCATGGGAATTTTCACCCTTCTAAGCACCTACTTTTTATTGAAATTTTATTTTCAAAAACCCCAGAATACATATTTAATTATAGCAGGAGGTTTTATTTTCTTAGCTTCTTTTTCTAAAGGTGTTCCTGGTTTTTTCCCTTTAGCTTTCCCTTTCCTAATCTGGATTTCTCATCGAAAAAACAACTTCGTAAATGTCATACACCATACGTCTTTATTAGGTTTTTCTACTTTTCTATTTTATGCTATCCTGATGCTTTATGACCCAGCGAAAGAGAGTTTGAGTTTTTATTTTGAAAATAGATTGATGGGAAGAATTGGTTCCGACCCTACAGTTGGAAATCGTTTTTATATAATTGGAAGATTGTTTCAAGAGTTATTACCTCCATTTATTTTGGGAGGCTTAATCTTGCTTTTTTCCAAACTAAAATCAAATACAACAAATCTTAAAACTACAGATTTCAATAACGCATTGCTATTCTTCCTTCTTGGCTTTGCAGGCACTTTACCTTTGCTCTTAACCATGGTACAAAAAGGGTTTTACATGGTTCATGCATTACCCTATTTTGGAATGGGGATAGCAATAATTATTGCTCCAAGCCTTTCTGTTTTTTTCAACAACAAGTCAGTTAAAGAAAAAAATAACAATACATTTACAATTTTATCTTCTATACTTTTAATTGGAGTTATTATATTTTCATCCCTTCAATTTGGAAAAGCTAAACGAGACGAAGACATGCTCCATGATGTTTATTTATTAAAAAACATCCTTCCTGAAAAAGCACATATCACCGTAGAAAAATCAATTCATCAAGATTGGGGTTTAAAAGTTTATCTGATGAGAAATAGTAATTTCAGCACGAGCAATACTATTACCTATCCTTACTTTTTAGTAGAAAAAAATAAAAAGAATTTTTATTTGGAAGGATTTGAAAAAATAGACTATGGATTAAAACGATATGATTTATTCACTAAGAATTGAATCCTTTTTTTCTCTCCAAGATTTCACCAACATCACGATTCGATTGTAATTTATGACTCCCTCAGGGATACCTTGCGTTTTCAAATAAGTATCATAAACTGCATTTCTCCATTGCGGTAAAATGTCAGGGTATTTATCACTATTCGCATCGATGGAATATAAATCGGTGACCATCCCTTTGGGCAAACTTTTAAAATACTCTGTATAACCTTCTCGATCATTTCGACGATATGAAGAAGCCAAATATCTCCAATAACTTAAGTGTCCAGAGTATTGAAAAAATTGATTTTTAGATTGGATACAAGCTAGATAAGCTAAAAAATTACAGGTACCTTCATCTGTAAATCCATAGCCATGAGCAAACTCATGAGCCAATGTAAACGGGATTTGAATCGGATGTAAACCTGCATCAACATTACTCTCTCCTGTCCATGGAAAATAGACTCCTGCCGTGCTAAAACGAAGTAGGATTCCTTTGGGTTGCAACATCCTTCCACGAACAGTTCCAGCAGTTGGATAGTCCAATTTTTCTAATAACTTTTCCACCTCTTGCCGAACTTCATTTTCTAAATCAATAGGTAAAATAGTTTTTTGAATCGCTGAATCTGTAATATTTGGAATACTCATACGAGCCTCGGCAACTTCTTGGGTATTAATTTTTAATTCAACTTTTAGTTCTTTCAAAGTTAGCGGGTTCGGAGATAATTGCATTGAATTTTCGAGCGGTAACCTCCCGTAATTATATCCCCAAAGCACTAGAAAAAAGAAAATCACTCCAAAACAAAAAGAAACGATTCCTAAACTCACCCGTTTTAAAGAACTCAAAAATGACTCATGTGTACGGATAAGGTTTCGAATTTTAAAAATAAAAAAACCAAAAAGTCCAACTAAAAAAACTTGTACAAAAGGAATAGGCAACCATCCCAAAGTATAATCCAACAAAAAGCGAATCCCCAAAAAAAATCCTCTAGAATAAATTCTTTCCGTCAACTCAGGCGAAAACCCTAACAATACTCTTACAAGTATCGCAACCAAGCCCAAAGCAATCCATAACCACTTCTTTTTATTTTTAAAAAAATACGCTTTCTTCACGTTAACTGTTTTAGAATTATTCCGTTAATTTGTATATCTCTTAATGTTAGCTTACAGCACACAATATGAAAAATCATTTTATCATCATCATAGTCTTACTCTCTATTTGTTTTTCTTTTTGCAAAAATAATAATCCAAAGGACAAAGCCACTAAAGTTGATCCATTTGAATCTGCCATGCCTCATACTGTAACGGATTTAAATTCAGAATTATCGCAAGAAGACAAAAAAAAATTGGCAAATGCTAAAGGTAAATCTGCCATTCCTATTTCAAAAAACGAGATGGATTCCATCATTCAATATTCAAATCAAACTTTACACATTTATTCATTTTTTAATACTGATAGTATTAAATCCATGGAAGCGAATCAAATTGTCTTATCAACTCAAAAGGAATTAGGTGACACATTGTTCAATGTTATCCTATTTAGCCTAGATAAATCTGAAAACGTTAATAAAATCAATTCATTTATTCGTGAAAATGACGTGACTTCTGAAGTGTTTTACTCGTCAGATAAATTGAATTCAAAATGGTTTAGCAAGATTCATCCAAATTGGTCGGGGGAAGTCCCTGCCATTTTTCTGGTAAATCAAACAGATGGAACGCATCTTTTTTATCAAAAAACGTTTTCAAAAGAAGAGCTTTCCACTTTGATTCAACCATTTATTCTGTAACTTAATTTATATCCAATATTTTTGTCCTAATTAAGACGTTAGAATAAATTGAAATAAGTATATTTGCAACCATTTTAATTAAAAGATGTTTAATCTTTATTAGAATCACTTTTTTAACAGTTAATAAAATAATATTATGGCATTTCAATTCACAGACGATAACTTTCAAGAAGTAGCAATCGATAAAAAAGGTGTAGCAGTAGTTGATTTTTGGGCAGAATGGTGTGGACCTTGTAGAATGATTACTCCAATCATTGAAGAATTAGCAACAGATTTCGAAGGCAAAGCAACCATTGGAAAAGTAAATGTTGATCAAAACCCAAGTGTTTCAATGAAATACGGAGTAAGAAGTATTCCAACTATCTTGATTTTAAAAGATGGTGAAGTAGTAGACAAGCATGTTGGAGTTACTACTAAACAAGCTTTGCAAGACAAAATTAATAAGGCTTTAGCTTAATTAATTTCTAAAAGAAATACTGAAAAAGATTTATAATAAAATCTTATATTTCTATAAAAAATAATACTTTAAAGCCCTCGTTCTAAATTGGAACGAGGGCTTTTTAATTTGGAAAACTTATCAGAATTTTTACCGTTAAAAAATAAACGGTTTAGCATTACTTTTTGAAAAAATAAAATACCCAAAATGGATTTATTAGATAATTTTGAAGTTAAAGATTTAGGGAATTTAGACTTGTTGGCAAAACAAGTTGTGGAAGGATTTATTATCGGATTACATAAAAGTCCATTTCATGGATTCTCCGTAGAATTTGCGGAACATCGATTGTACAATCCTGGAGAGAGTACCAGAAGTATCGATTGGAAAGTGTATGGAAGAACGGATAAAATGTTTGTCAAAAATTATGAAGAAGAAACAAATTTGCGTTGTCAAATTGTGATTGACTCTTCTTCTTCTATGTATTTTCCAAAACCTGATAATAAGAATAAAAAGAAATATACTAATAAGTTGCAGTTCTCTTCTTTGGCAGCAGCAGCATTGATGAACCTTTTGTCAAAGCAACGCGATGCCTTTGGCTTGAGTATTTTTGATGAAAAAATTCATACCCATACTCGATGTAAAGTGAGTACAACTCATTATCGATTGCTCTTGACTTTTTTGCAAAAATTAATTGATAATCCTGAGGACAATAAAAAGACTTCGACGACGGAAGCATTGCACCAAATTGCCGAAAGTATTCATCGAAGATCATTGGTTGTAATTTTTTCAGACATGATGGAGCAAGGTGAAGACTCGGAAAAGTTGTTTAGCGCACTCCAACATTTAAAGCATAATAAACATGAAGTGGTTCTTTTTCACGTAGTGGATAAGAAGAAGGAAATGGATTTTGAGTTTGAAAATCGTCCTTATGTCTTTGTGGATATGGAAACAGGAGAAGAAGTAAAATTGCAATCGAATCAAGTGAAAGATTATTATGTGGAGCAAATGCAAAAATTTCAAGAGACCATGAAAATGAAGTGCTTACAGTATAAAGTTGACTTTGTAGAGGCAGATATTAATCGTGGGTTTCGGCCAATTTTGCAAAGTTATTTGGTGAAGCGGAGTAAGATGAGTCGGTAGATACATACGGAATGGATAAATTTAGAAACTCCAATTATTGAGACCTTTAAATGGCAAGTAAACAATTAAATACTTTCACTTAATAGTGATGCTTACAAAAATAAAACGACATGATTAAACTTTCTAAAATCCCCACTACCCCACCAAAAGGAACTGAAAAAAACGACATTAAAAAAGCCACTAAAAAAATGGCAAAAGAAATCGCAGAACTCCAGTACAAAATGTTATCTGAAGGTAAGCGAAGCATTCTGATAATTTTCCAAGGAATGGATTCTAGTGGGAAAGATGGTGCAACAAAAAATGTATTCAAAGAGTGTAGTCCTTCGGGGGTGAGTGTGACGAGTTTTAAAAAACCGACCGACGAAGAATTTGCGCACGACTTCCTTTGGCGAGTGCATAAACATGCTCCTGAAAAAGGACAAATTAAAATATTCAACCGCTCACACTACGAAGATATTTTGATTCAAAAAGTTCACGGATGGATTACTCCTAAGCAACAAAAAATGAGAATGGATGCAATCAATGCTTTTGAAAACTTGCTGCAATTCGATAATGATACCGTTGTTTTAAAATTTTATATGCACCTGTCCAAGGCACGTCAATTAGAAAAATTACAAGAACGAGTTGATGATCCAGAAAAGAATTGGAAGCATAATGATGGAGATTGGAAAGAGCGAGAACATTGGAACAAATATCGTCGTTGCTACGAATATGCCATCAACAATAGTGATATTCCTTGGCATATAGTTCCTGTAGATAGTAGAAGTTATCGAGATTATTCTATCGCAAAAATAGTTTTGGAAACCTTGAAAAAAATGAGATTTAAATTGCCTCCATTGAAGAGTGAGCTATTTAAAAAATAATTTTTGAAGAAATCCTTTGTCAATTGAAAGTTGAAATCAAAAGCGACCAGCGGAAGTGTAGATTTCAATTTTCATTTGACTAAAGAAAGGATTGATTTAAAAATCAATAAATAAGACATGAAAAAAGTACGAGTAGATAAATGGTTGTGGAGTGTACGTATTTTTAAATCACGTACCCAAGCTTCGGATGCTTGCCGAACAAACAAAGTAAAAATCGGAGATTCAACATTAAAACCTTCTTTTCTTTTAGAAGGTGGCGAAACACTCTTTGTTCGTAAAAATTCCTTCGATATGATTTATAAAGTGGTAACACTTATTGATAAAAGAGTATCCGCTACCCTAGCTGAACCTTGTTATGAAAACCTTACTCCTGCAGATGAATTAAATAAATTCAACTCTTGGTATATCGGAAAAGGAAGAAATGAGATTAGAGAAAAAGGAGCTGGTCGTCCAACTAAGAGAGAGAGAAGAGATATAGATCAATGGAAAGAAGTTGATAATGATGAATGATTAATCCGTCGTGGTATTAACCATTCATCATTCATCATTATTATTTAAAGCTTTTTGAAACGATCCATTCCTTCGTTCCGTGTCCATAAGAATAAAATCCTTCCCCAGATTTTCGTCCTAACTTTCCGGCCATCACCATATTTACGAGTAATGGACAAGGTGCATATTTTGGATTTCCAAAACCATCATGCAATACATTCATAATCGAAAGGCAAACATCCAAACCAATAAAATCAGCTAACTGCAAAGGGCCCATTGGATGAGCCATACCCAATTTCATTACCGTATCAATCTCTTCTACACCTGCCACGCTCTCGAATAAAGTGTAAATCGCTTCATTGATCATAGGCATCAAAATTCGATTGGCTACAAAACCAGGATAATCATTTACCTCCGTCGGCACTTTTCCTAAATCTTTAGAAAGTTGCATGATTTTTTTCGAAACTGATTTTGATGTAGCATACCCATTTATTACTTCCACTAACTTCATCACCGGAACTGGATTCATAAAATGCATCCCTATTACTTTTTCAGGGCGAGAAGTTACAGCAGCAATTTTAGTAATAGAAATCGAAGAAGTGTTGGTCGCTAAAATAGTTTTTTTAGGAGCAGCTTCATCGAGCGATTTAAAAATTCGAAGTTTTAAATCTACATTTTCCGTTGCAGCTTCGACAATCAAATCTGCACTTTTAACTCCAGCATTCATATCAGAAAAAGTCGTGATATTTCCTAAAGTTGCTTTCTTATCCTTTTCAGAAATTCTTTCTTTGACAACCATCCGGTTTAGATTTTTGTCAATCGTAGCTATTGCTTTCAATAAAGCAACTTCCGAAATATCGACTAAACTTACTTTAAATCCTTTCATAGCAAAAACATGAGCAATACCATTTCCCATTGTTCCTGCGCCTATTACTGAAATATTTTTCATCTTAATTATTTTTGATGCGAAAATAGAGTTTTCAAATGAGAATTATCATTTTTAAGTTTTGAAAAATTATATTTTTTAGACTGTTATAATTTTAAATAAGAATGATGTAATTAAATAAAATCTGAAAATTAAAAAATATGTAGTTATTTAAAAAGAATCTTAAAAGTGACTATTAAATTAAATTACCGTCAAAAGAGTGCAAATGAATATTATTTAATATAACTTTGCATCGAACTATTAAGTTCTTGGATTATCCTCTTCCTTTTTTTAGGTCTATTTTAATCTTTCCTTAGTTTTTCTTTTAACTTTTTTTATTTACTCTACCTCAATTATTGAGGTAATTAATTATTCTTATTTATGAATATTTTTGTTGCAAAATTGAACTTCGATACAAGAGAATCGAATTTACAAGATGCTTTTGAAGCTCATGGAGCTGTTGATTCCGTAAAAATTATTATGGACAAAATGACTGGACGGTCTAAAGGTTTTGGATTTGTTGAAATGCCAAACGATGACGAAGGTCAAGCTGCTATCGATGCCTTGAATGATCAAGAATTTGATGGTCGTACTATCGTTGTAAAGAAAGCTGAACCTCGGGAGAACCGTGGTGGTGGAGGCGGATATGGTGGTGGAAACCGTGGCGGTGGCGGCGGTGGATACGGCGGTGGTCGTTACTAAGCAATCGTTATGAGTATGTTAATACTCTTTGATCGATAATAATGAAAAAGCTCAGAGTAATCTGAGCTTTTTCTATTTTGTCTAACATCTTAAATTCTCTCTTCTCATAAGTCATAATTTATTCTTTCAAAAGCTAATTATAAGTCTTAAAAAAAGAAACTTGATAAATAATAATATTCACAAAAAAATAGCGGAAATTTTACGAAAAATAGGCACAGAAAAATGCATAGAAAAAGCGGAAATTCTCGAAAGTGAATCACCTCGTGTTAACTCAATACATCTAAGAGATTTAACACTAAGCTCATCCAACCTAATCGATATTGTCAATTGTTTGAAAGAAGAAAAAAACCATCACTTAAGATCTATCAGTATAAGTTATAATCACTTGATAGGCGATTCAAGTGCAATTTTTTTGCTAAAAAATTTACCGGAATCAATCTGCGAAATTGGTTTGGTTAATTGTGGAATCTCTGATGTTGGAGGAATTGAGATACTTCAATGGATGCGTAATTCGACAAACCTCCGAATGATCTGTATGGAACAAAATAATTTTTCTAAAAAGCTTAAAATAGAATTCAATAAATTTAGTGTTTCCAATCCTCAAATCTTAGTTGTCTATTGAAGTTATTTTTTCAGCACTCTTTTCAGCAATAAATCATAAAAAAGAAAGAGCAACAAATTTTCATTTGTCACTCTTATATATTTAGAGAGAGTAGTTAATGTCTTGCTTTTGTTCGTTTTGCAAACATACATCTTGATTATTTTTTAGCATAAATAAAAACAATGCATTTAACGATGCATTACAAGTTTTTAGATTCGTTTTTCTTAAAACACAGTAATTTACAATGTATAACCTATTAGTTTTTTGAATTGGATCGTAGTCAGCTCCACTTCCATTTTTTATTTTTAATACATAAATCTGTAAAAAAAAAGAGCAACAAACTTTCATTTGTCGCTCTTTAAAAAGAAGTGATTAGTCTTATATCTTTTTTAGCATTGCTAATTTACAATATTGATTATTTTAATACCTTTTACCATCTGTTGAATATCCCTATTATTTTAATCGAACAACATACATTTTATTATTCTTAATCAGTCGATAATATTTCGTGTCGAATTCATGAATCCTATATTTCCCAAATGGAATAAGAAGTTTCCCTTGAGGACTTACCACAGCACGCCCCATCTTATTGCTGACAATATAATTTCCAGTTGTTGAAATAACTCCTCCATTCTTGACATTTGAATAAATTAGTTCGCCTTTAGAATTAATCAAATCAGACTGCCTGGTTGTTTGTTCGTATTTGTAAATCCCATCTTTTCGTTTTGTCGATTGAAAAGTAAAATTTCCTGGTTCAACAATCCATTCGCCTGATTGATTGATTAAGCCTGATTTTTTCGAATCAAATTTTATTTCAAATACTTGCTCATTGACTTTGGTAGCAGAATATATTTTTTCTTTAGCACTAAAAATTGTATCTCCTGATTTATCATAAATTAAAAAAGATCCATCTTCATATAACACCTGACATAGTTCAGTAGATAGTCCTTTAGCTGAAACTATCTTCCCCGTTGTGCCTTCGATATGCTTTGTAAACAAAAGATCATAAAATTCTTCTGTCCCAAGTTTCCCTTTTATCAATCCACATTTAGACACCCGCAATTCATCAAATTCTTTGTCATATTTATTCTTAAAATTATTTTCTAAAAAAACATTCTTACAACCTTCCTTTCTGACAGACAAACCAAATTCATACGTATTAATTCTTTCATACTCTATTGGAAGTAGTACTTTATTATTTTGATCGACCACTCCATAAAGTGTTCCATTTCGTTTATTTTTATTTGGAAGAGAAACCACGAATTGGCCATTTTGCCAGCTGTTAATGTAAGTATATTTAGCTTCAATTAAAGTCGAGCCATCTTGGTTTTTCAAACCCCATTTTTTGCTTTCTTTAAATTTATAAGAACCATCCTGATTGATATGAGATAAGGCATTATCACAAATGACATATAGGGAAGCCTCCCCTTGAGTATTTAAATAAAACTCCTCTCCCTTTACCATGCAAAGGAGTTGTTCGCTGGTACAAGATCTGATTTGTACCGTAGTTTCTGCTATTGTTTTATAGAGTAGTTTATTTTGAGTATTAAAAATAAACAAAGAATCATTTTGCCAAGTCAAATAAAAATTTGGATTAAGTACAACAAGTGAATCGTAGAAAGGTGAAATCACTTGTTGCGTTGAAATAGAAACGACTGCACTCTTTCCATCATTTAGGCATTTAAATCCACTCGTTTTTATAGGATTGATCCATTCGATTTGATCACAAGGCAATTCAATTTTGTTTTGATTTTTATCCAACAAATAAACCAGCCCATTTCCCTTTTTGGGAAGTCCTAAGAATCGCTCCTCTCCGATTGGAATAATTAATCTGGACTTAGTAACACATGAATCTATAACGTCATAATATTCATTACTAATTAACTGGCCTAACGCTTGGTTAGATAAGTTTAGAAAAATGATAAGTAGAAATATGATTCTGGTCATCTTGCTTTATCTCTTATTATTAGATTAGAAATAATTATATAAACAGTTGATAGCTCTTTCTTGTCTGTAACAATTATTTTTTGACCTCTTGCTCCATTCTAATTTCTATAAACTCAGCGGGTCTAACAAGAGCTACTAAAACAGAAACCTTCATTTTTCCGTCTAAAATATCACTAGAAGTCATTGTTGATCCCAAGCCAATTCGAACGCTATAAGCATCTCTCGAACTTGCTCCTGCTAATGCACCTTGTCTAAATTGCTCCTCTAAAAAATCATTGATGATCTTCTCCGCATGTTCCCAAGTAGTTGGAGTGTTAGGAGCGGTATTGAAATCCGCTAACGCATTTTTTATAGATGCTTCAATCATTGAGATTGTTCTTCGAACATTAATATATCGCCATTCCAAACTATTGCCATCTAAAGTTCTAGCCCCCCAAATTAATGTCCCTTGTCCAACAAAAAAACGAATGGCATTGATAGATTTTCCATTAGGAGTAACATTCAAATCTTCCTGCTCATTAGTAGAAATATCTATAGTGGGTTTGATCACAGAGTTTAAAGTAATATTTGCTGGTGCTTTCCATACTCCTCTTGATGCATCCGTTACCTGATAAATGGCTGCTAGCATACTTGCAGTAGGTAATTGGTTGGCATGCCCATTCATTTGTTGAATTAACTCCTTATAAGTAGGAATATTAAAGGCTAAAAAAGTTTGGTGCAAATCTTTTTTATTTTGTAAAGTCATTGCTTCAGGAGTTACATCCTGGAAGAATTCTTTAAATATTTTTTCAACTTCATCTTGTTCATCGGGAGACATCTTTTCAGTAATTAGTCGAACTAAATCATTGAACTCGTTTTCTAAATTTAGGTAACTAAATTGTTCGGTAGAGAAAATGGTTGTCTGAACCCATGGATAATAAGCGGCAGCATATTTAAGGTGTTGGTTGCCGATATTTGTTCTAAATTTTTCCACATCAACTTCCATCGTTTCCTTATCAAAACCATCATGCAAATCAAAAATGGCAAACCTATTTACTAAGGAAGAGCAATGTTGCAAAACCGTTTTATACACGTCATAACAATTAGTGGCATCAAGACTCAATGCATCTGGAACGATAACCAAAGTCGGGGCAGTCTCCTTGGCAAGTACCCCATCATTCTTAAAGGGAGCCTTCAAAGCATTGGCGCTAACAGTATCTGTAATTTTACCTACAGAGAGGATATAGCATGCTCCTCCTCCATTAGCAAAAAAAGATTTTAAACTTTCATATAAATAATAACGATTACCTTTTATTTGAATCATTTCAGAGTTAATGGTAGTCGTAGACAAAAATTCAAAGGTCGGAAGCTGCGCTGCGCCAAAATATTTTTCATATTCAGCCATCGAATTTACCTTTTTTAAAACCTTGGTAAAAGATTCCCCTTCATATTCATCCTTTTCGGTGTAACCTACAAATACTGGAATTGCGGAAGCAACGGCTTGAATACTAGTCGGAAGTATTTGATGGGTAGATGGTATTTCCATAGGAATAGTTTCTTCTTGAGAAGGTTGAACTTTTTTAGTACAAGAAAAGCATAAAATCAATATTAAACATTGTTGCAATCTTAGAATTATCTTCATTATTTTTTCTTACAAAAATACGATTTTTAAAGTAAATCGAATACGATAGACCAACTAGGAGTCATGAACGGGTATACATCATTGTGGCAGTATTTATTTTTTCACAACGATTTTTTTGTAATATAAATTTCCTTCACAAAATATCTCAAGAATATATATTCCAGATTCCTCTAATTTAAACTTTACCTTTTGAAATGGTTCAATTGAAAAATCTAATTGTTGTTTTAACTTTCCGTCAATCGAATAAATGTTGACGATACTAATTGCCGTATAAAAATAATCATTTCTAAGATTGATTTCCTCTCCATTAGAAGGGTTCGGATAGACTATAAAATTATCAGAATTACATCTGTAATTGTTTAATTCTTTTTCCGAAAAGCTACATGATTCCAATCTTGATTCAAAAATTTCTAAAGGATATTCATTTATTATTTCGTTTTCTGAGATCGAACCTCTAACAATATCATCTTCTATTTTCAACTTTATCATGGTGCACAATAACATTCCATAACTCCAATATTTATCTTGCTCTAAATCAGGATCTATAGCTTCGTAGCCTACCGGATTATCTGAATAGGTCAATCCTAGTCCAAGATAAATTTCTGATTCGGCCTGGAATCGATAAGGGTTTACTTTACAATCAGATTCACTTGCCCCACCAAATAATTTTAAAGTATCAGTTACTCCTACATCATCTCTAAATATTTCTAAAACTTCAATGTACACCGCAATGTTTTGTTCCGAATACTCTTTGTGACCTAAAACTTTTCCTTTTATGAAAATCTTTACTTCACTTGAATCTGAGAGGTAATCACAGTAGTATATTCTTTCACAGGAACAACTATATAAAATTGATATTTTAAATAAGAACAGTCCTAAAATAATTAATTGTTTTTTCATTAGCTTATTTTTTGTTTTCACTTTTCATATTTCTATGTTTAAGTTGAAAAGTGTCAATCTACTTTCAGGACGGCTCCCTAACCTTTTTTATTCTATTTCTAGTCTCGATATTTTGAATTCAAATCCTTTACTAATTTCAATTTCCGCCAAACCAATAATCATTCTCTCATTAGATGGAAATATGGTTTCTAAATCTGTTTCAATAATTGATTTCCCTATTCTATCGCAAAATTCTGATTTGTATTTTATCAAGAATTCGCCTTTGTCAAATTTTTCAAATCCTCTCTCTCTCCTCCTTTTGATTTTTATGGGAAAATTGAATTCGTTATCAAATATTGCTTCAAAGTTTTTTTCTTTTAACAGACTCTGAATTTTAGATAAATATTCTTTTGCTTGGAAAAACAACTCATCTTGAATTTCACCTTTTAGTATTTCAGGTTCTTGAACTTCTTCAAAATACTCAAGTAATTTTTTCACTTCGCTGAAAGAATATACAGAATTAATCTCACCAGTTGTTAATATTTTATTTAGCTTGATGAATTCTAAAGTTTTTTTTGATGGTTTTCCTATTTCTTCTAATTTCAACTTTGTCAAGAATTTAAAGTAAACTGGTTTTGTTTTTAACAATCCTGATTTATGTATTCCTCTGACCCACAATTTTTGATGAAATCTATATTGGCTATTATAAAAATGAGACAATACAACTTCCGTTTTTGGCAAAAAATGAGGCGAACCTTTTCTTAATAAATTTTGATTTCCATAAAAGACATATTCTTTTATTTTTCCTTTTACTATGTACATTTTTTATTTATTTGCAATCACCAACATTTCAAAATCTTTGGTTGTTAATTTATCTCCTCTGGAAAACTGTCCAAGCTTTGCCCCGAATATTTCAATCTTTTGATAACCCAACGATTTTAGCAACCAAGTAATTTCTGAAGGGATATAAAATCTTTGATTACATTTTATTTTCTTTTTGTTTCCTGAATCATCTTCAAACTCGATTTCAAAATAATCTCTAAATGTCATCAAATTAAAATTGTTGTTATGGAACTGTGCATTATCTTTTTCTTTATCCTTTGCAAATTCATTTGTTGAATTAAAAATAGGAAACAATCCATTTAAAGTGGTAAATATTATTTTACCATTTGATTTGATTGATTGGGAAATACTTTTTAAAATTTCAAAATTTTCTTCATCTGTTTCCATTAAAGGAAATCCTCCTTCACACATCATAATTGCAATCTCAAATTCGTCATGGAAAGGAATTTCTCTTGCGTCTCCTACTAAAAATTGAATCTCAAGATTTTCAGATTCAGCCTTTTCTTTTGCTCTTTGTATTTGAGATTCTGATAAGTCAATTCCGGTTACTGAATATCCTCTTTTTGTAAGTTCGATTGCATGTCTTCCTGTACCACATCCAACGTCAATTATTTTCAAGTCTTTATTAAAGGCCAATTCACTTTCTATAAAATCACATTCCCCAATTGTTCCTTTGACAAATCTTTCATTGTCATAATTTTTTGCCGAATTTTCAAATAGAGTTTCGTACCATCTTTTCATTTCGTGCATCGTTTTTTATTTTTTTATATAAAATGGCATACTAAGACCGTCATCATGAATATTATATGAAAAGAATCCACCACTTCGAAGTTTAATGTTTTCAAATAACCCTAAATCGTCAGCATCCTTAAAAGATTCATAAAACACAAAATTACAGATAGCATAAATATAGTCCCATATCTCTTTTGCTCCAGATTTAGGGTCTTCATAACTTATAAGATTGTGATATTTTTCATCTTCAAATTTTCCATAATCTATAGCTTCGGTAGTTTCAAAAGGCCCTAATATTAGTCCCTCTCCAGCCTCCCAATCAAATTTATAATCGTATCCCATATCATAATTTTCAATTGATAGTTGGTATTCCTTCATGTCATAAATTCCATAAGAATATGCGTGAGAGTGTTCACTTGATTGTTCATGGTATTCAAAATAAATCATATCATAGTCACTAATATTTCCTTTTGAATTGTATTTTACCCATTCCTCAATTAATTTATTTTTTAATCTATCATCTACATTTTTTTTAAATTGCTTCAAATCATAATTAAGTAATCTCTGTTTCACTTCCATTACTTCAGGATAGGCTGAATCAATTTGTTCAAGCATTTCCTTACTTTGCTCTAAGTGATTTGACCAACGATGCAAAAGTGTTTTATTCAGTTCATTTATTTCAGTCATAATTTATTTTTATTTAACGGCCAACTTCTCGTGTATATGGTATTTTCACTTTTTGTTGGGCAGGAACATTATTCACATTGTTAGCCTTTGATTATTTATCATTTTGTTTTATGAGTTAATAGGTGTTTGTACTTAAAATCAGAATGTTGTGATAACTACTTTCTTCTACTAGAATGTCATCACTATCTGGCTCAGTTTTTCCTTTGGATATAGAATATCCTCCCCCGTTTTGATTCCAACATCGCGACATCTAAACTTTACGGTTTTTTTTAGGTATAAATCTAATTCCCATATACTTGTTCTATATTCAAGCTTTTAACCTGTCTTTAAAATCATTTAAATTTTCCCGATTATTTCCGAAAGAAGATAATGCTCTTAAATTATCAGGATTACAGATACTATTAATCAATATAAAACTTTCTTCATTTATAATAGTTATTCTTTCATTCTGACTTAGAAAAAAAATCACTTCTGATTCAGCAACTATAAAAGCATTTCCTTTGCTAACTATTTTCCAGTCTAAATTTTTAAGATGTTCTTCAATCACTTTATGAAAATGAGACTGAGGAATTTTAATATCCAATTTAGAAAATGTTAAACTTATGTACTTGGTAAAGAAAATAAGAATTGCAAAAAATAAACAGAAATATCCTAATTCAAATTCTTCTTTGAATATCAAATAAAAGGATTCCGTTCCAAACGTCTTTCCTTCTATTTTTCGATAAAATTCAAAAAAGAAAAAGAGCAATAATAAAATTGCAGGAGCATAAAATGATAATGATTCTCCAATTCCTAATTCCTTTCTTTGGGTCTTGATTGCTTTAGAAATTTCTTCTGGAGACATTAAAATTCGTTTTTTATTTGATAATAAAAACGATGAATTATATTTAATCTTTTTATCATTCGTTTTATTTGAAAGGATGATTTTCTTTTTTACTACTTGCATATAACAGCTTCTAGTAAAATGGAGCATGAGCGCATATTACCCTTTTAACCTTTGTTCTCACCAATACTATTGTATTCTTTTAGTATTTTTTTTTCTGTACGATGAATCATTTTCCCAGGTATGAATTCAAAATATTTTTTAGTCTCCTGATCTTTATATTTGTATTTGTTCCTATCTATTTCTAAAACCTCTTGGGGATAACTTGAGTTATCAATTGTTACTCTCTGAATATATTTTTTACCATTAACTTTTTGAATTAGCTTAAAAGTTTCTCCAGTATAGACTCTTTTAATAGAGTCTCCATTAAGTAAATATGTTTTACTTATATCTTCAGATTTCCATATTGAGATAGAAACTGTTTCTATTTCATCTAAAGAATCTATTGACATTTTTGTTTCAATAATATCGCTAATGGGTATGTTTTGATTGGTATTTACATTGCAGATTTCGAATAATTCCTTTAGTGGCATTGATAGATATTTTTCATCATCATACTTTTCGGCATAAAGAAAATAAATATGATAGGTTCTTAAATCAGTTTCATTTATTTCTCTAGCCATAAATCCTTTATGAATTATCGGAAAGGATATTCTGCTTAACGCCCTATGATTATTATGCTTCCATACTAACCAACCGACAGAAGATACATCTCCATAATCCTTCTTCTTGGGGTACCCGAATTTGTTTGTAAAATAAGAAATTGATATTAGGTGTTCATAATCGAGTTTATGATTCGCTCTTCTTCCTCGATACTTTTGATCTTCATCATATATTCTTTTTAAATACTTTTTCATACTTGATATGTCAGAAAGTTTTTCGACCTCTCTTTTTAGTTTTAATGTATCAACTTCTTGAGAAATACTTAAAAAGGGAATAAGTAGTATTAAAATTGTAAATCTTATTTTCATTTATTTTATTTTTCATGTCCTGAAATAGTTTTACATTTCTCAGATTAATAAATCTGAAAAATTAGTTTTTAGAAAGATACTCTTAAGTTTTATTTTTTCAAAAAAAAGTCTTTAAGCTTATACGGGACTTTGTTATCCATACCTTTCTTTCCCTTCCTACTTCTTTAATTTTCCTAATAGTACTTTAACATAATAGTTAATTTATTGTTATTTAGATTCAATGTTTACATGGAAGATGTTTTTACTCTTAATTTTAGTCAATTAAACTTCACTAAAATCAAATAATATGAAACCTCAATTTTTGTTCTTCCTTTTACTTTTTATTTCTTGTTCCAATGATGATCTTCAATTAGATCTTGGACAAGTATCGATTGATAAAATAGTATCGAACGATAAAATCAAACCAACTAATCTAGATTATACTATAAGTTTCAACTTAGATTATTCGAACGAGTATTGCTATCTATTATATAGAACGGTCTCAAATGCTCCAAATTCTTTTAAACATGTTGAGGTTGATAGCAATGATTTGATTGATGTAGAAATAATTGAAAAGGGATTAGTAAGTGAATTAAAATCATCTGAATTAAATCCAAATTATAAAGAATTAATTTTCAGGTATGATTATTCAACCAAGAAGTCCCCCCTTGAAGCTAATTCCTCTAAAGTTGTGGTTAATAAGATCTTTAATATAGATAACCCAATCACAATTCATAAGCTAATTCATCCTCAAGATAAAATTACTACAGCTCAAGATATAGGTCTAATTGTATACAAATTTCCTCCTAGCAAAGTATATTCGAAACTTGAATATTTTCCTAATATAGAACAGTACAAACAACAAATTAAATTACATGATTTTAATGCTCCATCTTTTTTTAAGAGTAAAGAATACCTTCTGCATTTGGTATCTGGATATAGAACAAACATTCGATTTGAGGAATATCTTTAATGTTTAATTATTTATCAAAGCAAAATCGATTTTTTCTAAAGGACTTATTTATTGGTTTGCTTTAGCTCAATGAAATTCAACGTATCAATTATACGCATCGTCCAACAATGGGAGTCATTGCTTGGACGCTGCTTTATTTTTTTTTTAATTACCAAATTTTCCACCATGGTTTTCCACCATCCTCTTTTTTATCGTCTTTAAAATCTTCGGGTATTTCTCCGTCAAAGTTCATATAGTTTTTTACTGCAATTTCGGTGTAATGATATACATTATCTTCTTCCCCATTTTGGATTCTTTTCATTACTCTGTGAGCTGGAAACATTTCAATTCCATTTGCCGAGACTAATTTGATATTTATCTCTCCTTGTGGATCATTGTCATCTGTCACCCATTTTGTAGCTTTTGTATTTCTAATTACCACTTCTCCGATATAAGAACTAATGGCAAATAACTTCCCACCTAATCCATTTGCAAATAATCCGTCAGGCTTAGGTTGTCCATCTTCAAATTGTTCTAGTCAAACTGTTTCAATGTGTTCCACACTTTTTACAGAATAATCCAATTCTTTGTCAATTGCTTTAAATGCTTTTACAAGCCAATTCGCAGATTTTATAATGTCTTTTTTCAAAGATGCCATTCGTTAGATTTTGATGTTAAAAAAAATTAGTTTTTGATTTGATTCGAAAATAATCTATTGCTGCGAATTTGCAGTTTCCTTTTTTCAGTTTATCTTCTCATAATACCTATTGCATTATTATTTAAAATTATTTTTAGAGAGATTTTCATATTTTCTTTTTTAATGAAGTTTACCTTCGAATTGGAGTATTGTTAGTGAATAGTTTTTTTCATTTTTAATTGATAATTCATTTTCTTTAAAACAAGGTGCAATTCTTCGTTATTCAGCTTTTCGATTTCGAAGGATAAAATTTGTTTATCATCAATATCGATTAATAAAAAATCATTTTTAACAATCTTCCAAATTCCTTTTTTCATATTTAAATAATGACCTTGAATCTTATCGTGGTAAATCATAAACTCTTCATAGTCTCCTTCAACTCCAACTTCTTTATCTTCATTCATAGATAAAGTACTACAACTATACTGATTACTTTCAAATTTTTGAACGAACGTAAAATCATTTTTAAGTATTAATTTAAAAACCTTATGACAACTATCTAATTCAATTCCTATTCCTTGAGCAACAATCTTATCAATGTGCCATTCTGTATTCATTAGTATATCATTTTGTCTGAAGTCATATTTTTTTCTACTTGCCCCTTCCCTATTTATCGTAAAGGCAATTGTATCATTTAAATAAATTCCTTGTTTGTCAAAGACCGGATATTTAAAGTCAATGTATTTTTTATTCTTTTTATTGGTTGAGGTATCAAAAGTAATCTGACTATTAACTAGTACTCCATCAAATGAACCTTGTAAAATATTATTTATGTACTTTGGTCTTGTCCATTGACAATTAACTACTATTTCTTTTTTATGCAATTCAATTTTGGAACTGATTATTGGCTTTAGATTTTTATCGAATGTTTCCATTTCATTTAGAATCAACTTAGTCAAAATACTATCTACCCAAATTGTATTTTTTTGGGTGAATCCTATTTTCCCTAAAAGAATTAATATTAATATGAGAAGTATTTTTTTCACTTTTTTTCTTTATGATTACATCTTTTATATAAATCAATGTTGAAATTTTCCGTATTTGCTATTCTCTTCTATCCATAAAAAGTATTCTCCAAACAAACTTCCTGATAATAATTCGTTAGTCATCTTTTCAACTTTTTCTCCCTCTATTGTCAATCCGATACTTTCATTCTCTTCCAAATTTTCTTCGATTTCTCTTAAAAAATTAAATGCAGTTTCATCAAGTAAATTTAACATCAATTTGTCAAGTGTCCTTAATTGTTTATCATTTAAACTATTCAAAAATTCAAATCTTTCGTCGTCTAATTTTTTAAACTCTTCACTATAATTAGGATTTCTTGGTATTTGCCGATACTCCTCAATCGAAATTGATTTTGCATATTTCTTCCTTTCTAGATAGGTTTTGTAATTCTCATCTCGTAATTTTCGAGTTAGAATTTCACCAAGTTTTTTGTATTTATCTGAGTTTTTCAATTTTGATGGTTTTATTTTTAGTGAAGCTCTACTTATAAATACAAGCCACTCATATTTTCCTTTTTAACAATCTAATTCGAAAGTATTTACAATAAGTAAATATACCAAAGCAGTCTATCTTATGATAAAAAACAATAAGTTAAAACATATTTAAGAAATTGTTCCTGTTTCTTTCACAATTACTTACTTTTAAATATGAATAAATTATTAGTCCTGATTTTTCTTTTCTTTCTAAAAACAAGTTTCGCTCAAGAGATAAGAATTCCTTTTCGAATAGGCGATAAGTTTGGATTATCTGATCAGTCCGGAAAATTAATAGTCCCTGCGAAGTTCGATGCAATCAATCCCATTGGCTACAATTTTTTTGAAACGAAAAATATAAAAATAGATTCAGTCAAGAATCGCCAAGGAGAAAAAATACTAGGTAAGGTTATTTCAAAAGGAGTGATTCACCGTGACATTGAAATCATCAAGAACAAATTACATTCAGAATTTCGAATGGTTTTTTCAGGCGAGTTTATAGTGGGTTCAACTAGGTCTAGGAATCTTAAATCTACCATGCTTTATAATTTAAAAGGAGAAAAATTATTACCTACATCTGGTGGTAACATTTTTTTTAATGATTATGATCATGTAGGCGATCTAGGAAAAAGCAATGAAAATCTAATCCTCATTTCTATTATCAAAGTTGGGAAAACCAGCATCGGCGTCTATGATCGAAAAAAAGAAAAAATAACTAAATGGTTACTAGAAGGAGTCTCGGATCTTAAACGACATAAAAATTTGGAAGGTAAAAGTTTAGCATTTATCACTTATTATGATCCATTGCCAAAGGAAGAATATCGATACATAGCTTATAATAATGTGACCAATGATTTTGAAATTATTCCTCTTTCGAAACGAGATGAAACTCAATATGTAAGGACATTTTCTATCAATGAATATGAAGGAATAATGGAAGCCCCCGAAGAAGAAATAATCGACGAGGTTGTTGCATCATCGAAGACGATTTATAAACGGTATATGTTTTCTACCAAAAATGATTCGACAGTTATATATCGAAATAAAATATTGTCACATCTTTCTGGAGTCAAATATTTAAACTTACAATCAAAACAACCAAATCCAATAATCTATCAACTTAATGATAAAGTTGGGATTATTTCCTCCGAGATATCTGGAGTGAAAGCGCAATATGATTCGTTAACTTATATGACAAAGTATAGTTCTTTTGATCACGATGGAAGTCAATTTTTGTATATCGCAGGAAATGCTAAAGGTGTTTTTAAAAAGTTGAAATTTGGGATTATTGATCAATTTGGTAATGAAATTATCCCCATGGATTTTGATACGATCCATAATTTTATTCCTAGGTTAACTTTTCAATCTAAAAATGATTCGGAAGGAAATGATATGATATATGCTGTTTCGAATGAAGATCAAAAACATCGTCATTTGACTCAGAAGAAAATAAATATGATTAATGAATTTGTTTTTGGAATTAAAAACGATCAAGTATTTTTAATCAGTGTGATCGACAAAAAAATATCTCCTCTCCTATACGATACTATCTATTGGAATAAATTCCTAGCTCCTCCCCCAATGAAATCAACTAAGAAGATTTTCATAATTGAAAAAGATAATAAATATGGTCTACTAGATTCTGTCAATCCTAGTCAAGATTGGATTAACAATGAAATGGTATTTCCTTTTATTCCTGCTTATTCGATTTCAAATTATGGAGGCGAAAAAGGATTTAATCTTTTTAAGTTAGTCGATAAAGATGGATTCTCCTGCTATGCTAGGGCAAATGGTTTTTTATACTTTAGAAAATAAAAAGTATTAAAAAAATCTTCCCCATAAAAGCTAGACCCTTTTATTTCTTAAAAAAAATACTCCTGCTCCATTCACAAAGTGGCTTCAAACCGAATGTCCAATATCCAACCAGTTTGCAGTTTAAATCTATTAAACATTAGTTACTCCTTGCGTAAAATTAGATCTTTTTCTTACGGAGAGTCTGCACTATTTTTAAATAAAATGCATCTGATGGAATTATTTTTCCAAAAAATGACTTATAGCATCTGTCCAAACGAAACAACAAAGAAATTGTGCTTCGGCACGAAAGAGGATCATGTCAATTTTATAAAGTACCTGATGAGAGTTTCTGTATAGCTCCGTAGTGTTGCCTTTTTTTAGAAGGTAATATGCTGACTTTTAATCTTGCATAATCGCCAAAATCTGGATGTCATAGGTTCGAATCCTATCTCAAGTCCGCTTGAGTAACTCAGCTTGGTTAGAGTACCAGAATTGATTCACCCTCAATTCCCGTAAGAAGTTTGCAACGGTTCTTCTTAAAAAAAAACGTTGACCACTAAAGTCTTGTAAAAGTACAACTAGCAAATATTTCCACTTCGGTGAGTTCAAATTGCAATCAAGGTTTTACCTGAAAAAATGGGATACCGATACCAAAAGGAAAAGTGCATTTTAATTCACACCGCTTTCTTTCAATAAAAAAGTGCAAGAATTAAAACCCATTTTTTGATTTTGGTGTCTCAACATTTTTCCGTGAAAAAATGATGGAAATACTTTTACAATTCTTTTTTCTAAAAAAATAATGCTATCGCTAATACAATCCCCAAAAACAAAATCACTAATATTTTAAAGCTATAAAAATGAAAAGAGTACGAATTTATCCCTACAAAATTGGATTAGTATTTCGAGAAGGAAACTTTATCAAAGTATTAAAAGAAGGAACACATTGGATGTGGTTCACCGATCAAGTCTATATGTACGACATGACTCAACCATTTACTCCACCAGTAGACCTAAGTATTTTATTTCAAAATAAAGACTTATCAGACCTACTACAAATGGTGGAAATCAAAGACAACGAGATAGCCTTTCTATACGAAGATGGTATTTTCAAAAAAGTCTTAACTGCAGGTCGTCATGCATTTTGGGATTCAATCGTAAAATACCAAAGCCGTATTTTCAACTTAGATACTTTTGAAATCCCAGAAGATCTTAATCGCAAGATATTGATGCGTTCAGAAGTATTGCCCTACATTAGAGCATATACCGTAGAGTCCTACGAGGAGGGATTACGATTTGTAGATGGCAATTTTGTGGAAAGATTATCTCCAGGGATTTACTATTCTTGGAAAAACCAAAACGCCATTGTCGTTCTAAAAATGGATACTCGTACTCAGCAAATGGAAATTTCTGGTCAAGAAATTTTGACAAAAGATAAAGCGGCTTTGCGACTTAACTTTTTCGTGCAATACAAAGTCGTTGATATTGAAAAAGCACTTTTAGAAACAAAAGATTTTGCGAAGCAAATGTATTTGACTCTTCAATTGGCGATCCGTGAATATGTGGGTACTTTAACTTTGGATGAACTACTTGCTCAAAAGGAAAATGTCAGTTCATTTATCATGGAATCGATTGCGGAAAAAATTGCTGCGCTGGGTGGTAAAATTTCTACTTGTGGAATCCGTGATATTATTTTGCCTGGTGAAATTAAAACGATCATGAATCAAGTTTTGGTAGCGGAGAAAAGAGCGCAAGCAAATATTATTACCAGAAGAGAGGAGACTGCTTCAACTCGTAGTTTGTTGAATACTGCAAAATTAATGGAGAGCAACGAGATGTTGTTTAAGTTGAAGGAGATGGAATATGTGGAAAAAATTGCTGAGAAAATTGGGGAAATTACTGTTTCTGGTGGTTCGCAAGTAGTGGATCAATTGAAAGATATTTTTACTAAAAGTTAATTAACATTAACTTTCCCGAATACCGAAAGCCAATCTCGAGAGAGGTTGGCTTTCTTGTTTTTGAAGTTGGATCGGAATGAATTGAACAACCAATATCCAACTGACATCAAAATGCAACTCTTTGGATACTGGTTATTAATTCCTCATTATCTCGATGAACTTAATTTCTTTGAAACGAATTCAATTAAGTGGTTAATTATCTTTTAAAAATCTGAACGGAAACTGAAATCCCTTTATTAGAGATTGTTACAAAATAGTTACCAGTTGGAAGTATAGTCGGAATGGCTAAATTCAATTGGTGATCCCCAGTCTCATATTTATTAGCATGAAATTGATATAATAACTTTCCACTAAGGTCAGTCAATTCAATATCTAAATTACGTTCTTCCCTTAAGGTGAATTTTAAGGCACAGTTAGCTACAACAGGATTTAGATAAATTAAAATCTTAAGTTATCTAGCCTTCAGTTAAAATAGTTAAATATTATTGCAAAAAAAATAGAGGCGCAATAAATTGCGCCTCTATAGGTTTATTTTCAAAAAACGAAATATCGACTATGGGAAAATTCCCAAAGACAAATAATCGCTACTGATTTTATTTAATGCATTGATAAAAGCAGCAGAACGTAAATCTTCTACATTCTTCTTACGCTTTTTGATCAATCTAATTTGGTCATAAGCCATCACCATCGTTTCTTCTAATCCAGATCGAACCAAATCAATTTCATCAGCTCCACGAGTCAAAAAGTTTTTCTCTTTTGCTCCGATAGTTTTTCCAGTTGCCTCTTCTATCTTATTAACTAAATCGTTATATTTTCCTTGGTTAAATCTTTTTTCCATCCGACCGAATCTAAGGTGTGATAAGTTTTTCAACCACTCGAAGTATGAAACAGTTACCCCTCCAGCATTACAATACATATCAGGAATAATCATTACATTCTTTTTCAATAGAATTTCTTCAGCATTAGCTGTAACAGGACCATTGGCAGCTTCAGCAATAATTTTTGCTTTTACTTGCTTCGCGTTACCTTTATGAATTTGTCCTTCCAAAGCAGCAGGAACTAGGATGTCGCATTTTACGGTCAATACATCTTTTCGACTTTTCATGTTGGTAGCACCTGGGAAATCTAAAATAGATTTAGTTTTCTTTCGGTGTTTCACTAATGCATCAAAGTCAATTCCATCTTCTTTGTAAATCGCACCTTCATATTCTGCTACACAGATGATTTTAGCACCACCTTCTTTTTGAGCAATAGTTGCGGTGTAATGTCCTACATTTCCCATTCCTTGAATCGCCATCGTTTTGCCTTCAATACCTGGAGTCAAACCAATTGCTTTCATGTCATCAGCATGGCTCATTGCCTCTCTGATTGAGTAGTATACGCCACGACCAGTTGCTTCAGTACGACCTTGAATACCGTTTTGAGTAACAGGTTTTCCTGTTACACATCCAGCAGCATCTATTTCGTCACCTTTGAAGGTTCGGTAAGTATCAAGGATCCAAGCCATTTCTCTAGGGCCTGTTCCGTAATCAGGAGCAGGAACATCAATACCAGGACCGATGAAATTTTTACGAATCAACTCAGCGGTATATCGTCGAGTAATTTTTTGTAATTGAGCAGGCGTGTATTCTCTTGGAGAAATTTTCACTCCACCTTTAGCTCCACCAAAAGGAACATCCACGATAGCACATTTGTACGTCATCAAAGAAGCCAAAGCCATGACTTCATTTTGAGTTACCTTCTGGCTATAACGAATTCCACCTTTGGTAGGTAATCGGTGGTGACTGTGTTGAACTCTGTATGCTTCGATGACTTCGTAGTCATTACCAACCCGTACCGGGAAGCGCATTTGATAAACAGAGTTACATGCTTTGATTTGAGCCAATAATCCTTTTGGCAAATCGGTAAGTCCAGCGGCTTTGTCAAAATTCCGGCTGACACTTTCTAAAAAGTTAGGTTCTCTTGTCATTGATTTTTAATCTTCTATAAGTGATTCTAATTTGGTTAGTTTACGTTCAAGATAAACCAAAAATCCAATGATTCCGAGAAAGATAGCAACGAGCACGGCAATCACCACATAAATCTTTCCGGTGCTATGCATGAAATCTAAATTTTCAGTTTGAGCAGACAGATCGACTGTCCATAATATAGAAAACAATACGATTAAGATCTTTTTCATACTTTTAAATGATTGGCAAATGTGAGTGAATTTTTTTTATTTTACAAGGAAACAATTGTTTATTTTTTTTATGGTAAATAGTTAACAGTAAATGGTAATTACCACTTAGGATTAACTTTCGCCGTTTACTTACTCTTGTTCCAAATACTTCTCCTCAATATTCAAGGTTCTATAATAGATAGTCGCTATCCAAAATCCCAAAAGCGTCCATCCAATGATGGCGGGATAGAAAACCATCCGCAAAGTATTGTCCATATCTTCACTCCCAAAAGCAGGGTTTCCACCTGAGCCTGGATGCAAACTATCTGTCATTCGAGGAATTACATTGATCAATATCAAAGCAGCTACAAAGGCAAACATATTATAAACAGCTGCAATTCTCGCACGTTTTTCCAAATCATCAAATGCGTTTCGTAACACGAAATAGGCGAAGTAAATCAACAAAGCAATTGCTGTCATATTTAATTTAATTTCGTTCCATGTCCAATAAGTTCCCCATGTGGATTTTGCCCAAATCATTCCAGTTACTATTCCCAATAGTCCAAAGACCAACCCAACCATAGTCATTACTTCTGCTCGACGATCTCGATCTTGATCTTGTGTTCGGAGATACATAAAGCTATTCCAAGTCGCTCCGATAAAAAGAAACAACATTCCAAACCATAAGGGTACATGGAAAAATGTATTTCGGATCGTTTCAAATAAAAGTCCTCTGAAGGGAAAATTTGTTCCACGTTCACTCAGGTCACCAAAGTTGGTATTTTGCCAAACTTGAGCTCCTTTCAAACTGTCAATATTATTTTGCTTGATGATAAATTTCCCAGGCAAAGTTCCATAACCATCAAAGTCATTATCGACATCCAATGAAAATCGTTCTTGCTCTTTAGAAGAAGGCATAAAAGCTGGTATCGAAAAAGTAACTTCAATATTATTATCGTCGAGCACCTTTACATTTTGGGCTGCAATAGTTAACGAAGTGTCTTTTCTCAATCGAGCTTTAACTTCTTTTGCTTTGGTGTGAAATGTATTATAAGTAGTAACTCTTGCGGTAAAAGTCTGACCTGTAACGGCGGTGTATTGAGACATTGAAGTAATTCCAGGACTCAATGGAGTTGAAAGCCCGACGACAATTACATATATCAAAATCGGTACGCAAAGTAACTTCCACCATAATTTCTTTTCCATAATTTCTTTGAGTTTAGTGTAGTTTTAGAATTTATTGAATAGCTTCTATTTCTGTTTTTATCTTTCGATAAATTTTTCTTTCGCTTATTGCATAATAAAGTCCAATGATTTTAAAAAATACTTTTGATAAAAATCGATCTGTTTCGACCGTACTAATTTCTGTCACTTTTACTCTTTCCTTTTTCTGTTCTAAAATAATATCGTAGCCAAAGTTACCTCCGACAAATTTTTGCAAAAAATTGGTTGCTTCAAGATCGTCATCTAAAGTCCCTTCCTCTTTATCAATTAGTTCTATAAATTGAAGACTTGTTTTTATCAACTTATTTTTTTCAACTTTTAAAACCTTACATCTAAAAGTAATGATCATTTCCTCATCAGAAGACATTAAATCAAACTCCTCTCCTTCTTCCATCTTTGAACTTTTATTTCCGCCTATAATCTCCACAATCTCTTTGTTCGAATCAGGAAAGAATTTCTTTAAATAATTTTTCTCTCTTAGATATTGAAAGGTAGTTTCAATATTTTGATTCACATAAAATTTAGATCTAGAAAAAACCATTGTATATTTTTGAACAAATAAATCAATCTCGCCACAAAAACGGAAACAACATCAACGCCGCCCCACCTAACATTAAATCTATCGCCAACAAAATCATTATATCTTCATTGATCGCTGAATCAAAAGTTCCCGGCAATGCATTTTGCGATACTTTCACTAATTCCATCACTATCGGTATCACAATCGGAAACCCTAAGATCGCCATCAAACTTGCACTATTATCCGCCTTTGAAGAAATCGCTGAGATAAATGTAAACGTAATCGAAAACCCTAAACTTGCCAAAAATATCGCAATAAAAAACAATTGCAAATCACGTACTGGACTTCCCAAAACTAAACTAAAAACGCCATACGCTAAAAAATTCAATGCTAACAATAGCAAAGTGTTATAAAGCATTTTTGAAATAATAATCGCAACTGGGTTCACCAACGAATAATAATACAATTGACGAGTTCCACTCTCTTGTACAAAACTTTTCGCCGCAGTATTTACACTCGCAAATAAAACGATAATCCAAAAAAGAATATTCCATTGTTTTGGCCCTGCATCAAAGGTAGACGTGTAAACTACAAATATGGTTGAGAAGACATATAATAAAATTCCGCTTATCGCATACTTTTGCCTGAACTCTAGAGTGAGTTCTTTGCGGAAAAGAAACCATATTTCTTGAAATGTATTCATAAAGGCGAATTTACATTGGTTTATAGGATTTACATAAAAATCAAGGGATTTGTTACTCTTGAATGCCTCCAAAATGAATAATTTTACAAACTAATTACATGTTTTGGTCAAGACCTTTGGATTCCTTTTTCTTACTTAAAAACTTAATAAGTTTTAGCTTTGTCAAAAAAAAGAATGTCTGTAAATAAAATATCAGAACAATTACTGTTGGCTGTAAAAACTAATCAATCACATGATGATTTTCTTTCTCAATTAGAAAAGTATTCGTTAGATCAATTGGAAAAAGAATTAAATAATGATGAGGCTAAAAAAGCATTTTGGATAAATATTTATAATGCCTTTTTTCAAATCTTTAGAAAATTTAATCAGATTGATAAACCAGAAATTTATAAGGAAAAACTCATCAACATTGCTAGTGAAAAATTTTCTTTAGATGATGTGGAACATGGCATTTTAAGAAAATATCGATACAAATATTCATTAGGTTTTTTGCCTAATATTTTTACAAAAAAATTGATAAAAAGATTAGCCGTCGATGACATTGATTATCGAATTCATTTTGCTTTAAACTGCGGTGCTAAGAGTTGTCCTCCCATCGCATTTTATTCTTTGGAAAAAATAGAAGCCCAATTACAAATGGCGACACTATCTTTTTTGGAAGGAGAAACCGATATCTTGGAAGAGAAAAAAGAAATACATGTCACCCAATTATTTAAATGGTTCTTGGCTGACTTTGGAGGAAAAAGTGGTATCAGAGAAATTTTAAATGAGCATTTACGAATTGAATCAAAAGGTTACGAGCTAATTTTTAAACCATATTCTTGGGAGGAAGATCTGGAAAATTATTCAGATGATTTTTAATTTAAAAATTGATTACCAAACTCAAAGCAAGAGTTTTTCGCCATTGCTAAATCAAAAAAAAGGCACATAGAATTTTAATTCCTATGTGCCTTTTTTTTTAAACCAACTATTTTACTTTTTTCAATAACAATACTTTTACATATCCTACTTTTCCATTCAAAATCACTTTACTCCAATAACGATCTACTTGATCGATCACTTTGACTTCTGTTCCAACTTTCAACCGTTTTAACACTTTGGATGAAGCTGTAGCTTGCTGTCTAAGACTCGTTTTTGTAGTGATTTTATACGCAGTATAATCTGGTTCAATATTATCATAATAAACTATTTCTTCCGATTTTGTTGGTATTGCTGGAGCAGTAGTTTCTTTAACTACAGGTTCAACCACTTCGGAAAAGGCTAGCCATTCATCTTGATCTTTAGTTTCTAATGTTACGCCAGGGCTTGAATTTAATACCTTTTCTGAAGAAATCAAGACAGGTGTTGGTTGCTCATAAACTGGTACTTCGTAGGGTTCAATATCCTCTCTAATAAAAAGAGTGTTTTCAAAGTCAATCCCTAAACTGATAGATCCAGCACTTTTTGGTAAGGTTTCCAATATAGTTTTTGCTTTAGGGTCGCCTGTCATTTCTTCCTCCTCTGCTCCTTTGGAAACTAACTTTTCCATCTCCAATTCTACCCAATTAGTATCAGCCACAGCCAACTGCGTACTATCTTCTAACAATATATTTACAACTTGATCAACTGCTACAATATCTTCTGGTTCATTTTCGTCTTTTAAAATTTGTTCTCGTTGATCTTGTTTAATCAACTTTTCCATATTTATAATTTTCTCACTCAAATCTTCCGCTTCTATTACTCGAAAAGCCATTTTTAAAAAAGTTCTTTTTAACTTAAAACTTTCAATTACATTTTCAATTTGGATACTTCGAATATTTCGAATTTTCTGATAAGACTCAGGTGATTCTTTTGCCTTCTCAATACTCGCCAATATATTTTCAAAAGCAGTATCCAACTCTCCACCATCCAAAATTTCAATGGCCTGATCTAATTGATTTTTTTGAAAAAGTGTAATTGATTTTTTATAGCGATCTGAAGCAAAATCTTTATTCACCGATATCATTTCATCAATTAAGCTAGGCAACTCTTCTTTCAACTCTTGGTTCGATTGGTTCAATAATAATTTGGCTTCTATATCATCAGAAATTTTTTGCCCGAAATTACTTTCCAAATCTTCCAATATATTATCCTCAGAAATTGACTTCGTGTTCAACAAATGAAAAATAGAATCTTTCCTTGTTGAAATAATGGTTTGACTAAATTTAAGTAATCCTTTTTTCTTCTTTTCAATCCTTTCTTTTTTGGCTAAAAAAATACGAATTGTAGAATTTTTAGAAATTTGAATATCCTTTAATACATCTTTATTAACTACTTCATACCCCTCTATTTCTACCTTCAAATTAATGATAGAACTTGGATCTTGATCAATAAAGTTTAATTCGAAACGACCTTTGTAATCGGTGATTCTGGTAGGTGATAATTCATTACTAATCTTAACATCTTTGACATACTTTATTGGTCCATTATCGACCCGACTATTCAAAATCGAGACTCGACCATTTAGCTGAAATTCCTGAGCAGTTGTCAAAAAAGAGAATAATAGAAAACAAATAAGTGAGATAATTTTGATAGGATGCATACGAGTTTTATTTTCGGTAATTGATTGTTTATAAAACTCGACTTGACTAGTGCAAAGTATACAAATATTAAATAAATTTAAAATAAGTAAAGTAGAGTTTTCTCAAATAGTAATGTTGATTACAAGGTAGAAAAATGTTTTCTTTTTCCTAGAATCAAAATGTTAATTATTTAGTAATGGTGAAAAAATAACTTGTAACAGTTTCGCGATTATTTCCATCTAAATCGAGGTATGGAAATAGGCGTATATCTAGATATATAACTGTTCCCATAACGAAGAGTTAGGTAGAAAGAAGAAGCCAAAGTGTTATTAAGTTATTCTTTTACCATTCCTTAGCCAATTGATTTTTACATTTGCAATATGAACCACTTCCCCGTTTCCAATTCTATTATTGCTGTTCCAGCTCTTGGTAATTTTCTAAACGATCAATATCGTTTTGGAAAAAAAGTCTCTTGCCAACTCATCAAAACTTGGGTAAACGACACCTATATCATAGAAAATAGTTCCGAGAAATATATTTTCAGAATTTACAGATTGAATTGGCGTACGAAAAAGGAAATCGAAGAAGAATTGAGATGGATTAATTTATTAAAAGAAAAAAACATTTCCATTTCCTTTCCAATTTTGGATCAAGATCAAAACTATATCCAATCATTTGATGCACCGGAGGGAAAAAGATTTGGCGTGCTTTTTTCATTTGCCGAAGGCGATAAACAATTATCTATTTTACCTGAATTCCATTTAAAAACTGGAAAGATGATGGGACAAATTCATCAAATTTCAGAAGGATTGAATTTAAAACGAATCACTTATACTCCTCAAGTTTTACTATTTGATTCTTTTAAAAAGATAGAAAAATGTTTAGCCTCTAATGCTCCAGAATTTGATTTCTTAAAAAATACACAACAACAACTTTCTTCTTTTTTCACAGAGATAAAACAGGAAGAAATTCGTGTAGGAGCAGTTCATCTAGACATCTGGCCTGACAATCTAAATATTAACTATAACAATAATATCACATTATTTGATTTTGATTTTTGTGGAAATGGATTTTTAGCATTAGATATCGCTTATCATGTGACGATGCTCTTTCTCTTTGAACCAGACCAAGATAGAATGAAAGAAAAATTGAATAATTTTCTCCAAGGATATGAATCTGTTTTAGTAATTTCGGAAGAAGAAAAAAGGATAATTCCTTCTTTTGGAACAGCCTTATTATTTTTCTATTTAGGTTTCCAATGTGAAAGATTTTCGACTATTTTTGTCAATGAAATTTATATCAAAGAATTTATCAATTCTAGAATAAAACGATGGATTGAATTTAATCCAACACTAAAAAACATTTTCACCAAAAAACCATAACACCTTAATAATCAACAAGTTATAAAATAAACAAAATCAATGAATAATATAACTCTTCCTACTCCAATTGTTTCCATCGAATGGTTAGTCACTCACCTTAATCATCCAAATTTAGTAATTCTCGATGCAACCAAAACCAAGGTGGGACAAAAAGAATTAACCGAAGAAGCAAAGACAAAACGCATCCCCAGAGCTCGAAATTTTGATCTACAAAATACGTTCAAAGATCAGGAGGCTACACTACCTAATACGATGCCTTCTCCTGAGTATTTTGAAACGGAAATCCGAAAGATAGGAATCAACAAGGAAAGCGTTATTGTCATCTACGATCATCATGGCGTTTATTCTGCTCCTCGAGCTTGGTGGATTTTCAAAGCGATGGGACATGAAAATGTAGCAGTTTTGAACGGTGGTTTTCCTACTTGGAAAGAGGCCAACTTGCCAATCGCCATTCAAGCAGATTATGATGGTGAAGCAGGAAATTTCAAAGCCAATTACCAACCTAATTTGATTAAAAGTGCGGCGGAGGTTTTAGCGACTTTAGGTAAAAATGAAGTTGCTATTTTAGATGCTCGCTCCGATGGAAGATTTCATGGGACTGCTCCCGAACCTCGTACTAATCTAAGAGGTGGACATATTCCTGACAGCCAAAATCTACCCAGTTCTAAGGTTATTAAAGATGGAAAACTATTGCCACAAGCTGAACTCAAGGAAATTTATGATGCATTCAATTTAGAAAACAAAGAAGTTATTTTTACCTGCGGTTCAGGAATGACGGCTTGCGTGATTGCACTTGGAGCAGAAGTAGCTGGACATGAATCAAAAGCTATTTTTGATGGTTCATGGACAGAATGGGGCGATGGGGATTATCCTGTTGAAAAATAGATTTGAGTTTTGATAGGAGTTTTGATAGGAACGCGGATTGGGCAGATCGAGCGGATCGTCACAGATTTAACGATTACTTTAATGCAGGGATAAAATCCATAACACCTCTGATCGTCAAATCCGTGACGATCCGCTCAATCAGTCCAATCCGCGTTCCATTTACTCCAAAATCCAAATCCGCTATTCATTGCTAAAAATCTTCCATCCTAATTTATTATTTTGCTTTTGTAACTTTTCATCAACTGTTGACACTTACTATTTGAACAGGCCAAAAAAGTATGACTAGCAAAAAGCAAAAGCATTTTTTAAAATTATATCAACCCGTCCATGCACGGTTTGAAAAATTTTGCCGTGCGCGTACTTTTGGGGATATGCCTTATGAAGATTTGATTAACGAATCTCTTTTGATTGCTTTTAAAAAAATGGAGGAAATCAAAAACGAAAAAGCATTTTTAAGTTATCTAATTGGAATCAGTACTCGAATCCTAGCTAATTCCAAACGAAAAAAGAAAGCCATAAATGTTGCCGAACCCGCCATCTTCAATCAACATCCAGATCCAAGTAATTTCATAGAAAAACAATTTGAGATTGAGCTTCTGTATCAATCCTTAGCCAAACTTCCTGAGCTACAAAAGGAAGCAATTATCCTTTTTGAAATTACAGGTTTTAGTATCAAAGAAATTATGAAAATTCAAAAAAGTGGAGAGTCTGCGGTCAAGCAAAGATTAGCTAGAGGAAGAAAGGAATTAGCAAAAATCATCAAACACCAAATGGAGTTTAAACTGATAGAAAATGAAACAGGAAGATAAATACATTGATCATCTATTCGAATCTGCTCGAGAAGAAACACCTCAAATTTCGTTTGAGGAAGTGGCTGAGGTATTTTCGAATACAACTTCCCCTACCCTTTTAGGTTTGGCAAAAGGCTGGTTTTGGAGAAATATTAATTTAAACTCTTTTCTATTTATATCGGCTACAACCCTTGCTATTATGTCGTTTTTCCTTTTTTCAAGTTCTAACCATCCTACTAAAAAAACATTGGATGAAAATCTCATTGTAACAAATCAAATTAAAGGATCGTCTTCTAACGAAAATATAAATCTTAAAACCATAGAAAAACCAACTAATATTCTACTTCCAAAAGAATCAAATGTATCTAAAGCAAAAAATATAAAAACATCGTCAAGTTCTCCAAAACCAAAAATTGAATTTCAAAAAATCAATAAAAACATCATTTCGGAAAGTCCAATTCTACTTTCGATTTCTCCTGAATTAAAATTGGAAATTCCATTTAACATTTCGCTTACTCCTTCATTTAAAAACATCGAAAAAGAAGAATTTATCTTAAATGAAGAATCCAAATATGAAACCATTGAAGAATCTTTTTCACCTTGGGTAGTTGGCCATGCATCCGAAATGCCGTGGAAGATAAAAAGGCAAACCAAGATTCCAATTCTCAATGAAACGGAGCGGGTTCTACAAAAATTTATGGATACTAAATATTTAGAACAAATTTTTGACAAGGGGGAGAATGGTTATTTTAAGCCATTAAAAATACTGACTTATTATTCTCTCAATGAAAATTATTTTACTCATTTTAAAGGAGAAAGAATCAGACTAATGAATGAAAAAATCTCTCCTGATTTTGATCCAAACGAACCATTCATTGATGTTGAAAAGTTTAAAATCAAAAAGACAAAAGCTTATTTTACTTTTACTTACAAAGATTATTTCGTCCAAATGCAACTCCGAAAAGTCGGTGAAGGTTGGAAACGACATAAATTAAAAGTCAAAAAAAATAAGGAAGTCAAAGTTAATATGACTTTCTAAAACTTAAGTCTCGTACCGAAGAACATCCGTAAAAATTAATTCGTCGCAGAAGTGATTTTATAACGCGATGTTCTTTTTGTTTTTCAATATTAATAAAAAAAAAAAAATTGCCTCATTATTAGATTCTAGATAGGGGTATTATCTTTTTTTAACGTCAACCTATTGAACATTATATTTTATGATAAATAACTATTTGAAAAAATGTTTAATTTTAAAAAAAACTGAACTCATGTTATTATTTATCAGACAAAAAATATGTTTAAAATGAAAAAACGCTCCCTTCTTCTTTCAACATTTTTTATGTTATTTTTTACCTCTTCAATTTTGGCTCAAGCTGAGAACTTAAGTGCGATTGAGTTATCTATCAATGCCAAAGAGTTTAAAAAATATATTGCCAAGGATGAAACGAATAAATCAATTCCTTTAATTGTCGTTACGAATGAGCATTTCTCTGAGTTTTTAGAATTAGATTTTGAAGGAAAAAGAATTCCAGTTTTTTCATATAAGCGAGAGACAAATTTAGAAGAAAGTCAAATATTTATCGATATCAAAAAGTTCAAAATACGTGATGATGTAGCAATCGTAAAGTTTAAATATAATGGATATACCATTAAAGTTAAGCACAAGAAAGAAGATGGTATTTGGACATACAGTTCATTTAGCCTTAAAGGAAATCGGAAAAGATATTTCAACTCTGGATCAGTCAACTAATCATCTCAATTAATCAATCATTTTTTTTTAATAACCTCTTCAGATTTAAATGTCTGAATTAGAGCAGTATAATATTGTTCCAAAAGCAAAATTTGTCAGCCAAAGTCTAACCCAATTCATCGGCAAAAAAACCGCTTTCACCTTTTTTACAAAGCTAAAACATAAGAATCACCTTAGATTTGAAGCATCATTATTAAACTTCTAAAAAAATAAATTATGAAAAATTCAATCATTGCATTCGTACTAATTTCACTTTTCATTTTTATGACAAATATTTCATTTGGACAATCTGAAGATTTAGCGGTCATCGAAAAATCTATCAACGTAGAAAAATTTAAAGAATACCTAGCAAAAGATGAAGCAGGAAAACCGCTCCCAATGATTATAGTTTCGAATGAAGAATTTTCTAATAATTTAGAAATTGATTTTGATGGTAAGAAGGTCAATATTTTCGAAAATTTAAAGGACTCTGATTTAGAAGATGGACAAGCATTTATTGATGTGACCAAATTTAAGGTAAGAGGGAAAATTTCCATTTTAAAATTTGACTATCAAGATTACAAAGTCAAAATAAAATTTAAAAAAATAAATGGTGAATGGACTTACCAATCTTTTAATATCAAAGGAAATGGCGATAGATATATTCACATGGATTCTACTTTTTAAAAAACAACATTTCAAAAAACCAAATTACTGATCTAAACCTAATAAAATTAAAAACGCATGAAAAAGCCAATTCAAATTTTAGTTCTATTTCTCTTTTTTGCTAATTCAGCATTTTCCCAAAATTCTTTTTCTGGAAAAATCACCGACGGAAAAAATGGAATTTATTTTGCTACCGTTGCGCTTCATAGTCAAGCTGACAGTTCCATTGTAGAAGCAGAATCGACGGACGAAAATGGAAATTTTAAATTCGATAATATTAAATACGGAACATACTTTTTAGAAGCAACTATGCTTGGTTTTTCTCCCCGTAAAAGTAATGTTATAAAACTCCCTGATAGTAATGGTCAAACTTTTGACTTGACACTATCCGAAGATGCAACTCTTCTTTCTGAAGTAGAAGTTGTTTCTCGAAAACCACTTTTAGAGCAGCGAGCAGATCGACTGATTGTAAATGTAGAAAACAATTTGAATAGCTTGAATGGAAGCGTTTTGGATGTAATGAAAAAAGTACCGGGTATGATTGTCGTTGGTGACAAATTAAGTATGGCGGGACAAAGTAACATGACTATTTTGATCAATGGGAAAACGACAAAATATATGGATGTGCAATCTTTATTAAAAGATATGCCTGGCGATAATATCAAAAGCGTTGAAGTGATTCATCAACCTGGAGCTGAGTTTGATGCAGAGGGAACTGGTCCCGTTTTGAATATTATTTTGAAAAAAAATAGTCTCTATGGGACAAATGGAAATGTAAATGCAGGGGTAGGAAAAGGAGAATATTGGAGATATAAAACAGGGTTGTCGTTGAGTCATTATCAAGGTGCGGTGAACATTCAAGGAAGCATTGGCTATCGAAGAAATTCATGGTGGGATTCTATGGAACTTGTTCGAAAAGTAGGTGACGACACCTACACTCAAGAAAGTAACGACCCTAGTATTTCCAATGGTTTTAGGTCAAATTTATCTTTTGGATGGGACATTAATGACAGACATAATGTAGGTTTTGCCAGTAGATATTTCAATAGTAAATCAGATTACATTATTGATAATACAACCAATGTAAACTTTGGAGATCCTTTAATTTCTGATTGGAATCTAAAAACAGAAAACGCTCAAAATGACGATTGGGGAATGATCACTTTTAATCCTTATTATACTTTTGAAATTGATACAGCTGGTCAAAAATTAGAGTTCGATGTAAATATTGCAAGGATTAAAACGGACATGACTAATGAATTGACCACTACAGAAATAAATGGTGAAGAGATTTTTGATGGACAAAAAAATATCCAAATTGGAGCAACTGAAATTTTCACGACCAAGTTAGATTATACTTATCCATTTTCTCAAAATATAAAATTACAAATTGGTTTGAAATATAGTGATGCCGACTTGGATAATAACTTAGAAGCAAAAATTCAAAATGGATCAATTTGGGAAAATAATATTGGACAAAGTAATCACTATCTTTTTACCGAAACTATTTTTGCCAGTTATGGAAAAGCAACTTGGAAAAAAGGAAAATGGAACGGAACAGCAGGTTTAAGATATGAAAAAAGTGATTCGGAAGGTTTCTCGATTACAGCCAACCAAAGGATTCCTAGACCTATCGAAAAACTGTTTCCAAGTGCTAGTATTGGAAGAGAAATTACTAGCGACTTAACGGCATCAGCTGCTTATAGTTATCGAATTGATCGACCTCGATATAATGACTTGAATCCATTCAAATACTTTTTGGATCAATATACTTTCCAAAGAGGAAATGTAAACTTAGCTCCTGCTTTAACGCATAGTACTAAGCTTAATTTGGCATTTCAAAATCAACCTTTTTTCAATATTGAATATAAACACACCAACGATGCCATCGTAGAAGTTTCTGAACAAAACGATTCATTGGGTACTTCTAATTTGGTGACAGTTAATCTTGAAAACTTTAAAAACTTTAATGTTAATCTAGCAGCTCCTTTAGATTTTATTCCTGGAGTTTCTGGCTTTGCTTATATCGCAGCGAATTATGGGAAATACGATTCTGAATATTTAGGCGATAATTTCCAACGATCAAAATGGGATTATACCGCTTATGTCCAAACTGAATTTATGCTTCCAGGAAAAATAAATACAGAACTTTCTGGATGGTATAATAGTGGCGGTCAAGATGGAATTATTAATGCAAGTTGGTTATACGGAGTCGACATTGGATTTAGTAAAAAATTCTTAAATGATAAAGCTAGAGTTAGCTTAGGCGTACAAAATATTCTTGCTCGATATATGTTTGCAGATATTAAATATGCTAATATGGATATTTCTATTCACAGTCGATGGGATGGTCCAGTAGTCAACATGCAATTCAGTTATAAATTTGGAAACCAACATATGAAGAGTTCAAAAAGTCGAAACAGTAGTGCTTCTGATGTTTTGAATCGAGCGCAGAAGAATTAGTTATTGAAAAAAAGTTATTGAGTTGTTTCTCATTTAGTATATTTAGAAATTGTTTTAAAAATTCTAATTTGGAAATAACTCAATAACTTTTTTCCAAAACACAACTCAACTGAATCAAAACCAACATGATATTCAAACTTACGAAATCTGATATAAAGCTAGCCGGCATATTTTTTCTAATATCAATATTGATTGGCAGTATGGATTATGCAGATTATTCAGAAGAAAAAAAATACCTGCTTTTTATTGATCACATCAATTTTATTTTATTCTGTTCGGTATCTGTTTATGTTTTAGTATTTGTAATTTTTGCTAGATATTTTCCAAAAGGACAATTCTTTAAATTATTCCTTTATGGCGTTGGATTTCTTTTTTTAATGGGAATAATAGAAATACAATGGCAATGCTTATTCAGAAATTGTAAAGGAAATTTATTGAGTCTAAGTGGAATTTATTATGGTTTTGTCATGCACATCGAAGGTGTTGGAATTTTTGCAACATTCCTTTTAGGCAAAAAATTATATGATGCTCAACTGCATGTAACCCAAATTGAAAAAGAGAAAAAAGAATCTGAATTGCTTTTATTAAAATCTCAAATTGATCCGCATTTTCTTTTTAATAATTTAAATACCATTGATTCTCTGATCGATTCTGATCCCAAAGCAGCTAAAATTTATCTCAATAAATTATCCACTCTTTACCGCTATTTGATTTCTAATAAAGATTTTGAAGTAGTTCCTTTGGAGGATGAATTGGAATTTGCCAAAAATTATATGTACCTCATCGAAAGTAGATTTGGTGATGCCTATCTTTTTGAGGTAAAAAATGAAATTAAAGACACCAACGATTTCCTAATTCCACCTGGAGCGTTGCAAACACTTTTGGAAAACATTGTAAAACATAACCACGGAAATTCTTCCTCTCCTATTAAAACTAACATTAATATCACGGAAGACTCTATTATCGTTTCTAATAATATAAATGCAAAAAAGAAATTTGTAGATTCTACCGGAATTGGATTAACAAATCTGAAAGCGAGATATAAACTATTGACGGATTCTGATATTGAAATTCAGTCTAACAAAAATTTTATTGTAAAACTTCCTCCCCTTAAACAAGTAGCTTAGTATGAATATATTGATTTTAGAAGATGAAATTCCTGCCTACCAAAAACTGATTAGTTTTATTCATGCTGAAATTCCAGATGGAAAAGTGATGGGTTGGGCGAGATCTATTGAAGAAGCCAAAGTGTTTTTAAATCAAGATTCGAAACCTGATTTGATTTTTTCTGATATCGAATTATTGGATGGAATTTCCTTTGAGCTTTTTGAAAAAATAAAAGTCGATTGTCCAATTATCTTTTGTACTGGATTTGATCAGTATGTTTTGCAGGCTTTTAAAACAAATGGGATTGCCTATCTTTTGAAGCCCTACTCTATCGAAAACTTTCAAGAAGCTTATGAAAAGTACAAAACACTTTTCGCAAAAAAAACGACACAACCAATTGACAATCAACTCCTTAAAGATCTACAAAACATTCTTCATTCTGATAAAAAATCCTACAAACAAAGATTTACCGTTAAGAAGAAAGATGGCATCAAATTGATTGACTCCAAAGAGATTGGCTGCTTTGAGGCGAATGGAGATTTTTGTATGGCCATAGATTCATCTGGAAAAAAGCATGCGCTGAATTATACTCTTTCTGATGTAGAAGAAAAAATTGATCCCACCAAATTTTTCCGAATCAATCGAAGTGAAATTATTAATTTGGATTTTCTGGAAAAAGTAGAACCATACTTTAAAAATAAATTAGCGATAAAAATGACTTACTCCAAAGAAATAATATACACCAGTAGTACTAAAACACCTAGTTTTAGAAAATGGTTAGAAGGGTGATTTATAATTCTTTTTCCCAAAAAATTAAAATAAAACTGTAATTTGGTTTCAACAAAACGAAATCAAAATTATGCAAAGATTCAAAGCACTCGATGTTTTCAGAGGTATGACCGTATGCCTCATGATTATTGTCAACACTCCTGGGACGTGGAAAGCAGGACATATTTTCGCTCCTTTTCTTCATGCACCTTGGCATGGATTTACACCTACCGATTTAGTATTCCCCTCCTTTCTTTTTGCTGTCGGAACTTCTTTTGCATTTGTCAAAAGTAGATGGGCTGATAAAACAATTTCTGATGTTTTTGGAAAAATTGCCAAACGAGCTTTTATTATTTTTACCATTGGTTATTTTTTTTCGTGGTTTCCATTTGTGAAATGGGCAGATGGCGAACTCGTCGGGAAGGCATTTGAAAACACAAGATTTATAGGTGTATTAGGAAGAATAGGATTATGTTATTTTTTCGCAGCAATCTTAATTTTTTATTTGAATAAGCGACAACTGATTATTGCATCTGGAGTTTTGCTTTTTGGTTATTGGGGATTGATGTATGGATTTGGTGATTATACTTTGGAAAATAATTTTGCCAGAACAATTGATCTATGGGTCATGGGTGATAGTCATATGTATCATGGAGAAGGAATTGCGTTTGATCCTGAAGGAATTTTGAGCACTTTTCCAGCTATTGTAAATGTGATTGGAGGATATTTGGCAGGCGCATATATTATTATGGGAAAAGAAATTTCTTATGAAAAAGTCGCCAAATTGTTTTTGTATGGTTGCCTTCTGATGGCACTATCTTATGTTTGGGATTTAGGTTTTCCTATCAATAAAAAATTATGGACAAGCTCTTATGTATTATTAACCGTCGGAATAAATTTGGCTATGATGGCAAGTTTAATTTATGCTATTGACTTTAAACCAAAACCTATCAGTTTTAATTTCTTTGAAGTATTTGGAAAAAATCCATTATTCATTTATTTGTTATCCATCTTTTTAGTCAAAGTAATCTCGTTTTTTAAAATAGGTGGAAAATCCATTTACGCTTGGTCTTATGAAAATTTATTTTTGTGGATGGGACCAAAGACTGGATCATTGGCTTTTGCCATTTTGGTTATGCTTATTTGTTGGTCAGTTGGAAAATGGTTGGATCGAAAGAAAATTTATATCAGAGTTTAATATTTCCAAAAAGAATAAAAGTAATTAAAAAGCAAAAGAGGATTTTTCCGAAATGGAAAAACCCTCTTTTTTTATGATAAGAATTAATTATTTGAAATCAAAAATTATTTCTTTTTAACGCCAAAATCATAAGTCAATTTAATCATTGCTCGTCGACCGATTTCTGGCATGTTCGGTAAATATCTGTATTTGTTATTCAATAAATTTGAAGCAGAAGCATCAATAGATAAACCAAAATCAAACTTATATCCAAGAGCAGCATCTACTAAGTTACGAGGATCAGTTTTTTCCACTTCTGGAGTTGAAGGATCATCAGTAGAAAATTGACCAGCATTTGCTACATAAGCATCATCATGTTGGAAAGAAAGACTTCCTCTTAATCCTAATTCTGGTGCATAAGTTAAACCAAGTCTGAATTTATTTTTAGGAATATTCAAGTAAGTTGGTAATTCACCAGCTCCTTCATTCCCAACTACACTCTGCATAAATGTAATTTTGTTTACCCAAGAGTAATTGAAAAAAGCAGAAAGGTCATCAGAAATATAATATTCTAATCCTAAATCAGCTCCAAAGAAAGTTCGTTCATCAAAAGTTCTATAACCAGCAGCTAAGTGATTTACTCCATTAGCAGGAGATTGATCAGTTGGAACAGTTGCATGGAAAGGAAGTGCGCCTAAAAGTTGAAGAAATGTAATTCCTCCAAATGCAGGATTTGGCGTATTTAAAAATGCATCTCCACCTTGCGTGTATGCACCACCAATAACTGGAAGTATTCCAGCTAAAATAGCATCTACTTGACCTTGAGGTAAACCAGCAGCTAAAAATGCTGCCTCTAATTGAGGTCCAGCAGCACCAGATACCGCAGCTCCCAAATCACCAGGCAAATCCGTATCTAAATTTAATATTTTATATGCAGGAGAAATTGCAGTAAACTGAGAATTGTTCTTTTGTGTAATTGAATAGAAATCAAGAGACACTCCTAATTTATTATTAATTAATCCTTTGTATCCAACTTCAATTTGATCTCCAGTACTAATAGCAGAAATTGGTGCATCTTGAATTCCTAGTGGAGTACCATCAAAAAGATTATATCCTGGAGAAAACATTCCAGTTATTCCTAATGTATTAGGGTCTAAACCATTTAATACACCTTCGATAATTGGTACTAAAGGTGCAAGATTTGGATCCATACCTAATCCAGCCGCAAGTGCTGCAACTGTACCACTATTAACTGCTGAAAATGGAATACCTAAAGGCATACCAGGTGTTCCTACAGGTAAATTAGGGAATGCTGTCGTAAACCAAGCTAACTGAGCATTCTCAAATGTTTGAGTCGTTTTGTTTCCATACAACCAAATATCAGATCCTCCTGGAATAACGGTTGCTAATGGGAAATCAATATTCAATTGTAAGTTAGAAACTGTACTATTTGTTCTATTATATGAAGCTCTAATAGTATGCTTTGGATTAATTTTGTAAACCAAAGCTGCTCTAGGTGCAAATGCTCCTTCATCAATAAAATTAAATTGATCGTAACGACCAGCTACTACAAAATCAATTTTATCACTTAATTCCATTTTCCCTTGAACATACCCCCCAATTACTGAGTAATCGTCATCTTCTTCATTTCTACCATAAACTAAGTTTTTAGTATCCTGTGTAGCCAATCGGTAATCAATACCTGCTGTCCAGTTAGAATTCAAAAAGTTCAAATCAGTATTATATTGTAACTGAGCCTCTATTTGCTTTCTTCCAATACTTGTACTATTACCTGTCTGATATAAGAATGTTGGTCTATCATCTGCTCCTCCATCATTCGATACAACGAACACTTGACCAAAAAGGCCACCTGCTTGCACTCTTGCTTGTCCCCAAAATTCTTGTGCTTGTGCTAATCCTTCTCCTTGCTCATTATAAAATACAGAAGAGGCAGTATTAAAACCACCAGATGTAAAAATGCTTAAATTATCTGTTGGTCTGAATTCAAGCGTTGCATTAATTGCTGCATTTTCCCATTCATCAGTCATTGGATTTCCATCTCCATCTTCATCCAAATTATCAAGCAATATAGTTGGAGTACCAGTAACATCTACAACTCCGTTAGTTACTGCTGGAGCAATTACCTGATTAGAAAATTTAGCAATCTGAGCTGCATCTCCTGGATCATTAGGATCTAAAGTAAACTCGTTACCTCTTCGGTATTGAGCATTAACTTTGAATCCAAATTTGTCACTTACCTTAGTGGCATGACGTGCTCCAATTCCAAAAGTATTTAATTCACCTCCCATCAACTCTACTGTAGTTCCAGGAAAGTCAATTGGATTTTTTGAAATAAAGTGAACTACACCTTGCGTTACGTTTGGTCCATAAAGAGCTGAACCAGCTCCTCGAACTACCTCGATTCTTTGTAAATCAATATTGCTAATTCCAGCTTGATCTGATTGGAAAGTTCCAATTCCAGCTCCAACTAAACTCCTATAATCCAAAATAGGAAAAGCACCTGTTCCAAATAATCCAGCACCCCCTCTCATAGAAATATTAATTCTATTAGCTGATTGTTGTTGGATTTGAACTCCTACTACATTTACTAAGTTACGAGTCGCATCAGTAGAGTTTGCAGTACTTTGTAATTTTCTTGCTGAAAGAACAGAAATAGACGCTGGTGCATCTTGCACTTTCTCCGCTCGTCTAGAAGCAGATATTACAATCTCATCAGATAAAATACCTTCTACCAAAATGATTTTCAAAGGTGCACTAGAGCTTACCACTAGTTCTTGTGAAGTAAATCCTGTGTAAGAAAAAACTAATGTAATAGGATAAGACTCTGAAGTTTCGATAGTAAAGTTACCCTCTTCATCTGTAATGTCTCCATCAGAGGTACTGCCTTTAACTAATACATTTGCTCCAATTAGTGCTTCGCCAGCATCATCAGTTACATTTCCACGGATAGTGGTTTGGGCAATTGCGGCACTCGATACCAGCATAAACCCCATAATAAGTAATAATAGAAATTGGTTGAAATTTCGTTTCATAATAAATAGTTGTTTAAAATTAAAATGTGTTTTTTATGTCTACAGTCTATATTCAAAATTCGGTATGTAAATTCATAAAAAAATTAAACATTACAACAATTTTTAACATTTTTTTTAAAACTAATTTTTTAGTACGAGATAACAAATAATTAAACTAGTTAAACCAAAGCAGCCTACAAAAAAGAAAAGCAGCCCCAAAAGGCTGCTTTGAAATCAAAGAAAACTTAAATATAATTAATTGCTTAACTGCTTATGCTACAAATATATCCTTGCGAACAGTCTCCTCCCCTTCTAATTTGGAAAGCGTTACATGAAGTATTCCATCTCCATATTTTGCTTTAATCGAATCCAAATCTATTTTCTCATTCAACTCAAATTTTCGTTGGAAGCCTCCAACTGAAAATTCTTTTTGCTTCCAAGTTCCTCCTTCTTCTTTTTCTTTTGTTTCCTTTTTGTCAACTGCAATGGTCATCACATTTTCTACTAAGGAAATATTGAAATCTTCTCTTTCCAATCCTGGAGCTACCAAAAATATTTCATAACGATCATCTAACTCTTGCACATTGACTGGTGGATAAGCTTGATCAAATCCGAACCGTTTTCTTTTTGCCCACTTTTCCATATTGCCTGTCATCCAATGACCATGCTTTGGGTGATGATATTTATTTCTGTAATTTTCTCTCTGGTGATAAAATGATTTTCTACACATAATTTTTTTTATTTTATTTTTAAAAAATGATTTGAGATGGATGGTATTGAGTAGTGAGTTTTTCAATACCCAATACCGATTATCTCGTTTTTTAAATTACGACAACTCGCTCTCGACGATCATACAATCGTTCGTCTTTAAGTCCGTCAAATTTGCCAAATGAATTTCTTTCGTAATATTCTCTTTCTTCCCAAGTCATATATTTGAAGAAGTTTTTAATTTTTCGAAAAACGAAAAAGACCAAACTCATTGCGGCAGCGATAAAGAAAGCTGTCACGAATACTCTTGCTAAAAAGAAAAATAAAATTAAACCAACCGAAATTCCGAAGAAGGTTTTAAAAGGACTACGTCTCATGATCTTTATTTTTAAGGTTAAAAAAATCGGGTTTAAACATTTAGCATTTTTGAAAATCAATTTTCTAAACGCGTTACATTTAAGAAGACGGGCAAACCTTTTTTTTACTTTAAATTTTTTAATCTTTTTTCAAAAAAACATTTCATACAATCATAATTACCTGATTTACAATAACTTACAGGCATAAAAAAAGCAGAGATAATTTTCATTATTACCTCTGCTTTCTTATTATAAAACAAAACTTCCCATTTACGTTCCCCTTCAGGAGACTGGGATTTACTCTATCGAACCATAAATAATCGCATACATTTTATCCCAAAAATCATTTCTTTGAAAAGGAACAATCTGAGTCATACCCACAAAAACTAATTCTTCCTCTGGGTCAATAAAAAATTTAGTATTAAAATATCCGCCCCATTCATAAGTTCCTGCTGACTTAGAATCATGTGCCGTTCCTTCATCAGTCTTTAAAGCGAAACCTAAACCGTAAGTGATTCCAGGAGTCTTCGAATAGCCTGTCCCCTTCTCATTTAATAAAATCATTTGATCGGAAGTCATCACTTCAATCGTTTTCCTTGACAAAATTCTTTTCCCTCCATATTCTCCTTCGTTCAAAAGTGCTTGGATAAAAATCATATAATCCATCGCCGTCCCAGACATTCCACCACCACCTGCGTAATGATTATTATCCTCCATTTTTGGATACTGCATCAACCTCCCATTTTCTGTATCCGCTGCCATTATCACTTTTCCTTTTTCATTATAAGTGTAAACAGGTACCAATCGATCATGCTTAGATTTGGGTAAATAGAATCCAGTATCCTCAATTCCCAAAGGCGTCATAATATTTTCTTTAAAATATTGGTTCAATTTTTTTCCAGAAGCTACTTCTACAATTCTACCGAGCACTTCCATATTTAACCCATACATATATTTTTCTCCTGGTTGAAAAACCAAAGGTACGGTAGCTATCTTGTTAACCATTTCTTCGGTCGTCATATCAGCACTCAACCCAAAATTATTCGCACCCATTTTCTCATAGACAGCTTGGATCTTCCCTGGATTAAATACGCCATAAGTAATGCCCGATGTATGTGTCAATAAATGTCGAATCGTAATTGGACGTCGAACAGGTTTAGTAGTAAAAGAAGAATCCGCTTCATTGAATTGATCCAAAACAGTTGATTGCTTAAATGCTGGGATATAGTAAAAAATAGGATCGTCCAACCTTAATTTCCCTTGCTCATATAATTGCATGATACTTATTGTCGTAAATGCTTTAGTCATGGAAGCCAATCGAAAAATATTATCATTTTGATATTTTTTCTTTTTCGCCAAAGTCTGATAACCAAAACTTTTATTGTAAACAATCTTCCCTTTGCGAGCAATCACAAATACACCTCCTGGAACATGTCCTTGATTGACGAATGATTCAATGTGCTGATCTAACAAATTTAATTTCTCCATTGAAATGCCAGAACTATTTTGAACCTTGGGCATTACTGGAGGATTAAACGTTGAATTTTGAGCCAATAAAGATGATTGGAAAATAGCAAAGCATAATAAAAGAAAAATGGATTTTGTCATATTGATTTTTTTTTCTAAAAATAGAAAAGAAAACTTAATAGACATAATTTGATTAAACGAGTTTATCCCCTCACACTTAATAACCAAACCAAAAGCTAAATGTCAAAAAGTAAAACATTCTGAACAAGTAATTTTGTGAAATTTCAGATCATTTTTTTCGGGTATTTCCTCGTAAGTAATAACCCGTAATCCATTCCAATCTTTTGAAAAGGTTCAATTTATTTCTTATCATTATAACCATTTATTGAATTTCCATTTTACAACTACTTCTTCATCCCTCTAACTATTATTTATTTACTACTCTTAGAGTAATAAATTCCAACAAATTTATTTTAGGCATCCCACTTAAAATCAAACACTATTATTTCACTCTATAACTTAACTAAGAATTATGAAAAATTTCAAGTTTGTAATTGTATTGTTTTTATCAACGATGTTTACAGCTTTGCAAGCAACTGATCCGCCAAGAACAATTACGCTTTGTTCTGGAAAAACTTTTACTTGGGAAGAGTACTTAGATTATAAGTCTAAAATGGAACAAGAGTGGGATGAAGAAATTGACTTTGTTAGCTATGAAGTAGCTACTACCAATAATTCCGTTGGTGCATGGAGTTCGATAATTAACCTCCCATTAATTTCTGCATCAGCAGCCAACCTTCCAGATGGAAAAGTAATGTTATGGGCAGCACGGGACAAATTTTCATTTGGAGGAAACCAAGGGAAAACATGGACCGCAGTTTTTGATCCAACTACCAACACCGCTACCGAAGCATTGATTACCAATACAGGTCATGATATGTTTTGTCCATCCGTCAATACACTTCCTGATGGAAGAGTAATGGTGACAGGTGGATCTAGTTCATCTAAAACAAGTATATATAATCCTTCCACCAATCAATGGAGTACTGCCGATGAAATGAATATTCCTCGTGGCTATCATTCTAATGTAACCCTATCAAGTGGAGCTTCTCTTACTTTAGGAGGATCTTGGAGTGGAGGAGCGGGCAATAAAAATGCTGAAATCTGGACCAGTAAATCTGGCTGGTATGAACCTGCAGGAATCCCAACTGAAGTGATTACAGAAGGAACTAACTCTTCTCAAAATGTAAATAAAGATGATTACTTCCCTTGGTTATGGGCAGCTCCTAATGGGAAATTATTTCATGCTGGTCCAAGTCAAACCATGCATTGGATTGATACAGACGGAGTAGGTGGTTATACCTCAGCAGGCCAGAGAGGTAATGATTTATATTCGGCAAGTGGAACAACGGTCATGTATGATGTTGGAAAAATATTAAAAGCAGGTGGTGCACCTACTTCTGGAGAAGGAGGTAATGCCAATAACAGAGCTTACACTATTGATATTAATAATGAAACGCCAGTAGTCAACCAAGTTGGTAATTTAGCTTTTTCTAGAAATGTTCATAGTAGCGTTGTCCTTCCTTCGGGAGAGGTTATGGTAGTAGGAGGAATCCCACTTGGGAATTTTTTCTCAGATGTCAATTCAAGATTAAATGCAGAGATTTGGAATCCTTCTACAGGAAATTGGACGACGATGGCAGCAATGGATGTTCCTCGAAATTATCACAGTATCGCATTGTTATTAGCAGATGGAAGAGTAATGACTTCAGGAGGAGGGTTGTGTGGAACTTGCGCGGAGAATCATCCAGATGCTCAGATTTTTTCACCCCCCTATCTTTTTAATCCTAATGGAACATTAGCTAGCAGACCTGCCATTACTACAGCTCCTTCTACGGCTAATTACAACACGATAATTAATCTTTCTACCAATGCTACGATTGGTTCTTTTGCTTTAGTGCGTAACTCTGGGGTAACTCATAGTACCAATAATGACCAACGACGTATTCCTCTATCGTTTGATGCATTAGGAGGAAATAATTATCAGCTAAGCATACCAAATAGAAATATCCTTCCTCCTGGAAACTATATGTTATTCGCTATGAAAAATAATGGCGTTCCTAGTGTCGCTAAATTTATTACAATAGGTGAAGACGTTCATTCTACCGCGCAACAAGGAAATACCAACTTAGGTGGAACTGGATTGGCAGCCACTTATTTTAATAATGAAAATCTTACTTCTCCAGTTTTAGAAAGATTAGATCCTACTATTGATTTTACTTGGGGGACTGGTTCTCCAGCAAGTAATGTTGGAGCGGAAACTTTTTCAGCAAGATGGGAAGGAGGAATAGAAGTCCCTAGAAGTGGTGGTTATACTTTTTATACTAACTCAGATGATGGAATTCGACTTTGGGTCAATGATAAATTAATAGTTGATAATTGGACACTTCATGGGCCAACTGAAGATATAGGAACTTTAGTGCTAGAACCTAATGTTCGTTATAATATAAAAATGGAATATTATGAAAGTGGTGGTGGTGCAACTATACAGTTAAGATGGTCTGGGCCAGGTATTAATAAAAAGATCATTCCTTCTCAATATCTTTTCCCTCCAGAACAATGTGGTGTGGTAGCTACTACAGATGGTTGTAGTATTACAATTACTGGAATTACCGATGCCGTTAATAATGTCAAAATTTTCAATCCTGGTTTTAATGGATCAGCTTGGGCTTGTAATTCTTGGTCTGTAAATTCTTGTTCCGAAACGGAAGTTATCAATGGATTACCAAATGGCGTCTATCCAATCAGTATTTACACAGAAAATAACAATAATGAGGAAGTTTGTAATTATGTAGACTACTTAACCATTAACTGTACTACAGGTGATCCTTGCGCCAATCAAGGTGGCGATTCAGATAATGATGGAGTCTGTAATAATCAAGATTGCCAACCTAACAATGCTAATTTCCCCGCAACACCAAATTCACCTTGTAATGATGGTAATCCAAACACAGAGAATGACCTAGTTACTGCTGATGGATGTGGATGTGCAGGAACTGTGATTGGAGGTGGTGGCTGTGGAGTAACTGCGACTAGCGATGGTTGTAACATTATAATTACAGGAATCTCCAACGCAGTCAGTAATATAAAATTATTCAACCCTGGATATAGTGGAACAGCTTGGGCTTGTAATCCTTGGCAAGGCAATGCATGTAATTCAACCGAAACTATTTCTGGCTTAGCAGATGGAGTTTATCCTTTAAGTGTATACACCTTAGATGGAAATGGACAAGAGGTTTGTAATTTTGGTCTACAATTAACTATCTCATGTACGGGTGGTGGTCCTTGTACTGGACAAGGTGGTGATACTGATGGCGATGGGATTTGTAACAATAATGATAACTGCCCTAATAATGCTAATCCAAATCAAACTGATAGTGATGGTGATGGTATTGGAGATGCTTGCGATACACCTACAGGTGGATGTGGAACTCCAACTAATTTAGCATTGAATAAAAGTACTACTCAGTCGAGTACACTTACAGCAGGAGGAATTACAGGTAGTTCATCTAAAGGAGTAGATGGAAATACTAATGGAACATTCTTTACCAATCCTACAAGTGCTTCTTCTGTGATTGCAACTAATAATGAATTTCAAGGATGGTGGCAAGTAGACTTAGGGGCTGTATATGATATAGAACAGATTAAAGTTTATAACCGAACTGATGGTTCAGATAAAACAAAGTCTTGTTACATCTTGGTTTCTGATACGCCATTCTCAGGTAGTTTAGCCAATGCACGTAGTCAAGCAGATGCGGAAGTTTATGAATCTGTTGCGCCTAACTCTCCAAGTACTTATAACTTTAATGTTACTGGAAGGTATGTAAGAATTCAACATGACGTAAATGGATATTTAGTTTTAGGAGAGATTCAGGTTATGGGATGTACGCCTTCCACCACTTTGGCTATTCCTAATTTGCTTAATTTTTCAGTTGAAAAAAATGTACGGCAATCTGAAATCGAATGGTTTATGATGGAAGATACTAATGTTGATTATTATGAGGTAGAAGTTTCTCCTGATGGAATTCAATTTGAAATTTTAGAAGAAAAAGTAGCTGAGCAAACTAATACTCCACGCAATTATCATATTACTGATTTCAATCCAATTGATGGAGATAATTTTTATCGCTTAAAAGTGATCTTTCAAGATGGTTCTTATTTTTACTCCAATGTTCGACAGCTTAATTATCATATTGATTTTGGAAATATTTTAGTTTATCCAAATCCAACTAGTGATATTCTTAATGTAACATTGAAAGATTTTGCAGGACAAAAAGGAATCGTTCGAGTATATAATAGCTTTGGACATTTAATGATTGAGAAAAATTATTTATCGATACCATTTATCAATATGGAAATTGATGCAAGTCAGTTTAATGGCGGAATGTATATCTTGACCGTGGATGTAGAAAATCATCGTAGAATTACGAAGCGATTTATTGTAAGTCGTTTATAAGCTTATTTAAATTCATAAATATAATAGAACACCTAGTTTATTCTTTTGATTAAACTAGGTGTTCTTTTTTATATTGAGATCTGGCGAGAGCAGGTTGGTTACAGCCATCCTAGTATTTTTTTTTCCTCAATAGTATTTTTTGAGTCCAAGTTTATCCAATATTCCAAAGAAATAATTATTGAAAAAAGTCATCAACAATCCAGCTAAAATAATACTCATCAACATGACATTAGAGAGTAAGCTCATATCTATTCCGAGATTTATTTTGGTCAGGAGGAAACAAAAGAATGGCACATAAATCATATAAAATGGAAACCGAAAAACTGGACTTAATGCCCATGGTTTCTCATCTAACTTATAACTTACCACTACTCCACCATAGATCAACAAAGTCAATATAGCACTATATATAAGGTGCATTGAATTAAAAGTGTTTTCTATAAACTGATTGTAAACCAAATTCATCGAATAGATTACAATGGCTATTGCCCCTAAAAGAACAGGTAAAATAATCATCCCCATAATATCATCATATTCCGTTTAGTATTTATTTCTTATTAATACATTTCTTTAATTGGCTATAATGTTGCCAAAAAAAATTATTCCATTTTCAATTGACTTGAGGGAATACTTTATAATAGCACGAGGTTTGTCGATTTCTATGTTATTTCCAAATTTTTCTAATCCTGTTTTTCTCTGCATCTATCTTTTTTCCCACTAATTTTTCCCATAAAAAGAGACCAGCATATTTTTCAATTTTACTCGTTTTCACTTGGTAAGTATCTAAACTATTAATCGATTTTTCATTAGGAATAATAAATGACCACATATGAATTGTCCCTCTATTATTTTCAGTTAAGACTGATTTGAAAAAAGCATGAGGTATAGGCAAGGTTACATCTTTATTGTTGGGCGGTTTAAGCATTTTTACTTCTTGGTCAAAATAAAATAAAGGACCAGTTATTACATAAGTCTCAAAGATGTCCTTTTTATTATTTAAAACTCTAATGGATTCTTCCAACCCCTTCCATATTATTCTATTAAAATCTGGTGCCTGCGGACACATATTAGAGAGCAAGAAAGTTTCACTATTTTGTATACCGGTTTCTATCTGATTCGCACTTGAGACTAAGTGTCCTCGATCAAATCCTGAATTCTCATACACTTTTAATTCTGCTCTAAATTTATCGGGGACTCGGTAATCCGGTCTAAAATTATCCGTACGAAATACTGCCGTCTTATCTTTATCAACGATCTCTAGTGCCCATTTTGCTTGACGAAAATAATAGGAATAGCCCAATACATAATGTCTATTATAAATTACTTGGTCTGCTGCTGGAACACCATAACGGGTCTCTCTTTTTATATTAGGATATTGCGACATGTTTTTTATTATTTAATTTTTTAATAAATGACTTTCCGCTAGCGCTTTGGCCAGTTTTCTTTTTATTTTCCTACATCGTATACTACTTCAGTTGCAACAACCGCTTTATATTAAAGTTCCAATTTATTCAGAAAGATTCAGTTGCCATGAAATTCCATATTTATCTTCACACCATCCGAATTTTTTACTCAAAAAAAAATTCTCTGTACCGTAGTTGTCAAGAGGAACCATAATCTTGCCTCCATTTGAAGAAAGTTTTTCGAATAAATCTTCTATCTCTTTTTCTGAGTTACATTCAACGAAAAGTGATACCCCTGGTGTAAATGACCAAGCGTGATTATAATTATTTTCGGAAAATCTGTACTCCGTACCATTTAAGGTAAATATTCCATACTTGATAAGCTCAGGTGTTCCTCCAGCCTCTCCTTCTAGGTATTTTAAGATGCTTTTAATTTCCGAATTTGGAAAGAGAGAAGTATACATCTTTATAGCTTCTTCAGCCTTTCCGCATTGATCACCTACAAATGTTAGAAATGTGGTTGTTGTCATTTTTTTTAAATTTTAGTTCAAACCATTTTTTTTGATCATTAACTTGTCTTGTATTGATATAGTTCTAGACTTATCAGAGAACTAAAATTAAAAAATTAGTTTTTAGAAAAATTATATTTCGAATATTTTTTCCATTTTAATTCTCCTAAATCGGAAGGTCAGCGGTGATAAAAACATTAATTCTTATTTTTTTTTCAAAAAAACTGAACAAATTAAACCTACCTGTGTTGCTTTGTAGTATGATAGCATAACTATTATCTAAAATATTACACTATTTAAAATAATAGTTGCTCTAAATTAATTTACTAACTTCATAAAACAGGTCAAAACATGAAACAAGAGAAACAAGAGAAAAAAACATTTAACATACTTAAGTTCCTTGGTCAAAAAATTAAACCCAAAAAATCTCCAGATAGATTTAGTAAAGAAAATCACCAACCGAGTTGGATGTATCGAAATGAATAAATAAAAAAAGTATCCTATTAGAATACTTTTTATTCATTGAAAAATTATTGGCATCATCTAAAAGTTGGTGCCAATAATTTTCACGTCATTTTTAATCAAACCATACTTACTTTAGACTGACTGATAAAATCCGTTATACATGTTTCTATAACCTCTCAACGATTAACGCAAGCAGGTACCATTACATAAACTTAAAATTATAAGTCAATGAAAGCACCGGTGTATTAAATATCGAAACCTGGTTAGCTTTAAGTCCTCCTACTTTTCCTCCGAAATATCTATTGAAAGCATTCTTTCGACCATATAAATTATATACGGTAAAAATCCAATCTCCTTTAAAACGCTTGCCTTCTTTGGTGGTAATATTATGAACTCGCCATGAAAAATCCAACCGATGATAAGCTGGCAATCTTGAATTATTCCTTTCCAAATAAATAGGAACAGAAATATTATTGACGCTAAATGTGGCATTAGGAATAGAATATGGTTTCCCTGTTTGGTAAGTAAAATTAAAACTATACGTGTTGTATTTATTCAATTTAAAATTGACCGTACTATTAAAAACATGTGGTCGATCAAAATCAGAATTAAACCATTCGTTATTATTTATTCTATTCTTGATCTCTTCTGCATCAAATTTGCGTTGGCTCTTAGACCAAGTATAATTGAACCAACCATGTACTTTTCCTTTCGATTGTTCCAAACTAAACTCTAATCCATAAGTCTTCCCTTTACCTTGAATCACTTCTTTTTCAATAAATTGTTGCAAGAAAAAATCTGCGCCAGGTTTATAATCCAATACATTTTTGATAGTCCGATAATAACCTTCTACACTCAAAGTGACTTGATTGTCTTTTAAATTTTGATAAAATCCAAGACTATACGTTTGACCAACTTGAGGGGCAATATAAGCATCAGATGTTTTCCACCGAGAAGTAGGTAAGGGAGTCGTACTGTTATAAATATTTTGCAAATATTGACGGGTTAGCGCATAACTTGCTTTTAGAGAAGTATTCTCGGAGACTTTAAATCTCATTCCAAAACGTGGTTCCAAACCTTGGTACGTTTTTACAATATCTCCTTTGTCATAAGCAATAATAGAAGTGATATTTTCTCTCTCCTCGTTTTCATATTGAGCCTCATCAAAAGCACCGACCAATAAAAACTGAGTATATCGCAAGCCTAAAGAAAGAGATAATTTTTCTGAAGGAGTCCAATCTACACTCCCGAAAGCAGAAAGTTCAAAACTGTTTTCTTCTGGTAATTCCACCTGTTGGATACTTGCTACATTGCCCGGCAGTAAATTCCCTGGAGAAAGTGTCGTGTGATCCAGTTGTATTCCACCTGAATAATTCCAAATGGAATTTATGGTTCTAGAGTATTCAGATTGAAGACTTTGATTTTGTATTCTTGATTCAAATTTGATGATATCATCGGAACTTTCTTGAGGAAAAAAAATCTTAGGAGTATAGTTACTACTGACTAAAGTTGTTCGCAAAAAAGAATTATTTTCCAAAGTCCGTATCCAGTTCAACGTACCATTTAAAGTAGAATAATCATATTGGTTGCTGGAAGCGATAATGGAACTTATTTGGGAACTAACGTCTAGTTGATAAAAATCATGACTCGCAAATCCTGTCAAATAAAAACTATTCTTATCGTTAGCCAGGAATTTCACTTTCACGGTTCCATCTATAAAATTCGCTTTCGTATTTTTTAGTCTTTCTACAAATGAAAATAAAAAATCATTATAAAACATTCTGGTAGAAGCGATGACAGATAATTTATTTTTTATAATCGGGGTTTCAATCGCTAATCGGGAGGAAGCAAAACCTACACCGCCAGTTAAGGTAAATTTTTCAGCAGTAGGATTTTTCACCTTAACATCTACGACCGAAGAAATTCGTCCGCCATATTTGGAAGGCATATTGGAGCGAAATAATTCTACGCCTCCGATCGCCTCTGGAGTAAATACAGAAAACAATCCAAACAAATGAGTAGGATTAAATATTGGAGCATAATCTAACAATACTAAATTTTGGTCGAGAGATCCACCACGAACCGACAAGCCGTTACTAGCCTCCCCTGCCGAACCCACGCCTGCCAACAATGTCAAACTTGACAATACATCCACCTCTCCAATAGCAGTAGGCAACAACTTCATTTTGTCCATTGACAATTGTTGAACCCCCATAACAGAGCGGTCAATATTCTCACGAGTGTTCTCTCCCGTAATTGTAATGTTATTTAACAGATAACCTTCAGGGTTAATATTGATAAAGAGTGTTCTATTTTTATTTAAGAAAACAGTCGTGGTATCATTTTGAAAACCAAGGTAGGAAGTGACTAATTGATAATTATCAGTTTCCAGATTGACAGTTAAATTTCCTTTTTCATCCGTCGAACCACCACAGGAACATGGCGAAATAAAAATGTTGGCGAATTCAATAACTTCAGAAGTGTTGCTATTTCTTACTGTGATATTCAAGTCAAAATTTTGGGCTTGAATAGTTTTTGTAACAATACAAATACAAAAGATAAAAAGTATAGTTTTTTTCATGGATATTTTTTGGAAGTTTATTCTATTGCCAACCTTCCGGTTCAATCCCCGTTCTAGTCAGACTCTCTTCACATGGATAAGATTGAGGACAGGAGGGACAATTCTCGAGGATAATAGGATCATCGGGTCTAAAAGGATCTTCTGAAATAGTGGAACGATCGATAAATAAAGATTTAGAAGAAACCCCTGCAGTAGTGAATTGCCCCAAGACAAATTCACTAGGATCATTTGGATTAAATAAATTACCTAATAAAGGAGCTGGAGGAGGTGCATTCAAACCAGCATTGGCACTCACCTGATCATTGATAATTTTAAAATAATTATAAGTCGATTCGTTTAATGATAATTGTTGAACCTCAATCAAAATATCTGGTCTTCTATTAAAAGGTAAGATTACAATTTCACGATCTTTAATAATTGCTCCATCTGACAACCGATCTTCGAAAATGATTGGTTCTTCTTCGTATTTAATTTGCCAGCATTCAGGGTCACACAAATAATTAGTATAGGCTGGGCCAAAGCTGAAAGTAGAGGGCTGGCAAGCATCATCTCGATAAATACCTTTTGTACAGGTTTTGCAAACAAAGAGCGGTTCATAGATTTTATATTTCCACAAATAAAAATTTTCCTCTCCTTCAATATCTTGCCAATCTATACTTACCCTATGACCAGGAACAAATTTTTCCCGAAAATCATCATACTTTATTTCAGCAGAATATTCGTATTTGATTTCATCAATTGGAATAACCGCTTGAACTGTTTCTGATTTGGATTCAAACATTCTACCATCCTCCAATTCAATGAACAATTTCCAAACCTCTCCTTCCTCCACCGCAAAATCGGGTGGACAAATATACACTCCTGAACTGTTTTCAAAAAAATCAATTACTTCTCCGGTATTTACATTTTCTATTTCTACACTTGCATTAGGAACGTACTTTACAGAATAAAATCTTTCATCCCAATTCGATCTACTGATGGTCACAGAAGATGTTCCTAGTTCCGTCAAAGCATAGGCATCAATAAAAATTAAATTATCTTGATAACTATATTCCGCATCTACTTGATCCACACAACTAGGGAAGGATACTGCTATCACCATCAAAAAAAAGATTAAAACACTTGTTCGTAATTTCATAAGTTGACCTAATTTTAATTCGCTCAAAATAGGGAACTTTTTATTATAGATATGTTTTAAATTAAACTTTTCTTCCTGTTCTATAGTTTCAATTGGAAAACACCATTATTTTGGTACCAAAATACCTTAGCATAAATAGAGTCGTTCTTCAATCTGCATTTGAATAAATTTAAGTACTCGATGCCGCCAAGACTCTGCCTGGTCTCTAGCAGTTTGCTTGACTCTGCCAACTGTTGGCATACTTTTTTTTTTCAATAGAAGCCAAAACTTTCAGAATGTTTTACACCGGCCAAAAGTACGGTGCGAATGGTATGCCTGTGATATTTAGCTTATTTCAATTTCCTTTTTAAAGATCAGAACTATATAATCTGTTCTTCCGCTGGAATGACTATCTAAAGTTGAAACAAGTTCCCAACCTTCCAATCCTAATTTATTCATTTTTATGTTTAATTCTTCATCATAAATTTTGTTTCCTTGAAAGAGAGAATACTCCGTTTCAAACTTTAATGTTTTGTATTCAAATTGCTTCATAGTTTTTTATTTATGCACTTTTTTTAATAGGGCTAGCTCTTGTGGAACGAGCGAGCATAATTTTAATTTTTCACAATCTTAAATCTCTCAAAAACATTTCCTCCTGCTTGTATAGCTACAAAATAAATTCCCGCGGTAGCTGATAGTTCAAAATTGATCTCCTGAGTATTTTTATAACTTTTAGACATCAATTCTTTACCAGAAATATTATAAACTTTAATTCGTAAAATCTGATAATTTTGATGGGCAATAATATTAATATTGCCGTTGGTTGGATTTGGAAAACATTGAAAACGGGATAGATCAGTTATATTCTCAATAGCAACAATTTCTTCTGTACATTGAATATCACAGGAATCACTATAAGTAGTTGTCGGATCTATGCTAAGCCAATTTTGAGCGGAATAAAATGAGTCATCCACCTGTATACACGTTAGCATTGGATTTTCTGTAGCATTAAAACCTTCTAGTTCTATATTATTTCCATTTTTTAAATTGAGACAATTCATATTATTTTCCATACAATATAAATCAGTCAATTTGATATTCTCTGATAAATCAAGTTCAGATATATTATTCTTATAACAAGACAATCCTTCCAATCCTGTATTATTTGAAACATCTAATTCACTTAAATTATTTTCACTCAAACTAAGTTCTCGTAACTCAATATTTTGACTTAAATCTAAACTGTCCAGTTCACTATCAGTCAACCTTAACACAATGAGATTAAGATTCTTAGTAACATCTATTCCTGTAAGATAGGTACCTCTAACCCATAAATTGATTAGTGCAAGATTTTGAGTAACATCTATTTCTTGAAGATCGAGAAAGGTTGCTTTAAAATATCTAAGCGCAATATTATGAGTTACATCTATCTCAGTAAGTGGTGTATTACTAATGTTTAATCTAGATAAGGCTATATTATTAGATAGGTCAATCTCTTCTATATCCGAAAAATTAATATCCAAGTCCTCTAATGTAATATTTTGAGATAGGTCAAGATCGGTCATTTGATTACCAGCACAATCCAATCGAATTAACGCTGTGTTGTTAAGAAGATTAAGGCTGGGTAAATCGTTAAAGGAGCAATCAATTCCTTCTAATCCCGTATTTTGAGTAACATCCAAATTATTGAGGTCATTATGCTTACAATCTAGTACCTTCAAATTGATATTGGAAGATAACACCAATGAAGTTAATTCATTCTCCTTACAAATTAATACCTCTAAATCTGTAAAATCTTCAATTCCAGCCAAACTGCTAATGTCTTTGTCCGTTAAATATAGTTCGGTCAGGTTTTCAATTTCACTTGTCAAAACTTGTCCATCGAGTGTCCCAGAATCTATACCCTGATTGAGCAATTCCTGTTCAAAATTCGAATCTGGAATATTGGTGGTTTGAGCAAAGACAAGGTGATTACAAAGAATAAATAGTAATGTAAAAATAGATAGCTTCATACTTTATTGTTTTATTTTTCCAAAAGGTCAATTTACTTTTTGAGATTTTTTTCCACCTGCTAGGCTACCTCCCTACATGTTGCCTAGTATCCAAACCGTTACCACCAAGACTCTGCCTGCTGTCGAGTATTCAATTTAGCTCAGTCAACAATTGATCATAATTCAATTGGCTTTCAATAAAATCCAAAAGCTTAAGAAATGCATCACACCAGTCAAAAGCATCATGCGAGCAGACTAACCATTTACACCTCCTACTGGATTATATCCAAGATACTCCACCTCTTCTTCCTTAAAATGAATACCATACTCTTCTAACTCTTTCAAAATCGGCGTATAGACTTCTTTGTTAATTGGTCTATGCACACCTGGAGTTGTTATTTTTTTATTGAGAATCATAAGTGCTACCATTGCAACAGGAAGACCTACTGTTGTTGCCATTGCAGTAAAAGTTTGATCCTCTCCGATCAAAACCATTTTACTGTCAATCTGTTTTTTTTGTCCATTCAATTCATAGCCAAACTTGTGATACATGACGATCATATCTTTTTCGTCAGGTTTCAAGGTCCACTTATCCTCTAATATTTTTTGAAGTGCTTGCGCTGGAGTAGCATTCTTTAGGCCGATCTTTTTTTCATTGTTAAAAATATCTAACTCTAATAGTTTATCCCACATCAAATCATCTTGGTCAATTTTCAAAGCATGTCTCAATTTTAACTCTACGGAGTCTGTAGGAGAATACGTCAAAAAAAGATTAATAAAATCTCGATAACTTAAATCTTCAGAGTTATCAATGGTATAAGAATCATCTGTCAATCCTAGTTGGACAAACATATTCCAAGCCTTACTAAATCCAACTCTACGCATCGTTCCTCTATACAACGTAAGGATATCTTCTAGACCATAAATGCTTCGGTATTTTAATGAATTCCGATTGGCCAATGCTTCAAAACGGCCATATCCCTCGACATCTAAAAATTCCGTTCTTCTAAAAAGTCGGTGGTATGGAATATATTTTTTTGACCCTTCTTGGAGAAACTCAGCTGCTCCTCCTTGTCCAGCAAGCACAACGTTTCTTGGGTTCCAAGTAAATTTGTACCGCCATAAATTATCATCACTTTCCGGAGCAACTAGACCACCTGTAAAAGATTCAAACATCAACATTTTTCCTCCTGCTTCTCGTATTCGATCGATGACTTGCATGGCACTCATGTGATCGATTCCAGGATCGACTCCAATTTCATTCATGAATACTAAACCGTTTGCTTTGGCTTCTTCATCCAATGCTTGCATCTCATCACTAACATAAGAAGCCGTCACTAAATGTTTCTTATATAAAATACAATCCTTTGCCGCCTCTATATGAAAACGAGCTGGCAACATGGAAATGACTAGGTCTGCGGATTCAATAGCTGCTCTTCTCTGTGGTGCATCGAAAACATCCAGTTGGATGCCTTTTGCATTGGGATGTCCTTGAGTAAACTTTTGAGCACTTTCTTCAGATAGATCACCAATAGTGATAAATAGATCTTCACTTTCAGATTTACCTAGCAAGTATTTTATCAAAGAGGTAGCAGAACGTCCTGCACCAATAATCAATATGTTCTTCATTTCTATATAATTTTATTTTGGGCAAATGTAGTTAAGTGAATTGGCAACTGTGTATAAATATTGGTTTAATTGATATATCTAAATGATTATGTAGCGAAGATTTTTTTTAGACTTTAGGTTTGGGCAGAACGGAGCATTCAATCTTACTAATAATCACTTGCTTTTAGCCAACCAATATCTTCCGTAGGATAATTATGCATTGAGATCATCTCTTTTAAGTCAAATTCTTTTTCATCTGGATCAATGATTTTGCAAAGAATATTCTTTAGCGATTCCAGCCTTGCTTCAACTTTTTCTCTCGATGAGATGATCTTCATATTCTCCAATTCCTTTTTCTTCCAAACTGTATAATTAAACAGGCCAGTCCTCTCAATGTATAGCCGACTATTCAAGTAGTAATTGAATAACATCTCCCAATATTTAACCATTTCATATCGCGATGGATTATCAATTACGGTAGAATCAAGACTCTTAGGGGATTCAAATATTTCTATTTCACCAGTTATTTTCACCAATTTACTTAGATGATCATCATCACATTCCAAGATAAATCCTCTCCTCATAAATCTTTTTATGCTTGGATCTCCGTTGAAAGCCGACAATAAAGATTCCAATTCTTTAATGTGCAATTGAGTCAATTTGGGTAGACTGTTTCGATCATTTAATCCAAATAAAAAAGTCCGGTGATCCATTAAACCAAAATAGGAATCTATGATATTGGGAGCAGTAAATTTCCTAAGCCTTCTACCACATTCTCCTATACTTAAACATAAGCCCTTAGATATATCATTGCTAACTATTTTAAGAAAAAGGTTGTGTGAAGTGTAATATAAAATTCTATCATTCATTTGGACATGATCGAAATATGGAGCCCCAAGTGATTCTTTAATCTCATTTAGTATTTCTTCTTGTCTACTATCAAAAAAAGGAATCGGAAGAAAAATACCTGCGATCAAATTCGTGTCCTTAGACTTATAAAATTGAACGCCTTTATTCCTCTTGACCATCTTACTATCCTCATATAGATAACTATCATTTATGATCAAATCAAAATCATCGCCTATGGAAAATCCATGTATCTTCCAATCACAGGGAGGTCTTTTACTTTGAATATATTTGACCAAATTATCAAGCATTTTGAAATATGTTTTGTTTTAGCATTATTCTATTTAATTACTTTTTCATTGCTGGTGCTATCGCTAAATATTCAGGCCTAAAGAAACTCCTAAACCATAGTAGTGATTATTTCCTGTGGAATTTTTCATTATCTTATTTATGTCATAATATCCCTTTATCCCTACCCAACTGTTGATAATATTCTAATTGGCTTTCAATAAAAGCCAAAGGCTTTAAGAGATACTTCACACAAGACATTCCCTTAAATTCAATTCGCTATTATTTTCCAATACATTGTACCTAAGACTGAAATCAAAACGATCAATATCCACCATCTTGCATTCCTTGTTTTTTCGTCAATATTTTTACTTCGTTGTATTTCAAAAAAGGAATATCCCATGGCGATTAAAAGTAAAATTCCTGCTATTCCTACCATCCATTTATTGGTAGATAAAAAGGTGGCCATCATTAATCCAATCGAAACTAAAGGCAATAAGCTTTGATATTTTTCTATCATCGATTTTGGAACATCGGTAGTTACAGGATGAATTCCATTCAACAATTTTTCCAGTTCCTCCCTCCGTTCTATTTGGGCTATAATCCCAATGATATCTGTAGAGGTAGCGGATTTGATAAAAAAGCTTCCATCTTTATTTTTGATGATGGCATTGATATCAGACTGTGCCATAATAATATCAGGAGTATTAAAAGCTTTTCTCTCGATGGTCGTTTCATTAAAATTCAGGACATAGCTTTCAAAGATTTGTCGTTGTCGATCTATTCCTCGCTTCATACCATACCCCATTGCCAATAAAGAAATAGGAACCATTATCAATAAGATGGTCCAATCAAAATCTCCTGAAATATTGGAATTAAAAACTCCTATGATTAATCCGCCACCTACTGCTAATATCCCTATGGGAATAGTTCGTTTTACCATTTCACTTTGGACTTCTTTAAACCCATCAGGCTTCATACTAAAAGTATGTTTCGCTATGGAAAAAGCTGATGGTTCTAGGATATCTGAGGTGTCTAGGATATCTGTTCTTGTTTCTTCTTCTTTATTTCGATACCATTTCCTTCCCTGTCTAAATAGAAAAAATGTCAAAACATATAACAATAAAAACCCTACGACTGAAGACGAAATCCATTTCTGTAATTCTGGATCTAGATATACAAAAATAATAGTATTGGTCAATAGCAAAAAAATAACGACCGCTACTGCCATTAATATTAAGCCTATAATTTTTTTGATATTCATTTTTGATTCTTCTTTTGCGGCGGGCAGGCCAGCGAGTTTAGGTCATTTTTATTTCCTTTTCTATAACACAATTCATTCATGATAAATTAAGTTTATAAAAAATATCATCTATTGGGTTATGGATAAAGTCCAAAGGTAATTGTGTTCTGTCAATTATAAAAAAATTATTTTTTTTATAGAATTTTTGTGCTGCTTTGAATTGAGTCATTGTACCAAGAAGTATGTTTTTAATTTGTTCTTCCTTTGACCAATCTATAGTTTTTTGTAAAAGTAATCTTGATACTCCATACTTCTTTCCTCTATACTCCTTCTTCACAAACATACTTTTTAATATCGCATTCTTATCTTTGAGCTTAATCACTCCGATCGTTCCAATTACTAAACCATCATCTTCCGCCACCCAGTATTTATCCATAATTTTCTTTTTACTTGAAGAGTTGGAGGAAGAAATTGATTCAGTAAATTCGTCAGAAATTTCCTTTATCAAAGCTCTTATCCCTTCCTCATGTCTTTTTTGAAATGGACTAATCTGTAACATACTTTTGATTTTAAATTTGTTCCAACCATTGTTATACCTAGCTACGGTGGTGCTATTGCTTTGCGGTAATTTTTTGTATTCTACTTGGCTCTCCCAACTGTTTGGATTACTTCCCTTCTTTTTTAATATAAGTCAAAGGTTCAACAATCAAAGGTTCAACAATCAAAGGTATAGCGCGATGTGGTACTTTTCGCGGCATCATATTTTTTATTTTATAAATGTACTATTTCATTGCACAAAAAAAAACTAATCGTCAGGACAATATCAGACGACTAGTTTATATAATTCTAATTATTTTCTTAATTAATCTAATCTTCGTTCCTCTTATTGCTTAACAAGCATTTCAGATTGAATTGTTTTATCAGTCTGAGTTTTCAAAAAGTAAACGCCTGCTGGCAGACTAGTTAAGTCAATCGTCGCATCATTCTCAATTACTCTCTCCAACAATACTCTCCCATTCAAGTCCACCAAACTCAACTCAATTCTTTCTGTTACATCAGTTAGATTCAAGATACCATTACTTGGATTTGGATAAATTTGGATTAAAGTAGGATTCAAATCCGTTGTCTTAACTCCAACTACCATTTCATTTTTAAACATACGGACTTGACCGCCAATGCCATTTCCCCATGCTCCTCCAGCTACCGTATTTCCACTTGCATTCAAGTCTAAGCTAGCTCCAAATATATCCTGTAGTTCTTCTCCTTGAATGTTTTCTTCTATTTGTGTCCATGCATCATTGATCCATTCAAAAATTTGAATATTTCCTTTCGATGAAAAATAACTTGTCCCAACGGCAAGAATATTACCATTGGCATTCAAACTTACTGCTGCTCCAAATCTATTGATGTCTTCCTCTCCTACCAACTTATCTCCACGCTGCACCCAGTCAGTTCCACTCCATCCATATACATAGGTTTCAGAGCTTAAGTTGGCGGGAAGAATTTCATAACCCGGAGCACCTACAGCAAGTACATCTCCTGAAGCACTCAAACTTACAGACCTTCCAAATTCATCTCCGTTCAACTCTCCTTTTATTCTACTCCCATGCTGTACCCAATCAGTTCCATTCCATTTATAAGTCTCAATATAGCCTTCTTGATTATTTCCAAAACCAAAAGTCCCTTGCGCTCCTACGGCTAAAATATCACCTGCATTATTCAAGTCTAGGGAATATCCAAAATCATCAAAATTTTCATTCCCCGTCAAATCAATTCCAAGTTGTGTCCATTCATTTCCATCCCATTTAAAAATCCTTACAAAACCAGCTTTACCTTGAGTTCCAACAAAATTAGGCCCTCCAATTGCTATGGTATTTCCATCCGCACTTAATGTTAAACCAGAACCAAACCATTCTAAAATAACTGGATGTCCTACTCCAATAATATCTGCACCCCGTTGCACCCAATCATTTCCATCCCAATCAAAAATCCTGACGAGTCCAGGACTAAATCCATCTACATTATCACCATAAATAGAAGTAACCGCAACGGTATTCCCACTTGAGTCTATCGCTACTCTGAAGCCAGACCATTCTTCGGCCATACCTTTAATATTTGATCCTCGTTGCACCCAGTCTATGCCATCCCATTCATAAACTTTAGCATGACCTGATAAGTAACCATTTTCATCATTGTGATAGGCTCCTGATACCATCACATTTCCTTCAGAATTAATACTGGTGGAATGCCCGAATAAATCACCTTCTGCTTCTCCTTGAATAGAACTCCCCAGTTGATTCCATTGAGCCAATAAAAAAAATGGAGTCAGTAATAACATAAAATTCAATAGTCCTTTTTTCATCATGTTAATTATTATTTTTTTGGTAATTAAAAAAATCTAGCCTTAAAGGTAATCACATCCGCTTCGTTGAAATATCGAGGGCTTTCTTTTCCATATAGACAAATCTGTGTAGGAAGAAAAAGGTGCAGGAGGGATGTTTCACTCAAGCTATCTAAGGAACCATACATTATGCTAAATGTTTACAAATTTGATAGTAAAATTAAATTAAGTTGGCTTCGCTGCTCTACCTAATTACTGGAACAATTGCTTAGTGATAGTTCCTTGCACTCTGTTAGACTCTGCCAACTGTTGTATATACTTTTTTTATTATTTCAATTGAAGCCTGAGACTTAAGAGATGCTTCATAGCAGCAAGAGACATGGCGCGAGCAGTTTTATGTTTTTCTTTTTATCTCATCCAACCTTCTATTACATAATTCTTTTCTAAGACTTTGAATTCGCCTCCAAAATCATCTGGATTGAACCAAACTTCAAACCTTGCTAAATAAGATTTCCCCCAGTCTCCTTCATAAATAGTAAAAGTATCATCCGTTCTAAATCTTGTTATTTCACCATTTGTCAAATCGATTTTTATACTTGATTTTTCTTTTAATCTTGAACTTGAAAGCTCTACATCTTTTGTTACTTCAAAGGCTTTTAGATAAAGTGTTCCGCTTCGATTTGACTTTAGCCAAAAATCGTATTCATATAACCCTGGTTGAAAAGAATTATATAATTGAAACGTTTCATTTGGCTTATCAACTATTCTTACACTATCTATTTCATTCGAGAAAAATGAGGATAAATCTACGGGGTAATCTTTTTCAATATTTGCAGGAATGGTTAAATCATCTGCAAATGTATCTGTATCTGGACCAAACATCATCATAAATGAAGTTATAACAGAAAGACCTATAAACCCAAACATTAATACACCTCCCTGCATTACATATATACAAGCCTTCCCTTTTATCAATTGCCAGATCATAGCAATTAGTAAAATCATTCCTGAAGACAATAACGTCCAATCAATAATTTGATTTATTTTATTATGCGTACTCCCTAAGGAGAAAACATAAATTATCGATATCAAAATAAAAAATACAATTGATAACCACCATCTTTCGAACAAGTATTTTTGGAGGAGTATTTTCATTCATTATTTTTAGATGGACGTCTCCGCATACCTTATATGCTAAAGTATAAAGTCCGTTATCCATGTACGTGTAATCGTTCAACAATTAACGAGCACAGTGGGGGTTATTTTTCACTTTTTAAACCCCAAGGAATCCCGTTAACTGTTCCAAGATTATTGTTGAAAGAAAAATTGTTCCAACTGAATTAAAAATTGCAATTTGTTTTTCTAAATCTTTTCTAAAAAAACATCCTAGTATTCCCATTAATATACAAAACAAAGCAATTAGTATTCCCCCTGTTTCGTAAAATGGCGGAAGGAAAAGTGAAAAAACAATTAACCAAATTAACCCAAAACTAACTGCTCTTTTTATTTTAGTTTCATTTTTATTTCTTGGTAGAATTACAAAAACTGATACGAGTAAAAATGGGAGAATAGCAATAATAGCCATTGGTATTAAATAGATTACCAATCCTCCTTCTTTAATACAGTTTATAGAAAGAATGATTATGACGAGGCTAAATCCAATTATTTGATAAACGCTTAGATATTTATTCCATTTCAATATGTTCATCTTTTTTGATTGTTGTCTTTTAGTTTCCCCTTACTGATGCTATCGCTAGCTTTCTTTTTTTATTACTCTTTTCCAAAAATGGATTGCGCGGTCGGGAGAGCGGGAGCTATTGCAGTTGTAACAATTGTTACTACCAGTCCTTTTATTTTATTAATGAAAAAATTGATTCAGATATTTCAAAGACATTCTTATTTTTTTGATTTGTCAAAATTACAAGTGTTATATCTTTTTCATTTTTCCTTATTACTAGGCCTTCATAATTCCCCATTTGTCCATGATGAATATGTTCTATTATTCTTTCAGATTTCATTTCACATGTTCCTAATGGTGATTGCATATTATCACTTTCTAATTCTGCTGTTTGCCCTAGAAATTCTACTGACTCTTTATTGATTATTCCATAATTATTTAATTGTGTTATCCAATTGCTTAAGTCTTTTACTGTCGTAGTCAATAACATTCCTGACAATTTCAATTTATAATTATCCTCCTTAAAATCAGAATCAATTGGAAATGCTATTAACTTTCTATCCTTATAAGGATACTCTTTTTTCATTTCGGTCTCAGTCATTTTTAATGGTATTAATAATTCTTCTTTTAAATAGTCATCAAAATTTTGATCGCTAATTTTTTCTATTATTTTCATTAATAGATAAGGACTGTTATTGGTGTATAAATAATTTGATCCTGGAGTAAATTCTAATTCTTTGATATTTAGTAAATCATCCAATACTAACTTATTGGTAACTGCAATATTTTGACTAAAGTATTTGTTCCAATCAATCATCGGTAATCCACTTGTATATTGAAGTAAATTCTTTATTGATATTTCTTTTGACCATTCTGGAAATCCCGGTATATATATATTAATTCTATCTTCTAAAGTTAATAATCCTTTTTCTTTCAGCTTCATAATTGATACTGCCGGAAACTCTTTATATATTGATCCTATTCCGAATCTATGATTCGATGTTAATGATGTTTCTTGTAGCGAATCGGTATATCCATGTGATTTATCATATAATATTTCTCCTCCTTTTATTAACAAAACATTACCATTAAATTCATTTTGCTTATTATAAGTTAATAATAAGGAGTCTATACTTTCTCCCATTTTTTTAGTTTCTGTCGTATTCTCTTTTATCTCATTTTCACTAGATATATTTTTGGGGGGGGTCTTGACATCCAGTAAATATTATGAATCCTAATAATAATGATTTGATTGTATAACTTTTCATTTGTTGTTGTTTAACTTATATTAATTTTAGTATATTTCTTTTTCTTCTCAATATTTTCATTAGTCCACAGATCTCTCTTAAGCTCTTCCCTTTCTCTCAATCAACTATTATAGCCAGTCTTCTTTTTTCATTTTTTAAATAATTCTTTCCTTCTAATCATTAAAGGTTCTGTTTCTTGACTTATAAAATCTTCTTTTCCAAATCCACATTCGGCACAATATCTTGCATTCTTTGTTCTTAATGACTTTTTGCAATTTGGACAATCTGCGCCATAGAGAGCAATTCGATGATGCATAACTGCATTTGGTTCTGTCTCTTCAATTCCAGTTATTTCTTTGTAGTAATCTAATAATTCTTTGAAAGACAATTTTCTTTCTTTCCCTGATTTTCTATTTTGAAAACCTTTTCCATATAGTTTATGAGCAATTAAATATTCATCTTCGTTCAACATTGGTATTTCCATTTGACATCTCCAACACCATTTTATTTTCATTATTATTGATTTTTATTGTTTCCTATTTTATCTATCATTTTCTCTGCAAATTTCAGCGCTATTGAAAAAAATAAAATTATTGGTATTCCGCAAACGCCAAACATAAATATAATTCCACTCAACTGGTCGAAAAATCCAGTCTCGCTATTTTCAATATTTAAATCCCCAACGTTACTTGTCAGTATTTTCATTATTAGAAAAACCCCAATTAATATTCCCCAAAACATTAATCCATTCCTAATAAATTTTCTCGTTTTTTTGGGTTCTTCTTTTTTCATTTTTGTCTAATTCATTATAACGTTATTCGTAAATGACATAAAGCCACATAACTCTCATGAACATTTTACGCTTGTGGTGCGTGCGCTTTTTTTTAATTTAATTTATTTCAATGTGTCATTTTTTCAAATCATCTAGGTCTACACTTGTTCCTATTTGATTACAATAACCTTTAAGCTCTTCTTCATTTAGGAGACCAATTTTAAAACAGCGAACTAAAAAATAATACGCTGAGTTTACTAATTCTTTCCTTGCTTCTTTTTTTTCGTTTTTTGCTCTTTGCTTAGGCAGTTCAGGTTTCTTGTAATGTTGCTCACTAAGTTCGCAAATTCCATTACAGATGTAACAATAATCAGGTACTCTTACATTTTTTTCTTCAATCCATTCTTTCTGGGCTTCACACATTTTTTCAAAGCGCACATTGTGTTGATCTATTGCACTAATCGAATTTAAAGTTTCATCTATCCAAAAATCAATGTTAGCAAATTGTCCCGCTACCATATAAGCATAACTGTCAACGAATTTTCTTAGCTGCTCTGTGATTAATTTTGCTCTTTCTATTGTATAAATCATTTTTTGATTCTTTTGGTCTATTGACACACAACTTCCCTGCATCCATGCAGTTGCCGCAAGTAGCGGCTATTGCCGTTTTATGCTTTTTTGTGCGTTCACCTTCTTTTTTTCTAAATTTAGTTTCTTTATTAATGCATTAATTTCATCTTCTGAAGTATATGGATTTTCCATTTGAAATCTTTTCCAATTTTTCATTTCATACATTCTTCCCAAGAGCATAGAAATTGCCCCATCATCTAAATTACCTTTTAAATATGCTTTATACAAAAACTCAAAGTTTCGTTCTCTTTCTTGATATGTTTGAGCATGATGAATTACCGTCCAAGGTGCTATAGCTGCAATTTCTCCGACCTCTTTAATTATAGGATGCCCAAATTTCTCAAAATACTTTTCAACTTTAACAAGATTAATTGCGTCCTGTGTTATTTGCGTTATTACGTATTCATTATATTCCTTTGAATTTTTACCATGCTTTATCATAATTTCCGCACCATGATTACCTCTTACCTTTTGGTCGTCTTTAAATATTAATTCTAAATAATTTCTTTTATCATCAATCGTAATTACGACTTCAATCTCTTTTTCGATTATTGCATAATCTATTTTAATTTCTTCTTTACATCCAATCAGAAATAAACTCAACAAACTTAAACTTATTACTAAAGTCTTCATTTTTTATTTTTTTAGTGATGCTCTACAATCTTGTAAACTTAAATAAAACGATAAGAATGTGCGCTACAATTAATATTCGCTTCAGTTATTCTTTTGTCTTGTCCTAAAATAGCTTTACACATTCCAGATTAATAAAATTAATAATTAGTTTTTAGTACGATTAAATTTCGACTAGCTTTTCAATTTATTTTTTTGCTGGTGCTATCGTTCTTACTTTTATTTTTTTTATTTAATATTTCGTTATGGACTGCTCCACAACCAACACAAGTATATTTCAAATTGGAAAAATGAGTGGAACAATTCCAAGCTTCACAGATAGCTCCAAATTTTACTTCATAAAGAATATTGAAATTTTCATTTTCCTCTTTTTGGTATTGAAATTCATTATTAAAAATTTTGAAACCAGTATTGAAATTTTCATTTCTCCCTAGGTCATCTAATTTATTTGGCAATACTCCATTTTCTGATTTATACTTTTCTATAAAATTACATATTGACTCTAAATTTTTATTAGTACAATCCATTTGATAATTAAAAATTTGAGGTTCTACAAAATAGATTATTGAAGATGCAATAAATATTGGTAAAAGGATTCTCTTTATTTCATTTCCTCTTTTTGACAAAAATAGAAGAACCAATGTTACAGATGTAAAAACTAAAATTCCATATTCTAAACTTATTGGAAAACAAGAATCTCTAGTAAAATTTATATTCGAACCTTGAAAAATATTTAAAAGAAAAATTACAATTGAAAAAATGAAGATTGAAATTTGAATTTTACTTGGTGCTTTTAGCTTCATTTATTTTTTTATTTTTATTTGATTATTTTTAGGTCTAATTATTAAATAAATTATTAAGCTTAAAACAACAAATAAGATTATATAATAAATAAAAAAACTAATTGTGTACCCTTCCGAAAATCCAATTGCCCATGGTATAAAATGAAGGAAGAAACACATTTCACACATTCCATAATTGATCAAAATTCCAGTTATGAAAATAATAAAAAGTGAAATTACGACACTATAAATTTTTCGTCTAGTTTTAAGATTTGTTTCTTGATATGCCCTATTCATTCATATATTTTATTGCTGGTGCTATAGCTCTGCACTACGGTGTATATTTATAATTCCAAAGAAATATTTAAAAGTCTTGACCGTTAACTAGAATATTCTCATTTGAAAATTCGCCATTCCATAAAATGTAATATGCATAAATTAATATTATTATTCCCCATATTTTTTAGCTTTTCCCTCTTTGCTCAAAATGGACCAGTTAATCCATTAAGCAGTAGGAGTAATAGTATAGCCAATGCGTCTGTAGCTTTTACCGACATTAATAGTCTGTTTAACAATCAAGCAGGTTTAGCTGATTTAAAAAATATTAGTTTCTTGTTTTCAGCGCAAGAGACATTTAGGGGACCTTATTCAGATAACATGGGAGGAGGATTTGCCATTCCGATTTCCTCAGGCACCTTTGGCTTTAATTTCAATTATTTTGGTGCTACTGATATTACACAACAAAAGATTGGATTAGCATATGCCCGAAAATTATTGGAAACTCTTTCAGTCGGAATTCAATTTGATATGGTAAGCACTCAGATTCCATCGAATGAAAAAAGTAATTTATTCACCTTTGAAATTGGGTTTCAGTATCAATTAATCGATAATTTATTATTGGGAATCCATTTTTATAATCCTACAAAGTTGGAAATAATCGAAGATGAATTTTTACCAACTATCCTTCGAGTAGGCACCACTTATTCTCCTTATAAAAAATTACTTGTTCATGCGGAAGTAGAAAAAGATTTTGACTTTCCATTCGTTTTTAAAAGTGGTATCGAATATGAATTAGTAGATGATTTATGGTTCAGAATTGGTTTCCACAACAAGCCAAGAACATTTAATTTTGGTATAGGTTATCTATTTAAGAAAAGATTTCGATTTGATATAGCTGCTTATTATCAGAGAGAATTAAATTTAACTTCAAGTGGCCTATTAGGGGCATCAGGTTTTGTTCCTAGCTTTGGATTAGGTTATGATATTTTAAAAAAATAAAGCAATTAGGTTTTAATCGTTCGCCCCATCCTTAAAACAACGAAATAAAAAAAGAAACCTATTGATCCCTATCTACGATACCTACCAAAATAATTCGTATTATATTTATTTTTAATTTATAAGTAGCTGATTTTGGCTACCAAATAATATTTTTATAAATTTTTATAAAATTCTTACTCTTTTCTAGATTTGAAATTATTACATTTATAAATTACTTGCTTTCAATCTTTTATAGTTTGCGTTCTTATCTAATACGACTTTTGTCGGTTCGGTAGCGCAAAGCGAAAGCACCAGCCATGAGAAAGCTGATTTTATTTAAAAATACCGCTCGTGCCATGCTTCCGGCAAGTGTCAAGCAAAACAAAAGCTACTAGCTTTTTTTTGATATAAAATCTAATTATTTAACAACTGTGAGAGCTCAACCAGATGCTATACAAAAGCATGGGCTTAGCAGCAAAACAATACGACAACCTATAATTTTTTTTTAAACAAACAGGGAAGAAAAGCGCAAAAGATGGCCTACAAGAATAACGCACGAGAAGATAATTTTAAGGAAGATAAGGATCAACGATTAGATACCAAAGCTACAACTTTCCTTGTAAGATCACAAGAACAACAGCTAGTTGCCTCCTTTGAAGAGATTAATGAGTTTTATAAGAAAAATAAGCGAGCTCCTAAAGAAGGTAGTATTACAGAGACTTCGCTCTATAGTCGATTGAATGTATTTAAGACGGATCCTACGCAGTTGGCAATATTGATGAAGTATGATGTGCATGGATTATTTCGAGCGGTAATAGAGAAAAAATATCAATTAGTTTCTGATTTGCCCAATGCGGAGGAAGCTGTAATACCAAGCTCAGATGCCAGAATAGAAAAGGCGGAAGAACCCGTTCATGCACCAATCCAAAGAACGGAGGAATCAACAATAGAAATGGAATCGGCTCCAATTGATGAGGTATTAAATAATGAGATCCTTGGAATTTTGGAAACTATTGATGGATGTGTTTTTAAGTTAAAGCATGTGTCCATCGTAGATAAAAAAACTACGAAACGAGACGTGGTAGTAAGGCGAAAAGAATGTAAAGATTTTACAAAATTTGACTCCATCTTATTACAATGTCAGAAAGATTTGGCGAATAAGAAAAGAAAGATGATCGATTTTTCAAAGGAACAACAAATTGGTAAAGGATATTTCTTTTTGCTGGGAGGAGTGTTATTATATGTAGCACAGGTAGGGAATCGGGAAATTATTAATGGCAAAGTCAATGCAAGATTGAGGTGTGTATTTGAAGATGGAACTGAATCAGAAATGTTACTTCGTTCGTTGGCTGCAGAACTTTATATAGATGGAAAAACAGTTACAGCTCAACTTGTATTTGAAACGAATTGATAAGGGAAAAATATGCGCATGATTTAGATTTCAATAAGGAACACATATTTTTATTCTAATTATTAAAATCTTAAAACAATGACGCAAGCGGAAAAGCCAACTTCTTGGAAGGTTGGTTTTTTTGAGTTGGGGATGAATTGATTTTCTTAATTACAATCCTTTTGGATGATTTGACAACCACTCGGTATACTTTTCTTTAAAGGAATTTTTAACTTCTTCTGTTTCTAAAATTATATCTAATCCTCCGTCATAAGGATTTATTATTCGATTCTTTGCTGGACAAATAAGCATCATTCTAATTTCGTCATTTGCTATTGCCTTTAGTATTTCATTTCGCTTATTTGGTTTCCAATTTGTTCTTTTTATAAAGATATCAAGATTAAAATTCTCTTCATTTTCTTCAGGTCTTATTTTATGAAGTTCAATAGTTTCCACTTTTTCGAATTCGCTAAATTCCTTAATTTCTTTGTAATTGTCATTTGTTAAATCGTTGACGTATAAGCCAATCAGTAATATTATTTCTTCGTCTCCGAAGACATCTTTGATTAATTGGTTTTGCCTGTCAAAGATTATTTGATATTCCGTTTCTGATTCCGCATATCTTTTTGACTCAGGTAAGCTATGAATTCTAAACCATCTTTTTTTATAGATAGATTTCAACTCATTTCCAATTGGCAATGCTTCTGGATATTTTGATTTCCAAAATGATTTGAAATCCTGTGGGTTCATTTTTTATTTATTTGATCTAAAGAGTAAATGAATGTCGATGTATTCTTCCTCTTGTTAAATCGAGAGGACTATATTCTATTATTACAATATCACCAATATTGAATTCTTTTCCTTCGTAAATTTTCATTTTTCTTGATATGCTGGTATTCATTTTTAATTTGTTTTTTTCAATATAAACGATAAATGAGTATCTATCAATTATCTCCAATACTGTTCCTTTAGTTTTAATAATTCCACTCATATATATTTTCCTTTTTAAAGGCAGTTAGCGATCTCGCATTATTTATATCCATCCATCTCTTTCAGTTATATCGCACAACAAGGTACTCATTCACTAAATGTATTGAATCTATTTTGTTTATTAAAATAATTGAATTCCGTTAAGCATTATCAAAGTCAAAATGACTTAATTTTTTTTTGTTAAAAATAAATACATTTGTGATTAAAATAAAGAAGTTTTTAAAAATCCATAAACTGCCTATTATGATAAAATATAAAAATATTAATAATTGGATAAGCCTATTAATTCTATTTTTCATTGGTCACTTTTCTTTCGCCCAAACCACCATTACGTACCAACCATCTACTAGCGATTTCGCTAATCCTGAACGAGGGTTTTATCGATACTCCGAAACTAGATCTTCCAATTATACTTTTTTAGATCAGAGTACTCTCGAAGGTTATAGAATGCTACATACTCCTCCTAGTGCTGGTTACTCCATTTACAGTACACTCGTGTTTAGGTATTTTTTCTTTGAAGATTTTACTTCTTCCAATATTACCCAAACTTATCTCGATAACATGCAAACTGATTTTAATACTGCTCGTCTAGCAGGGGTTAAAATAATCCCAAGGTTTGCTTACACCGATGCGGTGAATGCTAGTGGTTGTGCTAGTTGGATTTGTCCACCTTATGGTGATGCCGCCAAAGTATGGGTCCTCGCGCATATCGCTCAATTGGCACCAGTTCTGGAAGCCAATAAAGATGTTATTGCTTCTGTACAGATGGGATTAATTGGTGTATGGGGAGAAAATTATTATACGGATTATTTTGGTGATGCTTCCCAGCCACCCAATTTTAAATTAACGAATACTAATTGGGATGATCGAATAGAAGTATTGAACGCATTACTCAATGCTGTTCCCGAAGAAAGAATGGTGCAAGCTCGCTACCCTCAACAAAAACAAAGAGCTATCTATGGTGTAAATGCGACGACTAGTTCAGCAGCGTTGACGCTTGCCGAGGCATTTCAAGGTACGGATAAAGCTCGAATTGGATTTCATAATGATTGCCTTTTAGCTAGTCCCGATGACTTTGGAACTTATACCGATTATGGAAATTCTTCCACGAGTTCCTCTTCTGACACCCTTAACTTGAAACCCTATTTTGCAGATGATAGTCAATTTGTAGTAGTCGGTGGAGAAACTTGTAATGATGACTATAGCCCAGAAAATGATTGTGCTTCTTCCAATGGTTTAGCCTACGGAGATACCGAACTTAGACGAATGCATTATTCTTATCTAAATTCCCAATATAATAATGACGTAAATAATGATTGGGAAACTGGAGGTTGTATGGATGATATCAAAAAAAGATTAGGTTACCGATTTGAGTTACAAAATGGAATGTATAGTAATGCTGCTCAACCGAATCAGATCATCGACATCAATATCAATTTAAAGAATGTGGGATATGCTTCCCCGTATAATGAAAGAGAAGTAGAGGTAATGTTACGCAATACCGCTACTTCTGACGTATGGACGGTTAACTTACCCGATGATCCACGCTACTGGTTTGCAGATAATACGACTCATAATATTTCTGAAACTTTATGCCTTCCGAGTACTATTCCAGTTGGCACTTATGAGTTATTTCTCAACTTACCAGATCCAATGCCTACGCTACATGATTTACCGGAATACACGATTCGATTAGCCAACCTTCTTCCTGACAATTCTGATGTTTGGGAAGCGGCTACTGGCTATAATAAATTAGGGCATACAATTACCATTGATAATACTTCAAGTAATACAACTTGTAACGGTGAACTTACTTTTACCGCACTATCACCTGCATTGCCAGTCACCTTGATAAATTTCATTGCTCAACCTAAAGACAAAAGTATTACTCTGAAATGGTCTACTGCTTCGGAACTTAACAATAAGGGGTTTCATATTGAGCGAAGTACCGATGGGGAGCATTTTACAAGAATTATGTGGGAAGATGGAAATGGAACGAACAACACCGTTTCTAATTATTCTGCAGTTGATTCGGACGTAACCTATAATACTTACTATTATTATCGACTCAATCAAATAGACTTGGATGGGACTTCTTCTTATTCTAAAATAGTCGCAGCAAAAGTCAATTCTTTTGTTGATCAAATTCCGAATCAATTTGAAAACTCTATTCGTATATTTCCAAATCCAACTTCTAATACTATTTCGATTGATTGGGATGGAGAGTTGGAAGAAATTATAGAAATAGGAATCTTAAATATTTATGGGGTAGAAATCGGTCAAGTTGATATAACTTCTAAATCAAAAGACATTGCTCATTTACCAAAAGGTATTTACTTTGTTCAATTAAGAAGTGAGCGGAAAGAGTTTGTGAGAAGAATGATTAAATGGTAGGGTTAAGAGTTTTGAATTTCCAATATCCAACTTGTTAGTATTTTACGGCAGTTGGATATTGGAAATTCCTTGTTGGTTATTGGATATTCGCGTTGGAGTTGGATGGGAACGAGGATGAGGCGGATTGTGCGGATTGAGTTGGATTTTTCCCCATGGTTTGTTATCGGTAATTTGTTTGATCCACGTTCCTATTTTTTAATATCATTTTGCAACAAGGGGATTTTTGATTAAGTTGTTTCTTAAAAAGGATACATGAAATATTTATGTTCAATCTTCTCCATATTTATATTTTTTAATATTACAGCAGCACAAGACTATCATCAGAATCATGAAGTCTTTGCAGTCAACAAAGAAGCTCCTCATTCTCAATTATTTCCATTTAATAATCAACCTGCTGCCTTTTTAAATCAAAAAGAAAATTCTCCTTGGTTTAAATCACTTAATGGTCTTTGGAAATTTAGTTGGGTAAAAAATCCAAAGGATCGCCCTCTAAATTTTCACCAAATAAATTATGATGATAGTGACTGGATATATTTTCCAGTACCTGCCAACTGGGAAGTTCATGGTTTAGACTACCCTATTTATTTGGATGAAAAATATCCCTTCACGACCAAATGGCCTAACGTTTCTGAAGAATATAATCCAGTTGGCTCTTATCGAAAAATAATTGAGATACCTGAGAACTGGTCAGATCGAGAAATATTTTTACATTTTGGCGCAGTCAAATCAGCGCTCTATGTTTGGATAAATGGAACACAAGTTGGTTTTTCTCAAGGCTCCAAAACTCCTGCAGAATTTAACATAACAAAGTATTTACAAAAAGGTAAAAACACTTTAGCGATTCAAATTTATCGTTGGAGTGATGCTAGCTATATTGAAAGTCAAGACATGCTGAGGCTATCAGGCATTGAACGGGAAGTATACTTGTACGCTACTCCAAAAATGCATATCTGGGATATGTTTGCACAGACAAAACGCATGAAATCTAATCCTGAAGATTGGAAATTACAAATAGATGTAACCTACAAGAACTACGGAAACCAAGAGGTTAGAAATCAAAAAGTTCTAGCTAGAATATACGATGAGAATCAAAACTTAGTCGTGAAGCAAGGGATGCTTAAAACTTTTAAAAATGAGTCAACCACCGTTCCATTCGTTTTTGAAAAATTGCTATCCAAACACAAAATTAAAAAGTGGACAGCTGAAACACCACATCTTTATAATCTAGTCATTACCAGTACAAATAGTAGTGGAAACATTGTCGAAGTCATTTCTAAAAAAATAGGATTTCGAATGGTTGAAATAAAAGATGGCCAACTTCTCGTCAATGATAAAGCCATTTATATTCGAGGAGTTGACCGACATGAAACTGATCCACTTACGGGCCACGTCATCTCCAAAGAATCAATGTTGCAGGACATTCAGTTAATGAAACAAAATAATATTAATGCAGTCAGAAGTGCGCATTATCCAAATCATCCTTACTGGTATGACTTGTGTGACCAATATGGATTATATGTAATTGATGAAGCAAATATCGAAAGTCATCCTTTGGCTAATTCAGAGAAAACACAAATTGGAAATGAAATGAGTTGGCTACCTGCTCATCTAGATCGAACTCAACGGATGTTTCATCGAGACAAAAACCATCCTTCTATTATCGTTTGGTCTTTGGGAAATGAAGCGGGTCATGGAAAAATATTTGCGACGACCTACAAATGGTTAAAAGATAATGATGGTTCAAGACCTGTACAATATGAACCTGCTAAAAAGGAAAATTATACCGACATTTTTTGCCCAATGTATCCGCCAATTAAAAAATTAGTGGACTATGCCGAATCCAATCCTTCTCGTCCCGCTATCATGATTGAGTACTGTCATGCCATGGGAAATAGTGTAGGGAATTTGCAAGATTATTGGGATATCATCGAAAAATATCCTTCGTTACAAGGAGGTTATATTTGGGATTGGGTAGATCAATCATTGGAGTACACCAATGATAAGGGAATAAAATATCTTGCCTACGGGCATGACTATCATCCCGATCTTCCAACTGATGGTAACTTCTTAAATAATGGTTTAGTCTCCCCTTTCCGAGAACCTCATCCACATTTGATGGAAGTAAAAAAAGTGTATGCTCCAATTAAATTTAATGCAATCGATGTTACAAATGGGCAGTTTGAAATTTTTAATAAAAACTTTTTTAAAACGCTTGATGACCTCCATGTAAATTGGTTGTTACGAGAAGATGGATTGGAAGTAGCAAAAGGAAGTTTAGGAAAAATGGAGGTTGCTCCTCGAAAAAAAGTATCATTTAGAATAGATTTTAATAAATTTCAATTGGAGGAAGGAAAGGAATATTTTTTAAAAATAAGTGCTAACACCAATCAGGAACTACCATTAATTCCTTTAGGACATGAAGTAGCCTGGGAGCAATTTCCTATACCCATTTTACCAACTCATGGGGAGGTTGTTATTAGAAATTATCCTGATTTAAAAATGCAGACGATTGAAAAAAAGGTTAAAATTGAAGGAGCCAATTTTTCTATAACAATAGACTCACGGACAGGAGAAATATTAGATTATCAATATAAAAACACTCCATTAATAGTCTCCTCTCCTACGCCCAATTTTTGGCGACCACCAACTGACAACGACCTTGGAAATGGAATGCATAAATGGGGGGCTGTTTGGAAAGATGCAGGACAACAGGCAAAAGCTACGATGAGTCAACCCATTTTAAAAAATAAAAAAGAAATTACTTTTCAAATAAAATATGAATTAACAGATACTTTAAAGTCAACCGTTTTAGTCAACTATTTTATTTTTGGAAATGGAGAAATTTTAATTCAATATGATTTCACTCCGCAACGAAATAATTTACCAAAGATGCCTAGAGTTGGAATGCAAATGCAAGTTCCTGCAGATTTTCAATTTATCAAATGGTATGGTAATGGCCCTCATGAAACATATTGGGATAGAAAATCTTCAGGCGAAATGGGTGTATGGCAAGGAACAGTTTGGGAACAAATGCATCGTTATTCTCGCCCTCAAGAAACTGGCAACAAAACCGATGTGAGATGGATGTCGCTAACTAATAAAAATGGAATAGGTATGTTAGTCCAATCGGAGTCAACTCCTTTGTCTATGAGTGCTTGGCAATTAAATATGACCGACTTGGGTTTTTATCCTGGAAAGAAAGGAGCAGAATCTGCATCTGGTTTGGTTCCTGTGACTTCGAAACATGGGGCAGATTTGTTTCCACAAAAAATTATTACTTGGAATATTGATTTCAAACAGATGGGTTTGGGTGGTGATACTTCTTGGGGTCGACAGGTACATGATGAATATACTTTACCTGTAAAAAAATATCAATACGCTTTTCGTTGGATACCATTTGAGAATAAAATAGGTAATTAAAAAACGAACCTTCGTAAACGTGATGTTTACGAAGGTTGTATTTTTTTAATCGTAAGCATTTTTAATGACAAACATTTTTTGTACTTAAAGCCACAATACTATATTAAAATTAAAATCAATTATCAGTTAACTTTTCTTGTAATTCTTCTAATGGAACTCCTTTAGTTTCAGGCATGATTGTTAACACCCAGATCAACTGAAGTACCATCATTCCTGCAAAGAATAAAAAGATCGTAACTGGTGAAAACGCATTTAAAACGGCAGGCGTAACCATCGTAATAATCGCTGCCATCACCCAATGTGTTCCCGAACCGAACGACATCCCACTTCCTCGAACTTCATTGGAAAATATTTCTGAAATAAAAACCCAAATCACCGCACCTTGCCCTATCGCATGAGCCCCGACAAATGCACTTACAAAAAAGACGACCACAAATCCTTCTGCTCCTGAATAAAATGCCCACGCCACACCAAGCAACATCACAATGTATCCAACCGAACCAATCAACATTAATTTCCGTCGTCCCATTTTGTCAATCAAATACATTCCTAACATGGTAAATACAAGATTCACCACACCAATAGGAATGGAAGCCATCAAAGTATTGCTTTGGTCTATTCCTGCTGCTTCAAATATCCGAGGCGCATAGTATAGCACAAAGTTGATTCCCGAAACTTGATTAAAAAAAGCAAGGAAGAAAGCTAATAGAATAGGAGTACTATATTTTTTGGAAAAGAATTTTACTTTAGTTGCTGTTGATGAAATGGAACTTTTAATGGTAGCAATTCTTTCTTCTACATTACCCATTGGATCTATTTGTTGTAACAATGTTCTTGCACCAGCTTCATCCCCTTTGTGCAGTAGCAGCCATCGTGGACTTTTGGGAATCCCCAAAACCATAATTGAATAAATAAGTGCAGGCAATGCTTCGATACCAAGCATCCATCGCCAAGAACCTTCCCCTTCAAAAAATCTTCCGATAAAATAATTGGAAAAGAAAGCGACCAAAATCCCAAAAACAATATTGAATTGGTAAGTTGCTACTAATCTTCCTCTTTGATCAGCAGGTGCAATTTCAGAAATATAGATGGGTGCTGCTACTGAAGAAGCACCCACTCCAAGTCCTCCTAGAAATCTAAAAAAAGAAAAAGAATATGGGTCAGGTGCAAAACCAGAACCTAATGCAGAGACGAGGTACAAAATTCCAATCCAAAACAGGGTAGTTTTTCGACCAAACTTATCACAAGGAATCCCTCCTAATAGTGCTCCAACAACTGTCCCCCAAAGTGCCATTGACATAATAAAGAAACCATGAAATCTATCTCCACAGCTATCAGAAAAAGGCATTAACATTTCAAGAAATCGAAGACAAGGATAATCTTCTCCCCAGAGTTTCTGGATAGGTAAATCTGCTCCGGAAATTACGATGGTATCAAATCCGAATAAAAACCCGGTAAGGGCACTTGTAATGACCCAATAGTTGAGATTATTGTTTTTCATGATTTTCGTTTTGTTTTAATCTAAAATTAACTGATGTTCTATAAATTAAAATGAACATTTTTTTCAAAAAAAATTAAACTTAAAGTTACCTCCAAGTAGATCTCAGTTCATAAATATTCCCCTGGGATAAATTGACTTTCCCATTTGAATACCACTTCACTTTTGTAAATTCTTTGGTTGGAAAAAAATTAGAAGTCATCGCTGTACGACCATCATCTCCAAAAAACTCAACGGAGGCAACATCAATAAATAAATGCATCTTCACCTTATTTCCTTTTTCAAATCTTGGCGCAAAATCTTTACTCGCAAAGACATTGGAAAAGTCAAATTCATTTCTTGACTTTTTTCTATCAATAAAAAATTGATTGGATTTAGCTTGGAAACCTATGGTAACTTTTTCTCCTTGGTCATTGTATATTTCAATTCCACATTCTACGTCAACCATTGTTTTAGGAATCTCAAATTCCAATTCGATTTCCCATAAACCAGTTTTACCTAGCAAACTGGAAAGTTCTTTTTCTTCAATAATTTCATTTTCGCTAAAGACGAAATTTGCTTGTGTCTCTCGTAACCTTTTTAATTCATTGACAGGCTTGGAAAAAACTCTTAGTCCTTGTTCCGTATTTTCCAATACCAATTCCCTCGGCAATGTCATGGCACTCCGCCATTCTTTAGTCGGTACATTTTGAGCATACGACCAATTACTCATCCAACCCATAAATAATCTTCGACCATCTTTTTGAGGCACGTCAGACCAAGTTACCCCTGCATAATTATCTCTACCATAATCCAACCACACCGCTTTTGCTGAAGCAGGAGTCGCCAATTCATCGGCAAACATAATTTGATCTACCATGATATGTCCCCAACCTCCTGGATGTGTGTCGATAATTTCAAGGTGTGCTTTTTTGCCTTTAAAGTCTGCTACCTCCCAGCCTTTCCAATCCAATTCTTCTTTGTTACTTCCTGCTGCACTTCGCACAGCTTTTCCATCTACCATCAACTTCATAACTGTTCGACTTTGATCATTTCCTCCACCAATCAGGAAATTAATAAAATCTTTTTCAATAGTAAATTCCTTGGAAGTCAATTTTCCTGTTGTTTTATCTCCATTAAAATAACTATTAACTAGTCCTTTTCCATCATACCCTTTTACTAAATTCTGGTCAGACAAAACACCTCCAGCAGGTTGCTTACCAAACGCTTCTCCTTCTGCAACCCAATTATTATATTCTTTTTCAAAATCTTCAAATACAATTCCATTAGGAACATAGGCATCTATTTTTCCAAACACTTTCGCAAACGCTGTATCCAATGTGAAATTCTTCCCATCAAAATCTCCAACAAAATATTGCGTTCCTGATCCACCATTGATTGCTCCAGGATTAAGACTTTGCAACAACACCCATTTCTTTTCACCTGTTCCTTCTACCGTCATCGGAAACAAATCTGGGCATTCCCAAACGCCTGCATGTGTCCCCCACTCTTTTCCAAAATCACTCAAATGATTCCAATCTATCAAATTCGCAGAGCCATAAAATTTCACATGATCCCAAGCAGCAAAAACCATCACCCATTGATTTGAATCCTCCTCCCAAATAACTTTTGGATCTCTAAAATCTCTGATCCCAGGATTGGGAACAATTGGGTTTCCTTTATATTTTGTCCACGTTCTTCCTTTGTCGTTACTGTAAGCAAGGCTTTGATATTGAAAATCAATCTTGCCAGCCTTCTCTCCCACCGGATCATGATGTGTAAAAATGGCAATCATTGGAGGGTTTCCATTTGTACCCAATTGGGAAGTATTTTTCCAATCTATCACCGCACTCCCTGAAAAAATATATCCTAAGGAATCGGGATATAAAGCAATCGGTAAATGTTCCCAATGCACCAAATCTTTACTGACTGAATGTCCCCAATGCATCGGGCCCCAAACTATATCTTCTGGATAATATTGAAAAAACAAATGATACTCTCCTTCATAATACACCATTCCGTTGGGATCGTTCATCCATTTTTCCGCAGGGGTAAAATGAAATTGGGGGCGATGTTTTTCAGTATAATAATCCATGGGATCGACTGTGTCAGTTTTGATATCAATGACAGATGTATCTTTCTCTTCACAAGAAGTGAAAATTCCTATCAGGAAAAAAAACAACATAAATGGATGGATATATTTTTTCATCTTAGATGGTATTTTAATATTCTTGAAACGGTACATTAATAAATTTTTATCTTCCAATTATAAATGACTCATTTGTCCATCTTTTGAAAACTGAATACTCATTTTCATTGCTTCCAAGTCAATTAATAATTCGCTAGTCTCTTTATTATTCTTCCATTGAATATGGAGCACATGACTAGGTGTTTCCAACAAGTTAAAATCACCATTAAACGCTGGATGATTATTTCTTAAAAGCATTAAGTTTTTTAAATTAACCATCAAAGGTCTTTCTAGATTTGCATCAATTTCATCCTTGGTAAAATAGTGACGATTAATATCTCTACCTACATTTGTCTTAGCCAATAAATCCATATCATTTTCTCCAGCAAATAATCCTACATAATATACTTGCGGAATACCTGGTACAAAAAACTGAATTGCTCTTGCCATCAGATACGCATTTTCATCTCTTCCCAAAGCATCAAAATAAGTACAGTTTACTTGATACAAATCTAAATTAGAAGCAGCTTCCCCTGTTGCTTTTAAACTATCACCTTTACTGTTGACATGCATTTGCTTCACAATTCTATCTAGAATATCATCCTCAATCAATCCCGGTTTACCAGCCTCGGAAGCTACATCAACAATTCCTATTCCATCATGCGTGTCCAATACAGAAATCGCATTTCGAGGACTGACTGCTAGCCATTTTTCCAAACTAGTTGTATTCTTATTAAATAAAGTATCTAAAACTAAAACTGGTAAAGCAAAGTCATAGACATAATCTACTCGCTTAGCAATTTCAATTTGAGTTTGATAATAAGAGTGGATTTCAACGAGCACTTCGATACCTTTAGCTTTGGCTTTTTCTGATAAGACGCCAATAAATTCAAATGTGTCTTCTGTCATAAAACAAGAAGTCCCTTGTTTTTTTATTGCATATCCAGCAGCATCCAGCCGAATCATTTTTATGCCTCCTTTAGAAAATGTATCTAAAATACCTTCTAAATATTGTTGTCCAATTTCGCTATTGACATCTATATCAATTTGGTTACTTGTGAAGGTTGTCCAAATTAATTTACTTGAACCATCCTTTAATTTGACCATCGTAAAAGGTAGACTTGGACGTGGTCGATAGATCGCTAAAATGTCTGCCTCTGTTGCTCCATTAGGGAATACCGTTTCATAACTTAAAAACAAAGAAGCATATTTAGAGGCTTTACCTTTTTCTAGATAATCTTGAAATTGAATGGACTTAGCAGAAACATGGTTTACAATTAAATCCGCCATAATATCTACCTCTTTACTTAACTCCTTTAGATCATTCCAATCTCCTAATCTCGGATCTATTAGTTCATGATCAATAGGATCAAACCCAGCATCTTCTCCATCTATTGGATAGTAAAAAGGTAAAATGTGCAACCCTCCAAAAAGTCCTTTTAATTGGTTTTGAAATAGGTTTTTTAAATCACTTACGGTTTTACATCCCAACCGATCTACATAAGTAATTAACTGAACTTGATTTTTCATTAATCCTCTTTTATTTATTTTTTGATATAAAATTTTGCATTGCTAAGTAAACTCCATTGCTCCAACCAAAGCCTTCTTGCACATCGTACTCTCCTCCTCCTGCATCCAAAGTCAAATCAACCACATTATATTTTTCCATCATTTGTCCTGTATTATGAAAAACTTTTTCATTTAAATTACACCAACGTTGAGCAATTTCTAACGCCAATTTTTGATGTCCATAATTATCTAAACCTTTTACAGCAATCCATTGAAGTGGCGCCCAACCATTTGGCGCATCCCATTGTTGACCAGTTTGTAAAAGTGTTGTTACTAAACCGCCTTGTTTTAAAAATTGCTTTTCAATTTTAGCAGCAACTTCATCCGCTTGTTCTTGATTGGCTATTTTAAAAAACAGAGGAAACAACATCGCCAAAGTAAGTTGAGTCAGTTGTCCTTTCTCCACATCATAATCCACGAAAGATTCGACTTCTTTATGATAAAAAACTGCTTCAATTGCCTTTGCTCGTTTTTGAGAAAGTGCTAAATATTTTTCAGTCTCTCTTTTGTCTCCGCAAAGTTTATTTGCTTTAGAAATTGTTTTTTCTAAAAAATACAACAGGCTATTTAAATCAACGGGTAAAATATCTGCCGCCCGAATCTTTTCCAAGTTTTTATTATCGTCCAACCATCTCGAACTAAAATCCCAACCCGATTCACAAGCCGAACGAAGATGTAACATTGAGTGTGGAAACTCCCCCTTCAACTTCACATCCTCCTCATAGGATTCTTCTCTTGGAAAATTTTTGTTATCAAAATATCTATTTAAAATATAGCCATCAATCTTTACTGTCCGCTTAGATTCTGGACTCATCCAAAATTTATATTCTTTTTCAAGAGAAGGTAAATATTCAATCAAAATATCTTCGCCTTTTAATTCCGCCAATAAGTCTACCATCAATGCAAAAAATGGAGGTTGTGAACGAGAAACAAAATAACTCCGATTTCCATTTGGAATATGACCAATCAAGTCTATTAGGTACGCAAAGTTTTTTACCATGTTTTCGATCATTTCCACTTGACCATTTTCTGCCAAACCTAACATGGTAAAATAACTATCCCAATAATAGATTTCTTTAAATCGACCACCTGGGACAATGTAAGGATGAGGCAAAGGAATCAAACTACTACCCTCTATTTTTTCATCTTTTTCTCTAGTCAAATATTTCCAAAGCCCTGCGATATGTGTAGCAAGATCTTGATTGGTATCCGTTTTAAAATCAGAAGAAAACAGTTGTTGTTCTTTAAAATTTTGAAGTACAAATCTTTTCAAATCAAAATCTTCGTTCTCTTTTTCTTTATTAAAATCAGATAGAATTTTTTCAGGCGAAAACAATGGAATCATATCCACAAATGTTTTGCTATCCATAAACACTTGTCCTAATTGAACTGCTTCAAACAGTTCTCCGTAAATTTGATCTGGTGTTTTTATCATTTTGAAAAATCTTGTTTTTGTTTAAACATTCGATTAAGCATTAATAAGGCAAGTGTCAATAAACCGATAGGAATTATGGACATATAAAAAGCGGTTGAACCATCAAAGGCTTCAAAAATATGACCTGTAACCATCGAACCAACAGTACCACCCAAGGCAGAAAAAACTACAATCAGTCCTGACATCGAACTATGCAAATACTTTGGAATGGAGGAAAGAATAATGGAATTAATGGTAGGATAAATTGGTGCTAAAAATAATCCCATCAAAGGAAAAGTCCACACCACAAAAGGGGCATTCCACCAAGTGACATCACCTGAAAGGTTCGCGGAATTTGCCAAAGGAATATTTAATAAAATACAAACGACTAGCAAAGCTAAGCAAATCAACAAAAAATATAACCAATATATTTTCTTTAAAACAAAACCTGCAGCAATTCTTCCTATTGCAAATGCTCCTGCTAAAACTGCCCCAGCCTGAATACTCATTGACGCAGGAACTTTTAAAATATCTTGATAAAAAGTAGGCATCCAAGTTTGGAAACTTTGTTCAATCAAAACGAATAAAAATGCACTAATTATAAAAACTAGAATCAATGGCTTGGCTGCCAATTTCAGCATATCTACAAAATCATCTTTGAAGCTATTGCTACTTTTATTTGCTTCGGTTTCGTCGAGGGTAGAAACAGTAACGAAGGCAGCAGCCACCAAACATAAAATTCCTAACAACCAATATACGTTCAACCATTCTGTAGATTTTGCATCGGCATCATCAATAAAATAACTAATAATTAAATTCCCAACTAATACGCCAATCATAAAAACTCCTTCTATCCAACTCATCAAACTACTATGTTCTTTTTCATTATCCGTCACCAGACCAATAATCGCAAAAACACTAATTTTTATTATCGCAAAACTCACCCCTGTCACCGCAAATAATAATTTGAAATGCCAAAAATCATCTGCTACCATCGGCATTGCCAAACACATAATTGCAACTGCCACCAAACCTAAAATCATCCCTCTCTTAATTCCTAATCGAGGTAAAAATGAAGCTATAAAGAAGGAAGCCAAAGCAATAGGTATATCTTTAAATCCTTCCAAAACAGAAACATCTGCTTTGGATATATCAAAGTTTCTTTGGAGTTGTAAAATAACTGCACCAACACTATTCAACAAAATCGCAAAAACGAAATAGTTGATAAATAAGGAAATTTTGATGAGTAGGTTCTTCATTGTTTTGTTTTACTCTTTAGTTAATTAGGTATCGGATACCTAGGCCACTCATAATCATTTAATTGAAAACTTTTTCTGCTTGAATAATCTGAGGTGCTTCATCATTTTTCATTATGATATAACATTGCTTTCCCGCAATATTAATTCGTTCAATTCTTCGTACTTGCCCTTCGATATTGAGACCATTAATTTCATCAACCATCATTTCTTTATTTTTCCCAAAGGATAAAACATTTCCAAAATCTGCATCATAACGTCCCATCTCAATATTATTTTCATAAAAATTTCCAGCTAATAATAAATTGGTATTTTCTTTATTAGGAGACTTTATTAATGCAGCAGCATTGAGTGATGACAATTGCAATCTGTTAGGAAGTGGTTGCATCTTAAAATTCAGATTTCCCAGATTTTCAAAATACACACTACTACATGTGGTAACTTCTTGTTTGACTACTTTGCTAATTTTTTCTTTTGGAAAAATATTTCCGAAATCCTCTTTAGCTAAATCCTTAGAGAGCAAATATTTCTTTTTCAACATCGGCAATTGCTTCGTCAACTCTGCGTAGTTCGCAAACGGTATTTTTTTACCATCCAAATAATAGGTAAAGATTTGTTCGACTTGTTTGTTATCATCGAAATCATTGACGTATAACTCTAAAGGTTCTTTTTTCGAAGTATGTTTAAACTTATTATTCAAACCTAAATTCCCTGCAACGATATCTATATCTCCATCTTGATCAATGTCATGTGGAAAAACAAAATTCCAAAATCCTTTATCATCGGTTATATCTTTTTTCACAAAAGACTCCCCTTCATTTAAATAAAGCTGAACTGTATTCCATTCTAATGCCAACAACAAATCTTCATCACCATCTTGGTCTATGTCTGTCCATGTACCGTTTTTCACCAAACCTATTTCACCTTCATTTCCTAAATACTTTTGAGTGACATTTTCAAATTGACCGTTACCTTTATTTTGAAAAAGAAAAGAAGTTGGCACCAAACCATAATTCCAAACTACGGCACGAGCACCAAAGAAAAGATCGGTTAAACCATCATTATTAAAATCAGTAGGTAGGACACAGGAAGCAGTTAGGTATGCGTCTGGAAGAATAATTTTATTGACAAAATTTCCTTTTCCATCATTGATATAAATACGTTGTTGGAGATATTCACTTTCCCCTTTGTATTCATTTCCACCACTTGCAATGATTATATCTAAATCACCATCATTTTCAATATCAACCAATACAGCATCCACATCTTCGTAAATACTATCTGTTTTTATTATTGTAGATGTATTGTTATAAAACTGCCCATTTTTCGTTTGCAAAAAAACCGCACTCCTTCTTCGTTTCCCAGAACCTAAAAATAAATCTTCTAATCCATCTCCATTCAAATCTCCTACCGCTAATGCTGGCCCTTCTCTTGAAACCATATGTGGAATTAAACTCTCTCGATTAAATTCTACAAAAGGGTTTTCATCATGCACATAATCCAATCCAACTTCTTCCGAAATATCCTTCATTTGCACCATTGATGGTTTTGTTTTTTTCAAAGAAGAAAAATCAAAAATCGGTAAATCAGATTTCCATATTAATTGAGTTGTTGAATTCAATTTATAATTGTCTAATTTTTTAAAAGTTCTGTCTGGCCAAACGACAACAATAGAATCGATGTTTTCACCAGTCCCAACTCCCAAATGAACACCTTCGGAAACACTAGATTGATAGCCTTTAACTGGAAAATACTCTCCACTAATGATTTCATCATTTTGGAAAACAATTATTTTAGCACCAATGGCATTGATATTATTAGGTGTTCCTTTAAATTTGAACGAAAGGTAATTGCATAAGGAATCTTTATTTTCTATGGTTAAATTTTTATACACAAAAGGTTGGTCTTCCAAATTATTGACCACTATATCTAGATCACCATCATTATCCAAATCGGCGTATACAGAACCATTGGAATAGGAATCTTGATTTCCTAAGATTTGATTTTCAATATTCTCAAATGCAAGGTCTTGGCTATTTTTAAAAAACCGATTGGGTAATTTAATCTGTGGCATTTTTTCTACCAACAATAAATCATCACTTTCTAAATGATCAGTATTTGATTTATATCTCAAATCATCATTAGTCTTAAAGTTGATGTAGTCTATATCATTCAATCGTCGTGGAATACCATTGCTAATAAAAAGATCTTTGTTTCCGTCATGATCAAAATCTAAAAATAAATTTGCCCAAGACCAATCAGTTGAATGAACATTTGCAAACATTCCTATCTCTGAAAAAGTACCATCACCATTATTAAGTTGCAAATTATTTCTTGCGAATTGATGATGATATCCATAACCTAATTTGAAGTTATAAACCTTATACTCATTTTCTCCCATAGAACTTTTTAATATAACCGGATCGTAAGGCATCATATCCAACGACATAATATCCGCCCAACCATCGTTATTAATATCTGCCATATCCACGCCCATAGAAAACTTACTAGTATGTTTCGTTTGTTCCGTAATGACTTCTTTAAAAGTGCCATCTTGTTGATTGATATATAGGTAATCATTTTCATGAAAATCATTACCTATATAAATATCAGGGTAGCCATCTAAATTTACATCACCTGTAACAATTCCCAACCCATAACCGATTGCGGTACTATAGATACCAGCCTCATCAGTTACATCAACAAATTTTCCATTTTCATTTCTCAATAATTTATCTCCCGAGGTCGGATGAGTTTCATTAAAAGTCTTCCGTTGCCCAAAAGTCCCATTGTGATGTACGGAATGATTTAATTGATACATATCTAAATCACCATCCAAATCATAATCGAAGAAAGCAGCTTGAGTTGAAAACTTTACAAAATCTAAACCTAGTTCTTCTGCCTTATCTTCAAACAACGGTATTCCGTTTTCTATTCCTTTGCAAATGTAGAATTGATTTTTTCCTTTAATCGTTTTGAAATCTCCTAACTGAGAAACATAAATATCCAACAATCCATCATTGTTAATATCGACAGCCGATGCTCCTGTTGTCCATCCTTCCAATCCTTTTAAACCTGCTGTTTCTGTTACATCTTTGAATTGCAATAACTTTCCTTCACCACCTTGATTGAGGAATAATTTATTTTCACTCATGTTGCTGGTAAAGAATAAATCATCCCATCCGTCATTGTTAAAATCTCCTACTGCGACTCCTCCTCCATTAAAAAAATACATATAGATGAACATGTTGAATTTTTCATCTGGGAAAATTTCGCAATCAAAATCTAGCCCTGTTTCTTTACTATCTAATAATTGAAATTGTGGAGCCACATCAATTATTCCTTCTTGGGAACAACTAAACATCGTGAGTATAATAAGTGTCATACTCACAAGGTGACTCAAAGTCATCTTGTGAATTGGAGCTTGTTGAATCATTTATTTACAAAATTAAGTTGGTGCAGTTTTGGTTTCTCATTATTCAATAAGGTCAAAAAATATTTTTCGTCTTTAGTTCCTATCTCTAGAATCTGTTTAATATTTCCTCTTACAAAATAACCTGATGTCTTATTTTCAATTCTTTCAAAAGTCCCATCGCCATTCCCTAATAATACATGTCCAAAACTGGCATCTAGTTTTGAGAACTGGGGTTTGAATCCACTATCGTTCCCTCCAAGAATTAAATCGTTCTTTCCATCTGAGTTCAAGTCTTTACAATAAATATCACAGACACAAGAGAACTGTACTTCTTTAGGTAATGGTATCATTTCAAATTTTCCATTTCCTTGATTAATCGCCACCGCTGATTTGAAATAATTTCCTTCCAAAACCATCGTCTTGGTTTTTAAAATTTCTGGTGGAAAAAGATCTTGAATCGATTTGTTAGCAAAGTCAATGTGTTTTAGATTCTTCTTTTTTAAACTCACCACCTCATCAGTCAATTCTTTTTTCAAAGCAATCGGCATATCTTTTCCATCCAACGATCGAGTCATTATTTTTTCAATACTTTTATTTTTATCAAAATCAGAAACCCATAATTTGGCAGGTGCATCTTTTGTACCTGTGAAATAAAAGTTCTCTCCCCTATTTCCGAGTATCAAATCTTGATCGCCGTCGCCATCTACATCATCTGACTCTATTGCGTACCACCATCCCGAAAACTGAGCAAGATCGGTTTTAACAAGTTGGAATCTTTTATCTTTTATTTCAAAAACTTTAGGAGCCATCCATTCACCTACGACCACCAATTCCTTTTTTCCATCACCAACTAGGTCAACAAATTGAGCATCCGTCACCATTCCTGCAAATTCTAATTTAGGTGCAATAGTTGTGATTACATTTTTAAAAATTCCTTTGCCATTATTTTCATACAAGTAATTTTTCGGAGTTGCACCATACACCATTGGTACACTTCGACTACCTACAAAAAGATCGAGGTCACCATCATTATCATAATCAAAAGCTAAGGCAACACTCGTGTTAAAACCATTACTAGGAATTGTTTTTGTGTCCAAAGAAAAATTTCCTTTGCCATCATTCATATATAATCGATCGTGTAAAAGTCGAGTTCTTTGTAGTTGAGTATTTCCACCTGAACCAATAAATAAATCAAGATCACCATCGTTATCTGCATCAAAAAATTCAACTGCGGTGTCTTCAAAATTTTTCTCTCCTTGTAAAAAAGTGGTATCCGCTAATTGGTAACCATTCTTAGTTTGAAAATATAAATGCCCCGTCCTTCCTGAGGCTCCTCCGATAAAAACATCTTCCAGACCATCATTATTTACATCACCATTTGCTGCTTTAGGTCCTTCTTTCGAAATCATTCGAGGAACTAAACCTTCTTTGAAAAAATCTACATGCTCGTTTTCTTGATGTGCTAGAAAAGAATTGGGAACTTCTTTCATATATGAAGTAGATGTTTCAACAGTATTAATTTTCGTTGGTGTTCTTTTCAAATTTTTATAATTCAATACTAAAGTGGTATCAATAGGAAAATCGTATAAAACTGTTTCTGTAAGATCAGGCCAAATGACTTGCAAGGAATCCACCTTGGTGTCCTTTCCTAAACCAAAAACCATTTTATAATCTACCGAAGATTGGAAGCCTCGGGTAGGAATCATTTCAAAGTTTAGGATTTCATCGCCCTTGTAAATAGATACTTTTGAACCAATTGCAAATGTATTGTTATCATCCCCATGAAGCAGCACACTTAGGTGATGATTATTGGTCACATCATTGGCTTTGTTCTCATATAAAAAACTTTCTTGATTCAAATTGTTGACGACTAAGTCAAGGTCACCATCATTATCTAAATCACTATAGGCAGCACCATTAGAAAAAGAAGGTGTTTCAAATCCCCAGTCCATTCCAATATCTGTAAATGTTAAGTCTTGATTATTTCTAAAAACTTTATTCAGTTGAGGGTTAGAAGGCATATTTGAAATAACCTTTTCCATATCTTCTTTCTTTCCCGTCAATGCCATTTTTTGAATAACATCATTGGCAAAAAAATTAATAAAATCCTGATCAGTTACATCTTGATAAACTCCGTTACAAACATATAAATCTCGGTAACCATCATTATCCGCATCGAACATTAATGCACCCCAACTCCAATCAGAGGCATCTACTCCACTATAATTCGCTATCTCACTAAATGATCCATCCTTATTATTATACTGCATGGTGTTCTGCATGTATTGATGGTAAAAACCTTTTTGTAATTTCAAATAATAGGTCGAATATTTTTCAAACATACTGACCGTTTTTAAGCGGTATTCTTCGCTTGGCAACATTTCAGTTACAAAAATTTCAGGGTAACCATCGTTATTGATATCTGCCATATCTGCGCCCATGGAAGAAAGACTAAGATGTTCCATTTGATTTTCAATATCTTCTCTAAATGTTCCATCCCCATTGTTGACGTACAAATAATCTCTTTCAAAAAAATCATTAGAGACATAAATATCAGTCAGATGATCTCCATTGACATCTCCTAAAGTAACTCCTAAACCAAAACCAATTAAGCTTCCGTAGATACCCGCTTGACGAGTTACATCGATGAATTTTCCATTTTCATTTTTCAATAATTTATCTCCTCCTCCTTTTACAAAATCCTTGACATCCCAATCTTCTGCATACAATTCTCTTTTGTTACTATAGTTCAAAGTGTTGACGGGGATAAAACTATTATTTAAAATATAACAATCTAAATCTCCATCTTGGTCGTAATCGAAAAACGCAGCATGAGTTGTATAGCCACTTTCATTGAGGTTATATTCTTTTGCGTTTTCCGTAAAAGTATTGTTTTTGTTATTTATAAATAATTCATTTTCATGATCATCGCCCTCGACATATCCAGCATTACAAACATAAATATCTAACCATCCATCATTGTTGATATCCACCATGACCACGCCTGTGCTCCATGCTTTTGTTCCTCCTACATCAGCATTTTCCGTGATGTCTTCAAATTGAAAATCACCTTTATTAAGATAGAGTTTATTTTTTCCAAGGTTGTTAGTGAAATAAATATCTGCTAGTCCATCATTATTGATATCACCTGTGGACACTCCTCCTCCATTATAAAAATTTCGATAATTGAAAATGTTGAACTTCTCCGTGTTCTCTATTTTATTGACGAAGTGAATACCAGATTGTTCAGCTGAGATGCGTTCAAATAACTTAGGGTGCTTCACTTGATTGGAAGTACAACCTGATAAGAAAAGAAGTATTAATAGTGGGATAAAATTTCTCATATGCTTGTTCCTTGAACTTAATTTTAGAACTATAAAAATACTATTTATCAGCGGCTTGTTGAATTTTTACTTCAACACGAATTACATTTTTGAAATAAAAAAGCAGCTCAACCAAAGGTCGAGCTGCTCTGAAATTTAAAAACGAAATTTATATTTTGTCAAAATCATAAATATTGATTAGTACCCAGGATTTTGAACTAAGTTTGGATTAGATGCTAATGAAGTAGCAGGAATAGGGAATAACAATCTTTCAGTACCGGAAGCTGCCTTCTCTTGCCATGCATCTAGGAATTTACCGAAACGAATCAAGTCTGTTCGACGGTGACCTTCCCAGTATAACTCACGTCCACGCTCAGCCAACATTGCATCAGCATCAATAGAAGCTAATGTAGAAGCTCCACGAGCAGTACGTAAAGTATTCACCATATCCAAAGCAGTACCACTATCGCCATTTCGCATAGCTGCTTCTGCTTTCATCAACCACACATCAGAATAACGATAGAATACATAATCATTATCTACATTATCACCATTGTTGTAATCGATAGGATATTTGATCACTCGAATACCAGTAACTTCCAAATCGCCTCCAGATTCTTGGATAGCTACTTGAGGAGTAAAAGCTAAAGGATTCCCGCCTCTATCTTCAAGAGCAGCACCTGTTTGATCAAATTGTTGACCAACTAAGAAACCTGCATTGATACCAGATACATCTGTCATACCTGTATAATCAGCACTTCTTCTCTTATCATCTGTTTCAAAAGAATCATAGAAATTACTCAAAGTAGAAAATCCATTCCATCCTGATGGATTTTGGTTGTAGTGTAATGTACAAAACCAACGAGCACGAACATTTCCTGAACTTGTACCACCTTCATTTAAACCTGTAAAGATATTCTCCGTAGAGATTTGGTCATTGTTAGGTGCAAAATTATCGAAGTAGTTAGTTGAAACAGAGTATTTTCCACTACTGATAAGATCATCTGCAAGCCCCATAACTGAAGTCATATCAGCTGCATCAAATGCAGGAGATTCTCTATTCTCATAAGTACCTTTGTTCAATAATGCTTTCATCATCAATACTTTAGCAGCATCTTTATTAGCTCTATGAGCATCTCCATCAGGTAAATCTGCCATGATAGCGTTACATTCACTAATTACAAAGTCAACAACCGCTGTAGGTCCTAAAACATCTGCATTACCTAAAAGGTTAGCACCAGCTTCTCTGAAAGGAACTTGTCCCCATCCATCTACTACAGATAGCATTACAAAAGCTCTCAAAAAACGAGCCTCAGCTTCTTCCGTTGGAGTAGGTTCGAATTGTAAAATATTGGTCGTGTTAAATACAACTTGTAATAACTCAGAAAACGTAGCACTCAAGAATGCATGTGTTGGACTCCAAGTATGATTGTGGAGTGATCTCCAGATACCATTATCATCCCAGTCAGGTCCACGAGTAGGTCCTAAACAAGCATCTCCAGTATGCTCTTGTGCTGCCCATACACGAGACTGATCTTGATAAGGCAATCTTAAGCCTTCATAAGCTGCATTCAAAAGTGATGAAACTTCGACTAACTCATTAGCTACATCAGCTGTGATATCCTCACGAATTTCCTCTTTCAAATCGCTACAGGAGAAAATACCAAAGGCTACTGCCAACAATAAAAGATATTTTTTCATAATTAATAATTTTAAATTTTAAATTTTGCAAATGAAGATTTAATGTTTTACCAATAAGTAATTACTTCATTTGCCAATAATTTTGTTAATATTTTCATTTCTTGCATTGCCATAACAATGCACTTACATCTTCTATCAAATTAGAATGATGCATTCAATCCAAATACAAACGTTCTTGCAGATGGATAAGGAATATACTCAATACCAGAAGAAGGAACTCCATTAACCAAGTTAACAGTATTAACCTCTGGATCAAATCCAGTATAATCAGTAATGATAAATAAATTCTGCCCTGTCAATGTAACACCTACTCCTTTAAATGGTCCTACATCTCCAAAACTATAACCAATTGTAGCGTTCGCTAATTTAGTGAATGAACCATCCTCAATGTAACGAGAAGAAGCAGCAATTGGATTTGCTTTACTTTCTTGTACACCACCACCAATTAAATTAGCATCAACATTTCTATTTCCTAAATTACCAATAGGAATAACTGACATCTTAGTATTGTTGAACAATTGGTGTCCATAAGCTCCATTAAAGTTTAATGATGCGAATATTTTTCCAGCATTAAGATTCAAAGAAAGACCTGCAATAACATCAGCGTTAGGATCACCAAAAGATTCTTGTAATTCACCGTCGTTTACATATTCACTAGTACCTGATTCGCTAATGCCTGTAAAATTACGTGTTTGATATGTGTTCAATGGTAATCCATTAGACATTACTTGGACAGTAGCTCCAGAAGAACCTTGACCGAATAGTTGACCAACAAGTAAATCTGCACCCTCATAACCACGGAATTCATTGTTCAAAAATGCTAAATTAAGTCCTACACTCAATTGTAAATCGCGTTTGTTTATTACATAACCAGTCAAGCCTATTTCTACACCACTATTATATACTTCACCTGCGATATTTTGCCATGCACGAACTGCAGGACCAGGCTCTGATACAAATGGGTCTAATAATAAGTCATCAGTTAATCTATTAAAATACTCAACAGAACCTGTTAAAGCATAGTCAAATAAAGCAAAATCAAGACCTACGTTAAGAGTAGTAGATGTTTCCCATTTTAGATCTGGGTTAGCAACATTCAATTGTTGTACACCACCATTACCTAATAAGTCAAATAATTCTTGAGAAGCACCAGAAGGGAACTCTTGGTTTCCTGTTTTTCCCCAACCTACTCTCAAAGCTAAATTGTCAAATGCACCATCATTTAAGAATCCTTCTTTATGTAAATTCCAACGGAAAGCTACAGACGGAAAGACACCGTATTTATTATTATCACCAAATTTAGTAGAACCATCAGCACGTACTGTCGCTGTAAATAAATATTTTTCTGAAACATTTAAATTCACTCGACCAAAGTAAGATTGTAACTCACTAATTGGATCTGCAAATGAAAATATCTCTCGATTACCATTAGCACCATTCTGTAACGCATTAGAGTTGGTAAAATCAATAATAGAAAAACCTTTACCTGACATTCCACTTCCTGAAAAGTCAAACTTTTGATATTCGTAACCTACCAAAACATCTAAGCCAATGCTAGAACTTAATTGGTCAGAATAATTCAATGTATGCGTGTGTAATTGAGTGGTTAAAGTTCTTTCCGAACGCCCAGCCCAACCTTCATTTTCAATTCCTTCCAAGTTCAAATTTCCTGAAATTTCACCTACTGATTTACCAACACCATGATTGATACCAAAGCGATATCGGTATTGTATTTTATCCGTCAGATTAACATATGGAGAAATACTTCCCAATAATGTAGTTGTGTTTGCAACTTCATTATGTGCTTCCAACATGTGTAATGGGTTAACCGTTGTAGCACCAACTGTTGCATTTGTACTATTATTGGTAGCGGTTGTGAAATCACCATTTGACATCAATGGAATAGTTGGATTCCATTGTAAAGCTTGGCCAATTAAGTTCCCTCTAAAACCTGCATTTGTACCCGCTGGAGCGATTTGCTCTTTTGCATGAGATGCGATTACCAATACATCCATTCCAACCTTGTTATCAAGAAATTCATAGTTAGAATTCAATGCAGCATTGTAACGCTTAAGACCTGACTCTTTGATAATACCGTCTTGATCATGTAAACCTAATGATACCCGATAATTACCATTCTCTGAACCACCTCCAATAGATAATCCATAACGCTGAGTAATCCCAGTTTGAATGATCTCATCAAAAGCATCTACATTTCCTCCGCCGTCTCCATCTGTCAATCCGTAATCAGATAATGCAGAACGATATTCATTACCATCAAGTACATTATATTTCTTCAAAACATTACTTGTTCCTAAACTGACATTAAAATCAACAGTAGGCTCTTGAGATCGTCCTTTTTTAGTAGTAACGATTACAACACCATTGGCACCACGAGAACCGTAAATAGCGGCTGATGATGCATCTTTCAATACAGCAATAGATTCAATGTCGTTTGGATTTAAAAAGTTTAATGGATTGGAATTAGGGATATCCCCCGTGTCTCCTGGGCTAGAAGGTAAACCCGCTCTAGCTGATCGTCCATCCAATGGAACACCATCAATTACAAATAATGGATTAGCACCTGCTCGAATTGAGTTATTACCCCGAATCTTGATAGTAGATTCTCCTCCAGGTTGTCCACTATTGTTAACAACGTTTACTCCTGGTAATCGTCCTTGAATCAATTGATCCGCAGCAACTACGATCCCTTTATTGAAATCTTTCGATTCCAATGATGAAACAGATCCTGTAAGGTCTGATCGTTTAGATGAACCATAGCCAATAACCACAACTTCATCAATTAAAGCACCTTCTGACATGGAGACATTGACAACATTAGATGCTCCAAGTGCTACTTTTTGTGAAGCATAACCTGTGTAAGTAAATTCCAACTCAGTTGCTCCAGCTGGAACTTCAAGTGAATAGGTTCCATCAATTTCAGTTGAAGTACCTGAATCTGTTCCAACAGCAAGAACATTAGCTCCGATTAGAGCCTCCCCTGTTTTGGCGTCTGTAATTGTACCTGAAATGGTACGTTGTGCTGATGCATAAGAGCACAGCAGAAACATTAAGGCTGACAAAGTCAATCCTTTCATAACGTTAAATCTAAATTCCATACAGTTTCACGTTTTGATTATTAAAAATTGTTAAATAAAAAATAAAAACAGCTTCGTTGATTTTTAGCTATTTGTAAAAATTAATAAAAGGAAAAAATCCTCCCTTTTTATTAATGTAATTATAGCTAAGAAAAATCGCTTATTTTATTTTCTCAGCAATCAAGTTGTAGTACCTTATTTTATTAAAAATTGATACATTTCTGCAACTAAACAACTGATAATCAATTACTTACAATTCATTTACTATTGAATTAAAAACGGGTTGTAGAAGGTTTGTAGAAGGTATTTTACACAGAAAATATATAGTTCATATAAAACTTGGGGTATTTTCTGGTAATTTTCCGTTGATGATTTTTTACCAACTTCTAATAAATAAAACAAAATAGTGGACTCAAAACTTGAAACCATAGACATCTCTATAATGGTGTTATATGCCATATTTATTATCGGATATGGACTATATCATGCCAAGAGAAAAAATTCGGAAGAATACTTTTTAGCAGGAAGGAATATGATTTGGCCCATTGTTGGGATTTCTCTCTTTGCCGCAAATATTTCTAGTTCAACCTTGGTTGGTTTAGCTAGTTCAGCTTTTCAAACTGATACTCATGTATTTAATTATGAATGGTTAGCGGCAGTTATTTTAGTATTTTTTGCTATTTTCTTTTTGCCATTTTATTTGAAATCTAAAGTGTACACTATGCCTGAATTTTTGGAAAGAAGGTATGATGTGCGTTCTAGGTATTATTTCTCATTCATAACTATTGTTGGAAATGTAATTATTGATACAGCAGCAGCAATGTATGTAGGGTTGATCATTTTGAAGTTAATGTTTCCTCAAATGTCTTCTCAAATGATTGTGATGATTTTAGCATTTGCAGCAGCAGCATATACTATTCCAGGAGGATTAAATTCGGTCATCCAGACAGAAGTCATTCAAGCCATTCTACTTGTTTTAGGATCGATACTATTAACCTATTTTGCATTTGAACAAGTTGGGGGTTGGTCAGGTATGATGGCTGGATTAGATGCAAAAGGAGCTGCGGGTGAATTATTATCAAAACAACAAGATGGTTCATTTAGGCAACTTACTGGTTCTGAAGAAACACTTAGTATGGTTCGACCTGCGGGTGATGGATTTATGCCATGGACAGGTTTGGTATTTGGAGCTCCTATTCTTGGATTTTATTTTTGGGCTAATAATCAATTTATGGTTCAAAGGATTCTAGGTGCAAAAGATGTGAACCATGGAAGATGGGGAGCTTTATTTGCTGGTCTTCTAAAATTGCCCGTAATCTTCATTATGGTTTTACCAGGAACGATGGCTATACTTTTATTTTCTGATTTGGATATGAGTTTTATGAATTATATGATTGACAATCCAGATTCAGCCGTAGGCGGAAAAATACCTTGTCCCAATTTGAAAGATTGTCCCAATGCAACTTACCCTCTTTTATTATTTAAACTTTTACCAAATGGAGTCTTAGGATTAGTCTTAGCTGGTTTGTTAGCAGCAATGATGTCAAGTATCTCAGCTACTTTTAATTCAGCTTCCACTTTGTTTACTATGGATTTTGTGCAAAAATATAATCCAAAAATTTCGAGTCAAAAATTAGTTAGGGTTGGACAAATCACAACTTTGGTCTTAGTAGTCTTTGCAGCACTTTGGGCTCCTCAAATTGAAAGATTTGGATCTCTCTGGGAATATTTACAAATCGTACTATCTTATATCGCACCACCTGTAGCAGCTACTTTCTTGGTAGGTTTATTTTATAAAAGAGCAAATGGAAATGGCTCAATAGCAGGGCTATTGACAGGTTTTGTAATTGCTGCTATTATGGTTATTGCATCAGTCATGGAAAGCTATGGAAGTACTGCAGGATGGATCGTGTTTTTAAAGGGAATTCATTTTTTACATTTTACTACCTACTTATTTCTGATTTGCTCATTGGTAATAATATTAGTTAGTTTATTGACTGAAGCACCTAAGGAAATTTTTATGCGAACTGCCTCAATGGATGATGTAAAACAACTTGGAGGAAATGTAAAAGGGGGAGATCTTATTGAAGATAAATTAGAAAATTATATCTGGAAAAAATCCATTTTCCACGAGGAGACAGAAGAGTTAAAAGAAACTATTTGGTATTTAAATTACAGATATCAATCGGTTGTACTATTAATTCTTACTGCTATTCTGGTAGGATTTTTCTGGTAAGAAAAAAATTTAAATAATCAAGGAAGATACTTGAAAGTTTAAATTTCATACGTTTTGTGCCTAGCTATCTCACTAGCTAGGCATTTTTTTTACCAGAAAAAGAAAACTATACCGAAAGTTAATATTACTAAAATTATAGACAAAAATCGATAGTCAATATACCATGGTAATTTATTAACAGCTTCCTCACGCAATCGATATTTCCAAGTTAAATCATTTATATTTTCCATTGCTGGAGGGGAAGAATTCAAACTTGAAAAAAAATAAATTCCAATACATAACATAGTCAACAGTCCTGCAATAACTGTAAAATGCAAACTGCCTGTATATCCTGCAAGATGAAGTCCTATAGAAATAAAACATAAGATATGTCCAAAAACTAAAGTATTTTTTGCAGCAGTAGCTGTTCCTTTTGACCAAAAAACCCCAAATAAAAATATGGTAACAATAGGAGGGACAATAAATGATAATACAATTTGAACGTAGTTAAATATTCCTTGAAACTTTGAAATTACAGGTGTCCAGATTGCAGCAAAAACCATTAGTACTATAGTGGCGATTTTTCCATATTGGGCAATTTTTTGTGGGGATAAATCTGGTCGTCTTGGTTGAATAAAATCTAATACGATTAATGTTGAAGAGGAGTTAATGGTGGAATCTACACTTGACATAATTGCTGCAATTACTCCAGCTAATACAATTCCCATCACACCTGGCGGTAATAATTGAGAAACTACCTCTGCAAAAATCAAATCAGGGTTTTCCAATTCAGGAAAAATTGCAACTGCAAATAAACCAGGCATTACCATCAGAAATAATACTGGCAATTTTAAAAAGCCACCGAATAAAGCTCCCCACCTTGCATGATTTAAATTACGTGCTCCTAGAAATCTTTGACCTATTATTTGAGTGGTACACCAAGCATAAAATCCTAAAATCGGTAATCCAATCAAAGTACCTAACCAAGGAAGCGTAGGATCATCAATAGGTTTGATCAATGACAATTGGCTAGATGGAATATTGGCTGTTGCTTTTGACCATGAAAAATCAAAATGAGCCATTACTGAAAATAAAACAATAAACCCTCCAAATAGAATAATTATAGATTGTAATACATCTGTAAACACTACGGCTTTTAAACCTCCTTTTGCTGTATATGCTCCTGACAAAACAATGATAATGATATAGGTTTGCCACATGACTAGATTTGGAAAGAACAATTGTAATATCAATACTCCTGCAAATAGCCCTGCCGCAGTATCTACTATTATGGAAGAAATAATTAGAATAATAGAGACATATCTCCGAGCAAAAGGACTATACCTTTTTTCCAGATATTCAGGAATTGTAGATATTTTTGAACGAATAAAAAAGGGTAGAAAAAAAATGGTCATAAAAACTAGAACTAGAGTCGCCATCCATTCATAGTTTGAAACAGAAAGTCCTGTTCGATAAGCCTGACCTGATAATCCTATTATAGTTGAACTAGAAACGTTGGAAGCAAAAAGTGAAAATCCAATAGCCCCCCACCCCAATGAACGACCAGCTAAAAAGAAATCCTTTCCTGTATCACTCTTGGGAGAAAAAATAAAACCAATCATCAATACTATTACAAAATATCCAATGATAATTCCAAGATCAAGATTACTTATCTCATAAGTACTCATATTTTTTGAATATAATTTACAAGATCCTCATCTTTAGATAAATTCATTTTTTTCTTTAATCTATACCTTGCCATTTGTACACTAGTAGGACTTATTCCCATCAGTCGTGCAATTTCTTTTGTGTTTAATTTCATTCTAATGTATGCACAATGTTTATTATCTGTTTGACTAAGAGAATCGTGAATATTCCCCAATTTAATAAAAAAGTCAGGATGGACATTTTCGAAGTGTAATTTAAAATCATCCCAATTATCATTAAACTGAGCATCTGCTCTGATCATTTTTTGGATAGCTCGAATGCCGCTTTTTTTATTCGATTTATCCGCAATAATTTCATTCAATTGGGTTGTTATCTTTCTTAATACTTCATTATGTTGACTATTAAGGAGAATTGAGGTGGTCAATTCTTTATTTTTTAATAATACCTCTTGCCCTAGAAATTGGAGTTCCTCTTGTCGACGTTGCTGTTCATTTTCAATCTTGATTATATCAATTTCTTTTTCCAGTAACCGCTGTTTAGCTTGTTCTTTTTCTAAAACTGTTTTTCGTAAAGTAAAAAAATACCAATACATGTATATAAAAAAAGATAATGCTAATGCAAAAGTCATCACTAATGTAAATTGATAAATTATTACAAAGTTATCTTCAAAATTCATTTCCTTTTAATTCTTTAATACCTTCTAAAATCATCCAAGAAAAAATTTATACTTATCAATTTTATTGAAGAAGTTCTAATTCAGGTAGTGCATCAATCTATTTATTAATAATTTGGAAAACGTTTTATTGATAGTCTGAGACAGACATAGCAAATGCGAAAATAGCTTTCTAGCGAGGGAATTTCCAACGCAACAATTCTCAACTAACATATCCTTTTTGAATAGATGTCATAGCCAAAGTTAATTAAAAATATTTGAAAAAAAGGAGCTAACCTTTCCAATATAATCTATCTATTCTGAAAAAAAATTACCCAAATAATTTCTTGAATAATTCTAAAGTATTCTAGATTTGCTTTATAAATTTCGCAACTAGTTCAGAATATAAATATTCTGGAATAGGTTAAGATTACTATCTTCTTGAGGGACGAAATGCATAAAAAATTTGCACGTAATCAAGGATTGACATATTCATGTAGATTTGTTAAAGGTTTAAATTAATTAATACTAGTGCTAATGAAAGGAATGAAAAGAGGTTTATTAATGAAGTAAAAATTAAAAAAAATTGTTTACTTCACTAAAGTAAAAACGCCAAACATATTCGTTTCGAAAAAAACAAAAATTATGAATCGCTTATTTTTATTTGTTATAATTATTATCGCTTCCAATTTGATGACTGCTCAAACCAAAGATGCAGCAAAAGATCAAAGTACTTCAGCAGATAACTCCACTAAAATATATAGATCTTTGCAAAGTGCCTATTTGCAAAAAGAGCAAGTCTACAAGTTACATTTAAGTATGGGTAATGACATTTCAGAATTTCCTGAAATCATTTTTTCAATGCCTAACTTAGAAGAACTTTATTTGAATTTTTGTACAATTAAAGAAATACCTGAGGGAATCTCAAAATTAACCAATTTGAAAACCTTAGTACTTAATAATAATCAATTGACTAGTTTACCTAAAGATATTGGTACACTAAAACACTTAAATTATTTAAGTGTTTCTGGAAATCAAATTTCAGAATTACCTGAGACCATAGGAGATTTATCTCAGTTAGAAGGATTAAACCTTAGCTCAAATCAAATAAATAAATTACCCGCTTCTATAGGTAAATTAAAACAACTCAATCAGTTAAGTATATATGGGAATCAATTGACTTCACTCCCAAAAAGCATCGGTAATTTAATTCATCTGAAAGGGATTCATGCTGAAAGAAATAGACTCACTAGTATTCCCTCCTCTATCGGTCAACTTTCTCAATTGAACTCACTACGTCTCAGTCAAAATCAACTTACAACCTTACCTGATGAAATAGGACAATTAACTAACCTTAGCTACCTTACTCTATATAATAACCAATTAAAAACTCTTCCAAACACTTTTGCTCAACTAACTCAAATACAAGATGTAGATCTACAGCAAAATCAATTGGAATATCTACCTGATGCATTAGTAAAGATGGGTAATTTATCATCCATACAATTGGCTCATAATCAAATCAAGGAATTACCATCCTCTCTAGACAAATTGAAGAATTTAAAAAGGTTAGGCCTCTGGGATAATCAGTTAACGGCTCTACCACAATCAATTGAACAATTAACTAACCTTCAAACTCTCAACCTTAGAAATAATAAATTAAAAGAGTTGCCCGAGGAGATTACAAATTTAAAGTCATTAACATCGTTGTGGTTAGCTGAAAATAAATTGACACAATTTCCTGAAAAAATAAATCGCTGGTCAAATTTAAATACCTTAGAATTATATAATAATTCACTTTCTGAAGAAGAACAAAATAGAATTAAAAACTTATTACCTAATTGCGCTATTGATATTTTTCCAAAGGACAACACTAAATCTGTTTCCTCTAAAAAAATTAAAAACAAAGAAGAGCAAGCTCCTGAATTATTACAGGAAACTCCCCTAACCAAATCTTCTAAGCCGAAGAAATCAAAGAACGCTACTCAGCAGCCTTTAAAATTTAAATACAAAAAAACTCTACCTAATAATTGGAATGATACTACATTTACTGATTTCCGAAATATAGCCCTTCAGCATATATTAAATGTAGAATTAGGTGAAACGATTGAATTATTCCCAGATGATCAGCTTTATGAAAAAAAGAAATTGAAAGAAAGACTGACTGAATTTCAGGAGAATTATAATCCAAGCAAATACAAATATGAAAACTGGTCTGTTGGCTTAAGCAGAATACAGTATGCACTAATCAAAGCCCTTCCTCCTCAACAAAATAAAGTAACTCCTATTCCTCCTAGTCAAATGCATGATTTATTATCTGCTAAAAAAATAGATGAAGCGCTACAACTAGCAATTAATTCAGGCTATGAGGATCTTATTCATCAACAAGCACGCTTGAATCGAGCTAAACGAGAATATCTCAAAGGAACAATTACAGAAAATACTTTGAGTATAACTTATGCTCGAATTAAACAGGCACTTCAATTTCATTGGAAATAATCTAATCCAAAGGTTTAGTAAAAAAACCTTTGATTTTTTCTTTAAAAAAAATAACATCTTTATAATAATAGAATCAATAGAAGTGGAAGAATGAAAGTAGCCCCACTCTGTTATTAACCCTTCGGCAATTGGTTGGAAAAATGAAGAAAAAAGAAAAGGAAGGAATATCTTCTACCACAGACTTGGAGCAAGAAGAAATTTAAAAAAATGGATAGTTCGTTTTACTATATCAATCAGATTCGAGATAAAATAGGAACAGATGCCCCCAACAAGAAAGAAAGCAAGGAATATTTACATCTAAGAAATTTTAAAAAACGAATCAAAGAGAAGATTGATGCCAGTATGAAAGTGCGAGATTATGTCGCTCAATTAAATATTACGTCCACCCATTTGAATAGAGTCTGCAATGCCTTGACGGGAATCTCTGCTTCGCAAACTATTTTCAACTACATCATTTCAGAATCAAAAAAGTATTTAATTCATTCTACTTTTACGATTTCAGAAATAGCTTATATCTTAAATCTCCTTCTCACTATAGTAAATTTTTCAGGAATCAACCTGGCTATTCTCCAAAGGGTTATCGGGATAGGAAACTTTCTGAGATTCATTAGGAATAATTATTTGACTATTGGACATTGGACTGAGAGTATTGAGTATTGAGTATTGAGACCGTGATAGAGAAAATAGTGGTGAATTGCTAAGATTATCTCTGCGTTTTGCAAATGACCGAAAATGTGCCTATACCAGCAGAGAAGAGTTAGCTGAACTTATCAATCAGGTGAATGATACTGAACTGTCCTACCACCCAGTTTCGGTGGAAGATTATAAAAAAGAAAGAAAAAAGGAACTAGGAGAATTTTTAAGAACTGTAATCGCAGGCATCTACGAAGGGATTCAAAATGGTGCAATTGAGGTAAAATCAGATTTCGAAAAGGCGGCTGGAAGACCGCACAAGAATCCACTAGAAATGATTACTCTTTCTATTTAAAAACCAATACATCAATCCTGCTATCAAAAAAGAATCAACAAAATATGCATGTGTGATTTGAAAAATTTCTTGATAAGTCAAAACTGCAATAATGGAACTGATGCCCCAACTGATTAATCCTGTCCGCTCCCATTTTTTTATTTTACTCAAATCATATTGCTGGTTTTTTATCCAGAAGAAATCAATAATATAAATAGCTGCAATGGAAGGAGTAAGCACGCCTATGATATTTAAAAAATCAAAAAGGTAATCCGAGAATTGAAAGAGTGCTAAGATCGTCCCAACCGTACTCGTCACAATGCACATCGTTTTAAAAGTCCACTTGGTTTGAACGGTAGAAAATGTAAGTACCGTTGAATAAAGATTTGCAGCATTCGTCACCCACGTAGAAACAAATAACAATATAAATGCAGGAAGGATTAAACCCAATGATTTCATGATTTGAATGATGTCTACTTCACCTGTTTTGATGGTAGTGATAGCACTAATAATTAAGACCAAAGGAGTTCCAATAGCTATTCCTAATATCGAAATTAAACTCTGTTTATCGTTATAAATAAACCTAGAAAAATCTGCTAATAATATGGGCAACAGAAGAGAAGATCCAACTAAAACAGAGGTGGCTTCAAAAAGGGTCATCCCATTTTCGGGTGGAATATATTCCCAAAGATTGGGAACGCCAGTTGTCTGATTGAGCGATTTATAAACAGCATATCCTAAAAATACAAAGAGAATCGGAACTGCAATATTAGCCAGTTTTTCTATACTTCTGATTCCGTAAATAGTAGTTATAGTAATAAAAATACTTGCAAAAACTACGATACTCCAAAGCGGAAATGTCAGCCCCAATACTTCAGTTGCGGTAACTTGAATGGCTTGCGCCAATAACTCTAAAGCAACAGAAAACCATCCTAACAAACTTACTCCAATAATAAAATTGATAATCTTAGCCCCTTTTTCGCCAAAGGAAAAACGTAAAATCATATAAGTCGATAACCTCGACCGATTGCCAATCAAAGTGGTGACCATACCCAAGACCGTCAAAACTAATGTGGAGAAACCAAAAGCAATTAAGGCATCTTTTAAACCAATATTCAACGCTATTTCTGAACCTAAAAAAAGTATGGGTAAACTTAATCCTGTCCCTGCAATGACCAATGCCATCATCCAACCAGAGGTGAAATCTTTGGCTTCAACTTTTGACGTAGTGTATTGATTGCTATCCGACATGACTCATTTTTTTGGGTGGAAAAAATTTTAACTTCAACAAATAAAAAACGATTCCCGCTAATAAAGCATCAATGAAAGGAATCGTCGTCAACTGAAACCAATCATAATAGGTAGCAATTGCTACGCTTGAACTGGCTACCCAAATTCCCAAATTTTGCCAATTGAAATCAGGTAATTTTTCTATTTGCTCAGGATCGTAATTTCCTTTGGCAACAAAATAATAATGCAGGACAAATATGGAAGCCAAGGAAGGAATCACTAAGCTAAAGAAATTTAAAAATTCTATAAAATAAGTAGAGAATCCTAAAATTGCTAATGTGGTAGAAACAATACTACACACCACACCTATCTTCCAAAATTTACTTTTCTTACGAATAGTTGAAAAAATAAGAATGGTAGAATATAGGTTTATCGTATTGGTTGTCCAAGTGGAAAAGAGTAAAATAAATAAGGCTGGAAGGGTCAGCCCTAATCCAATCATTATTTTCATAATGTCTTCCTCTCCCGTAATGATAGCTGGAGCAGCTCCTGCTAGTAAGACCAAAGGAAATCCCATCGCTAAACCTAACGTACTCATCAAGGCATCTTTATCTGTTCTAGCAAAGCGAGTGAAGTCTGGCATAAATACAGGTACCATAATAGAGGTTCCTGTGACGATGGAAATCGCTTGAATCACACTCATTGAACTATTTCCTTCCGACAACCAAATGGTCTCCCAAGTCCCTTCTCCCTGCAAAGTCACATATAAAATATAGATCACAAAAAGGATTAAAAAAGGAACTGCAATGTTGGAAAATTTCTCAATCATCTTAAAACCAAAAATGGCAGTAAGCGTCATCAAAAAACTTCCTAAAATGATAAGAATCGAAAGCGGAATATCTACCCCCAATAATTGATTAATGGCATCGGCTATGGCTTGACCAAACAATTCAATAGTAACTGCATACCAGCCTATCGTAGAAAAAGCAATTAATAAATTAATCAACTTCACGCCTATTTTCCCAAACGAAAAATGCAAAATCATATAAGTCGATAATCTAACTCTTCGCCCAATTACTGAAGTAATAGTCGTCATTACACTTAAAGCAATCGCCACGAAAATAAAGACAAATAAAGCTTTTTGAAAACCAATAGATTGAGCAATATTTGCGCCTACAAAAAATACGGGAAGTGTTATCCCTAACCCAACAATGACCCCCATAATTCCAAGACCACTTGTGGTTGCACTTTCGGGAACTCGGGAAGTAGTGAAGTCGTTTTGTTCAGTCATTTTATTTTTTTTAGGAAAAATTTAAGCCTGATATTCTTCTAAAACCTGCTCTGCTAAATCTTTCAAATCAGGATGACAAACTTCTCCATCTTTTACTATTAATTGGTCATCCAAATAAATACTCGTTTTTGCAACTACACCATCAAAATGTGATTTTGCTACTTGACCCAATGGAGGCATATCAATCGGACTAGTATGTCCAAATCCAAAATCTACTCCACCCCAAATTCGTTCATCTTCCACAATATCCCCACTCAATTTTCTAATCCCTGGATTTAACCCAAACATATTATGAGAAATCTTGTACATATTCGGGTCATCAAAAGAGGCTAAATATTTAGAGAATTTTTCTGCTTCTTCATTACCATTTACCGCAGCAATAATTCCATCCTTCATTTCAAATTCCACATGATTCTCATTATTAAAAACATCGACATTCATCAAGGCATCAAATACAATTTTACCATTCATGCTTCCCGTTTTAGGAACTATATTTATATAGCCTGGAGCAGTACAAAATTTTGGTTTTGAAAAATCACCATCGTCGTAATCAAAAGCATAAGAAGGATTTGTTTCATAGGAAACGTCAGTTCCATTTTTACTTGTAATCCTAACTTTTTGAGTAACCTTAGCCATCGCCGTTACCTTCTTCAATAATTTTCCTAAAAGCTGAATATCAAAACCTGCGAAGGTTCTAAGCATCGAATCAATCTCGGTATCACCAATAATCAAGTATCTCAATTTTTTATTTTCAGCCATCGCTGTTTCCCAAATCTCAGAATATAGGATGATGGTAGATTGTGCTTCCACCCAAACATCTACTTTGCAAAGTGCTGCGGTTAATGCTTCAGCCGGCCAGTCTTTCAATCCTGCTTGACCATCTTGTTCTGCTTTTGGAATCCACATCACTAATGGAAGTCCATTTGCTTCAGCAGCAGCTTTAGCCAAGGCATCTATAATTTTTTTATCCGAACCTGAATCAGCAGTAATGGCTACGGTTTCTCCTGCTTTGACCTGAAACATTTTTTCCATAATAATATTGGAAACACGTTCATGTATTGTTTTATCTTTTACTGTCATGTTATATTTGGTTGAAATTATCAAGCGTGGATGAAAACATAACTTCTACATTTCTTTTGAACAGGAAATGCAAAAGTTATTTTTCATTGCTTAAAAAAAGTTTATTTGTTTAGACCTTTCTTTTTTATTAGACTTGTTACCCTTTGAAAAGTGCTTAACTGAAATTCAGAATTTTTTGATAGTTTTTCTGAAAAAATCATTGAATAGTCCTTCTATTAAATTATTTTTTTAGGAAAAATAGCAAAGAAAGATGTTTTCAGATGAGTGCTTTTTAAAGGGTAACAAGTCTATTTTAAAAATCAATTCCAACCGTTGCTCCAACTGTAGCAGGACGACCTATCCAGCCAAAACCAAAGGTGTCTAATTCGAGGTAATATTTTTGATTCGTAATATTTTTTCCCCAGAGCGTAACGCTAAATTTATTGATATTTAAAGTAGCTCTAGCATCCAATAATTGATACCCATCAGAAAGGCTTCCTTCTTCATTAAAGTCTGACCAGTAGATTTCTCCTGTGCCATTTAAGCTAACATTGAGGTCTAAAGAGGCTTTTTCAGAAAGGTCAAAACTTGAAGCTAATCCAATATTAAAATTACTACGAGGTACGAAAGAAGTGATATTTCCATTGAACGCATTGAGGTCTGATGCCATTCCATTATCCCCACCTGTAAATCCACCTTCATCAATTTTTGTATCTACAAAACCATAGCTAACCAAGATATCCAAATATTTAGATGCCCGAATTTTGGAATCTATTTCGAAACCAACGATAGTACTTTTATCATAATTGAAATTTCCAGGAATAAAGAAAGTAGGCTCAATCGCAAACTGTTGACGATTTGAAAAGTTAGAATAAAAAACAGATCCATTCAAAAGGAATCTATTACCCCAGGAGGAGGTCTTTACTCCTAGCTCAAAATTGTCAGACAATTCTTTCTCATAATCCAGATTATAAAGATCAGTTATTTGAGGATTAAATCCACCTGCTCGGTATCCTCTTCCATAATTTGCAAAAACGAGTACATTTTCAGAACCTTGATAACTCAATGATAATTTTGGTTGAAGCACATTATCACTTCGGTCATTATTAACAACAGGGTCACCAAAAAGTGCAGGGAATCTATCTTCTTGTTCAAAATTATCAATATCATATCTCAACCCAACTGAAGCCGTCAATTTGTCGGTCAACTTATAATCCAAAAATCCAAAGAACGCAATCGTATTAAATGAAACGGTATAATCTGTCACGGCCCAATCATCACTCAACGTCAAATCAGATTGAAAGAAATCTCTTTCCACATTTTGATAAAATCCTCCAAGGCTCCAATCCAATTTTGTATTCTTATTGGTATTCGTCAATCTAAATTCCTGATTGAAAGAACTCGTATTATTAAACTCTCCTTGGTCTAAACCGAAAAAATCTACAAATGGATTTTCAAAATCAAAAGGCTCTTCCGTAAAATCAAGATCACCTGTAGTCTGTCGATCTACCTTATTATAGGAAGTGATACTTTGCAGTTTTGCTTTACCCAAAGCAAACTGAAGATTTAAGCTACCAAATAAATTTTCCATATTAGAATTTCCAATCTGATCTTGATAAATGGTACTATTATCATCAGTTGGATTAGGGTCAATCGGTTCTAATAATCCTCCTGTTCCAATACTCGTTGGACTAATGGAATAATAAGTAGCCCCTCCATCTGCATTCATATATTGTAAAGTAGCTGTAGCTTTCACTTTGCTTAAAGGAGTCAATATAACTTGTCCCCTCAAATTGAGATCTGTACTGTAATCTACTTTTTTATCCAAAAAATCATTCGTAAGTAATCCGTTAAAATTTTGATATTTACCCGAAACTCTATAGTACGCTTTATCCTTTTTTAATGCACCTGAGGAAACCAATTGCCCTGAATAAAATCCACCATTCCCTGCTCCCAATTTGATATTATTTTTAAAATCGTTGGTCGGTTCTTTTGAATAAATATTGATAGCGCCTCCTATCGCATTCTTACCATACAATGCTCCTTGTGGCCCTTTTACTGCTTCTATAAGTGCAAGATCGAAGACTTCTTGATTCAGCAAAGCAGGGTCGGGAATAGTTACCCCATCTATTACAAAAGCTACAGGTGCATCTGCATTTCTAATCTGCGGGATACCTCTGACTACAAGAAAGTTAACACCTACCGCTTGAGTTTCACTTAGCTTCATATTAGGTACTAATTCTGCAAAGTCTGCTACATTACTGATGCCTGATTTTTCAATATCTTCACTATTGAGAGCGGTAACTGATTCTGGAATTTTTTGAATAGATTCCGTTCTTTTTCTTGCACGTCCGACTACCCCAGTAAATCCAGTCACGACTACTTCATCTAATTTTTCACTACTTTCCAACAGCGTAACATTAATTAATCTTTTATCTGCTAAGGCAATTTCTTGATTTTCAAAACCGGTGTAAGAAATGCTAAGAGTTGCCTCTGAAGAAGAAACAGTCAATTCGAAATTTCCATTAAAATCAGAAACAGTTCCGTTCTCCGTTCCTTTTTCTACCACAGTTGCGCCGATTAATGTTTCGCCATTAGCATCAGTTATTTTTCCAGAAATATTGGCTGATTGAGCCATTGCTAGACTAGAAATAAAAAGTAAGAATAAGTAAATATGTTTTTTCATTTTGTTCAAATTTTTAAAATTGATTGAAGAAATGATCTTAAGCAGGAGGACATAATTTTTGTTCTCCTTCTTAATTTTCAAATAAAATTAAGAAGGAGTCTTTCTATTTACTTATTTCTAAATATTATTTGTTTATTTAGTAATTCATTTGAAAAAACAGGAAAGGAATGGAAAATATAAAAATTCAAGAAAGTAATACCACCTTTATTACAGCACATTGTTTCAAAGTCTTGTTGGAAAAAATGTTAGCTCAATTCCAAGCCAAGCACAATGTCCCCGCTCTTGGAAGAGTGACTCAACTTTATGGTTTTGGAAATTACGATTCCAACCTACCCAATCTTAAAAATGAATTAGAACAACTCGCAGGGGGTTTTATCAATGGTAAATACTTGTATGATAAAAGTAGAGAGTTGCAGACTGGGAAACCAATAATAAAACTCAACGGTTTTTATAAAATCGCTCCTTTTCAATATATCGGTTACGATGATATAGAAGCATTTATCGACCAAGAAATCATTGACGAAGTTGAACAAAAAAAACAATGGCAACTCTTCGAAAACAAAAAAACTCAAAGAAAGCATTATTATATTTCCTATCATTTTGGAGAATACAAAGAGATTGTCAAAAGTCAAGTGACCTTTTTAAATGATTGGAAAAATGCGCAATACAAATATCTCTACCCTCAAAAAGATGGTTCCTTTAGAGAGTTTTTATATCATGGTGAAATTAAAAAGAGAGCAGACACTTTGCATATAAAAACTAAAACATTGATGGATGGGAAGATGGTAGAAAGTGGAGAAAATCTTTTATACGTTGGCTACTCAGAACCTCAAGGTGCATTTATTCTAGGTACTTTTTCTGCTTTCGATATTAATAATAGATTGATTGCAGGTAGAGTAATTCATGAAAAATGCGCTAATAAAGAAGAGATGATTGAAAAATCAAAACTAAGAAAAATACCAGCTTACATTGTTCAAGAAATCAGAAATATTCGAATTGAAAACGATGCGGTGATTCCAAATTCTGTATTGGAAATTTCTTCAAAGAGTCCTTACCATACTACTTATAATAAAATACCTGGTGCATACAATTTTACTTTTTTTCAAAAAAATAAAACGCTTGGAGACTTTCAATTTTCAATTGACAAAGATACTTTCAAAGTATCATCGATCGTAGAAGGATTATTGATAGTTAAAGATAATTTTGAATTGATTCAAAATGGGACCGTTATTCATTTTAGTTTTGAATTAAGAGGCATTGCATTATTTACAAGATTAGAGGTTTTTGTCAAAACGTATTATTTAAATAAAGGAGAGAAAGATATTCGAGGAGTTTTTAGTGGATTGGATATTGAAAATAGATTGATTCAAGGAGAATTACAGATAACCTTTGATGAAGCAGGTTAATAAAAACTATTGCCAAGAAAAAAAAATTCAAAGAATCTAACTAATCATCACTCCTCACATTTTCCGATTCAAATAATTACTTCTAAAACTATGTGGAGTCTTATGCATAATTTCTTTAAACTTCCGATTGAAATACGACAAATTATTATACCCACTTTCAAAGCAAATTTGAGCAATCGTTTTATCAGAAGTCATCAATAATTTACTCGCATGATTTATTCGAAATTCATTAATGATTTGCGTGTACGTTTTTTTAGTTTGTTTTTTGATAAATTTATAAAAAGCAGCTTCCGATATATTTAACTTGTCAGCAACCTCTTTGATAATAACCTCATTTTTAAAATTATCCATAATATGGTCATACACTATTTTAATTCTTCCAAACTGTTCCACTTCAAAATCTAGCGCATATTCTTCTGAACATATTTCTTTCATATCATTAGATTTGGCAAAAAGATGTAATAATTCCAAAAGATGAAGCAACTGAAAACTTCCTTCCTTTTTGATTAATTTATCAATAATCTTTATGGACTTCTTTTTCGTTTTACCCTTAAATTCTAATCCCCTCTTGGCGTGAGAAAACAATTTTTTTATGGGTCGTAGTTCTGGACTATTGATAAAGATTTCTCCTAAAAAATCATAATTCATTTGAATAACGATTTGGCTACTATATTCTTCAGTTGTAAATCCATGTGGTAAATTAGACCCAAACATGACTAAATCTTTTTCATGGTAATCAGAGATTTGATTACCAACAAATCTTCTACCATTGCTTTTCGTCGTAAAACAAATTTCAATTTCAGGATGAAAATGCCATGCTTGACTCAATAACGGGCGGTTATCCCGATTGACAGTTTTGGCTGTAAAAGAGCGTTCAGGAGGGTCAATTATTTTTTCATATTCTGGCTTCATGAGTACAATAATACATTATAATAAACATAATTTTAGCATAAAAGTATAGAATAGTGTCACTCATAGATAGTTTTCTATAAACTTTCCATAGTAAACCAAATGTAATTTTGCCTTTACAATTACTTTTCAAAACTAAAAGAAATATTTTTCAACTTTTACAAACATTAATTATGGAACGAATTAAACCATATCTATTTAGGCATTTTATCCTTGCCTTGACATTCTTATTTTCCTACGGAATTACCGCTGCACAAGGAACTCTTTCAGGTTCTGTGAAAGACGAAAATGGTGAAACGCTCATCGGAGCAACTGCGGCTGTAAAAGGCACAGATAGTGGAACAACTACTGATCTTGAAGGAAATTATAGTTTAAGAATTCCTGCTGGAGACCAAACTATTGTTTTCTCTTATACTGGATTCTCTAACTATGAAATGAGTATTACAGTAGAAGATGGAGCTACTTATACTCAAGATGTAATTTTGAACCAAGGGAGTCTTGGCTTAGATGAAATAGTCGTAACGGGTACATTTAGTGGTCGGACTCAAAAAGAATCGCCAATGTCAATGACCATTCTTGATGGAAAAAGATTACAACAATTAAGTAGTAATTCGCAAGCAGATGTTTTAAGAACCATTCCAGGTATTACTGCGGAAGGTGGTGGTGGTGAAGTTGCGACCAATTTATTTGTACGTGGATTTCCTTCAGGTGGGCAATACGCATTTACGCCATTGAGTATTGATGGAATACCTGTATTGAGTACGTTTGGATTAAACTCTTCAGCACATGATGTATTTTTCCGAAACGATATTGGCTTACGAAGTCTTGAATTTGTAAGAGGTGGTTCTGCTACCTTGCAAGGAGCTGGAAGTGTGGCTGGTATCGTTAATTATCAAAGTATTCGAGGGTCTGATGACCCTGTGAATAAAGTTCAGTTGGAATGGGCAGAAGGAGGACGAATCAAGACGGACTTCTTGGCAGCAGGTCCTATTTCCAAAGGATTGTATTATGCATTTTCTGGATTTTATAGATACGACGAAGGGCCTTTAGAAACTGGATTGCCTTCTCGTGGATACCAACTAAGAGGTAATGTCAAAAAAGTATTTAATGAGGGGAATAGTTCTGTAATACTTAGTATGCAAAAAATAGATGATAATGTCCAATTCTATCTTCCATATCCACTAGACAACTCTAATGATGCTAGAGAAAGACCAACCGGAAATGATGGGGAGACCATCTATACTATGCTATCAAGTCAATTAAAAGATTTTTCTTTTGACACTCCTTTTGGGAGATTTAAGTCACCAATTGGAGATGGTGTTACGACCAATGGACAATTTTTCATGGCAGAGTTAAAGCATAGTTTTGGTAATGATTGGCGATTGTCAGCAAAAACCAAAGCGGCATCTTACGACCATTGGTTCAATTTATTCTTGGACGGTGATGGTACACATAATACACCTGAGCCACAAGACAGTTATCTTATGGATCGTGATATTCCTACTGGTGCTACTTTTATTTATGCTGATAATGGTTCGAAATTGGCGGGCAGCGACCTTTTATTTGAGAACAGAGTTTTGGACAGACAGAGAGACATGGAAGAGTTAGTTGGAGAAGTGAATTTGACCAAAACGGTCAACAACCATAACCTGACTATCGGAACATTTATGTCCAATACCAAAGCATTAGATAACAACTGGATTCACAATGTATTAGGAGATTTTTCAAACTCTCCTAGAGCAGTATCACTTACTTATACAGATAGTTTAGGAAACGAGGTTACTCATTCTTCAAGTGGATACGTTGAGGGTTCAGGGCGACAGACATCTAATAAAACATTGCAGAGTACTAAAATCGCTATGTATTTAGCAGATGAAATCAAAGGCGAAAAATTTGATTTTGATATAGGGCTTAGATGGGAAAAAGCAATCGGTAATGTAAGTCTTGAAAACGGAGTGGGTTCCAATAATTTTAATAAAGGTATTGTGGATGCAACGGATGTAGCATTTGTTATAGCAGGTCTTTATAAATTGAATAAAGAATTAAATCTGTATGCAAATGGTAGTAGAGGTTATTTTTTTCCACAACTTCGTTCCCTTAAATTTGCAGGAGGAACGCCACAATCGTATGAAACAGAAACCGTGATACAGGGAGAAATCGGAGCAAAGTATAGTAACAAAAAACTAGCGGGAACTGCTGCCATATTTTTTAATGCTTTAAGTGATAGAAGAAATGTGGATATTGTAAATGATGGTCAGGGAGGCATTACTGAGTCTATCCAACTTCAAAGCACACAAACTTTTGGATTAGAAGCTAGCCTTAATTACAATATATCGAAAGGATTCAACGCATACGGTAACTTCACTTACCAAGCTCATGAGTTTACTGAAGTAGAAGGCAACCCAGAGCAAGAAGGTAATAGTATTGCAAGAATCCCTAATGTTATGGGTATGGTAGGATTGAGTTATGACGATGGTTCATGGGATGCCAACTTGAGCTCTAACTTTTTAGGAAGCAAGTTTGCTAACAATAGCAATACGGTAGAATTAGACGGTTTCAATATAGTGAGATTGGATGCAGGATATACTATGGCACTTGGTAAAGGAGATGAAAGTTTAAGATTGGGACTTTCTGTATTTAATCTTTTAGATGCAGATGGCGTAACTGAGGGTTCTCCAAGACAAGGTAATAGTCAAGTTTCGGGAGGAAATTTCTTTGTTGGAAGACCAATTTTACCAAGAAGAATTTTCATAAGAGCTACTTTTGATTTTTAATAATAGTTTGATTAAGTAAACTTAATTTGAAATTCTTACAAATGTAGTTTACGATTTTTCATACAGTTTTGTTTTAGGGGTAAAAGATTTGACAAAACCTTTTACCCCATTTTTTCGTGAAGCTGTTTTTAATTTATGAGAATATTAATACAAACAAAAAAAAATTGAAAGTGGAAAATTTAGTAGAAAACGCAAAAAGAATATTAAAGTTAAATTGGAAAGATGGATTCACTATTCCAACTAGTAAATTATATCCGTTTCAATGGAATTGGGATTCAGGATTTACAAGTATTGGACTAAGTCATTTTGATTTAGATTTTGCCATTCGAGAATTACAATCTTTATTTTCAGGACAATGGGAAAATGGAATGTTACCACATATTATTTTTCATAGTGAAAATGAAAAAACCTATTTCCCGAATTATGATTTTTGGGATTCCAATGTAAATGCAGGAGCACCACAAAAACCAAAGTCTTCAGGTATTACTCAACCTGCTGTTCATGGTTTTGTTTTAGAAAATCTGTTGGAAAGGTTTCCTAATAATGAAAAGTTGATTGCTTTTATAAAAGACATTTTTCCTAAAGTCGTCAAGAGTCATCGATTCCTTTATACTTATCGTGACCCTGAAAGAGAAGGTTTGATGTTTATTTTTCATCCTTGGGAATCAGGCAGAGACAACTCTCCTCTTTGGGACGAATCACTTGACCGAATTATCATCAAGCCAAACGAGCTTCCTAAATACGAAAGAAGAGACACCAGTATTGCACCTTCCGATGAACGTCCGACCTCCTATCAATATGACCGATACGTTTATTTATTGCAGCTAGGCAAAAAAAATAAATATGATAAAAAAGGAATTTTTGAGGACAGTCCATTTTTAGTTCAGGACACTTTGATGAATGCCGCTTTGATAAAATCTAATCAAAGTTTAATCAATATTGGAAAACGGTTTGGTTTAGATGTTGGTGAGTTAGAAGAATGGCAACAACAATCTTTGCCTAAATTTCAAGAGAAATTATGGCATGAAGATTTGCAAACTTTTGCGCCTTACGACCTGCGAGGTGGACATCATATTGCTTTCAAAGAGATTGGAGGATTAGCTGCTTTGTATGCAGAAATTCCAAATCCAAGACAAGCCAAATCACTCAATAATTATTTGTGGTCCTTGCATGAACGAGGATTTTATATTTGTCCAAGCTTCGATGTGGATAGTCCTTTATTCGATTCCAAAAGATATTGGAGAGGACCGATTTGGCCTCAAATGAATTGGATGATTTTCCATGGTTTAAAAAAATATGGTTTTGATAAAACCGCAGCAATAGCCAAGTCTGATTTAATCGAACTAGTTTCCCAACATGGTTTTTATGAATATTTTGAATCACAAAAATCCTTAGCTAAAAACATGACTTCAGGTTATGGCGGTGGAGATTTTTCCTGGACTGCCGCTTGCACGTTGGATTTATTAAAAACGTAGTTATGTCCAAATTTGATTTTTCTAAAAAGTATATTCTGGAAAATGACTTCGTAAAATTGAGTCCGCTAAAAAAGAAGCACTTCGAAAAATTAGCAAAAATCTCAAACGACGAAAATATTTGGAAATATCTTTTTGAAAAAGGAAAAAAGAAAAAGCACTTAACAACCTACTTGCAAAAAGCAATTCACAATAGAAAAATTGGAAAAGAATATCCTTTGGTTATTTTTGACAAAAAGAAAAAAAGAATTGCAGGAACAACTCGAATCTACGATATCAATTCAAAATGGAAAACTTTAAAAATTGGACATACTTGGATGGGTAAAGATTATCGAGGAACTGGCTTAAACCAACATTGCAAAGCTCTTCTATTCCATTTTGTTTTCGAAAAAATAAAGATGGAAAGAATTGGTTTTGGCGTTCATGAAGAAAATATCATTAGTGTAAAAGCACTTAAAAAAATGGGTTGCCAGCAAGAAGGAATCTTAAAAAGTTTTCTTCCAAAAGTCGATGGTGAAGGTCGAGCTGATTTACTTTTATTTAGCCTGCTAAAGAATGATTGGTTCAATCAAGCAAAGAAACAACTTAACGAAAAATTAAAAAACAAACATCAATGAACTATTTAGATTACATCATCATCGTTATTTACATCGTTGGTTTTTTAGGATTAGGTTTTTTCTTCAAAGACAATAAAGATTCCAAAGACTACTTTCTCGGCGGCAATTCATTAGGATGGTTTCCGCTCAGTCTCTCCACAATGGCAACCCAATTGTCAGCCATCAGTTTTATCTCCGCTCCGGCTTTTGTTGGACTTAAACTCAACGGTGGAATGAAGTGGTTGACCTTTGAATTAGCCGTTCCACTAGCCATGATTTTTATAATGCTCGTGATTGTTCCTCCTTTGTATCGCTCAGGAATAGTTAGTATTTATGAGTTTGTGGAAAAACGTTTTGATGCTTCTACTCGATTAATCCTTAGTGTCGTTTTTCAAATAAGTAGAGCCTTGGGAACAGGAGTGATGGTTTATACGATTGCCTTTATTTTGCAAGCAGTACTCAATATTGATTTTGTTTATACCATCCTTATTATTAGTGTGATCACCATTGTCTATTCTTGGCAAGGAGGAATGAAAGCGGTGGTTTGGGGCGATGCGATTCAGATGATAATTTTGTTTGCGGGGTTAGTTATTTGTCTTTATTATGGCTGGGACATCGTGCAAGCCAATGGTGGATTTAGTGCAAGTCTTTCGCCTGACCGTTTACAAGTGATTGATTATAATTGGGGTTTTTCTAAAGGAGAAGAATATGGTGTTGTCCCTATGATTGTAGGCGGTTTCTTTTTGTATGCTTCTTACTATGGTTGCGACCAAACACAGGCACAACGTTTACTCTCTGCTAAAAATGAAAAAACGATAAGACAACTTTTATTAGCAAATGGACTATTGCGTTTTCCTGTAGTATTTGTTTATTGTTTTATGGGATTAGTGGTCGGTTCATTAGCATTGTCTGCTCCAGATTTTATGGCTGAAATTAGTCAAGTAACTCAAACTCATTTTCCTGAAGAATATGCTAAGACTGGATTTAAACCAGACTTGATGATACCTGTTTTTATTTTAAAATATCTGCCACATGGAATGATTGGGATTTTGATGGTTGGAATCATGTCAGCAGCGATGTCTTCTCTAAGTAGTACTATTAATTCTTTATCGGCGGTTACCGTAGAAGATTTTTTTAATCGAGGAGATAAGAAATTAAGCAACGAACAGTATATGCGTATCTCTAAAATTTCAGTTGTTTTCTGGGGAGGAGTTTGTATTGGTGCTGCCTTCCTTTTTGGTGGAAGTGATAGCCCGGTGATTGAAATTATTAATGCGATTGGTTCTGTCTTTTATGGTCCTGTGCTAGCGACTTTCGTTTTAGCTATTTTTTCAAAAAAAGTAAATTCGCAGGGAATGAAAGCTGGGATAATTATCGCAGTTTTGGTTAATCTTTTATTCTCCAAAACGATGCAAAATATGTTCGGTCTTGATTTTGGATTTAGTATCTTCTGGATGTGGTTAAACTTTACTGGTTTTATTTTAGCGGTAGCGATTGCTTATCTCGTAAGTGCATTGACGAAAGCGGAAGCCAAAGAATTGACTCAAGTGCAGCATACTTTTAAATGGTCTGATTTATCCGCCAAAGAGCCTGTTATTTTAATCTCCTTTTTTGTGGTTATCCTTACGGTTAGTTATTTGGTTCCAACCATCTTTGGTTAGAAGTTGTTTTGAAATGTCTGCTGAAATCGAGCAGTATTAATTTTACAATTATTTCATTTTTTATGAAAATTCTAATCGCACCAGATAAATTTAAAGGTTCATTATCCGCACAGGAAGTTTGCGAAGCAATTGGAAATGGTTTAAAAAAAAATAATCCAACCATCGAAACCATTTATCATCCAATGGCAGATGGAGGAGATGGCTCTTTAGAAATTCTATCCAATCATCTTGCCTTAAAAAAACAATCAGTCAAAACAGTTGACCCCATCGGAAGAGAAATTTCCACTCATTATTTCACTTCCTCCGATGCTGCTTTTATTGAAGTAGCAAGTGCAAGTGGTTTAGTTTTATTATCTCGAAAAGAAAGAAACCCATTGCTCACTTCTACTATCGGCACAGGTAAAATGATGGCAGATGCCCTTTCAAAAGGTTATAATAAAATCTATTTATTTCTTGGTGGAAGTGCAACCAATGATGCTGGAATGGGCATAGCGTCAGAGTTAGGTTTTCAATTTTTAGGTAAAAATAAAAACGAACTTTCACCCAACGGAGAAAACTTATCTAAAGTAAAATTCATCCACTCCTCTCCTATTTTTGATTTTAAAAAAATAGAAATCACCTTACTTTGCGATGTCAATAATCCGATGTTTGGAACAAATGGAGCAGCCCACATTTATGCTTCTCAAAAAGGAGCAACAGCCGAACAAGTTTTGCTTTTAAATAATGGTTTAATAAATTTTAGTCGAATCTTAAACCAACATTGTAAGAGTAATGTTAGCGAACTTCCTGGCGGAGGAGCCGCAGGTGCCATTGGTGCAGGACTTGTTGCCTTATTAAATGCTAACCTCAAAAAAGGATTCGAAACTATTTCCCAATTGACCAATTTAGAAAAGCAAATTGCGGCTGCCGATTGGGTCATTAGTGGTGAAGGTAAATTAGACGAGCAATCGCTTCAAGGAAAAGTCGTCAATGGTATTTCAACACTCTGTGAAAAATATAATAAACCATTGAGCTTGTTTGTTGGGAAAAATGAATTGTCTAATCAACAGGTAGAATTTTTAAATGCAAAATCTATTTTTTCTATTTCGGAAAAGGCTAAGAATTTAGAGGATGCTATGTTAAATGGAGAGTTTTACCTTAGACTATTAGCGATGCAATTTTCTCCATCATTGAAGTAAAGTGTTCGAATTTTTCAATCTAGTTTTTCTAATCTCAAATAAATTTGTAGAAAGAAAAATCTTCCTAATCCTTTAAAAGAAAATCGACTCCCCTATTTTATAAAGGTTCTTTACCTAGGATGTCATCCGCGATTATTCATATTTAAACCCTTTGGATTTTTACACGAAATTACATTCTCAAAGCATCACATCATTCATTTTTTTTCTTTTCAAAATATTACAATTGCACCTCCTGCTCAGAAACCGAAAATATCCCAAAATACCCCAATGCATCATTATCAAAATTGCCAATTGGATTATATGGATTCGAGCTATTGAAACCATTGCCTACCACAGAAGATAATTCGAGGAAATAGCGATAGTAATTTTTGTCCACACTTAAAAGCTCCATTTTCATCAAATTGCCTAGTTCAAATTCTTCCCTGATTGGAGTTGTTATCTTATCTCCATCAGAAAAATCATCATCGATCAGATTATATGATTGAGCAATTAGCGTATCATTTTGATAAGGTCGAATGCGATAAAAATTGGGAACAACTGCCTCGTCATTCCATTCGGCAAACACTCGGACTTCGATTTCTCCACCGAATGGTCTTTCTTCAATTTCTGTTATCAAAGTATCCAAAATTGCAGGATAAGGTGCAGTCGTAGCCGCCGTATATGAAACGCCTTCACTTTCAATTTCAATTGTCCATTTCTCACCCGGAGTAGCTACCACATTTTCTGCGATGTAAACGCCAGGGTCGGTTTCAAAAAGTATAACTGATATTCCTGATTCGTTTTGCAAAACTGCATTAGCACCGCTTACGGATACAGAGGTAGTCGCATCATAAAATCCGTTTGATTTTGTGAAAATTACTTGAGCAGTTTGGGTCGTCATGTTAAGTGTTCCTTCAATCACGACTCGAGGAGTGGTGTCTTTCAATTCAAGTTCAATAACATCTTCACAAGAAGTGAAAATTAAAATGCCAATTAAGGCGATGAATATATTTTTCATTTTTATTATTTGTGATTTTTAAGAAGAGTGATTTCTATTCAAACGGTTGCTGGAATTAAAATTTAAAATTCCAGGCGACCGAAGGAATAATTCCGAACAGAGCCAAACGTGTGGCTTCAGTCTGCCCCGAATCGTTTTCAGCAAAAGTGATGGAATAAGCATTTTTGCGATTGTAAGCATTATAAACTGAAAAATTCAGATCATTATAAAAACGTTTGGAGTCTTTCAACGTCCAAGTTAAACCTAAATCAAAACGATGGTAATCAGGCATTCGATCAGCATTGCGATCTGTATAAAGATTGATTAATGATCCATCCAGATAGTATTTTCCGGAAGGAAAAGTTACGGCGTCTCCTGTACTGTAAACCCATGTTCCTGCAATGGTTAATTTAGAGGTAATAAGATATGTTCCTACCAATGAAATATCATGTGTTCTGTCTTGGCGAGCAGAGAACCAATCGCCGCCATTGATTTCGTCAAATTGGCGTTCGGACTTACTCAAAGTGTAACTTGCCCAACCAGTAAATTTACCTTTTGTCTTTTCCAAAAGAAATTCTATCCCATATGCACGCCCTTTACCAAAAACCAATTCTGCTTCGATATCAGGGTTTCCAAATGTCTCTGCACCGTTTTCATAATCAACAGTATTTTGTAAGTTTTTATAATAAGTCTCGACGCTGAATTTATAGTTGTTATCATTAAAATTTCTAAAGTAACCCACCGAAACTTGATCCGCAATTGTCGGTTTGACCAACGAGCTTGAGGGAATCCACATATCTGTCGGCGTGCCAGAAGTACTATTCGAAAGCAATTGTAAATACTGAACATTTCGATTATACGAAGCCTTCACCGAACTTTTAGAATCCAACAAATAAGTGGCATTGACACGAGGTTCAAGATTAGCGTAAGTATTATAAAAGTCGCCACTTTCGTAAATCGTTTCTTTGACCACTTCGTCTGCTTCATTATATTCTTTTTCATTATAACCTCCAATATTACTCAACGTGCTAAGACGCAGTCCATAATTCATTGAAAATTTATCAGATATTTTTTGATTATTAGAAACATAGATTCCTCCTTCCAACGCATATTGTTCCTGCGCTGCATCTGCCGCTGTATTGTTAAAACTAAAAACAGTTGGTTTGAATTGGTGATAAATACCATTCCATCCAAATTCGATTTTGTTTTTAGGATTTAAAAAATAAGTATAATCCTGTTTTAAATTATAATCATAAATCCCTGCATTAAGATCAATATCTACTCCATCGTTTTGAACTTTAAAACCATAATCATAATCTGAATAGATGAAAGATGTATTCAAAAATAATTTATTGTTGAAGGTGTGATTCCAACGTACAGTCATGGTTTGATTTCCCCAATCAAAACCAAAATCTTCGGTCCCCAACTCATCACGACCAAGATAGCCAGAGAAATACAAACGGTCTTTTTCGCCGATTTTAAAATTAGCTTTCAAGTTCAAATCGTAGAAATATAAACTCAAATCTGCAAAATCATCTGAGACTATACCTGCGACTACATCAAGGTAAGTCCGCCGACCAGAAACCATAATTGAGCCTTTGTCTTTTTGCAGCGGACCTTCTACCGTAAATCGAGATGAAATCAATCCTAATCCGCCCGACGCTTCCCATTTTTTCATGTTTCCATTTTTCATCCGAACGTCCAATACAGACGAAGCACGACCACCGTATTGAGCAGGAATTCCACCTTTGTACATCTTTACATCTTTGAGGGCATCTGAATTAAAAACAGAAAAGAAACCAAGTAAATGCGAAGCATTGTAAACGGGTGCTTCATCAAGCAAAACCAAATTCTGGTCTGCATCACCACCCCTCACAAAAAAGCCACTACCACCTTCCGAATTTGCACTCACTCCGGGCAACAATTGTATGGTTTTTAAAATGTCCTGTTCTCCAAAAAGTACAGGAATCAACTTTGCGTCTTTGATGTCAAGTTTGACTACACTAACTTCGGTGTTGGTCACGTTCTCATCTTCTCTTTGGGCTACCACTACCACCTCATTTAACTCCTGAACATCGCCACCCAATTCTATATCTTTTTTGACATCTTGATTCAAATTTACTTTGAATGCAATCGACGAATAACCAACATAAGAATAGTTGATTGTATATTCTCCCGCGGGCAATGTGAGGGAATAAAATCCGTATAAATTGGTCGAAACACCGCTGTTAGTTCCTTCGGCAAAAACCGTTGCATAAAGTAATTCTTCGCCAGAATTTGCATCTCTCATGTAACCGCTGATAGTGAAATCTTGAGCTGAGATTAGGCTTCCGTAAAAAAGAAACAGAGCCATTATCAGGTAGTTCTTCATTTTTGATAAATTCATTTTTTAATGTTATTACAATATGGTTATCTGAGCTTAAACTGACTTAGCTCTTCTACTTGCACGATAAGCCATTATTTGTTTTTTGATAATCGGTATTCTAATCATAAAACCTAAGCCTACTACTACAGTATAAATCAACCATGTTTTTTCTAAAATAGCCACATGCAAAAGACTGAGAATAATTGCTGCATATGCCAAGCTTTGGAGCTTTTTCCAATTTGATTTCAACCGCTTCATTGACTTCCTATTGGAAGTAAGAAAGAGTGGAATTAAAATCAAAGTCGCAACAAAACCTGCGATATAATTGACTTGAGTAAAGGTCTCAGAAAAGCCCTCTGCTTGTATGAAAAAGATGAAGTGTAAAAAACTCCAAACGGCTGTCGCAACTCCCATTGCCTGTCTCACAAAAAGATTAGTCACCCCAAAGAGAATAAAAAATGGCGTACAGGTCAATACTGCGGTCATCCATCGAATGGCAAATTCTCCTGTGACATGATATAACATATCTATAGTAGATTGGCCATCGGCATCTTCAAAAGTAATGGATAAGCCGTTGGTAAAATCAATATTTAGCAAATTGAAAACCACCAACATTGGTAGTGTTGCCAAGATGGCAACAATCATCCAACCGTAATTTTTTTTAATAAATCGCATGTTATTTTTTTGTAATTAAAACAACCTTTCCTCCAAATTTTGACTCCAAATTATACCTGTTTTTTTGACTTACTATTTTTAGAAATGCCTGACTTTCTTTCATATCTGCATTGTCCACATAAATAATAGTGTTGGCGTGATAATTCGATTCAAGCATCTGGAATAGTGGCAAGTATAAATCCTTCCAACCATCTAACAACAATAAATCAATTGATGTATGGTGATTTCCTAAGGTCTCCATTGCATCGCCAATTCTAATTTCAACGAGGTCATTTACACCTGCACTCTTGAAGTTTTCAATGGCTTTTTTAGCCTTGGATTCAATTAACTCTGTGGTAATAATACTGCCTCCAGTTCCTCTTACTCCTTGTGCTAAAAACAGCGTTGAAATTCCAAAGGACGTTCCGAATTCCACAATATTTTTACTATCATTCGTTTTTATCAAGTCTACTAAACCTCTTCCTTGATCTTTCGATATAGAGAGATATGCATCTTTAAAATCGGAAGGTTGCATCGGTCGGAATATACTTTTTGCAGCGCCCTTCATCATTCGCAGATAGTCGTTTTTAGAATCTTTGTAAAGGAGGGCTAATGTGGTTTCTATTAGAATATTTTGCATTCTATTATTTTCTTTATAAAAAAAATCGAATTTAAAAAACCTACTTGTTTTTTATATCCCTACAAAGTTAGACCTAAAACAAGTGCCTTTAGTTATCCTTTTCAGTCGAAGAAGTGTCCATATTAGAAAGGTTGGCTATTTAAACAGCCAACCTTTCCATCGTTTTCTAAACCAGATTCTCGAATTTGCCATAATGGTTTTTAGATTGATAAAATTTTATTTTTTGAGTTATAAAATTTTAAAGTCGATAAACTGAAATATTTCCTTCACGTCCTTATCCATGATATTATGGTCTAACAGATTTTGTAAATTATTCCCTGCTACATCTTCAAGTCGAGTATCAAATACAATTTTGTAAGAGCCTTGTTGCCATTTATTTTTGGGAACAAACTGTACCTGTTGTTCAGAGCTCAGAGTTTCCCAATATCCTTCAACAAGATTTTCAGCACCATCTTTTACTTGCATCATTGATTGGATTAATGTATGGTCAATAATTCTGTCAAAATCGATAATCAACTTGTCAAGGCTATCAAATCTTGGTTCACTCACAGCCCATTCTTCGATGTTTATTTTCTTACGATATGGTTCTACAACTCTGATCTCTTTCATCGCTTTTTTGACTAAACTTTGTTCATAAACGTCTTTCCATTCTCCTGAAATTTTCAAATGATATCGTCGTCCATTCTCTAAAGATGAACCTTCAATCACATTTGTTGAAACACCTCTTTTAATCCGACCAGGATCAAATAATACAGTAAGCCTTTTCCCATCATTACTCCAGAGTTCTTCTTTGAATTTCATAAATGCGTGATCATCTACATTTCCTTTTTCATCTATCAGTTTTATATGTTTTAATGCTTCCTCCTGTTTCATTGGTGTTTGGAAATAAAAATAAAACCGCAACAAATTTTCAGGCAATAAATCAGCTGTTGGGAATATGCTCAAAAGCTTAGCTTGCTCATTTTTTTCTTTTTCCCCTATCTGAAAAGAGAGGTAATAAAATTTTTCAGTACCAGAATTTTTAAGCCTTATTACATAAGCCAATCCTTTTTCAAAAGGAAAATAAGGTTTAAAAATCAACTTGTTTTCTACTATCGAAAAATTACCTTGTATAGGTAAAGCTGTAGCATATTCATTCGTTTCGGTAGCTACAAAAACAGACAAAAGATTATAATCGAGCTTATCCAATTTATCATCAGCAATACCTGAAATGTCAAAAGTGATCACACCATTTGATTGTTCAGGTAAAGACAAGTCCGGAGTAATTTGTGCAACTATTCCTGAAATAGTTGCTGCTGCCAAAAAGAGGATAAGCCCAATTTTTATCATCAGTTACTTCTTTTTCTTTTTATCGTTCTCATGTTCCTTTACGTACTGTGGGAAATCCATTTCTGCCATCACATTATTCAACTTATTTGGAAAGAATATAGAAACCGTTTCTAAATCCATAGAACCTGTTTCGGGATCTCTTCTAATAGTTGCAAAGTGCATTGGATCTAATAAATCAATATGAAGAGCAGACCCCGTGAACATGACAGGCTTTCCCATCGGCCCTATAGGTAAGATTCCCATATCTGATTTCCCTCCCCTTTCAAAGTCCTTTTCTGTATATACCTTAGCGTTGTTTAATCCTGCTACAGGAATTACTCGGGGCGTTCTACTATTACTAATCACAAAAATCATATCGTTCCCCTTCATACTAAATGAAACCATTTCTAAAGGTTGACCATTTCCCATATCACCAAGCGTTCTTGCTTTAACTTTTGCACCATTTTTTAATTCATCCAATGGAATCAAAACTAATGGGCTACAGGTATAGGCTGCTACCATTTGATCTTTTCCATCAATATTTTTAATCACAAATGAACGGATAGGTGCACGAGTTTCATATTCATCGTGAGCAATATGAAACATCTCAATATTGCTGATACTTTCTTTGCCATTAAATGGATAAGGCATTCGACGTAAAGCAGAGCAAAAATTTTCATTGGTGATGCCAGCTACAAAGACTTCCCCTTTATGGTACTGAATATCCATAATGGATAGGGTACGCATTGGCAATTTTGATTTTTCAATTTCTTTGATCGTAGCAGGTCCCATCGTACCTCTTATTATAAAATTTTGGCTCCCATCATGCAATTTATTTAATGCTTGTGATGAAGATTTCAAGGTAGGAAAATCTACTACTTGTAATTGACTTGTTGCATTCACTTTTACTAAAGCTGGAATGGCCTCCAAACCATGACCACGAGTCACAGAAATATAGATTTCGCCACTCTTTGGATGTACTGCTATATCATTGATTTTTGAGTTGCCAGTTGCTGTTCCTAATACCGCCGCCACCTGTGCATCGATATTGTAAGCATTAATTTCAAATTGTGGAGTTGAACGAGTTTCGGTACTTAAATCAAAAGCGTGAATGGCACCAGATACTTTGTCTCCGGCAAATAATATTCCTTCAGGACTAAAGGTCATGGCACCTAATGATTTTATTTGTTGTGCGTTGAGAGAGGATATAGAAAACATAATTACTAAGGCTGAAAAAATTGTTTTGAAAGTCATAGTTGTTTGTTTACAATGGTTTAACTAAAAAGTAAAAATGTAATTGGTTTGTTTTTTAAAAAGGAAGGGCAAAAAAATTGCCCTTCCTTCAGAACATTTTTTTAAACGAAAATCATTCTGTTATTTAAGAACAATGATTTTACCGCTTAAAAAGCCTTTTATATTACTCAATCGATAGCTATAGAATCCTTTGGTTAAATGATTACCATTAAAGGTAAACTGATTAGTTCCATCATTTAATTCTAAGGTTCTATTTGCTACTACTTTTCCGCTTATATCAAATACCTGAAACTGAAATTCTCCTCCTTGCTGAAGTTCAATTTCAAAAGTGGTCATTTGCTTAAATGGATTTGGAAATACTTTTACTTGAGCTGTAGAAGCAAGTACATTTTCAGTAGCTGTCATAACCTCGCCTAGAGGAATTATCTCAATATTAAATGGTGGCTCAAATCCATTGATACCAAATAAGGCTCCGAACTGAGATTCCAATACGTATACGTAGCGTTTTCCATCATTTTCATAATACCATAATCCAGATGAATCATCTAAACCTGTCGCGATCTCTGTTCCAACCGCATTAGTTGCATCTGAGAAAACTAACTCGTAAACAGTACCCACATCAGCAGGATCTCCTGTATCGTTCGTCGCATAGTATAATGCGTTGTTGACATCATCCCAAGAGATACCATCTGCATCGATTGTAGTGAGGCCATCAACTGTTACCTCTT
>CALJOK010000075.1 GCA_937981555.1 uncultured Saprospiraceae bacterium
CGCATTTTGCCTCGCAGCTTCTTCAAATTTATAATCCCACCGTCCATAATAAGTCATGGTTTTTCCTTTGAAAAAAGTAGAGTCTTCTGAATAATAACCTGGGTCATTGACAAAAATAACTGCGGTTTTTCCTTTCATATCAATTCCATCATAATCGTTCCAGCCATATTCAGGCGCAACAATTCCAAAACCACAAAAGACTAATTCTGAATTTTTGACATCGATATTTTCTTTGACTTGTTGGGTGAAAGTCATCATATCTTTTTTGTATTCAAACTTTAAATCTTTCTTTCCCCCCGTGATAAACATTCCTTCGGAAGGTGTAGCGTTGATATCAACCAATGGAACTTTCTGAAAATAACTGTCGCCATTTCCAGGTTCTAATCCCATTTTTTGAAATTCTTTTTGGATAAAATCGATGGTAATTTCTTCGCCTGGAGAACAAGGTTTTCGGCCAAGAAATTTGTCAGAAGAAAGTTCTGCTAAGAAGTATTCGATGTCAGTAGTGTCAATTGCATCGGCAGGTGAATTAGTGGAAGTTGTAGTTGCATCTGATTGGCAACTAGTCATAAAAATACTTCCGCTAAAAATTAAGAGTAGAAAAAAAAGTAGTGGGTTTTTCATAAATATTTTTTTCTCAAAGAAAAGAAATATTTATGAAAGGGTAGGATTGGTTTTATTCTTGAAGAAGTGGTTTAACTACATTTTCAAAAATACGAACAAAGACACTTCGGTTTTCAGTAATGATCTCACCATTACCTAGCAGCTCTTGTTCCATTTTTAAATTTTTTTTACTTTGAGTAATTAAACCATTCATCAGTTTAATTTTTACAGGCAAACCTTCTTCTCGTTGAAGTCCAGGTGGTTCGATTACTTCGCCTTCTAATTGTCCAAACTCCCGGTAAGGGAAATTATCTAATTTTAATAAAACTCGTTGCCCTATTTCTATTCTTCCTGAACCTTGAACAGGAATAAATAGTTGTGTAAAGTAGTTGTCCTCTATATCTTGAGGAAGGATTGCCATGATTTCTTTTCCTTGTTCGATGTAGTTTTTTTCACTCCAATTTTGCACCATGGAAATTTTTCCATCCATAGCTGCAATGAGTAAATTTTCCTCGTTCCATCGATCGATTGCACCGATAAGATTATTGATACTGCTTCGGAGATTGATGTAATTTTGATTGTTGGTTTCGCTATCTGAACTTTCAACGTCACCAATATTTTTATTGAGTCCAGAGATTTGAAGTAACCTTGAATTAATTTCATCCTCAATTTCTTTCACTCTAGTTCTAGAAGCAATCCAAATTTTTTCTTGATCTTCTACTTTTTGAGGAGAGATATCATTACTATTTCTCAAATTTCTTAAACGTTCATATTTTATTTCTTCCAGTTTTTGAGTTGCTTTAGCATCTTTTAATTTTCGATTTTGAATTCGGATACCAGCGTTGATATTTTGAATTTGTCTTTTTACTTGAGTGATTTCTTTGGCTGCAGCTTTGTTTTGTTCGTAAAATTGAAATTTCTCAAAGTTAGTTTGTACTTCAGCATACAAAGGTTGCAACGTTCCGATTTCTAGTTGCTTAAAATCAGAAGATAAAAATTCTAATAATTCAGACTGGTCTGCATTATTTAAATCTTTTGAAAATTCTTCTAATTCTTCGACATCTTCAAAGTTCGCAGCATTTTGCATCAAAACTAAAAGATCTCCTTCTTCTACTTTCTCACCATCTTCCACATATATTTTTGAGATCAAATCTGATTTTTGAGCATTGACTCTTACCGGAGCAATTTTCGTAGTGATGGACACTCGGCCTCTCACCTTATCAGGATATTGAACCCAAAAACTCATTGCTACCATTGCGAAAACAGCACCTGCCACGACAAGTGTTCCCCAGCGCACGATCCAACGTGGTGGTGTTCCGATGATCTCTTGAACATCATCACTTCTAAGTTCTATTCTATCGTGTTCTTCCATTGTTACTATTTGGTATTAAGCTCCAAGTTCTAATTGGTTTCTCACTAAATAATAATATGCACCTTTTAGTTCAGTCAAATCTTTATGCGTTCCTTGCTCGATGATTTCACCTTGCTCAAGTACGATAATCATGTCAGCATTTTTTACTGTACTTAATCTATGTGCGACAATCAATACTGTTCTTCCTTCAAAAAATTCTTCCAAATTATCCATCACGATCATCTCATTATAAGCATCCAACGCATTGGTCGCTTCGTCTAAGAAAATGAATTCTGGATTTTTATAAACTGCTCTTGCGAGTAATAATCTTTGTTTTTGTCCTTGACTCAGACCGATTCCGTCACCTCCAATTTTAGTGTTGTAACCGAGTGGCAAACCTTCGATAAACGTTTGAGCATTCGCTACTTTTGCTGCGTGGAGTAATTTCTTTTTATCTACAACTTCATCTCCGAGGGCAATATTGTTGGCTATGGATTCAGAAAAAATATAACCACCTTGCATCACCACACCACATTTTTCTCTCCATATTTTATTTCTTATATTGGATAAAGTCGTGTCGCCTAATTTTACATTTCCACTTGTGGGAGGATAAAAATTTAATAACAATTTTAATAAAGTTGTCTTACCACTTCCACTCGTACCAACGATAGCAATTTTTTTCCCTTGTGGAATGGTCAAACTGATATTCTTTAATATCATATTTGAGTTTGGCCCACCATATTGAAAAGATACATTTTCCAAAATCAAATCTTTGTTACCAGGAAGGATATTCATTTTTCCTTCTAAATCTTCTTCCTCTTCTTTTGAATGAATCTCATTCAATCGTTCGAGACTGATTCCGGCATCTTGGTATGATTTGATAAAGTTCATCCATTGCGAAATTGGACCATTCAACTGACCAATAATATATTGAACCGCCATCATCATTCCCAAAGTCATATCTCCCTGAATCACCGCACGAGCTGCGATGAATGTAATTAAAATATTTTTTAACTCATTGATGAAATTCGCACCTACACTTTGCATTTGTTCCAATTTCAAATAGCTCACGCTGATTCGAAATAGTTTCGCTTGGATGCGTTCCCATTTCCATCTTTTTTGTTTTTCAGCATTATGCAATTTGATTTCTTGCATTCCATTGATCAATTGGATTAGTGTACTTTGATTGTCAGCCATTTGGTCAAATCGACGATAATCTAACTCTTTCCGTTTTTTCAAAAAGAATAAAACCCAACCAACATAAAGAAACGTTGCCACTAAAAATACACCCACAATTAATCCACTATAAATGGCTAAGATCGCTGTGAAAATCACAAACGTTACTAACGAAAATGCAGTAAACAAAGCAGATGAAGTTAGGAAATATTCCACTCGACGATTGTCCGAAATTCTTTGTAATAAATCTCCAATCAATTTGGTATCAAAAAACCTAATCGGTAATCGCATCATTTTTAACAAGAAGTCACTAATCATACTGATGTTGACTCTCGAACCAATGTAAAGCAATATCCACGATCTTAAATATTCCACGGCTGTCTGACTAAAATATAAAACCAACTGAGCTACCAAGACCACATAAATAAAATCCAAGTCTTGGTTTTCAATTCCCGTATCCACCACCGACTGCATCAAAAATGGAAAAGCAATCTGTAAAAATGAACCTGCTAGTAATCCAAGAACCAATTGCCAAATCAGTCCAGTATAACTTTTGAAATATTTGAAAAGATAGCCAAAACTAATTTGATTGGATTTTTCGCCTTCTCGCTCATAAAATTTTGGCGTAGGTTCCAACATCAAAATTACGCCTACATCTTCCCCTTCCACCGTATCACTTGCCCAACCATCCATGAATTCCTCCTTGGTGATCGTCACTTTGCCATGCGCAGGATCTGCTACCCAAACTTTATTTTTCTTGATTTTGTAGATGACGATAAAATGTTGTTGTCGCCAATGCGCAACAAAAGGAACTGGGATTTCCTCAGGCAAAACATCGTAAGGAACTTTTACAGCCAAAGAATGCATACCGATATGTTCCGCCGCATCGCTGATATCCATCAACGAAACACCTTCCCGATCAGGATAGGAAATGGAGCGCAAGTATTCCGGATTGTAGTGTCTGCCATGATAGCGAGCTACCATTCGCAAGGACGCTACTCCGCAATCCATCGCATCTAACTGTTTGTAAAAGGGAAAAGAAATCGGCATTTGAATTGGCTGAAATTTTTTGATCTCATCAGCGCGACTTTTTTATTTCGTAAAAAATAAAAAAATCAGGGAGTTGAGAGGTAAAGTTTTCTTTTAATAAAATAGTTTTAATTCGTGTAATTATTTGATAATCAACGAATTACAAATCTTCTGTATGCCGTATGATAAGCTACTTAAAATACATCAATAACTATACCGAATTTCTTTAATATGTCAGGTTTATGTAAAGATTTTTTTTAATGGGTAAAAATGAAGAATGGCATAATTTTTTCAAAAACATTAAATAATAACGTAATTTTACAAAACTTCTTTAAAGTCGTATGAATAAGCACTTTTACTTTGAAGAATTTTTAAGTAATAAGAGACAATTATTGAATAACTATTTCGGTTTATTTTATATATAATTGACTTTTGATAACTTAAGTAAATCAACAAAAAACAACCTCTCAGATAAACCTGAAATCTATTCTAACCTCCTATCTACGAATCTTTGTAGTACTATTTTTTATGTGAGATTTTTAATAAATTTTATTGGAAAACGTCAATCGTAGAATGTCCAATGAATAAAATCTATTTAATTATCCATTCTTTTCATTTACCCAATTTTTATGCAAAAGATAACCTTAACTGTTTTTAGTATTTTATTTTTAGGAAATATGTTGACTGCGCAACGAACTTGGTCATTGGAGAAATGTATTCAACATGTGCAGCAAAGCAATACGACTACGATGAGATATGCTAATCTTGAAGTAGAAAAAAATAAAATTGTTTTAGAAAGAACAGAAGCAGAACGACAACCAGATTTAGGATTTTCTACCAATTTAGGTTTGAATTTAGGAAGAACAATTGACCCATCAACTAATGAATTTGGAAATGCATCTACCCTTTATAATAGTTTTCGATTAGAAAGTAATTACACCTTGTACGATGGAAATCAAACAAAGAAGCGAATTGAAAAATCTGGTTTGGCCGTTCAATCTGCACAAGCTGATGCAGATCAATTGTCGAAAGATTTATCCTTACGAGTATTGCAAGCTTATTTGACCATTTTGATGGCGGAAGAGCAATTGTCAAATGCTAAGAAAAATTTATCACAAACGGAATCGTGGTTGCGTCAGTCTAAAAATTTAGTCAATGCTGGTTTGCAATCATCTGCTGATTTGCGAAATGTAGAAATTCAAAAAGCGAGAGACGAAGGAAAAATTATTGATCGCCAAAATTATTTAGATCGAAGTTATGTAGCATTGAAACTAATCTTAGAACTTGATCCTTCCCTTTCTTTAAAAATTGAGAAACCTAAAAAAGTGGCTCAACCAGATGACTCCATCAATAAACTTTCTTTTAAAAAGATATATTCCAAAGCATTAAAAACGCAACCAAGTGTGGAAGGTGGGGAGTTGGAGTTGAAAAGTATTAAATTGGATAAGGATATAGCGTTGGCAGAGAAGAAGCCTTCGGTGAGTTTGTTTGGTGGAATTTGGTCAAATTATTCTTCAGGGATTACGGAATTTGATGATTCCAATACTTTTTTTGATACGATAGGAACTTCTTATTTTGTTTCTATTCCTGGACCAGATATAGATGTTCCTGCATCTCAGATTGTTGAAGTTGGAGGAGAGGTGAAAAATAAAAAATACTTTAGTCAAGTAGGTGATAATTTCGGTTACGGAGTCGGTGTAAATGTCTATGTTCCTATCTTAGATAAAAAAGCATCTAAGTTAAATGCCGAAATAGCTCAAGTTAACTATCGCCAAAAGCAGGAAGAGAATATTCAATTCAAACAACAGTTAAGAACCGATATTCAAAATGCTATCTTAGATGTTCAAGCTGCCGCTAAAAAATTAGAAGCTGCTGAAAAGACGCTGACTCTCTTGGAAGCATCCATCGTTTCTATGAAGAATAAGTTAAGTCTTGGAAATATCAATGCTTTCGAATATAAAACTATCCTGAATGATCGAGACAGCGCTGAAATTCAATTAGTCCTAGCGAAGTACGAATTTATTTTGAAAAAAATGATCGTGGAATTTTACGAAGGGAAGAAGCTTCGATTATAGGAGTCAGTTGCTTCTTGTTTACGATATTAGTTTAATTTCTCAATAAAACAGAAAAGCTCTTTTTGCTAAAATGCAAAAAGAGCTTTTCTGTTTTTATTATATCGAGGAACACAAAGCCCTTGACTTCTATGAATAAAAAAAGGCTGCCCATTCTTTAATGGAGCAGCCCCTATTCCAAAAACCGATTATTATAAGAAGTTTAAACCATATTCATTTTCCACATAAAACAATGGCCTACATCAGATGATGTAATAATAATTAGTCCTTAAAATATTTTATTTTGATAGATCGTCGTCTTAAATACTGTGCGTAAAACAACCTTTTGGAATTTATCTTGCTAAATGCAATATAAATAGTGAGAGGGGTTAAGGGTTGTTGTTATCTTGAATACCTTACAAAAATAAAGGAAAATTTATAGAACAATTATAAGAATGGGCAGCTATTTTTAAAAATACCATAAAAGGGGTATTTTTCATAATACTACCTTTTTGAAAGTAACATTTTTGTTATATGAATAAAAAGAGAAAAACTCGTTTAATTTTTTAGAGAAAATCATCTTTTGTGATGTAAATATCTCATGATTTTAGAAAAAGAGAGATTAATATAATGAGCATAATTTTTCTATAATGACAAGTTAATTACTTAAGAAAATAAGCTTTTAAATTTGTGAGAAAGAAATATTATTTTTGTGTTGAAAAAAGTAATTAATCAATTTCTAAAAAAAATAAAATCTTACGATGAAAAAATTATTGACCAGTTTATTTATGATTGCTGCTGTTATTATGGTCAGCAATAGCGCGATGGCTCAAATTAATACACCGGCTCCAAGTCCAGCTTGTAAAATGGAGCAAGTAGTTGGATTGACTACTGTTAGTTTAGATTATAGTCGTCCAAGTGTAAAAGGACGTACTCTTTTTGTTGATGTAGAAGCATTTGGAAGTATCTGGAGAACAGGGGCTAACCGTGCTACCAAAATCACATTTAGTGATGATGTAAAAATTGAAGGTAATGCAGTACCTGCTGGAACTTATGCTTTATATAGTATTCCTGATCCAACTGATTGGACGATCATGTTGTACAAAGATTTGACTTTAGGAGGAAATGTATCAAAATATAACAAAGCAGATGAATTAGCTCGATTCAAAGTGAAAGGATACAAGCGTTCTAACTTTGTAGAATCGTTTACTATCGATATTGCTGATATGAAAGCTGATGGAGCAACGATGTCTTTGAAATGGGGAAATTGGTATGTGCCTTTCAAATTGGAAGTTTCTTATGATGATCAGGTAATGAAGCAAATTGAATCTGCAATGGCAGGTACAACTAGAGGTGAGTTTTACTCAGCTGCTAAATATTACTATGATAATGGGAAAGACATGAAGAAAGCTTACGAGTGGGCAAAAATGGCTAACCAAAAAGGAGAAAGATACTGGCAGTTAAGATTGCAAGCTCAAATCGAAGCGAAGCTTGGAATGAAAGCAGAAGCAAAATCTACTATCGGAAAATCTTCTGCTGTAGCTAAAGCTGCCGGAAGTGCAGGTTATGCTAAAGCGAATGATAAAATCATGGAAGGATTTTAATAATGGTTAACTGTTAATGGTGAATTATTAATACCGCTTATTGTTTACCATTTAAGTATTAAAGAAAAACCCGGATCTTCATTTTGAAGATTCGGGTTTTTCTTTTTATTAACTATTAAGAGCAATATCATCTAATAAATCTGGATCTGAACCAATCTTATCCTTTGGTTCATCATCTCCAAATAAAGGTTGTAACAGGACACTTACAAAAACTACGACCAAACATCCAATTAAGTTTAACCATAAATATGCGAGATTAATTACTTCATAATAATCTAGTGCAAAAGTAGTCAATACAACTAATTCTCCGACGATTGCTCCAACGAAAACTGCTTTCGATTTTACTTTTTCAAAAAAGAAAGCTACAACGAATACTCCTAAAATAGTTCCGTAGAATAACGATCCCACGATATTTACAAATTCAATTAAGTTCTCAAAAAGCGATGCGACGGAGGCAAATGACAAGGCAATTGCTCCCCACATTAAAGTGAAAAATTTGGCAGATTTTAAATAGTGTGCATCTGATTGATTTTTATTCCAAGATCGTTTATAAAAATCTATTGTGGTACAACTTGCTAATGCATTTAACTCGGATGCAATTGAAGACATCGCCGCAGAAAAGATAACGGCCAACAAAAGTCCTACTAATCCAACGGGTAAATGTTGAGTAACGAATGACATAAAAACATAATCATTATCTTCGATGTCGATTTTTTTACCTGTCCGTTCTCCATAGTTGGCTAATAATTTATCAACGTCTTTTCGAATGTTGATATCTTGGACATTCAAATCTTTGAGTGCAATTTGAGATTGATTAATCGTTGATTGGTCTTCAGAATTTAAGGCAGCAACCATCGTTCGAATCTCGGTTTGTTTTTTCTCAAAAACGACATCGTACTTAGTTTGCAAATCTCGAAGTTCTCCTTGCGAAGCTGCATCAGCTTCTATTTTTGCTAAATTAGAAGGATTAAAATGTACGGGAGGTTTGGTAAATTGGTAAAACATAAAAACCATAATTCCCACAAATAAAACAAAAAACTGCATCGGCACTTTGAAAATTCCATTGAACAAAAGTCCCAATCGACTTTCCGTCAATGTCTTCCCCGATAGATAACGAGCGACTTGTGATTGATCTGTTCCAAAGTAGGAAAGAAATAAAAATGTTCCTCCAAAAAGAGCGGACCACATGTTGTATTTATTTTCTAAATCAAATTCGAAATCAACAATGTTCAACTTGCCCATTTTCCCTGCTACTCCAACTGTATCTGAAAATGAAATATCTGGTGGTAATTTCATAATCAAAATAATGAATGCGATAAACAAACCAGTCATGATGATTATCATCTGCTGTTTTTGAGTTTGACTCACCGCTGTTGTACCTCCTGACATGGTGTAAAAAATGACCAAAATTCCCATAACTCCAATAGTCATATTTAGACTCCAACCCAAGACCAATGATAAAATAATAGCAGGCGCGTAAATAGTAATTCCCGCAGCTAAGCCTCTTCCCAACAAAAATAAAAACCCCGTAAACTGTCGCATTCTCACATCAAATCGCTGTTCCAAATATTCGTAAGCGGTATAAACTTTGAGTCGATAAAAAATCGGCAAAACAAAAACCGCCAAAATTACCATTGCAATCGGCAAACCAAAATAGAATTGTGCAAATCGCATCCCATCATCAAAGGCTTGCCCTGGAGTAGATAAAAAAGTAATCGCACTCGCTTGAGTGGCCATGATGGAAAGTCCAATCGTCCACCATTTTAATTCACGATCACCAAGTAAATAACTTTCAGTTGTTTTGACCTTTCTGGTTTTCCATAGTCCATAAAAAACAATGAACAATAAAGTGAATACCAATACAGCCCAGTCAATAGTGTGCATATTGAGAAGTTAAAATTGATTAAGAATAAATTTTTGTCAGGTAGTAAAAAACAGAAAGGAGCACAAAATGTAAAATGAGTACGAATGCGTACATCTGATTCCACGTTTTAAATATCGGTGGAGGTGGTTCTTCTTGATGTTGATTTTTCATGTTGATGTTTTTTTTGGAAAACAAATATAGGAAAAAGGAGGGGAGGGAATAAATTTATTCCTTCGGATCAATCAAATGATCTTCTAGCGGTCGTTTTCCTTTTGGTGTTTCAATTAGGTTTTGACATTCAAAACATATGGCTAAATGGAAACTAATTTTTAATCGGTCAATTCTAGGTAATTCATTATTCTTATAAGCAATTGCTTTTTCATGACTGAAATGTGTAAGTTTTGCTAAGAAATGCCAAAAAGCAGGAATAGCTAAAGTCATAAAAATTAATATGAGAAATATCATATCTAACTTGTTTTTACACTCCCAATCCAATCATTCACCAACTCCTCCAGCACAAACAACGGCACCGCTCCATTCAACAAAATCACATCATGAAAATCACGCAAATTAAATTTATTTCCCAAGTCAGTTTCCGCTCTTTTCCGCAATTCTCGAATTTTTAATTCACCCATTTTATAAGATAAGGCTTGACCGGGCCAACCGATATATCGATCAATCTCCGTATTCACTTCATGCAATGAAAGCGCAGTATTGGAACCTAAAAATTCTACTGCTTGATCTCGTGTCCAACCTTTCGCATGAATTCCAACATCAACAACTAACCGACAAGCTCGCCACATTTCGTAAGTCATACGACCAAAATTTTCATAAGGCGTTTCGTACATGCCAGCTTCGATTCCGAGATATTCAGAGTACAATCCCCAACCTTCTCCATAGCAAGACAAGTAAGTATTTTTTCGAAATTCAGGGAAGCCTTCCAACTCTTGCGCCAACGAAATTTGCAAGTGATGACCGGGCACCGCTTCGTGCAAAGTCAAGGCTGGCAAAACATACAACGGACGACTTTCTAACTTATAAGTATTTACCCAGTAATTTCCAGCCTTATGATTATCGAGTGAACCTCCTGAGTATCTTCCGCCAGTATAGTTTGGTGCAATCGCAGCGGGGACAGGTTCGACACCATAAGAATTCCGAGGTAATGTATTGAAAAATTGAGGCAGTTTTCCATCCATTTTTTTTGCTAAATAAGAAGCTTCTTTTAGTAGACCTTTTGGTGTCTTTGCATAGAACTGAGGATCGGTTCGTAGGAAGACGAGGAAGTCTGCAAAGCTACCTTCAAATTTAACCTCTTCAATGATTTGTTCCATGTCAGCTCGAATGCGGGCAACCTCTTTTTCTCCTAATTCAAAAATTTCATCAGAGGTCATCGGAAGTGTGGTAAAAAACTGAACGCGTTGTTCATAGTACTCTTTTCCTTTTGGTAAGTCACTAGCTATCAATGAATTACGCGATTTGGGAACATATTCGTCTTCCATGAATTTATCAAATTTCTGATAAGACGGAAGAACATGAGTGAGAATAATTTGTTGTGCTCTTCCTTGCAGATCAGTTTGTAATTCCGCAGGAACGCTGCTATTCATTTTGGAAAATGGAACATAAAAACTACTCTTCGCAGGTGCATCTACTAGGTATGATTTAATTAATGCTTTGTAATTTTTGACGATAACTTTTGGTTGCGTAATTCCTTTGTCCATGCCTTGTCGCATGAGTGCAATATTGTCGTCAAAAAATTGAGGAACAGCTTTTAATTTTTTCAAATATTTTTCATAGTCTTCCGCATTTTCAAAAGACATACCTCGAACCATGTAAGATAGATTGGTATAAAAACCACCTTCGGCATTTAGTGGCATCAAGTAATCTTCGAAACCAATTCGAGCGACCTTATCTTCTAATTGATATTTAAAAATATCGTAGTTGATTCGATCTTTTTTGGTGAGTGTTGAACGATCAATTTTTGCTAGTTTCTCTAAAGTGTTTTTCCAAAACTCAGCATCTTTTACCTTCCTTTCAGAGGTGACATCGGGAAGGAGTTCGCTATCGTTATCCTTGGTTCGGAATTTCCATTCTTCATCAAAGATAGCATGAAGTTCTTTGGACGAATCATTGATTTCGTTTTTGGAAATGTCTTGTTGACAACTTGTGAGGAAAATAAAAGTTGCAATGGAAAAAAGGAAGAACAGGTTTTTCATATGTATTGATGTTTTGTTATTTGCAAGATAAAAAATTATTGTGGGATGGAACACGGATGACGCAGATTGAGCTAATGTAAACGGATTTGACGAATAGAAGTGTTAGAATATAGTAATCGTCAAATCTGCTATAATCCGTAAAATCCGTGTCATCCGTGTTCCATCAAACGCTATTTTATCCAACCAAAAACCTATCTTTGTCCCAATGAATTCACAAACAAATTTTATCCAAATAATTTCAACTAGTGTAGCTAACGATACCTTCGTTCGATTGACTTTGAGCAAGAATGCTGATCGTTCTGCTTCGCTAAAAAAGGTTTTAATCAAACTCGCTTTGATAAAAAAGGAGTTGCAATATTCCTTCGTCTTTCGACATGAGACGCAAGACATCACGAAGAATTTTTCCATAAAAGAAGGAGCAGTAGAACTCGAGAAATTAATTGGCAACGAATTTTGGATAGCTAATCTTTTTACGACCGACCGTGATTTTGTTTTTGAGAAAAATAAAAAAGGCAAAATCAACCTCCGAGATGGTAAGCCTACATTTCCTCAAAAACCTGATCGCCAACATGATAAAGATAAAACTGGGTTGATTCAAAAAACAACCTACTTGCAAGAGTTAGGAATTCTCGACGACAAAGATCGCGTGCAAAAAGGTAAAGGAGATAAGTATAAGCAAATCAAAAAATTCGTTGAAGTCGTTGCTGATTTGTTGAGAAAAAATCCACAGATTTTAGCAGATAAATTGACTGGTGTCAATGAACAAAAACCTTTACGAATTGTCGACATGGGATCAGGGAAAGGTTATCTCACTTTTGCGCTTTATGATTACTTGGTGAACGTTTTAAATTTAAAAACAAAAGTCACCGGCGTAGAAATTCGAGAAAACTTAATTGAGATTTGTAATAATATTGCAGCTAATTCTAAGTTTGAAAATCTACATTTCGAGCAAGGATTTATTCAAGGGTATGAATTGCCAGAGACCGATATCTTGATTGCTTTACATGCTTGCGACACCGCAACTGACGAAGCCATCGCTAAAGGAATCAAAGCAGATGCACAATTAATTATCTGCGCACCTTGTTGCCACAAACAAATTCGAAAGCAAATAAAAAATGATTCTCTCCTCGAACCTATCTTAAATTTTGGCATCCTAAAAGAACGCCAAGCGGAAATTGTAACCGATACGATTCGAGCATTAATTTTGGAAGCGAATGGATATAAAACTAAAGTCTTTGAATTTATTTCTAGCGACCACACGGGTAAAAATGTGATGATCGTCGGACAAAAAAGAAAGGAAGAAGTTGATCCGAAAGTTTATTTAGACAAGGTGCAGGAGTTGAAAAAGCAGTTTGGGATTGATTTTCATTTCCTAGAGAAAATAGTAGTTATTTGAATTTTGACGCTGACTTTTTATGACTAAATTATGTCCTTCTTCACTCAAGAATTTTCCGAAGGAAAAAATAAAAAAATAACCAGTCATAAAAAGTCAGCGGCAAAAAATAAATATAATTATTTTTCTAAGTAAAATAAAAACCTCACACACTCTTCCTACTTTTCTCAAAAATATTCCCGTACTTCGTACGCAAAATAATATTAAATAGAAAATATGGCAACTCCAAATATCAGTCTCACCGTCGATGCAATCGTTTTTGGTTACGAACCCAAAGAAGGATTATCCGTCCTTTTAGTCAAAAGAAAATATCCACCTTTTAAAGGTCGATGGGCCATTCCTGGCGGATTTGTCAAAGAAAAAGAAAGTCTTGAACAAGCGGTCGAACGAGAACTCGAAGAAGAAACAGGCGTCAAAGTCAACTACCTCGAACAATTATATTCTTTCGGAAATCCAAAACGTGATCCTCGAAGTCGCATTGTAACGATAGCATATTATGGGTTGGTGCGTAGTTCCAATTTTGAATTATTTGCAGCAACTGATGCAGAAGATGCGCAATGGTTTCATCTCCATGAATTACCGAAACTAGCATTCGATCATCAAAAGATCCTAGATTATGCACTCGAAAGATTACAGAATAAAGTGAGTTATCAACCCATCGGATTTAAGTTACTAAATGAGAAATTTACCATGGAAGAAATCCATCATCTATATGAAGTAATTTATAATCGGAAACTTGATCGGCGGAATTTTAGAAAGAAATTTTTAAAACTAGATATCCTCGAAGAGTTGGAGGAAAAGTCAGGTGGAGGGCGAGGACGTCCCGGTTCGTACTATAGATTTGATGAAAAGAAATATTTAAAATTAGAAAAAGAAGGAATGAGTTTTGAAGTGTAGTTTTTAAATATTTAATATTTAATTGATTGATAGTCAGTAGATTAGTGGTTAATTGGAATCCTTTTTGCTTGTGTTAGCAAAAAGGATTTTTTTATTAAAAATATTATTTGCGTAGAAATAACGCAAATAACTTGCATTTAAACTCTAGCACAATTATATTTGTGTATAAATTACGCAATATGAAATATTTAAACTTAGATACCACGTTCACTCCTTTTGGAAAATCAATTGAATTTGACCATTTTATTTTCAATGGAGGAGAACCACATATTAAAATATTAGAAAAGTTGACTGATGAAAATGAGTTGACCATCACGACTCGAATTCGGAGTTTCAATGATGTAGGACTCTTGTTAATTGCA